>JBAYKU010000026.1:0-2775 GCA_041664425.1 Minisyncoccota bacterium | reverse complement strand
GAACGGCAGGCTTTAAAAAAAGAAAAAGATAAACTTTCCCTGGCGCGTTTAAAGAAGATCGAGGAAGAGTTGGAGGACCTGAATAGGGAGATCACGGTGAAGAAGCAGCATTGGGAAAAAGAAAAAGCGATCATCCTTAAGATCAAGGACGTCCAGTCTAAAACAGAAGAGCTTAAGAATGAAGCCGCCGCCGCGGAGAAGGTCGGCGACCTGGATAAGGTCGCGGAGATCAAATACGGCAGGCTGGTAGCGCTGGATAATGAATTGAAGAGGCATAATGAACAGCTTAAGGAAACGCAGAAAACCGTCAGTATGCTGCGCCAGGAGATAGGCGATGATGATATCGCTGAAGTGGTCGCGGAATGGACCGGCATCCCTTTGACCAGGCTTAAGGAAGCCGAGACCGCGAAATTAGTCAAAATGGAAGAGCGTTTAAAGACAAAGGTTATCGGACAGGACCAGGCGATCGAGTCTATCGCTCATTGCGTCAGGCGCTCCCGTTCGGGGTTGTCCGACGAATCGCATCCTATGGGGTCATTTATTTTTATGGGCCCGACCGGTGTCGGTAAGACAAAGCTGGCAAAGACGCTTGCCTGGTTCTTGTTTGACGACGAGGAAGCGATGGTGCGTATCGACATGTCGGAATACATGGAGAAATTCAGCGTTTCCCGGCTGGTGGGAGCGCCTCCCGGCTATGTCGGTTATGAGGAAGGAGGCCAGTTAACGGAAAAAGTAAGGAGAAGGCCTTATTCGGTCGTGCTTTTTGATGAGATCGAAAAGGCGCACCCGGAAGTCTTTAATCTTATGCTTCAGATATTGGACGAAGGTAAGATCACTGACAGCCAGGGCAGGGTGGTTAATTTCCGCAATACCGTCATTATTATGACGTCGAATATCGGAGCGGAGATCATCCAGCAGCATAATTTGATCGGGTTCAACGGCAAGAAACAGGCATTGAATTTTGAGGAGATGAAGTCAGGCCTTCTTGCCGAAGTCAAAAAATTCTTCCGTCCCGAATTCCTGAACCGGATAGATGAGATAATCATCTTTAATCCGTTAAGAAAGGAGGAAATGGGGAAGATCGTCGATATCGAATTGGAACCGGTGATCAGGCGTTTAGCGAACCAGGGGATACGTTTGGAAGTGACTCCCAAGGCAAAGGAATTTCTGGTGCACAACGGCTTTGATATCAATTTCGGCGCCAGGCCTTTGAAACGCACGATCCAGAAGTATATCCAGAATCCTCTTTCGCTTAAAATACTTGATGGAACGCTTAAAGATGGAGAGGCGGTAACAGCTGATTTTGATACGGCTAAAAGCATCATTTTCCGAAAGGGTTAGTGAGTAAGAAATAGTTGCGTGTAAGAGTTGACATATAAATAAAATATGTTAAAATTATGGTTTAGCATTCTAGGGTAGAGAGTGCTAAAACGAGGTGCAAAATGGTAAAAGTCGTTGATTATGAATCACGCAGAAGGGCGATCTTATCGGCAACGATAAACAGGTATATCAGCGTAGGTATTCCCGTTGCCTCTGATGAGATTGCCTGTGATTTTGACTTGAGTTCGGCTACGGTTCGCAATATTTTCGGCGAATTGGAGAAAGCCGGCTACCTGACTCATCCGCATACTTCGGGAGGAAGGGTCCCGACCAATAAAGGGTACCGGTATTACGTGGATTTCCTGATCTCGCAGATAGACCTGCTTGATGAGGAAAAAGAACGCGTTATCAAAGGGTATAAAATAGAGGTCAAGCAGTTAGCGGATGTTTTAGAGAAGACCTCGGAAGTGATATCCGTAATCACGCATCATGCCGGTATCGTATCGTTCCTTGAATGGCAGGATAAGCTCTTCTATAAGGGAATAAGCTATGTTTTAAGCCAGCCGGAATTCCAGAACCTCGAGCGGATACGCTTCTTGATCAAGATCATTGAGGATAAACAGCGGTTGCTGAATATCATCAACCAGAGTTTCAGCGATAAAGTCAAGATATATATAGGAGAAGAGCTCGGGTGCGAGGAAATCGACGGTTGTTCGTTAGTTGTCGCGACCTACCAGGTGCGCAGGAAGCCGGTGGGAAGGCTGGCGGTCCTCGGGCCCAAACGGATGGAATATAACCACATAATTCCCGCGCTGGAATATATCGCGGGAGTTTTAACCGATGTTTTAGATGATTTTTAAAAAGAAAGATATGGATAATAACAAGCATAGTCACAAAGAAGCCGATAAGGCGCCTGAAAAGCCGAAAGAAGGCAATGATGCCGGAAAAGAAAAATCCGTCACTATTCCCGAAGCAGAGTATTCTTTGCTTAAAGAGGATGCCGCTAAAGGACAGGAGGCCTGGGATAAGATGGCCAGGGTGCAGGCGGATTTTGACAATGTCCGTAAGCGCCTGGAGCGAGTAAAACAAGAGTTCATTAAATTCGCCAATGAAGGCATCATCGCCGAGTTGTTAAATACCCTTGATGACCTTGAACGGGCGGTAGACCTGGCAGAATCAAAGCATCAGGATATGCCGGCGTTTTTAAAAGGCATTGAGATGGTATTGGCGCATTTGTATGAGTTGTTGAAAAAACATGGAATTAAGCCGATGGATGCCTTAGGCAAGATCTTCGATCCGAATTGCCATGAGGCTTTGATGCAGGTTGAAGATAAAAATATGCCGGAACATACGGTCGTCGAAGAATTGCAAAAAGGGTATTATTTAATCGACCGGGTCATTCGAACGGCTAAAGTAAAGGTTAGTAAGCAGAAAACGGAAGAAAAAGAGGAGAAG
>JBAYKU010000025.1:0-2952 GCA_041664425.1 Minisyncoccota bacterium | reverse complement strand
GCTTGATCAACAACAAACCAAGAAAGATTTTAGGTTATCGCTCCGCCTTGGAGGTGGCGGAGAAGGCTGGTATATTAACAGGATTAAAAGTGGGAGTGTCCTAATTCTGGGATGAATTTAGGTGCCAATTTAAAAACTACTATTACTGCTAAATCTGCCTGTGGTCAATATTTTTATGATGACTCTATCGCTTCGGCGGCTTTTTTTGAAGAAAGAAATAATATTGGTATAGACATAAAAAAGCAGACTTTGGATAGTTATACTGGTAGTTTGGGAGAGTTGGAACATGAGGTAATTCATGCCATTCAGCAAAAAGAGTCTCAGTCTATGCCGATTGAGTTAAGGGAATATGAAGCTTATATAGCTGGAGCAAACGTAGATTATCTTCAAGAAAATCCAGAAGTAATAAAAATGCTTTTTCAGCATATGGTTGGTGGCTCCGTTTCTTCTTGGTATCAAGAAGAAGGAACTCGGCCTAAATGGGATAACCCAATATTTTTTCTTAAAAATATAGATAAATTGCCCGTTGATAGCTTGACAGAAATAGAGCGAAAATTTAACGAAGAGGAAAGGATTAAAGAACTTCGAGAAAGCTTCAAGGGATAAAAAATGATGGCCTGATTGGTGTGCGGGTTGCCGTCATACGACGACTACTCCATCGCTTGTAAGCTCAGGGTTGCCAAAAGGCGCTTCTTTTGCTAGACTGGCAACCGTATGTCAACTGATATTAAAGATAAAAAACAAGAGGCAAAAGAGGCGCTAGTCAAGGAAATGTTCCGGGCTGGGGCTCATTATGGCTACTCTCGCAAGGGCCGACATCCTTCGGTGGATAGTTTTATTTTTGGTTACAAAAATCACGGCGCTATTATTGATATTGAAAAGACCGTAGAGGAGCTCGACAAAGTTTTAGATTTTGTTCGTGGCTTGGCTCGTGATCGCAAACAGATTTTGTTTGTCGGTACTAAGCCAGAAGCTCGTGAAGTAGTAGAAAAATTGGCTAAGCAAATCGAGATGCCTTTTGTAAACTTGCGCTGGATCGGTGGCTCTCTGACCAACTTCAAAGAAATCCGCAAGCGTATTGCCAAATTGGCTGATTGGAAAGACAAAGGCGAGAAAGGTGAATTGTCTGTCTACACTAAAAAAGAACGACTTTTGATTACTCGAGAAGTCGAGGATCTGGAAAGACTATTTGGTGGTATTACCAATATGCCAAAAACTCCTGGTGCCATGTTTGTGATTGACCCGAAAAAAGAACAGATTGCCGTTGATGAGGCTCGCGTGATGAAAGTCCCAGTTATCGCTTTGGCTAACTCTGATTGTAATATTGATGGTCTCAGCTATCCTTTAGTGGGTAATGATGCTTCTGGTAATAGCATTAACTTTTTCTTACAACAAATCGTTTTGGCCTACAAAGAAGGCCTGCTCGCTTCCGCTCCGGTTGCTCCAGTTTCGGCTCAATAAAATTGCCCTAAAGGTATTGGGGGTGATATAATATCATTGTCTTAAAAATTATTAGGCATTTTAGACTTTTATGATTACAACTGAACAAATCAAAGAATTACGAGAACGAACCGGCATTTCTATTGCCCAGTGCAAAACCGCTTTAGAAGAAGCTAATGGTGATATGAGCAAAGCGATGGAAGCTTTGAAAGCCAAAGGCGCGGCCATTGCTGACAAAAAATCTAGTCGTGATATCAAGGCGGGGGCCATGGGTTCCTATGTTCATGGTACTGGCTCGATTGCCACTATTGTCGAAGTAAATTCCGAGACTGACTTCGTCGCTAAGAATCAAGAGTTTAAAGATTTGGCCAATGACCTAGCCATGCATATTGCGGCTTGCGCGCCGGCCAACGTCGAGGAGTTGTTAGCTCAGGACTATGTCAAAGACCCGAGTCAAACGATCGATACCCTCGTCAAGAGTTTCATTCAAAAATTTGGGGAAAGAATCATCATCTCCCGTTTTGCTCGTCTGGACGCTTCTGATCCACGCTAGTTCTTCCGAGGTGATAGGGTTCTCCTAAACCTTATGTTTAACTTAATTTTAATTTGGATTTCGGCTATTAGTTTTATTATTCTCTTTGTCTCTCTGTCATTGAGGGTCTTGGCTTTGCGTGACGGTAAAGAATTTGAGGTTACTAGTTCTGGTTTTTACCGTTCGACCCAATTGTTTTTTGACCATTTAGCTTTCAATCTAGTCCAGTCAATTCGAGTGTCTATCGGCCGAGCTCTCTACGCTTTGATTTCTTGGTCACAAGTGGCTTTAGGCTGGGGACGTAAACATATTGTTCATGTTGAGAAAAAAGTAAACAAAGTCGTAGATGTGGTCAACGGTAAGGGGGAAGTGTGTGAAGCTGGCGCGGTGTCGCTGTTTTTGAAGGAGATTGATATGCGGAAGTAAGTCGTTCAACTATAAACTTTTTAGACAACACAAAAATCCCCCAGCAGGGGATTTTTGTTCAGCGCTCCGCGTTGCCATCCCGCCCTTGTTGTTGCTACAACAAAAATACTTGAGGGCGGGAACCATGCTGGCAACAGCTACGCGAGTGTCTAAAAAGTTTATAGTCTCACTCCGGTTCAAATGCGGACATTTTTGAGCCAGCAGGAGGATTCGGACCCCCGACCTTCGCTTTACAAAAGCGTTGCTCTACCAACTGAGCTATGCTGGCTAACGTTTTTTAATGCTACCTTAAAAACTTAAAATTCTCAAATTTTTGTCCGCGACAATCAGCGTTTTATCTGCGTAAATCGGCGATTTCTATCCTTTGACAGCCTATCCCTTTTTGGCTAATATATCCTTAGTTAGGGTCGACTGTATATTAGCAACTTGTATGTCATTACCATGTCTGAAGTGCAAATGGACCAGAATTTTCTGGAATACGTAGTCAAGGCTTTGGTTGACAACCCGCAGGACGTTAAAGTCGATCGCAAGGTCGATGAGATGGGTGTTTTGAT
>JBAYKU010000024.1:0-3714 GCA_041664425.1 Minisyncoccota bacterium | reverse complement strand
GGTCAAATCTAGATTTTAAATTTTTTGTAAAACCAACATATAACTTTTTATCCTTTGAAGACTGAAGGACATAGGTATAGAACATATTATAGCAAAAAATTTAAAATCTTACTTAGATAGGGTCAAGTATATTAAAAATAAAACAGAAAATCGAGGGAAAACTTCAAGTCTTTGCAATTTACTGAAATTTATAAAAAACTTTTTTATCAAAACGAGTATCTATGTATAACAAACTACCAGAATTTTTAGCATCCACTTTAAAAGCGGTTGAATCTAGAGTCGCTTGGAGGTTCCCCAGAATGGTTTCGGCTGACAATTTTTTATTAAGCAATAAAAACCAGTTGTTCGACCGAGAAGAGATAAAATGCAAGGCAAAATCCCCCCTACCAAGTGGTTCAATAAAATCAATTTTTGATTGATTTTTTAACTGGCTATTGACCAGCGAAGACAACTTATCGGTCAAAGCGATGAAGGAAACGGGGTCGAGATCAGTCAGTGGCCGATCTTGGATTTTAGCAGTCGCTGAAGCAGAAAAAAATTCTATCATCACATGATCAGAAAAGACGGGGGCCGAAGAAATAATGCCACCCATTTTATCCAGGAAAAAACAACTTTTATCTGACCGCACCCCTTGACACCATAGAGCCAGCGGTCTTCTCTCCGAGACCACCACCTTTAAAATCTGACCATTGCGATTAAAAGAAATGTCATTAACTCGTGAAGAAGCCTCAGCCACTGCCTTATTTAAATCATCTTTAGAAAAAAGAAAGATGTTAGCCTTAGGAATTAGGCAGGGACACTTTTCGTTTAAAGCCAAGACCACAGCCTCTTTAATTTTGACCTGTTCGTAAGGTGAAGCGCCCTCTACTTCGACTTTATTGATAAGAAATTTTGGTGCCCGCAAAAGTAAAATAATTTCTACTACTAAAATCAAAAACAAGACCAACCAAATAATTGCCACTCGACTAAAACGCCGACGTTGTTTTTGTCTTCCCTCTCTAATAATTTCTCGCTTATTAGTAGCCATTTACCCTATTAAGTAAGATTTGACCTTACGTTTTTTTAATAATAAACTGCACATACGATCATTTTGAAACCTAAAATTATAAATAGTTTATGTAATCAAATCTAGATTTTAAATTATGTTTACAGACATTATAGATCCTATAGTATTTTTCCGATAGGTGGATACGACTAATTATTATCTGTAAATTTAAAATCTTACTTAGATAGGGTTCACCCCATGGAATAGCAAAGCTAATTTGCAAAGCAAATTATTCTATAGGGTGAATTATAACCTAAACCGCGCCTGACATCATCTGATGTCAGGCGCGGTTACTTTTTAGGCTTTAACGGATCACTTCTCGGCCACCCAGATATGGTCGTAGGACTTCCGGCACAATAATCGTGCCGTCGGCTTGTTGATAATTTTCAATCAAGGGCACGAGGATACGAGGCGAAGCCAGAGCGGTGCCATTGAGCGAGTGAGTCAAACGAGTCTTGCCATCCTGATCTTTGTATTTGAGATTGAGACGACGAGTCTGGAAATCATGGAAATAGGAAATGGAATGAGTTTCGCGATATTTATTTTCTGAAGGCACCCAAGCTTCGATATCGTATTTTTTAACCTGGCCCTGACCGAGATCACCAGTACAATTAATCACCACATGATAAGGAATTTTTAGGCCCTGCATAATCTTCTCGGCATTGGCCAAGAGAATCTCATGCCAACGAACGCTCTCTTCATGATTGGCTTCACAAATAATCACCTGCTCTACTTTATAGAATTCATGGAGACGAATAATCCCGCGAGTATCTTTACCATGGCTACCAGCCTCACGGCGGAAACAAGGGGAGAAAGAAACGTACTTCACTGGTAAATGTTCAAAGGGTAAAGTCTCGTCCATATGATAACCCATAGTGCCGACCTCAGCGGTACCAGACAGAAAGTCGCCATCTTGAGTCTTGTAGAGGTCTTCTTCACCCTGCGGTAAATAGCCAGTGCCAAAAAATGGATCAGGACGAACGAGCGAAGGAGCCAGCATTGGTTTAAAACCTTCTTTAGCTAGTAAATCAAGAGAATATTGCCAAAGGGCAAAAGACAACATCACGGCTTCATTTTTCAAAAAATAACCACGAAAACCGGAAACCTTGGCCCCACGTTCGAGGTCAAGCATATGCAAACTTTGCATCAACTCAATATGGCCCTTAGGAATAAAATCAAATTTGGGTCGGTCACCCCAAACTTTGACTTCCATATTTTCACTATCATCTTTACCTTCTGGTACAGAAGCATCAGGCACGTTTGGGACTTGGACCATCAAGGCTTGCCACTTTTTAATTAAATCTTTCAATTCTTCTTCCTTGATCTGCATCTTGTCTTTGAGAATTTTCATTTCCAAAATCAAAGAATCGCGACCAATACCAGATTTGGCAATCTCTTCAGACACCTGGTTCTGGCGGGCACGCATTTGTTCAACTTCATTCAAAACTTTGAGTCGTTGCTCGTCAATCTTTAGCAATTCTTCCAAATGCAAAATAATACCCTTCTTACGAGCCGCTTCAGCGACCAAATCCTTGTTTTCACGAATAAATTTGATGTCTAGCATAGTATTTTAATCGTATCACTAAAATAAAAATGATACAATATTGCGTAATTAAAGGCTATTAGCGTCCGTAGTATGAAAAAAATTCTTCTAAAAAATTTTCCACCCATCCTAGCTCCCTTGCTCGAAATCCCTGAACCACCAGTCGCCCTATATATAGAAGGCGAGTTGCCGGTATCCGACAAGATACTACTAACAGTGGTCGGTTCTCGTCGACTGAGCACCTACGGACGAGAAGTTTGTAGTGAATTGATTAAAGGACTAGCTGGTCAGCCGATAGTTATCGTTTCTGGTTTAGCGCTCGGTATCGATACTGTCGCTCACCAATCAGCTCTCGCTGCCCACCTCACCACTCTAGCCTTTCCCGGTTCTGGTCTCGATCACTCAGTTCTCTACCCAGCCAGCAATCGCCGACTAGCCGAGGAAATCATCAAAAGCGGTGGCGCTCTCATTTCTGAATACGAACCAAAATTTAGAGCCACCCCTTATTCTTTCCCGCGTCGCAATCGTTTGATGGCCGGACTGGCTAAGGCTACTCTTATCATAGAGGCCAACAAAAAATCAGGCACCTTGATCACGGCCCGATTGGCTCTAGATTACAATCGTGATGTTTTAGCCGTGCCCGGCAGTATCCACTGGCCTAATTCCATCGGGCCCAATTGGCTAATCAAACAAGGCGCCACTCCGATCACTAACAGCGATGACCTAATCGAAGCCCTCGGTTTAGAAAATGAAAAAACAGGGGAGACGCCATCACTTTTTTCCGAGCTTGAACTAACCCCAGCCGAAAATAAAATTTTAACTTTAATCCAAAACGGTCTGACTGATCGTGATCAATTGATTGAACAGAGCGACTACTCACCAGCCGAGACTAGTACCGCTCTCATGCTTCTCACTCTTAAAAATCTAATCAAAGACAACGCTGGTGAAATCACTCCCCTCTTGCTAAAAAAATAAAATGTTGTATACTCAGAAATGGCTGTTGTCCTAAATTCATCCCAGAATTAGGACACTCCCACTTTTAATCCTGTTAATATACCAGCCTTCTCCGCCACCTCCAAGGCGGAGCGATAACCTAAAATCTTTCTTGGTTTGTTGTTGATCAAGC
>JBAYKU010000023.1:0-5247 GCA_041664425.1 Minisyncoccota bacterium | reverse complement strand
GTTTTGAATATCCTTTGTCGAGCAAAATCTTAATCTCCAACCGTTCGGCCGAAGACAAATCCTTGGCTTTTTTCATGTGGTTACTCTATTACAGAGTGTCCTAATTGAGAACGGAATTTAGGCCCTTGAAAGGAGGTGAATGTCATGAAGCACGTGAAATGTATCGGTCGTCGCCGGCCAATGTTGGCCGTTAGTTTTGACGAAACGCTACACTACATCGACAGTTTTGGTTGGTTGTTGGTGAATTTCATCAACATCTTCCAGAATATCGCCCGCAAATCGACAACCATCGCCTGATCTCGTGCTCTACCCAACGCGGGCGGGACTCATACTCCCGCCCGCTTTTTTCAAATTTATCCCTACCCATTTTATAAAAGTTGTGTTATAGTGGTGAAATATGAGCAGACGCCCACTGGCGGGCGTTTTTGTTTTCAAACAAATGGCTATCAATGAAACCATCATTAAATTTGACGAAGTGACCTTTGGCTACGGTCCCAACCACCCGATTCTGGCGGAAGCGGATTTTTCGGTGCGTCGGGGAACGAAGATTACCTTGATGGGCCAGAATGGCGCTGGCAAAAGTACAATCTTTCATCTCTTAACTGGCGCTCTCAAACCAGAAGATGGTCAAATCAATGTCTCAGATAAAATCACTGTAGCGACGGCGCGCCAAGTCATTCCCCGTGATCAACTCGACCTGACGGTGCGAGAATTTTTCCAAAAATGTTTTGCCAAAAAGGTTTACGACATTGATCCGAGGATTGATGCCGTCTTAGAAACCGTCAACCTTAACGCTCCTCACGATCGAATCGTGAAGTCTTTTTCTGGTGGGCAACAAGCGCGCCTCCTGCTCGCTTCCGCTTTGATCCAAGATCCCGATCTCTTACTACTCGACGAGCCGACCAACAATCTCGACAAAGCGGGGATTGCCCACCTGACGACTTTTCTCAAAGAATACAAAAAAACTTGCATCGTTATTTCTCATGATGCGGATTTTCTCAACTCCTTCACTGATGGCATTTTATACCTCGATGTTTTTACTCGCCGAGTAGAACAATATGCTGGTAACTATTTTGATGTGGTAGCCCAAATTACTGCCAAGATGGAAAAGGATAATATGCGCAATGCTCAGCTGTCGAAAACCATCCAAGAAAAAAAAGATAAAGCCAACTTTTTTGCCAACAAGGGTGGCAAGATGCGCATTCTCGCCAAACGGATGCGTGATCTAGCTGATGAGATGGAGGAGGATAAAGCTGATATCCGGCGCGAAGATAAAACTATCAAGCACTTCACGATTCCAGTCCAAACTGATTTGTCGGGTGAGATTTTGCACATCTCGTCTTACTCGGTCATCAAAGACCACAAACCAACTACGAAAAAAACCAAGATTTCGTTAAAGAAAAATCAACACCTCCTTTTGTCTGGTCCTAATGGTATTGGCAAAAGTACTTTACTCGAAGCGATTGCCGCCGGTCAGGCGGAGGGTTCAACTATCGCCGAAGGAATAAAAGTGGGATATTATCGTCAAGATTTTTCGACGCTTAATTTTGAAGATACTGTTCATCAGTCCTTGGCCGCGGTGATGACTGAGCAAATCGAAGAAAGATTACGATCGACTGCCGCTAATTTTTTGATCGGTAGCGATCTAATTCATTCCAAAATTGGTAATTTATCCGAAGGTCAAAAAGGACTAGTGGCTTTTGCTCGTTTGGTTTTACAAAAACCAGGGCTGTTGATTCTCGACGAACCAACTAACCATATTAACTTCCGCCATCTTCCCATCATTGCTGAAGCGCTCAATAAATACGAAGGGGCGATGGTCCTGGTCAGCCACGTACCGGAATTTGTGGCCAAGATTAGAATTGATGAGACTTTAGATTTGGGAAAATAATAAAAATATTGTCGTTAGATCTTTAGGTGTTAAAATATACCAACAAATGACCAGAGAAAGAATCCAAAAATATTGGCACGAGTTATTTGAACTCGGAGTTTTAATCAAGGGCCTTAATGGTCTGTGGGAAACCGCCGGCGGTTTGTTGTTTTTGTTTCTAAGTCGGGAAACTCTCAGCCGTTGGTTTTTGTCGGTGATGCATAATGAACTACTGGAAGATCCGCACGATAAAATCATCAATTTTTTTTCTCACTCCGCCAATCATTTCTCGAGTGGCACCAAAACTTTTGTGGCTCTCTATATTCTACTTCATGGTATTTTAAATATCTTTTTAGCTATACAACTTTATCGTGACCGACACTGGGCCTATCTCGTGGCTATCGGGGCGATGTCGACTTTTGTGCTCTATCAGCTCTACCGAATCAGTGTTCACCACTCGCCGGTGCTCATGGCAGTAACTATTTTTGATATCTGTTTTATTGCTCTGACCTGGCATGAATATCGCTATCATCAGGAGGTAAAAAAAGCCTAAAAAACAGGTCCAAATCTCTGGGCGGGTATTGACCCGGTAGTGAATTTTGGCATTGCTCGCAGAGTGCCAGCCTCAAAGCTGGCTATGCCAAAATCTACTACCGGGTTGCCGTCATACGACGACTGCTCCATCGCTTCGTTCAGGGTTGACATTATATCTAAATTGTAATATACTAATAGGGTAAGTTATATCTCAGAAGTTTCGCTTTGGGCCCTATCTCAATTAGCTCAAAAACCTATAAAAAGCCTCATTCTGGCAGTCTATACTGGAAACTCAGAGAACTAGTCGTCCTTACACTCATTTAAAGACTAGAAGGCGCAGAAGAGGTTTTTTGCGTTAATAAAAAAATGTTTAAAGGTAATAAAAAGAGTTCCAAGACTGTAGCTTGGAGCAGTCGTAGCCGCTTTGGTAAGCCGGCTTTTAGTCGAAGCAAATTTTCAGCTAAAAAAAGTACTGGCGGATTCAAGGGTAAATATATCGACCCTTCCCGTTTTATTTGTAAGGCTGAACCAATCGCCGAAGCTAAACCTTATCAATCAAAAAATGCTTTCGCTGATTTTAATTTGGATAATCGAATCAAGACCAACATCTCCGCTCGCGGTTATGTTAATCCTACTCCGATCCAAGACCAAACCATTCCTCATATTTTAAACGGAGCGGATGTAGTGGGTATTGCCAATACTGGCACGGGTAAAACCGCCGCTTTCCTTTTGCCTCTTTTGCACAAAGTACTCAACAATCCTAATGAAAATATTTTAGTGATTGTGCCAACGCGTGAACTGGCGCAACAAATCAACGAAGAATTTATTCAATTCCGAGGCAACTTACGGATGTTTTCTGTCTGTTGCGTCGGTGGGGCTTTTATCGGTCAACAAATCAGCAACCTGCGTCGTAGTCATAACTTTGTTATTGGTACGCCAGGTCGGTTGAAAGACCTGATCGAAAGGGGAGCCATCAATCCGGCTCGTTTTGGCACGATCGTCTTAGACGAAGCTGATCGGATGCTCGACATGGGCTTCATCGCCGATATGCGTTTTATCATGTCACGGATGGCCCCAGAGCGTCAGACTTTGTTTTTCTCAGCGACGACTACTAGTGAAATCAATAATCTAATCAAAGAATTTTTGAAAGAACCGATTAGTGTTTCGGTTAAAACCGGCGATACCGCTAAAAATGTTGATCAGGACGTTATCCGAGTGGAACGCGGTCAAGAAAAAATTGAAGTCCTGCATCAATTATTGTCCCAGCCAGAATTCAATAAAGTATTGATCTTCGGCCGAACTAAACATGGGGTGGAGAAATTGTCTCAAACTCTGTTGGCCCGTGGTTTCAAAACCGAATCAATTCATGGTGATAAAAATCAGAGCAAGCGTCAACGCGCCCTGCAATCTTTCAAGAGTGATAAAGCTAGCGTGCTGGTGGCTACTGATGTGGCCGCTCGCGGACTGGATATCCCAGCTGTTAGTCATGTCATCAATTATGATATGCCTGATTCCTATGAAGATTATGTTCATCGCATCGGCCGAACCGGTCGAGCTGGTCAAGCTGGTAAGGCTCTAACCTTCCTTAATTAAAAAAATTGCAAAACTTTAGCCCCGCGCTCGTCTTACGACAAGTTCGGGGCTGTTTTGTGGAGGGTAGGGGGAAGACCTACATCTTGTTTATCTTGCGAGCCAGGAATGGCAGGCCAAGACCAAGTAAGAGAAGAGATGAAGGCTCGGGGACGGGGGGTGAACTCGTCGGGTACAGCGCAAAAGCGTGCTGTTGTCCGGCGGGGTTCATCCCGATGCCGACGATGGTGCCGAAGTCGTTAATATCGTAGGCCCTTTCCAGGACCCAACCTTGGCAGATGTCAATCAGTAGGTCGTTTAGATCAAGGGCTTGATTTCCTTGCCAGAGAGCCGCATGTTCTTCACCGCTTTCGGTGGCAAAGGTGCCGACAATCTGACCGAGATTGTTGTTGCCATAGGCTTCTGACCAATCAGGTCCCGGTGAACCGAGATTGATTATGGTTCCATCGTACGAATACGAGAAACCATGACCGTTTGAGCCTACCACTTGACCGGTGTTGCTGATATCCTCAGCATAACCAGTATTGAAGTAGTCTAACCCGCCGTCAATTACAAACGAGCCAACATATTCGGAGTAGCCGGATATCTGGCCCAAGTCGTTGATGGCGGTCGCCACACTGAATGATCCGGCTCCTAAGCTGGACCAACTTCCACCTCCGAAGCGAGCGGCGTCGATACCTACGACCCCGACTATATCGCCCCAGTAATTGATACCGGTGGCTTCGCTGGCGGCAGTGGCCGGGCCGATGTTATTTAGCATTCCTCCTTGGTAGAGGAAGGCCGATCCGTTGCTGACACCCACGACCTGACCGAGGTCGTTGATATCGTTGGCCGATCCCTCGGCGTTGCCTAGGGCGGTCATTATTCCGTACTGATACAAAAATGGCACGGGTATATTGTTGCCGACGTCGGCATAGCCGACTATTTGTCCGGCCGAGTTTACGGCGTAGGCGCTGCTCGTAGCACCGCCCAGTGTTCCCAAATCGACAGCGAAGTATTGATCTGCCGTGACTGGGGAAGAGAGCAAAAATAGCAAAACAACAACAAACGGTATGGCTAGGAACTTCTTCATCGCATTGTCCTCCTGTGAATGTCCATCATCGAAAGCAGAAAAACATTTTCTGCCTAAGTCCTAAATTCCGTTCTCAATTAGGACACTCTGTAATAGAGTAACCACATGAAAAAAGCCAAGGATTTGTCTTCGGCCGAACGGTTGGAGATTAAGATTTTGCTCGACAAAGGATATTCAAAAC
>JBAYKU010000022.1:0-7229 GCA_041664425.1 Minisyncoccota bacterium | reverse complement strand
TTTTGAATATCCTTTGTCGAGCAAAATCTTAATCTCCAACCGTTCGGCCGAAGACAAATCCTTGGCTTTTTTCATGTGGTTACTCTATTACAGAGTGTCCTAATTGAGAACGGAATTTAGGTGTGCGCGGGCACACAGCCAACCTCCTTCACAGGTGGGTAGGGTCGCCTCCAAGCTCAAGAATATTGAGTCAAAGTGTAACGGAAGCCTTCAGTTTCTGTTCGCCATTGGCGGTAAGTAGAGATATTACTTCCCTGCCCGACAATCCAGGTCCAGCGCGTTTTGAAACAATTCGCTGGACCTTTATTTTATAAGAAAATTGTCACTCGCCCATTTTTTTGCTTTAATGTCAAAACAGTCCTCTAACTATAAAAAAATGAATCCCGTTAGAGATGGCGGACGCCACAAAAGTACAAGCCAACATGACTAAATCATTTTTAACAGCCATATTAATTAAAATAGGTAACGGGCCATCGTCCGCGTCCTATCTCTAATAGGATGAAGTTACTAATCGTTGAATCCCCCGCCAAAGCCAAGACTATCGAAAAATATCTTGACCATGAATACACCGTCCGTGCTTCGGTCGGTCATATTCGTGATTTACCAAAATCTAGTAAAGACGCTATCGATATCGAAGGTGGTTTTATCCCCCGCTATGTGATTTCTCCCGGCAAAGAAAAAGTAGTGTCTGATCTCAAAGCCTTGGCCAAAAAAGCCACCGAGGTAGTGCTCGCGACTGACCCCGACCGCGAAGGGGAAGCGATCGCTTGGCATATCAAAGAAGCCATGCACTTAAAAAAACCTAAGCGCATTGTTTTTCATGAGATTACCAAAGAGGCCGTCCAAGAAGCCATTAAACATCCCCGTCTGATTGATGAAAATCTGCGTAGTGCCCAGGAAGCTCGTCGGGTTCTCGATCGTCTTTTTGGTTATGGTCTTTCGGCTCTCATTTGGCAAAAGGTTCGCTATGGTTTATCAGCCGGCCGAGTCCAATCACCAGCTCTACGCCTACTCGTCGAACGCGAAAAAGAAATTCGCGCCTTTGTGCCGGAAAAATATTGGGTGATCGAAGCTCTGCTATCTACCAAAAATAAAAAAGAAATTAATTTTACTTGTTCTGTCGAACCAAAAACCGAAAAAGAAGCCGAGCAAATTGTATCTGCTGGTCAAAAAGCTAATTGGCAAGTCGGCAGTGTCGAAGCTAGCGATGCTATTCGCCGAGCCAAAGCCCCCTTTACCACTTCTACTCTCCAACAAGCGGCTTCTTCTCGCCTCGGTTATTCACCATCAGTGACTATGCGCCTAGCTCAGAAACTTTATGAAGCGGGTCATATCACCTACATGCGTACCGACAGCACCAACCTAAGCAAGCAAGCCCAAACAGAAATTGCCGAGATAGTGACTAAACAATACAGCGCCAAATATTCCAAGCCCCAAGTTTTTACCGCTAAAAGTAAGAACGCCCAAGAAGCGCATGAAGCTGTACGCCCGACTCACGCCAGCGTCCTGTCAGCTGGTAGTGGCGCCCAAGAACAAAAACTCTACAAACTGATTTGGCAGAGAGCCATCGCTAGCCAAATGGCTGACGCCCAATTATTGAAAACCAAAATCGTCGCCGTCGCTTCCGATAAAAAAGTCCCAGAATTTACGGCCAACGGCCAGCAGGTGGTTTTCGACGGTTGGCTCAAAGCCGACCCCGAAGCGCGCGGTGAAGATGTTGAGTTACCCGCTGTCGAAGCCAACGACCCTCTAGTTCTCAAGGAAATGACTTCGACTGGCAAGGAAACAACTCCACCCAATCGTTATTCTGAAGCTGGCCTGGTTAAAGAATTGGAAAAACGCGGTATTGGCCGACCGAGTACTTATGCTTCGATTATCAAAACTATTCTCGATCGTGGTTATGTTGAAAAAATTGACCGCTCACTCAAACCGACCGATACCGGTGAATTGGTCAGTGATTTTTTGAGTGAACATTTTAGTGTCTATGTGAGCGATACCTTCACAGCTGAAATGGAAGACGAACTCGATGAAATCGCTCTCGGTCAGCGTGACTATGTTAAAACCCTAAAAGAGTTTTATACCCCTTTTACTAAATCAATCGCCAGTAAGAAAAAAATTGCTAAAATTACCAACCTCGGCCCCGCTCCAAAAGATATGAAATGCCCGCTCTGTGGCAGTGATATGGTGATTAAGCTAGCCAAAAATGGCAAATTCTACAGCTGTGACAAATTTCCAGACTGTGCCGGTGCTCGCACCATCGAGGGCGAAGTTCTCGAAGGACCAAAAGAAACTGGCGAAGCTTGCCCTAAATGTAAAGACGGCAAACTAATCGAACGCGATGGTCGTTATGGTCGCTTCATTACTTGCAACCGTTATCCTAAATGTAAATTTATCAAAAAAGATGACAGCGCCAATGGTGCCGGCGGTCCTGGCGATACTGGCGTGACTTGCAATTTGTGTAAAGTTGGAACGATGGTAGAAAAACGCGGACGCTTTGGTATTTTTTATGGTTGTTCCAATTATCCCGATTGTAAAAATATCATCAAAACCAAACCGACTGGCAATATCTGTCCACTATGCCAATCCCTAATGATGCTAGGAACCAAGACAATTCCGGAACGCTGTAGTAACAAACTCTGCCCTAACCACAACCCGCACAAATTAGAAAAGTTAGAAAAGAAAAAGTAACCTCTTTTATAATTTTCGCCCGCTTGAGCATACTGACATAAATTGTGAAAATTGAGTGAATTTCTGCTAGGATAGAAAGATGCTCAATGTTCGAGAAATAATTGATTTGATGGCCCAGCCCAAAGCGGCTGATGAAAAGATTATCACCGAGGCCCTCGCTTTTGCCGAGGAAGCTCATCGAGGTCAAAAAAGATTTTCCGGTGAGCCCTATATCATCCACCCTTTTGAAGTGGCTAAAAATTTAGCTGAAATGGGAGCCGACACGGATTCGATCGTAGCTGGGCTACTCCACGATACGATTGAGGACTGCCCCACTCAAAAAAGTGATCTGGAAAAAAAGTTCGGACCAACTGTCGCCTTTCTCGTCGATGGTGTCACCAAACTCGGCAAACTTAAATATCAGGGCGTCGAAAGACATGCCGAAAGTTTGCGTAAATTTTTCGTCGCTTCGGCCGAAGATATTCGCGTCATTATGATTCGTCTGGCTGATCGCCTGCACAATGTCCGCACTCTCCAACACGTGCCAAAAGAAAAACAACGACGCATCGCCATCGAGACCCTCGATATCTACGCTCCACTAGCCAGTCGGCTCGGCATGTGGCGAATCAAAGGCGCGCTGGAAGATGCCAGCTTTCCCTATGCCTATCCGAAAGAATATGCCAAGGTGGTAGCCTTGCGAAAAACCAAAGGCAAGGAGTCGGTGAAAAAACTAGAAAAAGTTTATCGCGATCTATCTCGTGAACTGGCCAAATTTAAATTGAAAAATTTTCAGATTGATTATCGCATTAAATATCTCTACAGTCTGTACGAAAAACTCCAGCGCAAAGATATGAACATCGAGCAGATTTACGATCTCTCAGCTTTGCGCGTGATTGTCGAAAACGTTTCTGATTGTTACCAAACTCTCGGCATCATTCATAATCTCTATCGGCCCGTTCCTAATCGTCTCAAAGATTACATCGCCAACCCTAAACCCAACGGCTATCAAAGTATTCACACCGCCGTTTTTACTGGCGATGGCAGTATGGTGGAAATTCAGATTCGCACCAGCGCTATGCACCAAGAGGCCGAATACGGTGTCGCTTCTCATATCGCCTACGATGAATCGGGTAAACCGAAAATTGGCGGCAAGATGACTAAAAACATTGAGTGGATTCAGGAATTGATTGAATGGCAAAAAAATGTTGCTCACCATGATGAATTTCTCCAGACTTTAAAAACCGATTTTTTCCAAAGCCGAATCTTCGTTTTTACTCCCAAGGGTGAAGTGGTGGAGCTACCGCTCGGCGCCACGGCTTTAGATTTTGCCTACAATATTCACTCGGATATTGGCGACAAGGCGGTCGGAGCGAGAATCAATGGTAAATTTTCTCCTCTTAGCCACTCTCTAAAAAATCGTGACTTAGTAGAAATTGAAACTAAAAAATCCGGTCGGCCAAATGTTAAATGGCTGGAATTTGTCAAAACCAGCGCCGCCCGCACCCACATTAAAAGATATCTACAGGGAGAAAGAAAATAACCGCCTTCATTTCTGAAGGCGGTTATTTTTTTATAAGCTAAAATTCCGAATCAGGTACATATCTTCCGGATCAGTATCAATCTCTTCAGCTTTTTCTGGCGCGTCAATTTTTTCTTCTTCGGCCACAATACCTAGACTCTCACCATTAGCAATCTCGGCCATCTCCGGTGTCATTTCCCCAGTAATTTTAATTTGGCTACCAATGGTGGTGCTACCATCATCAATAGTAGAAAGAATTTTGGTTAAATCTTCGGGAGTAAAGAAATCGATCATCACTCGTCCACTTTGGGCGCCAGATCTTTTTTCCACTCGCACCCGCGTCCCCAATCTCTCAGTCAATTTAGCTTCCATTTCGGCCACTTCTGGCGACAGGAGATTCTCACGATTACGCACTCTTTCAAAGGCGACTCGCCGAGCCAAACTTTCCGCCTCGCGGACAGTCAGACGTTTGAGCATGATTTCTTGGAACAGAGAGGCTTGTTCGGCCGGACGATCGATCAACATTAGAATCGGTCGGGTGTGACCTTCGTTAATTTTACCAGCGACCAAGGCATCAAGAATTTCTTGGGGCAGATTGAGGATACGAATAGTGTTGGCAACGTATTCACGACTCTTACCCACTCGCTTGGCAATCTCACCATGTTTGAGATTAAACTCTCGAGCCAGGCGACCGAAAGATTGAGCTCGATCAACAGCATTGAGATCTTCGCGTTGGAGGTTTTCCACAATCGCCATTTCCAACTTCATTTTATCAGCATGTTCACCAGAGCGAATAATCGCTGGAACCAGAGTCAGACCAGCAATCTTGGAAGCTCTTAAACGGCGTTCTCCCGCGATCAATTCATATTCAGTAAAGAGGCCATCTTCACGCTCCACCTCCTTTCTAGTGACCACCAGAGGCTGTAAAACGCCATATTGACGGATGGAGTCGGACAAGTCGCGTAAACGATCCTCATTAAATTCTTGACGGGGCTGGAAAGGGTTTGGTTTAATCCTGTCCACCTCAATCATAAAGATTGATTGATTGTAATCTTCGTTCATATGAGGAGATTATAGCATGATTGCTTTTTCCGTAAAATTCGATTAAAATAGCCATGTTAGTAGGAGTGTGTTGAAATTTAAAGAAAAAGCCGGAGTGATGACCCCAATAGTACAGCCGAGCTGACTACGGGGTAAAAATTGGTAAACGTAGCACATACGTCTTGCTAAAATTACTTTGGTCGATTAAAAATAGAATAAAGCCGGAGTGATGAAATTGGTAACCATGCACGACTCAAAATCGTGTGCCGCAAGGTTTTTGGGTTCAAGTCCCACCTCCGGCACCTTGAAAAGCTACTCGCAAAAAGAAAAAATGGCTTATTTGATTGGTCTAGCCTTAGGCGACGGCAATCTATCCAATCCTAATGGCCGAGCAGTCAAATTGCGAATAACTTGTGACAAAAAATACCCCAAACTTATTAAGCGGGTTATTTTTTTACTTCAAAAATTATTTCCTAAAAATAAAATTGGGTTAATCGACCGAAGCGACTCTTGCGTAGATATCAGCTGTTATTCTAATAAGTTAGAAGATTTATTAGGCTGGAAAGCCAAGAATGGTTCAAAAATAAAACAAAAAGTATCTATCCCAAATTGGATTAAAAAGGATTTAAATTATGCCAAAACTTGTCTCAGAGGTCTCATTGAAACCGATGGTTCAGTTTATTATGATCGCAATTATTTGATGATAAATTTCGTGACTGTTATTCCAACCCTAGCTAACGATTTTTCCTTATTAATCAAAAAACTGGATTTTGTCTGCAATACTCAAGTTACCCAACCTAAAATAGGTTTACCTAAATATACTATCCGCGTTACTCGCCAGGCTGAAGAATTTGTAAAATTAATTGGAGTCGATAAAAAATAAACTTTCTGTTAGTATCTCAGAATGTCCGAAAACCAACCAAAAATCATCGCCATCCTCGGTCCCACCGCTTCTGGCAAGAGCGACTTGGCTGTTTGGCTGGCAAAAAAATTGGACGGTGAAGTGGTCAGCGCTGATTCCCGCCAAGTTTATCGGGGAATGGACATCGGCACTGGTAAAGTGACCAAAAAAGAAATGGCTGGTGTCCCCCATCACTTACTCGATGTAGCCGATCCAAAAAAAGTTTTTTCGGTTGATCAATATCAAAAACTAGCCGCCAAGGCGATTGCTGATATTTTAAAGCGAGAAAAAATGCCTATCATTTGCGGTGGCACTGGTTTCTATATTGACGCCCTAATCGACGGCCAAGTTCTACCGGCGGTGGCGCCAGATAAAAAGCTCCGAGCGACGCTAGCTAAAAAATCAGTAACAGAGCTTTTTACTATTCTCAAAAAACTCGATCCCAAGCGGGCCAAAACCATCGACCCCAAAAATCCCGTTCGTCTGATTCGAGCCATCGAAATTGCCACTGCCCTCGGCTCGGTACCGTCAATCAAAAAGGAGTCTAAGTATGAGGTACTAAAAATCGGCCTCAATCCTGAGCCGGCAGTCCTCCAACAGAGGATCCATCTCCGTCTAATCAAACGTCTCAAACAGGGCATGTTGGCCGAAGTCAAAAAACTTCACGACCAAGGTGTTAGCTGGAAACGGCTCGAAGCCTTTGGTTTGGAATATCGCTACCTCGCTCTTTTTTTGCAAGGAAATCCGCCAGCTGGCGGAACTAAGCCAGAAATGCTGGAACAGTTAGAAAAAGAAATCAACCATTATGCCAAGCGCCAAATGACTTGGTTCAAGCGGGACAAGAAAATAAAGTGGGCTAAAGATTTGGAGGAAGCAAAAAAGATTTTTAAATAAATAAAAATTAAATTAGACAAAAATCACACCAATCTGACGGCCGTCAGGTTGGTGTGATTTTTAATTATGATTAATAATATAAAACCAAGTTCAAAAATCAAACCCGCCAGCTGGCGGGTCAAGAATCACCCGCCAAAATTTTTCTGAGAAAAACTTAGGCGGACAAGAATCAAAAAGCAAAAGGCAAAATCTTAGCGGTAAAAAATC
>JBAYKU010000021.1:0-9760 GCA_041664425.1 Minisyncoccota bacterium | reverse complement strand
TTTTGAATATCCTTTGTCGAGCAAAATCTTAATCTCCAACCGTTCGGCCGAAGACAAATCCTTGGCTTTTTTCATGTGGTTACTCTATTACAGAGTGTCCTAATTGAGAACGGAATTTAGGAATGTGGGGCTACTAAGAAAAACAAGACGGCCCAAGAGGACGATATTGGCGGATATTTGACTCGCATGATAGAATAGGGGACCAATTAAAAATTAATGATAAAGATATGAGTAAAAAAGTAACTATCTATAGTGCCCCGACCTGCCACTACTGTCATATGGCCAAGGATTTTTTCAAGGCTAAGGGTATTGATTTTGAAGATTTCGATGTGGCGGCTGATTTGGAGAAACGCCAAGAAATGTTGACCAAAAGTGGTCAGATGGGCGTACCAGTGATCGTCATTGGCGAGGATCTGATCGTCGGTTTTGACGAAGCGGCGGTTACTCATCTGCTGGAAAACTAGTCTAAAGGCCGCCCTCGGGCGGTTTTTTGTTTGTTTGATTTTGTGGTAAATTGCTGTTAAGTTCCTGCCCCCCGTAGCCCCGACACGATTTAGAAAAATCGTGTCGGGGTCCCGACCAGAGCGTCGGGATTCAACTTGTCCGCCAAAATTTTATCTCCCCGTAGTTCAATGGATAGAACAGTCCCGTCCTAAGGGATTGATGTGGGTTCGATTCCTGCCGGGGAGACAATTAAAGGGAAATAAAACTTAGGCGGGTGAAGATAGAACAAGACACTCCTAACGTCTAGATCCAAGTTCGATTTTTACCCCTTCAACTAGGCTTTTGCTAGTTGTTGGGGCCGGCCAAGGGCACATTCTCCAAAAAGCTTTTATCTAAAAAGAAAAAGCGGTATTATGTATGGATATGGATAATCAAAATTACGATCAAAAAATCGAGGAGATTCACGCCTTAGAGCGGGAGAATAATGATATGCTCAGAAGTATCAAGCGAACCATGATTTTGGGGCAAGTTTTTGGGGTGATACGCTGGGTGATTATTATTGGCGGTACAGTTGGAGTTTTTTATTATTTCCAGCCAGTTTTTGGCCAGCTGATCTCTACTTATCGTGATTTGTTGGGGACTTTGGGATCCTAGTTTTTTGAGTTGAAAAAAGAGAAAAAGTTGGTAGAATAGACGGGTAATGCCCAGGTAGCTCAGTTGGTTAGAGCATTTCGCTGAAGACGAAGGGGTCGCCAGTTCGAATCTGGCCCTGGGCACAGTAAAAAATCCGCTTTTGGCGGATTTTTTAGTTAGCTTTAAATTTAAATCGTTCGAATCTTCACTTTCTGGGTTCGGTTCTTGTCGATGCGGGGCAGTTTGAGAGTGAGCAGGCCATGCTTTTCAAACGCTTCGACGCCGTCGGGATCGATTTCGGTCGGCAGGTCAATCGTCCGAGCAAAGGAGCCCCAGTAGAGTTCTTTGGTGTGGTAGCCGTTGCCAGAAGCTTCGGTGATGCGTTCGCGTTTGCCTCTAATGGTGATTGATTGGCGGGTGATATCAATATCAATATTTTCTGGCTTGACGCCAGCAATCATAGCTTGGACGACAATCTCATTTGGCTTCTCGTAGACGTCGATAGCCAACTCGCCGACTTCTTCTATCTCTCTGCTATCTAGCCAGTCATCGTCATTGGAAATAACCGATCGGCCGACTGAGTCGTCATTGGCCTCGTCATCGTGATCATTGACCGAGATACTGCCAGTAATCCTTTCAAAAAATGATTTTTTGTCTTTGTGTCCAAACATAGTAAAAATTATCTATAAATTATTAGCAAAATTAGTTTTTAATTTTAACTCGCTTGGCGAGTTCAAAAAGAAAGAGAATAAAAAAGACGAAAAACCAAAGAACAATCAGTATCGGTAACATCATTTGTCCAACACTGATTATTATAAGAAAATTAAAGGCGGTGTGCAAGGCAATAGCCACTATCAAAGCGCCCAGGGTGACAAAAATTTTCCGTTTAGAGCTTTGATAGAAGCTCAGAGCCCAACCGGCACCGACTATCGCTGAACAAACAGTGTGGAGAATGGTTGAACCAAGGAAACGCAAGCCACCAGTAAACAAAAAGATTGAAGCCGTGTCTCCGTCGCCTAAGGAGTTGAGTAGAAAGAGCATATTTTCCATGCTGGCGAAGCCGAGAGCGACAGTGATCATATAGACCATGGCATCGATCGGTTCATCGAGGTGGCGGTTGCGACCAATAATAAAGGCAATCAGGCTAAATTTTACGACTTCCTCGACGACGGCCATACTAAAATATGGGAGAGTCGGTAGCCAGCCAGTCCAACCCACCAAGTCGAGTGAAGGTGATTCCAAAAAACTTTCAATAAAGTAGGCCAAAAAAACTGATAGCATACCCAGAACAAAAGTGCTGAAAATTAGACTGCGTGGTTCTGGTTTTTTGCGATCTTCTGACAGCCAGAAAAAAAGCCAAATCAAGACGGGTAGAAAACCAATAAGAAAAGACAAAAAAAGAAAATGGATATTAAAAACACTAGACGAAGTGGCGGTCATTATTTTTTAACAGGCCAAGGTTCAATTAATAATAAAGAATTAGTAGTGGAGAATTTACCAATCTGCCAAATTTCTTCGGTGACGAAAGGCATAAATGGATGTAAAAGTTTGAGCGTGTCGGCTAAAATCAAACGCAAAGTCGCGCGACGAGAATCGGCGACATCGCCTGGATTATTGAGAATAGCTTTGCTCTCTTCGATGATCTCATCGGCCAGACGATGCCAAGTGTAGTGATAGATTTTTTCTGAAGCTAGATGGAAACGATAATTATCCAGTTCGGTCGTGACTTCACTGCTCACTTCTTGAAATTCTTTCAAAATGCTTTCTTCGCTGGGGGCATCGACGGCTTCTGGGGCGTAGCTTAAAATAAATCGGCTAATATTCCACAGTTTGTTGGCAAAGTGTTTGTAGGCTTTGATCTTGTCCTCAGATAGGGCCATGTCGGTGCCGGCAGTATTGCCGACGACTAGGGCCATGCGTAGCGCATCCATGCCGAATTTTTCGGCAATCTCGATCGGGTTGATGACGTTGCCTTTACTCTTGCTCATTTTGAGATTTTTGCCATCGCGGATTAGGCCGTGGAGGTAGACAGTGTGAAAAGGAATCTGGCCGGTGCGATAGAGCCCGAGCATGATCATGCGCGCCACCCAGAAGAAGAGAATGTCAGAACCAGTTTCCATCACATCGGTCGGATAGAAAGTTTTGAAGTCGTCACTGTCTGGATAGCCGAGAGTGGCAAAAGGCCATTGGCCGGAAGAAAACCAAGTATCAAAAGTATCGGGATCAGCGATCATTTCACTGCCGCATTTTTCGCAGGCGGTGATTTTGTTTTCGATGTCGACGATAGCGTGATCGCATTTGGTACAAAGTTTGGCCGGGATTGGAATACCCCAAGCAATCTGACGGGAAATATTCCAGTCGCGGATATTGGTCAGCCAGTTAGTGAAAATTTTCTCCGAAAAATCTGGAATAATTTTAATCTCACCGTTTTGGACG
The DNA here is from genome assembly GCA_041664425.1 of Minisyncoccota bacterium. Classification (GTDB taxonomy): domain Bacteria; phylum Patescibacteriota; class Minisyncoccia; order Phycocordibacterales; family XYD1-FULL-46-19; genus XYB1-FULL-42-16. The sequence goes on along the minus strand of JBAYKU010000021.1, from coordinate 6,247 downwards.
GCGGCTAGCGCTGGTTTGGCCAGAGGCTCCATTTTAACGAACCATTGGGGCATGACGCGTGGTTCGAGAATACGCCCGCATTTGTAGCAAGTATTGACCGCGTGTTCGTAATCTTCTTCTTTGATCAAGAGACCGAGCTCTTTTAATTTCTCGACAATTTTTCCGCGTGCTTCGTCGATTTTTAGACCCTTGAATTCGCCAGCCACTTCGGTCAGCCGGCCATTTTTATCAATAATCTCCACGCCCGTTAAACCGTGTCTCTGAGCAATCTCAAAGTCGGCGGCATCATGCCAGGGGGAGATAGTCATTACTCCGGAACCAAATTCCATATCAATGGCTTCGTCTTTTATAACCGTGGCGGTGATTTGGCCATCGAGCCAGGCCAGGGGAATCTGATCGCCTTCGCTGTATTGCGTATAACGAGCATCGTCTGGATGCATGACGACATACTTATCGCCAAATTTAGTTTCTGGTCGGGAGGTGGCGATGACGAACGGTCCGTATTGCATGTAGTAAAGTTTGTCTTTACGCGTTTCGGCGGTGGTTTCGAGATCAGACAGGGAAGTTTGATGTTTGGTGCACCAATTGACGAGACGGTTGCCACGATAAACTAAATCATCTTTGTAAAGTTGATCGAAAGTGCCATAAACAGTTTCAATGATGGTTGGATCGAGGGTGAATTTTTGTCGTGACCAATCACAAGAAGCCCCGAGGGCGCGAAGTTCCGCCTCCATGTATTTTTTGTTTTCCAAAGTGAAAGTCATGATCTCGTCATAGAGTTCTTGGCGATCCATGCCGAAACGGGAGCGACCTTCTTTTTCTAGTTTCTTCTCGTAGACGACTTGGGTTTCGAAACCGGCATGATCAGCCCCAGGGAGCCAGAGGGCTTTGAAACCCTGCATGCGCTTGTAGCGAGTCATGATGTCTTCGAGGGTGACAAAGAGGGCATGGCCAGCATGGAGGTGTCCGTTGGCGTTGGGCGGGGGCATAATGATAGTAAAAGGTTTGGTTCGTTCGCCAGGTAGATTTTCGGGTGCAAAAAAACCGCTCTCTTGCCAGAGATCGTAGGTGCGTTTTTCGGTTTCGGTCGGATTGTAGGGTTTTTCCAGTTTCGGGTCCATTTAGAACATCTTAACAAAGAAAACGGCTTATTTCAAAACTTTTTGAAGATATAAAAATCGCAAAACTTTTTACTCGGCACACCTTTTAAAGGGTACGGATTTTCTGAAGCTTAGAAAATCCTGAAGCGTTCGGCTCGACAGCCTCACGACCCCCTTTAAAAGGTGAGCCTCGTAATTGAAAGTTTTGCGATTTTTAAGGCTACTTGCCTAGTTTGAGGTTGCCGTCGGCTTTGATTTTAGCTAGAGGAGTGATTTTGGCCTTACTGGCGAGGGTGAGGTAGGCAGCACCAGCGATCATGGTGGCGTTGTCTCCAGTGAGCTTTTGATCGGGGAGAATGAGAGTGTATTTTTCCTGCCCCGTGGCGAGCCTATCAGCGAGTTTTACTGCGGTTTTGGCTTGCCCCGTGGCGAGCCCATCAGCGAGCTTTACGGGGGTTTTTTTGCTGGTGGCTTGTTCGAAGGCGGAGCGGATGGCACGGTTAGCGATTACCCCTCCTCCGACAATAATCGTCTTGGCTTTGAATTTTTTGGCAGCAGCCATGGTTTTAGCGACGACGACTTCGGCGGCAGAATCTTCAAAGTCTTTGGCGATGGCGGCTTTTTGTTCGGCTGTGATATCGCCCAATTTTTTAACTAGATAGAGGACAGCAGTTTTGAGGCCAGAAAAAGAAAAATCAAAATCACCTGAGTGGAGCATTGGTCGGGGTAACTCTCGCCCGCCTAAGTTTTGCAAAGCAAAATTTTGGTGGGTTGATCGGCATTGGTCTGCTAGTTTGGAAATCTCTGGTCCACCTGGATAGGGTAGATCGAGTAGACGAGCGACTTTATCGAAAGCTTCACCGACGGCGTCATCACGGGTGCGACCGAGATATTCGTAATTGCGCCATTTTTTTATTAAAACAATTTCGGTATGGCCGCCAGAAATAATGGTACCGATGGCTGGAAATTTTACTTGCCCCGTGGCGAGCCCATCAGCGAGCTTTACGGGGGTCTGATTGAGAAGGGGAGAAATCAAATGGCCTTCGATGTGATTGGTGGGCACGACGGGAATGTTCCAGAGGGTACCGAGAGCTCGAGCCAGATTGATTCCAACCCACAGAGCTGGTTCTAGACCAGGCCCAGCTGTGACAGCAATGGCATCTATTTTTGGTGCTGGGAGATTGATAATGTCGGCAAAAAAAGCGGTTTTTAATTCCGGCTCCCTTTCGAGAATTTTCTCTAGTTTATTTATTTTTGCCTGCCCCGTGACGAGCCCATCAGCGAGTTTTACGGGGGTTTTTGCACTTGAATTTAGTGCCTCAATTAGTAATGGCACTAAATTCTTCCCGTGTTCTCTTTTAGCCAGATTTGGCACGACACCGCCGTATTGCCGATGAAGTTCGATTTGCGAAGAGACTAGATGGACCAAGGTCGAAAAAGCCGGCTTAGTTAAACCGCCTTTGGCTTCGACGATGCTGATGGCCGACTCGTCACAGGATGTCTCTATTGCAAGGATTATCATAATTTAGTGTTAAAAAATAATCGGAGATGAATAACTCATTAGTCCGACTCCCGCCCCGTGACGAGCCCCTCAGCGAGTTTTACGGGGGTTTCGATTGCCAATATTTTCATAAGGGGACTATAACAAAAAATGGCTTAAAACAAAACCGCCAGATGGCGGTTTTGTTTTGGGTGGGCGATACAGGAGTCTCGAGCTACACTCGCTGGTGACTTTCAGGTTTGTTCGATTTTTAATCTCACAAACATTGAAAGTCCTTTCTCATCCTGACGTGACTAAAGCAGTTTAGTCACTTATCGCCCATAAAAAAATCACCCGTAAGGTGATTTTTTTAATGGTGGGCGATACAGGAGTCGAACCTGTTACCTCGTCGACGTCAACGACGCGCTCTAGCCAAATGAGCTAATCGCCCTTAATTTTCAACTGAGTCCCGACGTTACGGTCGGAATCCCGACACGATTTTTCAAATCGTCGTCGGGGCTAACCGCCCCTAAAACACTAATAAAGATAACCTAATTTTTCTCTTGGGTCAACCCAACTTTTTCCTTCCTATATTCTCGCCAGAACCAGACGCCAGTAAGGATAATGGCCAAAATTACCGCCATATCGAGGTAGTGGCCATATTCCTTTATAACTTCCCAATTGGCCCCTAAATAGTAGCCGACGATGGTCAGAAAAGTATTCCACAGGGTCGCTCCGACGGCGGTGTAGCAGAGGAATCTCCAGACATTCATTTTGCCCAAACCGGCGGGAATGGAAATCAGGTGGCGGACGACGGGTACCAGTCGGCCGATAAAAATCGCTTTGGCACCATGTTTGTTGAAAAATTCTTCAGTTTGCTGGAGATGTTTTTCGTTCAGTAAAAAATAGCTACCATATTTGGCAATAAAAGGTCGGCCACCATAGAGTCCGATCCAGTAGGAAATCATTGAGCCGATGAGACTGCCCACCGTGCTCCAGACGACAATCAGCCAGAAAGACATTTGACCAGTGGACCAGAGAAAACCAGCAAAAGGCATGACCGCTTCGCTCGGTAGAGGAAAAACCATACTCTCGAGAGTCATGGCGATCACTAGGCCGGCATAGCCGACGGTGTCGAGGAGGCTAGTGATATAGTCAACGATAAAGGTGGTCATGATGGGGCTATTATACAATAAAACTTGTGGTTATTGCATTTATTCTAAAAAAAGGTAATTTATTTGCTAGAAACCACATCCTATTTAGGAGAAAGGGGAATCGCACATGTGTATGGTGTCTGTCAGAAAAAAGAGGCCGATGACTCAGGCCGAGATCAAGAGATCTGTCGCTTTCTGGAACAAGAAATTCAATGCCGCAGCCGAAGCTTCACGTCGAGCTGAGATTGCGGGCCGAAAGGCCATAGCCAATCTCGAAAGAGTCCAGGCTGCTTGTCCCCACCGCTGGGGGAAGGAAGATCATTCTGTTGCCGATTTGGCGGAGATGAAGGAGAGAACCTTCTGCTCCGCGTGCGGCGCACAACTGTAGAGAGGGTGGGGCGTTATTGTGCCTATCGGGGCTGCTGGACTAAAAATCCAGCGGCCTTTTGTTTTGCTTCTTAGTAACGCAGGAAATCTTCGGCCATTTTTGTGGCAACTTCACCTTGGAAATTATAAAGTTTAACAGTGGTTTGCGAAGACGCTTTGGCATTTTGCGGGGTGATGACGACGAAATTCGTAGTTGTCAGGTTGGGGTTGTGGTCGATCCAGGTACCGGAGTTGGCGTAGATTGATTTTTCTCCTTTGTAGTTATTAGACGGAATAATTTTGGCAACATGGGTGTGGCCAAAAATGACAATCCTCTTATCAGAATTAGGATTCATAAAATACTGCGCTTTAGCCTGATTGTCGGTCTCTTCGACCGAAGAAGCATTGGCAATCGCTTGAGCCACAGGAATATTTACCGGCACTTTGTTGAGAATTTGCCGTTGGTCCCAAGTATCTTGAATTCCCTTATAGAGATTGACATCCAATCGGCCACCAGCTTTTAGTTGGTAGGGTATTAAATCATTAACGGCGTACGTTTGGGTGAATCCATCAACGTTCGTGATAATAATTTTATCATCGAGTTTTTCTTTTATTGGCAGATTATCGACTGTCCATTCCCAGAGTTTCCAATAGGCAAACAACATTTTTTGGCTTTCATCACCAGAAACATTTGGTGTTACTACCTTCATCGTGTCGCCCGGTTGGGAGTATTTTTCCAGTATATGGAGGGCCGCTATTCTGGTAAAAAAGTAACCTGGGGGCATGATAGTTCCTGGTGCGATATCTTGGTTGGAAATCGGATCTGGTGCACAGAAAAAATTATAACGATGGCCGTGTTCGATAGCGATTTTAGGATAATCAGAAGGGGAGTAGGTGCCCAAGCCTTGTTCCTCATCTCGAGCCTGATTTATACCCGGGAGGATGAGGTCAATATTCTCGGCTTTTATTGTCAGGTCATGATTGCCTGGCACATAGGTGACCAAAATTTTTCCAGATTTAATTATATTATTAAATTCATCAATCACGCCCTTGTTGGCGGTGGCAATCCGTTGGACGAAATCACGTTGGTCCTTTCCGGCATAAGTATTGACTGTGGCTGGTACAAACCACTCGTCGAGCAAATCTCCCCCAATGACCAGTTCTTTGACGTTTGGTGATTCATTTATTTGTTTGAGTAATTTTTGGAGCGAGGGAGTGTTTTTGTTGAATTCGGCATAGGCGAGGTCGGCACCGAGATGAAGGTCGCTGAGAACCACGATCATGTTTCTCTCGCGTCCACCATTATTGAAAGGATTTATTCCCAGAGCTGTTTTGTTGGCTGGATAAAACTTATTGCAAAAAAGAAAAGCCACAAAAACTACCACCACAATAATACCAATCGCCCCTAAAATCTTAGTCGAGTTTTTCACTGTTTTTAATATAAAATTAATAATCTACTGATTTATATTATAGCAGGATTTTTAGATTTTAATTAGGGTGCGCTTCGCGCTCAGGATCTATGTTTACCGGGAATCTTCCGCGACTCAAAACTCGCCGTCGCTCGTTTTGGTCGTGTCCGCAGCTCGCGCCCCGGCCTTCTGGCCGAGGACCCCGCTCCGCTTTTCGATTCCGGACGCAAGTGAAATTGTTCACTTGCTTAGGGTCACAAATTTAAAAATCCTGCCTTTCTGGACAGGATTTTTAAATTTGTGACCCTACCGGGAATCGAACCCGGATTAACGGCTTGAAAAGCCGGCGTCCTAACCGTTAGACGATAGGGCCACCAACGACTAATCATACATATAGGATAAACCACGACAAGATAACATATTTTTGTCAAAATGCCAAGAAAATGCTAGGATTTTGGGGTAATAAACGGAGGCGTGGCAGAGTGGTTGAACGCGCATGTTTCGAAAACATGTATGCCCGCAAGGGCATCGGGGGTTCGAATCCTCCCGCCTCCGCCAATTTTCAGAATTCGGGTTTTGGGCGGTTGTTGCCTCGCCCCGCCAAAGGCGGGGCTCGGCTTCGGCAAGGATTTTGAAGGGATTTTTGAAATCCAAAAACAATTTCTGCCCGCTCAAACGGAAGTTCGAACCAATCTTTTTTAGAAAATCCCGACCCTGTTCGGGATTTTCTTGCAAAGC
>JBAYKU010000020.1:0-9831 GCA_041664425.1 Minisyncoccota bacterium | reverse complement strand
TTTTGAATATCCTTTGTCGAGCAAAATCTTAATCTCCAACCGTTCGGCCGAAGACAAATCCTTGGCTTTTTTCATGTGGTTACTCTATTACAGAGTGTCCTAATTGAGAACGGAATTTAGGTGAGGGGTGAATCGGTACAGTTACCGATTAAAACTTGGCAAAAAGCTCTTTGTTAGAGCAAAAGAAAGGAAAAGCTTACGGGCAAAAAAATAAAAAGTGCCAAGTTTGATTTGGATTACTTATTATAAAATCATTCGCAACACTATATTTATACCCCACCAGCAAGGAGACTTATCATGTCAACGATCATTGAATCCAAGACTTCTGTTGTTCCCGGTGGTGTTCGTTATACTACTGGTCGCGACGATGGCACTCATACCGATATCACTCAGGTCGGAAATGAGATTACTATTGATGACCATGATTCCGATGGTGGTACCAAGTCCTATGTCGGCGTCACTGGAATCTTTGGTATTGTCAGTAGTGCCACTCGTTTGAAAGAAAAATAGAAGTCTCTTGGATTTTTCTCACCTAATTCATAATTTGCTCTAGTGCCTGCGTTATAGATGCCCCGCGACGACTTCGGTCACCGCGGGGTTTTCATTTATCTAATTTGCTTCGTTTTGAACTAAAGGCTATGATTTAAAGATGAAAAAGGGTGAAGATTTTACTGGAGTCACTATTGTTTACCTATGCCATGATGGCGAGAGTAATTTTCTTTTAAACAAAAGAAGTATTAATTGTCGGGATGAACACGGCACCTGGGATCCGGGTGGGGGAGGTTTGGAATTTGGCGACACTGTTGAAAATACCCTGAGAAAAGAAATTGCTGAGGAATACAGCACGGATATTCTCGGTTATGAATTCCTTGGTTATCGTGATGTTCATCGAGAACATAATGGCCAAAAAACACATTGGATTGCTCTAGATTTTAAAGTTTTGGTGGATAAGACCAAGGTGCAAAATGGCGAACCGCATAAATTTGACGAAATCGCCTGGTTTCGTTTGGATGCCTTACCCGCGCCTTTACACTCGCAATTCCCCAAGTTTTTGGAGTTGTATAAAAATAAAATATAATAAAACCATGAATGAATCCATCCCCAATCCAGATGAAATAAAAAAAATTGAGAAAGCGAGGATCGCTCAAGAGATGATTTCCTTGGCGGAGAGTCTTAGCCGTAGTCAAGAGGCTTTCCCTTTTTATGGAATTGAGCAAGTCGCCTATTTAAAAATGAGAGAAACTGATGAAAATTATCCTGGCTATACGACCCCTATTGATGAATTGATCGAAAGATTAAAGGAAAAAGGTCTCAAAATCGTTCTGGGCCCGCATCCAGAAAGCGGAAACATCTTTGTTTTACCGGCGGATAGTGATGATATTGACCGTGATAGCCTGTCTCCGTATAAGTTGCAAGTGGGCGAAGGAATGAATGATGAACTTAAACAATTGATCTCGGCGAGTTTGGCTTATTACGATTTAGCAAATCGAGAATAATAAAAAATAAATAACATGACTGACGCCACCACCCCCAACCAAGATACACAAAACAGTGAACCGGTGGTTGAAACTGCCCCGGAAGTTATCACTGACACCGCTGTCAAAACTAATCTGGAATTTGTGCCGGAGGAAACGACACCCAGTGAGCCGATTGCTTCCCCTGTCACTGAACCAGTAATAGAAACCTTACCAGTGATTGAGCCAGCGCCAGTGGTAATTCCTCCCAGTAGCCCAATCCCTCCTGAGTTAAAAAATGAGCCAGTTATTAGCACTGAGTTTTCAACTGATACCGCTCACACTACGCCTAAAATTTTGGAACAAGCTCAGCCCCAGACCGAACTTGAAGCGGCGGGCTTTATTAAACCCTCTAGCGGCTTTATGGCCTGGCTCCGATCAAAGGCCCGAGCGGTAAAAGAATTTCGGAAGCGACAAAAGTTGGACAAAATCATGAAGCTCTTTGATAAAAAAACTGAAATTACTAACGATACGGTGGAAAAACTTCTCCACGTCTCTGATAGTACTGCGACCAATTATCTCAAAATTTTGGTGTCAGAAAAAAAGATCAAACGCTCGGCCGATAATGGGCGAGTGACGACTTATCTAAAGATTTAATGAAACATTGGTCAAAAATATTAATACTCGCTGGACTATTTTTACTCGGCTCGACCGTGGCTTATTTTTGGTCGCCGAATTATTTAGCTAATATTTTACTGGTTTACACTTTACCGGTACTACTGAACCTATGGTGGCTGAAAAAGACTAAATGGCGTATCCTTATTTTTTCTCTGATTACGACCCTGCTTTTTGCTCTGCCGATTGAACTGTTATCTCGTCTAGCTGATTCTTGGGATGTAGCAACAACTCTACCGCGATTGTGGGGTCTAATCCCATTAGAAAATATGCTTTTTGCTTTTATTAATTTTGTTTGGGTGTTGGCTTTTTACGAATACTTTATTGACGGCGAGACCCGTCCTCGTCTCGGTCGGCGAGCCGTCCAACTCCTCGCTCTCTACCTCACCTTTTTTATTCTCACTGTTGGTTCCTTCCTTTTATTTAATAGTCGCTTGTTCGGTCTGAGTTACTGGGCGGTGGGATTGCTGATTTTATTTTTACCGGCGGTATTGATCTTTCGGCGGCGACCTGGGTTGTTGAAAAAAACTGTCTTACCAACTATCTTTTTTGCGCTAATCTTTTTTATTCACGAAATGATTTCAATGAAGCTGGGTCATTGGTGGTGGCCAGGGCAGTATCTTTTGCCGACACATTTTCTGGGTCAAACTTTTCCCTTGGATGATGTAATCATTTGGTACCTCCTATCTACGCCAGCTCTGATTGGTGGATACGAATTCTTTATTGATGATTACCGCTAGCTAAGCTGTTTAGACCTAATGAAAAAGTTTTTTGTTATTAAAAGAATTCGTCGCGCTTTTTTTCCTCGTCTGGGTCGGCGTCACTATTTGCAGCATAAAGAGTCGGCTCGAATTTTGGTTGGGCAAAAAATTGAATATTTTCAAACAAGCTATAATTTTTCTGTAGGCAAGGTCGCTATCCGCAATCAAAAAACACGCTGGGGGAGTTGCTCAAAAAAAGGCAATTTAAATTTTAATTATAAAATCGCGCTTATCCCAGAACGCTTGGCCGATTACATTATTTTCCACGAACTATGTCATTTGAAAGAATTTAATCACTCAGCCAATTTCTGGGCTCTGGTGGCTCAGGAGATACCAGATTATCGGGCCAGAAAAGAGGAATTAAAAAAATGTACTATCTCTATATCCTAAAATGTTCTGATCAGACACTGTATACTGGTATTACCACTGACCTAAAGAGGCGAGTGGGGGAACATAACAGTTCTAAACTCGGTGCTCGCTATACCGCACCACGGCGGCCGGTAAAATTGGTTTACTCAAGGAAATTTAAAGATCGCTCGACTGCTTCGAGGGAAGAAGTCTTGATAAAAAATTTGTCGCGTTTAGCTAAATTGAGCCTGATTAAAGCCGATCGCAAAAAGTCTTTTCTGTGATATATTGGTTGGTATGAATAGATACTCAACAATTATCTCTATTGTTTTAGCCGTTATTTTGGTGGGGGGCGCTATCGGGGGTGGTTTTTTCTATTGGCAACTTTACCAAAAAAATCAGGGTTTGTTAGCCAAAAATACTGAGTTGCAAAATTTGGTCAAGGTGGCTAATGACAGTTTGACTAGTGCTACTGCTCGTCTGCAAGCTGAGACAGACAAGACCAATTATCTAGCAGAAAAAGTTAACGTTATAGCCTCATCGGTCGGAACCTTGGAAAAGCTAAGCCAAACCGATAAAGAGTTATTGCAAAAATATTCCAAAGTTTATTTTTTAAATGAACATTATGTGCCAGATAGTTTGGCAACAGTGACCCCGGAGTTTTTGTCTAACCATGAAGCACAAAAAGTTCATGCTAAAGTTTGGCCGTTTTTAGAAAAACTATTGCAGGATGCTTCCTCGACTGGAACGATAATTAAAATCAATTCTGGCTACCGCTCTTTTGGTACTCAGGCCAAGATTAAAGCTAGCTATAAATTGACTTATGGTGCTAGTTCGGCCAACAAATTTTCAGCCGACCAGGGTTATTCTGAACATCAGCTCGGTACGACGGTAGATTTTGATACCCCAAGTATTAAAGGTGATTTTTCTAAATTTGGTAAAACGACAACTTTTGCTTGGTTGGACAATAATGCCCATAAATACGGCTTCATTATGTCTTATCCAGATAATAACTCCTATTATCAGTATGAGCCGTGGCACTGGCGCTTTGTCGGCGTCCAATTGGCCACCAGACTTCATGACGAAGATAAGCATTTTTATAGCTATCCGCAAAAAATAATTGACCTGTATTTGATTAGTATCTTTGATTAGGGTTTGTGTTAAGATTTAAGTTAATTTATAACTCTTAAAAATATGTCGTTCATGACAAAAAAAAGATCAGCCCTCTTTAATTTAATTTTAATTTTTTGTTTGTTTGTGGCGGGAGTATTTTTTGTTTTTGGCTGGTCACAGCTGACTAGTTTCGAATATAAATCGGAAGAAGTTTTAGCCAAGGAAAAAACTTTAGCTCAGGCGGATAAATCTATTATTTTACCAAAACCAGAACCTCTCAAACTCGACAAGTTGGCGTATGATCAAAAGATGATTGAGTTGGCTAATTATCCGAAATCTTCCAGCACGGCCACCACCTCAGTCAAAAGCGCTACCACTACGGTCAAGGCTAAGCTGTGGCCACCAAAGTCGGCTTATCCCAATGGGGGAGCCTTGTTGCCCTTTAATCGCATTATTGCCTACTATGGAAATTTTTATTCCAAAAATATGGGTATTCTCGGTGAATTACCACCAGAACAGATGTTGGCTAAATTAGATTTGGAAGTTAAAAAGTGGCAGTTGGCTGATCCTAAAACCCCGGTCATTCCTGCGATTCATTATATTGCCGTGACGGCTCAGGGTAGTGCTGGGGCCGATGGCAAGTATCGTCTCCGGATGCCCAAGGAGCAAATCGATAAGGCCATTGTTTTGGCTAAAAAAAATAATGGCATCGTTTTTTTGGATATCCAAGTCGGCTTGAGTACTCTGCAAAGTGAAATTCCCGCTCTTGAACCATATCTAAAACTACCCCAAGTCCATCTCGGTATTGATCCAGAATTTTCCATGAAGACTGGGGCCAAGCCGGGGACAGTGATTGGCACTTTTAGCGCCACTGATATAAATTTCGCGACTAATTATTTAGCAAAAATAGTGCGGGACAATAATTTACCACCCAAAATCTTAATCATTCATCGTTTTACCCAGCCAATGCTTACTAGCTACAGACAAATAGTGACAGTGCCGGAAGTGCAGATTGTTATCAATATGGATGGTTGGGGACCGCCAGCGCAAAAAGTGGGCACCTATAATAACTTTATCGTACCGGAACCAGTGCAATTTACGGGCTTTAAAATATTTTACAAAAATGATTTACGGCCGGCCAATTCTCGTTTATTGTCACCGACCGATCTATTAAAATTGAAGCCCCGGCCAATCTATATTCAATATCAATAGAATTTATTAGTTATTTAAAAATATGAAAAAAAATCTTATTATTCTCGCTATCATTATATTAGTGGTAGCTGGGTTATATGTGGCCAAGACAAAAATTACTACCAATAATAGCTCGGGCGGAGCCGTCGCTTGTACTATGGAAGCTAAAATCTGTCCCGACGGTTCGGCGGTTGGTCGGACTGGACCAAAATGTGAATTTACTGCTTGTCCATCAGCTTCTACTACCCAAATGGCTAATCCCGCCTCGGTCAATTGTCAGAAGGTCGGAGGCCGATTGGTAATAGACAAGCGGGGTGATGGCGGGGAATATGGTCTGTGTTATTTTGAGGAAAATCGAGCTTGTGAGGAGTGGACCTTGATGCGTGGCGATTGTCCTGTTGGTGGCAGAAAAACTACTGGCTATGACACTATTGACCAAAAATATTGCTATTGGTTGGGTGGACAAACTTTAGCTACCCCAAATTCTATTTGTACTTTCAAGAATGGTTCTAAGTGCTCGACGCTGGATTTCTACAATGGCCGTTGTTTGCCGAAAGAATAGATAATTTAAGTTAGTTGAATTGGTATTGCTAATGAAGTCCTTTTGTGGTTAAATCACAGCGGGAATTTTGATGTTTGTGAATTATTGAGGCTGGGGTTTGTCCCAGTTTCAATCAACCAGTAGGAGGGTCGAAGATGTCGGTTACCAAGGTGGTGATTGTTGGTTTGGGAAATATTGGGCAGGGAGTACTATCTGCTCGGTCCTTGTTTCCAGACATAGAAGTGACGGGGATCTTTTCCCGTCGAGCGGCTGAGATTGGACAGTCGGTGGATGGGGTCAGGGTTTATGCCCTCAACAAGGGCACATCGTTAGAAGATTTCGACGCTGACGTAGCTATCCTCTGTGGTGGATCGAGGACTGATCTGCCGGAGTGGGGTCCTCGTTTGGCACGAAACATCAACACGGTGGATAGCTTCGACACTCACGATCACGTTGGGCCGTGGAATGACTCCGCTGGTAATCTTCAAATCGGCTACTTGGCCGAAATGCATGAAGCGGCTAGTCATAACGGCTTTCTGGCGGACGTCGGTATCGGTTGGGACCCCGGTCTTTTTTCCAACAGGCGGGCCGAATTCACGGCTTGTCTGGGGAAGGAAACCAAGGTCTACGCTTTCTATGGTTTGACCGCGCGAGGTGGTTTGTCGATGGGGCATTCCGATGCTATCCGGCGAGTAAAACACGTGGCCGATGCCCGGTCATACACCCACGCGCGTCCGGAAGCGATCGAATTGGTCCGGTCGGGAGCCAATCCGCATCTGAGCCATGGCGAGATGCATTGGCGGGAGTGTTTTGTGGCAGTGGAACCGTGGGCTGTCTATGAGGATGTCCAGCAGGCCATAGTCTCGATGCCAAACTACTTCGCTCCCTACGAGACCAAGGTTCACTTTGTGGACCGGTCGGTTATTTATGCCGATCACCAGGAGCAATACCACGATGGTTTGGTCCTGGCGGTCAGCGACGTGGGCCTCATGGAGTACCGCAATGTGTGGCACAGTAATCCGCAGGCGACCGCCCGCATCATGCTGGCTACGGCCCGAGCGGTAGAGCGGATGAACGACGATGGTCGAACTGGAGCCATTACCGCTCTGGATATACCTGCCAAGTTTCTCTGTGCCGACATGGGTCAGGCAGTGAGCTTGGTCTGACCAGACAAAAGTGTCTAGCTTCGGCTAGATAAACAAGGGGTGGCGATTCGAACAGAATCCGCCACCTTTTTTCTTTGGTCAATTTTCCTAGGCAGATTAGAAAACCCGTGGTACACTATACCTGTGTGTAGACACAGAAACAGCGTCGAAGGTTTCAGTTTTAAATAATCAATCTTATGAAAACCGGTACAATCAAGACTTTGACGGATCGTGGATTTGGTTTTATTGCTCGCGAAGGCGAAGCAAAAGACCTTTTCTTCCATTCCAAGGAGCTCGTTGGCGTTATTTTCGAGGATCTTAAGGTCGGCGATGCCGTTTCCTTTGAGATCACTGAAGGTGAAAAAGGCCCAGCTGCTACTCAGGTCTCTCGCGCTTAATTGCTAAAAATATCCCCGCTCAAATTCTGGGCGGGGATATTTTTATGGACCTGTGGATAACTAGGATTGTAATTACTTGACAATCTTTAGGAGGGGTATATAATGACCAAAGGTTTTAGGTTCTGTTTTGTTTCCGCAAGGTTACTTTTCATTGTCTAAAACCTACTAAAGAACCCCGCCTCGGCGGGATTTTTTAGTTCTAAAAGAATATTTTTTAGCTAACTTTGACAAAAGGTCTAAAAAATTGACATAATGTGAAAATAATAGAAATAATCAATAGAACTAATGTTTAATTTAAATTTTTTAAAAAGCAGAACCGCCAATAATCTCGATAAAGACCAGACTATTGATTTAGATATCAAAAAAATCAGAAACGATTTTCCCATTCTTAATCAAAAAATTTACGACCGTGATCTAGTTTATTTTGACAATGGTGCTACCACTCAAAAACCTCAAGTGGTTATTGAGGCTATCAATCAGGTTCACGCTGATTACAACAGTAACGTCCATCGGGGCATTCATTTTCTCAGTGGTCAGATGACGGAAATGTATGAGGAAGCACGCAATAAAATCCAGAAATTTTTAAACGCCGAACATCCACATGAGATAATTTTTACTGGTGGGGTGACCGATTCGCTCAATCTAGTGGCTTATTCTTTTGGTGAAGCTTATATCAAAGCCGGTGACGAAATCATTGTCTCGGAGATGGAACATCATAGTAATATCGTGCCCTGGCAGATTGTTTGTCAGCAAAAGGGTGCGGTTTTAAAAGTTATTCCTTTTAATGACCAGGGCGAGCTATTGTTGGAAGAATACAAAAAATTAATTACGCCGAAAACTAAAATTGTTGCGGTTACTCATGTGTCCAATTCTCTCGGTACAGTTAATCCGGTCAAAGAAATTATTGAGATTGCCCATGCTCACCAAGTCCCAGTTTTGATCGATGGGGCCCAGGCTATCCAACACGAGGAAGTCGATGTTCAGGCTTTGGATTGTGATTTTTATGCTTTTTCTGGCCACAAGGTCTATGGTCCGACCTGTATCGGTATTCTCTATGGCAAGGAGCGCTGGCTCAATGAGATGCCACCCTATCGCAGTGGCGGTGATATGATTGATCGCGTGTCATTTGCTAAGACGACCTACAATGAACTGCCGTTTAAATTTGAAGCGGGGACGCCGAACTATATTGGAGCAATCGGACTAGGTCATGCTTTTGATTATCTGTCTGGATTGGGGATGAAAAATATTCGTCAGCGCGAGAAGAAAATGCTTGATTATGCTGGTGAGAAATTATCAGCTATCCCCGGTTTGCGTGTCTATGGCACGGCCGAGGATAAAGCCTGTCTCTTTTCTTTTTTGCTGGATGGTATTCACCCCTATGACGCCGGCGTGCTACTAGATCGGATGGGGATAGCGGTGCGGACTGGTCATCACTGCACTCATCCACTGTGGGCTCATTTTCAGACTGAAGGTTCGATTCGGGCGTCGTTAGTTTTTTATAACACTTTCGAAGAAATTGATGCTTTGATAGAAGCGATTTTGAAAATCAAAAAGATGGCAGAAGTAAAGTCCGAATTGCCAGCTTTTAATTCGGCCGAGTCAGCTCAAAAAACCATCGAGCAAACCCAGCAAGACATTGTGGCTGAATTTAAGGGGATAGATGATTGGCTCGATAAATACAATTTATTGATTCAATTAGGTAAAACTTTGCCGGCTATTGGTGAAGATAAAAAGACCGATGAGGTTTTGATTAAAGGTTGCCAGATGAGGACTTGGTACCAGTCGTCGCTAGTAGAGGGGCGGGTGCACTTTGAGATCGATAGCATGTCGCTAGTTATCCGCGGAGCGATTGTTTTATTGATGCGAGTCTTGGAAGGTCGGACGCCAGCTGAGATTAAAAATACTGATTTGCATTTTATTGACGAGGCTGGCTTGCGCCCACTCTTTTCTCCCACCAATGCCAATAGTTTATGGAAAATGGTTACCCAGATGCAGACTGATGCCACGACCGACGAAAAAGGGGAGTAGGGTTTTCATTTGCTTTATTTACTATTGTGTGGTAGAAAATAAATAGCTTGAACCCCCTAAATTCATCCCAGAATTAGGACACTCCCACTTTTAATCCTGTTAATATACCAGCCTTCTCCGCCACCTCCAAGGCGGAGCGATAACCTAAAATCTTTCTTGGTTTGTTGTTGATCAAGC
>JBAYKU010000019.1:0-10120 GCA_041664425.1 Minisyncoccota bacterium | reverse complement strand
TAAGATCGGTAACAAGGGTTAAGTCGTAACAAGGCACGGCTAGCGGAAGCTGGTCGTGGATTTATTTCCAAGTGAATTCGTCATCTTTCATCTTTTATGATGATGATCGACGGGTCGTTCCTCACCCTTCGGGGTGAGGATGGTGAAGATTTTGGCACCAATTGAATTCTTTTCGAAGGAGTTCAAAAAACAACAAATCACCGCGCTCGATCGGTTTACCTCGAGCTGAACGGGACAAAAGAAAGGATAATAAAAACAATCTCAATACAATCAATAATAGCGCTCATTAAAGAGCAGTATAATTTTAAAAAATATGAACAAGATACTTGTCATTGTTCTCGTCATCGCTCTAGTTCTAATTTTAGGTTTGGGTATTTATCAGTTGGTCAAAGCCCCTAGTTTGCCAGAATCAACGACCTTGCCAATTGCAGCTGGGACTGGCGGAGAAGATGGTTTTACCACTGCTCCAGCGACAGATACTGCTCAGTAAAACACAATCAATTGCCCCGCCTCTTACGAGGCGGGGCAATTGATTTAACGTTTTTTTTCTGTTAATATCCAATTTATGCGCGATTAGCTCAGGTGGTTAGAGCGCTGTCCTGACTTGCCCGCCTTGACTTCGCATCTTATCAAGATTGTTGAGAAAAGTTTGTTCTTTAAATTCTATGATTTCTAGCGTGCGCGATTAGCTCAGGTGGTTAGAGCGCGTCACTGATAATGACGAGGTCCCAGGTTCGAGTCCTGGATCGCGCACGCTGGGCGGCATAGAAGGCCAAGGCGAAGTCGTGTGGGTAAGACGACCCGAACAAATTTTGAAAAATTTGAACGGGCAAGGGTCCCAGGTTCGAGTCCTGGATCGCGCACAAAAAGTCGGCCTAGGCCGATTTTTTATTTTTATGCTAGAATGCCGATTATATGCTAAAGGAATTCAAAAAATATATTAAAGGCAAGAAAGTGACCATTATGGGCTTAGGTCTACTTGGGCGGGGTATCGGCGTGACTAAATTTTTAGCTGAATGTGGGGCTGATTTGATCGTGACCGATCTAAAGACGGCTGAGCAATTATCGTCATCGACCAAGCAGCTGACTAAATATAAAAATATTAAATTTGTATTTGGTGAGCATCGTCTAGGGGATTTTACCGATCGTGATTTGATTATCAAGGCCGCAGGGGTACCTCTGGATTCTCCTTTTATTGCTGAAGCTAAAAAAAATAAAATTCCAGTGGAGATGGATGCTTCTTTATTTGCAAAATTTGTCATGCCGGCGGGGGTAAAAATTGTGGGAGTGACTGGCACCCGTGGCAAGACGACCGTGACAATGTTGTTGTCAGAAATTTTAAAATCAGCTTTTGGTGATGAAAAAGTATATTTAGGAGGCAACATCCGCGGTTTGGCTACTTTACCCTTACTTAAAAAAGTTAAAACTGGCGATATTGTTTTAATGGAATTAGACTCGTGGCAACTGCAGGGTTTTGGCGATTCGCAAATTAGTCCTAATATTTCTGTTTTTACCAATTTGCTCGTGGATCACCAGAACTATTATAAAAATGATATGGAAAAATATTTTGCCGACAAAGCTAATATTTATCGCTATCAAAAAGCCTGTGATGTGATTGTGGCCGGCAAAGAAATTGCCAAACGGATCATCCGCCAAGATTTTGTTGATACAAAACCTAGGCGGACAAGAAACTTATTGAAAAATGGTAATAAGATGATTGCTGTTGATTACAAAGATTTTCCGTCTAGTTGGAAAACAAAATTAATTGGTGAACATAATTTATTTAATGCCGCTTTAGCGATCGAAGCGGCCCGAGCGCTGGGAGTAAAAGAGACGGTGATCAAAAAAGCGGTGGCCGGTTTTGCTGGCGTGCCAGGACGGCTAGAATTTATCCGCGAAGTGGGCGGAGTAAAATATTATAACGACACCACCGCTACTACTCCTGATGGCGTGCTAGCCGCTTTGGAGGCTTTGAAAAAATATCAGGGCAAAATTATTTTGCTCGGTGGGGGAGCTGACAAGGAATTGATTTATGTTGATTATGCTAAAGCGGTTAAAAAATCAGTCAAAGTCCTAGCCCTGTTTAAGGGGGCAGCCACTGACAAGATTATTTCAGCTCTTGGCACTTCGACTTCGCTCAGGGCAGGAAAAAACAAAATTCCATTGGAAGTTTTTGATAACATGAAGGAGGCTTTCACTTGGGCGAAAGCGCAAGCCAAGCGTGGAGATGTTGTTTTACTCTCACCGGGCGCGGCTAGTTTTGGTATTTTTCTTAATGAGTATGATAGGGGAGACCAGTTTAATAAATGTGTAAAAGGCTTAAAATAAACGTCAGCCCAAGGCTGATCCGCCTAGGGCGGAAGTATGACCGCGGAGATCAGTTTGTGTCTTTGGTTAAAAAAGTAAAATAAAAAAATTCAACCGGACGCGCAGGGGCGCGTCCGGTTGTAGGTGGAGTGATTTATACACACATTCCACCTCGATCTTCTCTATTCTCCCACGCGATTCTCTCCAGGGTGTCGGCGATGATGTTGAGGTGACGACGTTTCCTGAAGAATACTTCCAGCTTCTTGATAGCGTCTATCGTTAGGTCCTTTACAGTGTTTTCTGTGACTGTCACCCTTCTTTCACTTCCCTGGGTCCTTACCATTACCTCTATTTCTTCCTTGACCCGGCGATACTCCTTTCTGAGCTTGTCATGCATTTTCATGGCTACGCCTCCTGACGTTATCTGACCAAATTCTAGCTTTTTTTTGATGATTGTAAAGAATGAACGGATTTTTGATAAAGTGGTGGTTTTGTCTTATAATGCCAAGGTAAATGGATATAAATTTAAACACTATTAAGAAAGTTTATTTTATCGGCGTTGGTGGAATCGGCATTTCGGCTCTAGCTGAACTCATGTATCATGACGGTAAGATAATCTCTGGAACAAATGATAATCCTAGCCCGGTGACCCTCGATCGGATTAGAAATTTGGGGGTAGTGATCAATATTGGGGCTGATATTACAAAAATTTCAGCTGATACCGATTTAATCGTCTATAGTTTGGCTTGGGATGATCGAGAACCAGAATTTATGAAAGCCGTTCGCGGACTTGGCATACCGGTTTTGACTTATCCTCAAGCCCTTGGTCTCGTTTCAGCCAATAAATATACTATCGCTATTTCTGGTACTCATGGTAAGACGACGACCACTGCCATGGTGGCGAAAGTTTTAATCGAGGCCAAACTAGATCCGACGGTGGTAGTGGGTAGCCTACTCAAAGATATTAAAAGTAACTTCATAGCTGGTCAGAGTGAATATTTTGTCGTTGAGGCCTGTGAATATCGCCGCTCATTTTTGAACCTTAACCCGAAAATTTTAGTGATTACTAATATCGATAGTGATCATCTCGACTATTATAAAGATTTAGCCGATATCCAATTAGCTTTTACGGAGATGGTGGCTAAAATTCCAGCTGAGGGATATCTAGTTTGTGATCCGAGTGACCCTAAGGTGGCCCCAGTAGTAGCGACTGCTAAGTGTCAGGTGGTTGATTATCGCCAGGCTAAAGAATTAAAAGAGCTAATGGTTCCAGGAGAACATAATGTTCGGGATGCTCAGGCCTCTTTGGCGGTAGCTGAGATATTAAAAGTTGACGCTGGAGTGGCTGAGGAGGCCTTAAATAAATTTGCTGGTACTTGGCGCCGTTTTGAATATAAAGGCCAATCAGCCGGTGGAGCTTTGGTCTATGATGATTATGCTCACCATCCGACCGAGATTTCGGCCACGATTGCCGGCGCTCGTGATTTGATGAAAATAAAAAATTTAACCGGCCTGCCTGCGCAGGCAGGAAAATTAATTATTGCTTTCCAGCCCCATCTCTACAGTCGAACTAAATCTCTGTTTACAGAGTTTGTTGATGCTTTGGCTGGTGCTGATCGAGTGTTGTTGGCAAAAATTTATGCCGCGCGCGAACCTTTTGATGTCACTGTCAGCGAAGAAGAATTAGTCAAAAAAATAAATGAAAAAGCTGGAAGCAATATTGCTACTTTTATTAGTGATCTCGTGTCGATCGAAAAGGATTTAGAAGTTGAGTCTAAAAGTGGTGATCTGGTTGTAGTCATGGGAGCAGGAGACATTACTTTAGTGGCCGACCGATTGGTTGGCGAAACTGTTTAAATTTGCTATCATTTTTAGATATGAAAAGAATTATTTGGCGTAATCGTGCCAGCGCTATTCTCGGTCTTTTGGTGGTGGTTGTCGCTATCTTTGAAGGTCCTTCGACCTGGTTGCGTTCTCTAATCTTAGTTATCCTAGGATTATTGATCGCGATTTTTGGTTTTGCTCGCACCAACCAGCTATCTCATCCTGAGACGGCAAAATTGCCAGAAGAGAGTTTTAAGGGTGAATAAGCGAAGAGAAATTTGTCAAAAAAACTTTCTTAATTTCAAAATGGTTGGGCTTGGGTCTGGGTTTTGAAATTAAGAAAGTTTTTGAACAAATTTATTCCATAGGGAACGGGGAAAAGGTGTGCCGAGTAAGAAGTTTGGCAATATAAAAACCGATAGAGTTTTTTTAATAACATTGTATAATTAAGCCTAAGATGGCTGACTCTTTGTATATCAATAAATTTGCTAAGACCGATTTTCGCGGTCGGC
Organism: Minisyncoccota bacterium; assembly: GCA_041664425.1. Classification (GTDB taxonomy): domain Bacteria; phylum Patescibacteriota; class Minisyncoccia; order Phycocordibacterales; family XYD1-FULL-46-19; genus XYB1-FULL-42-16. The sequence goes on along the minus strand of JBAYKU010000019.1, from coordinate 5,477 downwards.
AGGCGGAGTTTGGCATAAAAAGTGATGACCGCTCCCGCCACATGTATATTATTGGTAAAACCGGTATGGGTAAATCAACTCTGCTGGAAAACATGGCTACTCATGATATTACCAATGGTGAGGGGATGGCCTTTATTGATCCTCACGGCAAGACCGCCGAATTGCTCCTAGATTATGTTCCGGAAAATAGAATTAAAGACGTAATTTATTTTGCGCCTTTTGATCTCGATAATCCGATCTCTTTCAATGTGATGGAAGATGTCGGCAAGGACCAACGTCACCTGGTGGCCAACGGCCTGATGGCTACTTTCAAAAAAATCTGGCCGGACGTCTGGTCAGCGCGTATGGAATATATTTTGAATAATACGATCTTGGCTTTACTGGAATATCCAGACTCAACCCTATTAGGTGTCAATCGCATATTGTCTGATAAAAGCTATCGAGATGAAGTGGTAAGTAACATTACTGACCCATCGGTAAAATCTTTTTGGGTGGACGAATTTGCCAAGTACAACGAACGTTATATGCAGGAAGCGGGTGACGCTATTAAAAATAAGATTGGTCAGTTTACATCCAATCCGCTCATCAGAAATATTGTTGGTCAGCCTAAGTCGACCATTGATATGCGCAAAGTGATGGATGAGAAAAAAATCCTTATCATCAACTTATCCAAGGGACGAGTCGGTGAACAGAATGCTAGTTTGTTGGGAGGTATGATTATTACCAAGATTTACTTGGCCGCTATGTCGCGAGCGGGTGCTTCTGAACAGGAATTGCGAGCTTTACCATATTTTTATTTTTTTGTTGATGAATTTCAGTCTTTTGTTAATGATTCTTTTGCTGATATTTTAGCGGAAGCTAGAAAATATAAATTAAGTTTAACTATTGCTCATCAGTATATTGAACAAATGCCAGAAACTGTTCGCTATGCTGTTTTTGGTAACGTCGGCACAACCATCTGCTTTAGGGTGGGTCCTTTTGATGCGGTAGTTTTGGAAGAAATGTTTATGCCGACTTTCACTAAAGAAGATTTAGTCAATTTGGGTTTTGCCCAGATTTATTTAACGATGTCTATAGACGGAGTTGGTTCGCCGCCTTTTTCAGCCACCACTTTGCCTCCCGTGCCAGTTTTACCTGAATCATTCAAAAACAGAATCATTGAATTTTCGCGCTCGGCTTATTCCATGCCAAGAGAAAAAGTGGAAAGGGAAATTTCGGCTTGGCATGAACAAAAATTTTTAGCTAAAAAAACAACAGTCCCTTCTTCGTTGGGAGCCGCTCCGAGTCGAAATACTCCACCTCGTCCAGCGAATCAATCCAATCCACCTAGTCGTCCCAATCAAAGTGATCGGCCTAGTTTTTCTAGTGCTCCAATACCACCTCGTTCGGCTGAAACCAATAGACCAATGCGTGATCTGGGAAAGGTGGTGGCTTCAAGCGAAAAACAAAGGGAGAGACCATTAGAACAGCCGGCGGTGACAAAACCTATGCCACTCAGTCAGCTTAATCAAAACCGTAACAAAAGCGCTGGTAAAAATCGTGAAGAACTGCGCAGTGCTCTGCAGGATGTTTTGGCTTCGGTGGTAAAAAATGAAAAGTCTGATGAAGAAAAAAAGTTAGCTAAGGAAGAATTGAAAGAGATAGCTAAAAAAGAAGATAAAAAAGAAGTCCCGGCCGAGGTCTTGAAAAAAATCCTATCTGGTGAAGAATAGGGCTTTAAACCCATGAAAAGAGTCCTGATCTATTCAACCGCTTATTACCCCCTCGTGGGTGGAGCTGAGGTCGCGGTTAAAGAGTTGTCCGACCGTTTGCCGGACTATGAATTCGAGCTTATAACAGCCCGTCTGAGGCCAAATTTGGCCCCCAGAGAGCAGTTTGGTCGAGTCCTGGTCCATCGCTTCGGTCTGGGTTTTGGGGGTGATAAAATCCTCCTGGCCCTCCTGGGTGGTTTCTATGGCATGACCCTTCACCGTAAAAACTCCTTTGACCTTGTTTGGAGTATTATGGCTAGTTTTGGTGGTTTTGCCGCCTCAGCTTTTAAAAAAGGCCAGCCAGAAGTGCCATATATTTTAACATTGCAAGAAGGGGACGAATTGAAAGAAATAGAGCACAAGGTCAGATTTTTGCGTGGCAGTTTTATTAATATTTTCAAACGAGCGGATCAGATCCAGGCTATTTCTAGTTTCTTGGCCGACTGGGCTAAAAATTTAGGGGCGACTGGATCAGTGGTGGTGATACCTAATGGTGTCGATCTAAAAAAATTTAATATGATCAGTGGGGAATTGAAAGAAAAAAAAGAAGGAGGTGGAGATAAAATTATTGTCTCGGCTTCGCGCCTGGTGAAGAAAAATGGTCTGGCCGATCTAATTTTATCGCTGAAGTTTTTACCACCGGAAGTAAAATTATGGCTCTTGGGTGAAGGTGAAGAAAGAAAATATTTAGAAAAATTAACCAACGACAGTGGTTTAGCTGGCCGGGTCAAATTTTTTGGTTTCATTCCATCCGAACAGTTAGCCAGTTATTATTATCAAGCTAGAGTTTTTTCTCGCCCATCATATTCAGAGGGTTTGGGAAATGCTTTTTTGGAAGCCATGGCTTGTGGTTTGCCAGTCGTGGCGACGAGTGTTGGAGGGATAAAAGATTTTTTGGTAGATGGGCAGACTGGTTTTGTTTGTGCTGTCGGAAGTCCAGAAAATATTGCGACGAGGATTTCTTTTATTTTAGAACCACAAAACAAAGAAAAAGTTGATTTGGTTATTGATCAGGCTCAAAAAATGGTGATTGAAAAATACGATTGGGATAAAATTGCACCTCAATTTGATAATATTTTTAAAAAATTATGCCAAATAGACCAGTAGTTTTAATTGTTACCGGTCTTTTTCCGCCAGAGATCGGGGGGCCAGCCACTTATTCCAAAATTTTATTGGAAGAATTACCTTCGCGTGGTTTTGATGTTCGGATACTACCTTTTAGTTTAGTGAGAAAATATCCACCAATTATTCGACACTTGATTTTTAGTTTTTATATTTGGCGACAAATCAAGGTGGTGAATATTGTTTATGCTATGGATCCTGTCTCGGTTGGCTTACCAGTGATGTTGGCTTGTTTATTGGGGCGCCGGTCTTATTGGCTCAAGATTGTAGGTGATTATGCTTGGGAGCAGGGTAGCCAGCGGGCCGGCGTGGAAGACAGTTTGGATGTTTTTTCTACTCGTCCCAAGGGTTATGGCTGGTTGGTGCGGACACTTAAAATTGTTCAAACCCTGGTGGCCAAACGAGCCCAGAGGATTGTAGTGCCAAGTTTTTATTTGAAAAAGATTGTGGGTAATTGGGGAGTGGACACGGAAAAAATAGATGTCATCTACAATGCTTTTGAAGGTAAAAATATTTCTTTTAAAAAAGAAGAAGAAAGGTCTACCCTCGGTTTTAATAAGGAAGTCATTGTTAGTGTTGGACGCTTGGTACCTTGGAAGGGTTTTGAGACTTTAATTGATAGTATGCCTCGGCTCTTGGTTAAATATCCTCAAGCTAAACTCTTGATTGTTGGTGATGGTCCAGAAGAAAAAAATTTACAAGAAAAGATTAAACAAAATAAGTTGAGCTCCTCGGTTAACTTATTAGGACGTTTACCACAAGCGGAGCTTTTTAAATATGTGGTTGGGGCTGATGTGTTTGTTCTCAATACTGCTTATGAAGGTTTTTCCCATCAATTACTGGAAGTGATGAGTTTGGGGACACCGGTGGTGACGACTAGAATCGGTGGTAATCCTGAATTGATAAAAGACGGCCAAACTGGTTTGCTTTTTGAGTATAATAATCGCGAAGAAATGATAACAGCGGTTGAAAAAATTTTGACTGATAAAAACCTATCTGATCATTTATCAGCAGAAGCACGCCAAACCGCTCTAGGCTTCACTCGTGCTAAAATGGTGGACGGTTTAGTAGATTTATTTAAGAAAAATGCGAATATTTAATTTTAGTTTAGACCAGAGCCTTTTTAACTCGCAATCAATTGCGGCTCGTCGCGTTGCTGATTATGGTCAAATGGCTGAAAGATATTTATTGCTGGTACCTAATCGCCATGATGTTCGTCATGAACTTGGTGCTGGGGTGGAGGTGATTGGAGTGGGTGGCTGGAGTAAGGAAATCGTGTGGTGGCGAGCTTGGATTAAGGCTGGCAAAATTTTAGCCAATAACCAATTCGATCTCATTTCGGTTCAGGATATTTATTTTTTAGCCTTGATTGCTTGGCGAGTGGCCAAAAAATATCAACTACCGTTGGAAATCCAAGTTCATGGATTTGAGCGTTTTGGTGGTGTTAGAGAAAAAATAGCTAGATTTTTATTGCCACGGGCTGATGGGGTGCGGGTGGTTAGTCAAAGATTAAAACAAACTCTGATTGAAGATTTCAAGGTAAACCCTAATAAAATATCAGTGGTGCCGATTTTTTCTGAATTTAATTGTGGTCTATCAAAAGAGTTAATCGAAAAACCTGAAGGTTGTTTTGTTTTTTTGACTGCCGCTCGCTTGGTCAAGGTTAAGAGAATCGAGACCCAACTAGATGCTTTGGTAGAAATTAAACAAAAACATCCCAATGCCCGTTTGTGGATAGTGGGCGATGGTCCGGAACGGCGCCATCTGGAGTGGTTAGTGGCCACTTTAGATTTGCAAACCGAGGTGAAGTTTTGGGGTCGGTATGATGACCTATCTCCCTTTTATCGCTCGGCTGACGCCTTTGTCTTGTCATCAGAGAGTGAGGGTTGGGGAATTACTGTGATTGAAGCTGGCACCTGTGGTCTGCCCGTCGTGATGACGGATGTCGGTTGTGCTGGAGAGATAGTGGTCAACAATGAGTCTGGCTTGGTGGTGCCAGTGGGTGATCGTGGAGCGTTAACTGGTGCCATGAGATTATTATTGGAAGATAAAAATTTACGCCAAAGTCTGTCAGAAAATCTTAAAAACGCGGTGGCTAAAATGCCGACCAAGGCGGAAACAATGGAACTTTACAAGCAAGGGTGGGAGAAGATGACGCTCCGCTCTCGCAATTTTTAGCCAAAGAATAGCTCCACTTATTTAATTTAAAAAGCACAAAAATTACTCCAGCGAGTAATTTTTTCCGCTCCGCGTGGCCACTCCGCCCTCGTTCTTCACTTTGTTCCGAACAAAAATACAAAAGGGCGGAGACCATGCTGGCCACCGCTTCGCGAGGCTTTTTAATTAAACAAGTTCCGCTTTTTCTTCTGGTTAAAAATTGCGAGAGCTCCGCTTGGTTGTTTAAAAACGCTTATTTTAAGTCATTTTGCGTGCTATTGACACGAATACAAAATGGGTGTATAATATAAGGCAGAATAAAGAACCTAAATTCATCCCAGAATTAGGACACTCCCACTTTTAATCCTGTTAATATACCAGCCTTCTCCGCCACCTCCAAGGCGGAGCGATAACCTAAAATCTTTCTTGGTTTGTTGTTGATCAAGC
>JBAYKU010000018.1:0-12444 GCA_041664425.1 Minisyncoccota bacterium | reverse complement strand
GCTGGAGAAGGTCCCAAGGGTTTGGCTGTTCGCCAATTAAAAAGATACGCGAGCTGGGTTCAAACCGTCGTGAGACAGGTTGGTCTCCTATCTACTGCAGGCGAAGACAATTGAAGAGATTTGTTTCTAGTACGAGAGGACCGAAATGAACTGACCTCTGGTCTGAGAGCTGTCCTGCCAAGGGCATCGCTCTGCAGCTAAGTCGGGAATGGATAACCTCTGAAAGCATCTAAGAGGGAAACCAACTCTAAGATTAATTGTCATTATGAGACTCCTGGGAGATTACCAGGTTGATAGGCACTAGGTGTAAGCATAGCAATATGTTAAGCCGTGGTGTACTAATTCGTCCATTCCTATTAGGAAATCTGTAAACCATTTATCCTCCTAAGTTTTATGAAATAAAATTTTGGGGGATTGAGCAGAAATTTTTCTTACCTGTTTGAAAATTACTTTGAGAGGAGAAATGTGATCCTCCAACACTTGCCGGCTTTTGAGTCTGGGTGTTGCGATCAACCCACATAATATGGGCTATCGGGAGCCGAGTTTCTCCTCCTCTCAAAGTAGTTTTCAAAAATTGAATCTTTTGTGTTGGTGTTTTTACGCAGTGGGTACACCCGATCTCATTCCGAACTCGGAAGTTAAGCACTGTAGTACCGATGGTACTCGTAAGGGGAGAGTAGGTAGACGCCAACACAAATGATTTAATTAAACCAAAAAGCCGAGATTTTTATCTCGGCTTTTTCTGGTATAATAGCCAATATGTCCGTGTGGCGTACTCAGAGACAAATAATTTATCTCACAATTGTTGTTCTAGCAATTGGGCTGATTATTTTTGGTCTAGTTTGGTATTTTTTTCCTAAACCTACTTGCACTGATGGCAAACAAAATCAAACCGAAGAGGGTATTGATTGTGGCGGGACATGTCCGAGGGCTTGTGTAGCGACCACCTTACCCTTGCGCGTTATTTGGACTAGAGTTTTTCCCGAGAGAGCTGGCCGTTTTGACGTGGCAGTAGAAATAGAAAATCAAAATGCCGATCGGGGTATTGAGCGGGTTGGTTATCGTATTAGAATTTATGATAAAGATGGCGTAATTTTAGCTAAAAAAGAAAACACTATCTATATCAATCCCTTAGACAAATTTATTGTTTTTGAATCAGGTTTTGACACTGGTAAGAAGATAGCGACAGTGGCTGAATTTGAAGTTATTTCTCAATCACCTTGGATGCAGTCAAAACCAATTCCACCAGCGATTAATTTGGAAAGGATTATTGAAGAAAATAATTTTACCGCTCCATCATCTACTCCCAAATTACGCCTCAGAGTTACCAATCGTAGCCTAGAACCATTAGAACAAGTGGCTGTCTCAGCTCTTCTTCTCGATGAAAATCAGACCGTTTACTCTGGGAGCCAAACTATTGTAGATAGACTAGATAAGGGTCAGACCAAAGAAGTATTTTTTACTTGGCCCGAGCCTTTGGCCCAAGAGCCAGCCAATATTGATTTTACTTGGCATGTCAACGGTTTTGAGCAAAAAATAACCCTACCATAAGGTTTTGCTATGAGCCGTCTAAAAAAAAGTTTTTTTAATCTCGACTGGACCTTATTTCTAGCCACTCTGCCGTTGGTTGTTTTCGGACTCATTACAATGAGCTCTTTTACGGCGAAGCAATATTATTTTGATCGGCAATTGATCTGGGCCGCCATTTCTATCATCGTCTTCTATTTATGTAGTTTAGTTGATTGGCGTTTTTTGCGCCGAAGCGAGGTGGTTGTTTCCCTTTATGCCTTTGTAGTGGTGCTCCTGCTGGCTTTGTTTGTGGTGGGTAGGGTTAGTAAGGGGGCCCAGAGCTGGCTATCTTTTGGTAGTGTGGCTTTACAGCCGGCCGACTTCGTTAAAATTGTTTTAATTGGGATGTTGGCTAAATATTTTTCTCGGCGTCATGTGGAGATTGCCAATATTCGCCATATCATAGTTTCTGGCATCTACGCTTTTATTCCTTTTATTTTAATTTTGGTTCAACCAGATTTTGGTTCGGCCTTAATCATCTTTTCTATTTGGTTAGGAATGGCGATGGTTTCTGGTATTTCTAAAAAACACTTAATCTCAATTTTTGCAATTGGAGCAATTGCTTTTTCGATTGGTTGGATGTTTGTTCTCCATCCCTATCAGAAAGCCCGCGTCACCGCTTTTATTCACCCTCTAGCTGATGTCCAGGGTACTGGTTACAACGCTTTTCAATCAATGGTGGCGGTGGGTTCGGGGCAGATTTGGGGTAAGGGCGTGGGCTATGGCACTCAGTCTCGCTTGAATTTCTTGCCCGAATATCAAACTGACTTTATTTTCTCCGCTTTTGCCGAAGAATGGGGTTTGGTCGGAGTGGCTTTTGTCTTTTTGCTTTTTGGTTTGATTGCTTGGCGACTGATTGCCAGTGCTGTGGTGGGAGCGACTAATTTTGAAACTCTTTTTACTGTCGGAGTCGCTATTTATTTGCTGGCCCACTTTGTGATTCATGTCGGGATGAACATTGGCTTGATGCCAATCACTGGACTGCCGCTACCGTTTATGAGCTATGGTGGGTCACATCTGCTGACCGAGTTTATTGCCTTGGGGATGGTGATGGGGATGCGCAAGTATTCGTTGGCGTACCATCGAGGCGATGTGGCCAATGAGTTTATCGGGCCACAATAATTTTTTAATTTTCCATCACTCTAAAGTCGGTGCCTTTTTAGGGTACGGATTTTTCGAAGCTTGAAAAATCCTGAAGCGTTCGGCTCGACAGCCTCACGACCCCCTAAAAATGCACCGACTTTTTCGTGTTAAAGAAAATTAAAAAATTACTGAGAGGCGTTTTTTTTGTTGGTCTCACCTAGCGATGGTACTTTGGTGGGAGTGGGGGAGAAGGTCGGGCTAAAGCCCGGCTATTTTTGGTACAAATGAATTGTTTCTTCTACCATTTTCTTCATTGAGAAATTGTCGCGAATGTATTTTTGGATATTTTTACTGGTCAGAGCCCGGTAATGATCTTTGATGATCATATATTTTAGAGATTTTTCTAATTCATGAATATTTTCTGGTGGTACGAGGAGACCATATTCAGCATCGGGAATAATTTCTGGCACTCCACCGACTTCACTAGCAATGATTGGGACGCCAGCCGAACCGGCTTCGAGTAGAGCGTAGGGGAAAGCTTCGGTTCGAGAAGGTAAGACAAAAATATCAAAAGCGTGTAAATATTTACGCGCATCGTCTACTTGGCCCAGTAAAATAATTCGACCATCAAGTCGCTTGTCACTAATCATCTTTTCTAGTTTGGCGCGTTCTTGTCCTTCGCCAATAATCACCAGATAGAGTGACCAGCCTGTTTGGCTACCAAGCATATCTTTAACTAAACGGGCAAAAGCTTCGATCAAAATATCCAGACCTTTGTTGGGATGAAGCTCGGCAATAGTACCGATCCAAAATTTGTCGGCCTTGTTTGGCAGAAGTAAAGTTCTGGCATCACGCTCGGCCAGAAAGTTTATAAAATCAATGCCATTGTAAATAAGTTTTAATTTACCGGCCGTTAGGGGCCAAGTGGAAATTTGTTTCATTAAACTTTTTGAAACCAGAACTGTTTGGTGGCTAAACATAATCGTCAACCAACTTAAAAAGCTAATAGCCTTTTTTTGGAGCCAAGATCTTTTTTCATTGAAAGCCCAACCGTGGCCGGTAAAGATGATTTTTTTGATACCAGCTAGCCTCCCTGCCAGGCTACCTAAGCCACCGATCTTGGAACTATTGAGATGAATGACGTCTGGTTGCTCACGGCGAAAGATACCATAAAGCGACCAGAAGACTGCCCAATCGCTGCCGAGATTAATGTCTCGACCAAGTTCTGGTAAGTAAATAACTCGAATGTTTTTTTCGTTTAACTTTTTAGCTAAAATTTCTCCTTCGCCTAAAATTACCGCTACTTCAAAATCGGCTGTTGGTAGGGAAGAGGCTAGTTCATAGACATAACGCTGAGCCCCGCCAAAGTTCCCCTTAGTAATCAGATAAAAAATTTTTGTCTTTTTTTCTGCCATATTAGACGAAAATGACCCTAAAAGCCTTATTTTATGGCTATTTTCGCTTTTATCATACTCTTTTTTGCATATATTTCCACTATTTTGGGTCAGTTTTGTGTCCCTGGATTTTCGCCGTATTTTGTTGTATTATCTTATTATTATGCAATTTGGATCAAAAAAGGGGTCAATGACACTTCTTTTGGGGGATATCTTTTTGTTTATTGTCGCCTTATGGTTGACGCTGGTTTCTCGTTCTTTTGAGCTACCAAATTGGGAAATTTTTTCTTTCAACCTGGTGCCTTTTTTGTTTGTGTTTGCGACTTGGGTTTTAGTTTTTTTTATTGCCGACCTTTATGGTAAACAGGCCATGCTTTTTCGTCGCCGTTTGCCTCAGACTATTCTCAATGCCTTGCTGGTCAATAGTGGTTTAGCTATCGCTTTCTTTTATTTTCTGCCTTATTTTGGTGTCACTCCAAAAACGATTTTGTTTATTGACCTCTTTTGGTCATTCATTTTAATTTTTGCCTGGCGCCGTTTCGTTGTTAATTATCTTTTAAAAGGGCGTAGTGAAAGAATCTATTTTGCTTGTCAGGGCCAAGAAGTAGAAGAACTCAAGCATGAAATAAAAAATAACCCCCAATACAATTCAACCATCATGGATGGTGAAATAAGTGATTTGAATAAAAGTCGCGTCACTATTGTGGTGATCAATCCATATGATAGCAACGAAGGCTCGGTCAAAGATTTTTATAAATTGATTTTTAGGGGTGTTCGTTTTTTGGCGGTTGATGATTTATACGAAGAAGTTTTTGAGAGAGTGCCGCTGTCATTAATCGATGAGCGTTGGTTTTTGGAGAACATAACCAACAGCCCCAAGATGGTTTATGATTCATTAAAAAGGGTGATCGATTTTATTTTAGCGTTTATTTTATCTATTATCACTTTGCCAATTTATCCTATTGTCTGGGTTTTAATGAAGATTTTTGATCCAGGTCCTATGTTTAGTTTTCAAAAAAGAGTTGGTCAGAATAACAGAGTTGCAAGGTTATCCAAGTTTCGAACCATGACTAATGCCGATGATGGTGGTCATTGGGGGACTGAGAAAAAAAATGAAGTGACAAAATTGGGTGCAATTTTACGTAAAACCAGACTAGATGAGATTCCCCAATCATGGAATGTTTTGTGGGGAAATGTGTCTTTGGTTGGTCCGCGACCCGAGTTTCCTGAACCGGTGAGAGACTATAGTGAAGCCATTCCTTTTTATTCGGTTCGGCATCTAGTTAAACCTGGTCTGTCTGGCTGGGCTCAGGTTTATCAGGAAAATCATCCTCATCATGGAATCGATATCAACGAGACACGCAATAAACTATCTTACGATCTCTATTATATAAAGAATCGTAGTTTGTGGTTGGATATTTCTATTGCCTTGAAAACTATAAAAATTTTAATTTTAAGTAAGGGAAAATAAAAATGACTAAAGTTATTGTAGTTGGTGGGGCGGGTTTTATTGGTTCTAATTTGACTGATGAGTTGGTGTCTAGAGGTTTAGAAGTTCACGTAATAGATAATTTGTCCGGCGGCAAACGTGAACAAGTTAATCCCAAGGCCATTTTTCACGAAGTCGATATTACTGATTATGAAATAATCAAACCGCTTTTTGTTGGAGCAGATTATGTTTTTCATCTAGCCGCTTTGCCACGAGTGCAATACTCGATCGAATACCCGCGCGAAACTAATGAAGTTAATGTCACGGGCACTCTAAATGTTTTATTGGCGGCCAAAGAGGCGGGAGTGAAGAAGGTAATTTACAGTGCTTCTAGTTCGGCCTATGGTGATCAGCCAGTAATGCCGTTGGTGGAGACGATGTCTGCGATGCCAAAAAGTCCGTATGGATTGCAAAAACATATCGGCGAGCTTTATTGTCGGATTTTTTCCGAAGTCTACAATTTACCGACCATTTGCTTACGCTATTTTAATGCTTATGGACCGCGCGAGAGAGATGAAGGGGCCTATGCTTTGGTAATCGCTAAATTTTTAAAACAAAAAAAAGAGGGTCAGAAATTGACGATTACTGGCGATGGAGAACAACGGCGTGATTTTACTAGTGTACACGACATAGTCCGCGCTAATATTTTGGCGATGGAAAAAGATACGCCTAACGGTGGAGTAATCAATGTTGGGGCTGGTCGCAATTTTTCGGTCAACGAAATAGCTAAAATAATTGGTGGAGAAGTGGAATATCTACCAGCTCGATTGGAACCGAGAACTTCTCTAGCTAATAATAGTAAGGCGCGAGAAATTCTCGACTGGGTGCCAGAAGTAAAATTGGAAGATGGTATTGCTGAGTTAAAAAGGATTTTAGAGATTGATTAAAATGATTATTGATGGCAAAAAAATAGCAGGGGAGATAAAAGAACAACTAGTCGAACAATTTTCTGGCCGCTCGACGGTTTTGGCAGTGGTGCTTGTGGGTGAAGATCCGGCCTCGATTAAGTTTGTAGAGTATAAGAAAAAATTTGGCGAAGCAGTTGGGGTGGAAATGCGAGTGTTGGAATTTGAAGCTGATATTACTGAAGAAGATTTGGCGGAAGAGGTGGAAAAATTGGCTAACGATGACAAAATCGATGGAATGATTATTCAATTACCGCTGCCAAAGAACATTTCGACTGATAAAATTTTAAATTTAGTGCCGGCTAATAAAGATGTTGATGCTCTGACAGCTGATGCCAGTGTTGATTCACCGGTCGTGGAAGCGGTGATGGAAATTTTAGATCGAGGTGGAATTGATTTGAATGGTAAAAAAATAGTGGTGGTCGGCCGAGGACAGCTCGTCGGTCGGCCAATTGCCGTTCGCTTAGCTCAGGAAGGTTATGACGTAGAAGTAGCCAGTACTGCCACAGGTGATTTAAAAAAACTCACTCTGTCGGCTGATGTGATAATTAGTGGAGTAGGGAAGCCTGGCCTCATTACTCCTGATATGGTTAAAGACGGTGTGGTTCTCGTCGATGCCGGCACGAGTGACCTGCCTGCGCAGGCAGGACAAGCGAGTAAATTGGCGGGTGATATTGATCCGACTTGTGCTGACAAGGCTTCCCTTTATACTCCGGTACCTGGTGGCGTCGGGCCGTTAGTGGTGGCTATGTTGTTCAAAAATCTGGCGAAGTTGAGCGCTTAGGTTTAAAATAAGCAGGTGGATCAAAAATTATTTTTAATTATCAACAGTCTATCTGGTCAAACAATTTGGCTGGATAAACTAATTTATTTTTGCGCAGTTTATTTGCCTTGGATAACTGTAGCTTTTTTAATCATTTTAATCTTAAGTAAAAGAAAATGGTTAGAAATTTTCAAAGGCCTCTTTATTTTTTTCTCTGCCGGCCTGGCTTGGTTTTTAGCTGGTCTATTTAAGTATATTTATTTTAGCCCGCGACCATTTATGGAGTTGTTTGTAAATAAACCACTTTTTACAATGGAGGTATGGTGGGATTCTTTTCCCTCTGGTCATGCAGTCTTTTTTGCCGCTTTGGCTGGATCGGCTTTTGGTTTAAAACAAAAAAAATGGGGTCTCTATTTATCTACCATGGCTATAATTATTGCCTTGGCGAGGGTAGCGGCTGGTGTTCATTGGCCGAGCGATGTTGTTGTTGGTTTATTGTTCGGTGGTGCAGTCGGTTTCTTGCTCGGTCACTTTTTCAAAAGGGTCTTTCCTAAAAAAGATAATTAGTTGCCGTCATACGACGACTGCTCCATCACTTCGTTCAGGGTTGATTTTTAGCTATTTTTCCGTATAATCTGCCCATGAATACTAAAACACGTTTTCTCGCCTTACTTTTACTCATAGGCGGTTTATTGGTCGGCTATTTTGTCTATGTTTCTGAGACAGATGCCAAATCTTGGGCCTATCGGCCTTTTCATCTAGGTCTCGATCTCTCTGGCGGTAGTCAGCTGGTTTATGAAGCGGATACTTCTAAAATTGATCCGAGTGAAATTGGCGAAGCTATGAGCGCTCTGCGAGAAGTGATTGAGCGTCGCGTTAATGCTTTCGGTGTAGGGGAACCAATTGTCCAAGCTGAACAGGTTGGTGTCGGCGACAATGCTAAGCATCGCTTGATAGTGGAGTTGCCTGGCATAACTGATGTTAAAAAAGCCCAGGAAATGATTAGCGAGACTCCATCTCTGGAATTTAAAATAGAAAGACCGGATGGAGCCGAGAAACAAGCTATCACCGCAGCCAAAAAGGAAGTTTCTGATTATCTGCAAACTATTTCTGCTTCCTCAACTTCTGTGGCTGAATTAACCGAACAACTAAATAGTCGTTTCGGTGCCGAGAAAGTTGCTTTGGCCCAAGAAGACGCTGATTTTATGTCCTCTGGTTTTACAGGTAAATATCTGCAGAAATCAACAGTCCAATTTAACCAAAATTCTATTGGCCCCTCCATTGGTCTGTCTTTCAATGATGAGGGAGTTAAACTTTTTGCTCAAATTACCGAAGCGAATGTAAATAAAAAGTTGGCAATTTTCTTAGATGGTAAAATGATCTCCGCTCCAGTTATTCGCGAAGCGATTCGTGATGGTAAGGCGGAAATCAGTGGTCAATTTACAGTCACCGAAGCCAAAGATTTAGTTCGCAATCTAAATCTAGGTGCCCTGCCAGTGCAGGTGACTCTCGCTTCGACTCAAACTATTGGTCCAACCTTGGGAGAAGTAGCGATGAAGTCTGGGGTAAAATCTGGAATCATTGGTCTGATCTTTATTGCTCTCTTTATGTTGTTTTGGTATCGCTTGCCAGGTCTAGTGGCCGTAATCTCTCTGTCAATTTATGTCGCGATTGTTTTGTCTATCTTTAAACTGATTCCAGTGACTTTAACGGCGGCTGGTATCGCTGGATTTATTCTCTCGATTGGCATAGCGGTAGATGCCAACGTTCTAATTTTCGAGCGCCTAAAAGAAGAATTGCGCAATGGTAAAAATGTTCAAAATGCTATGACCGATGGCTTTGCTCGGGCCTGGTCATCTATTCGTGATTCCAATATTTCCACTATTTTGTCCTCGATTATCTTGTTCTGGTTTGGTTCCAGCCTAATCCGCGGTTTTGGACTTAACTTGGCAATCGGAGTGATCGTCAGTATGTTCACGGCGATTACAGTTACTCGTACCTTGCTTTACTCTCTTGGTTTTAAAGGTGAAAGTAAATTCGTTCGGTTTCTTTTTAGTAGCGGCTTTACGACAGCCAAAAATGACAATCTGAAATAAAACTATCCTACGTAAGTAGAATGTAATATAAATAAAAAAGTTGATTAGAAGAATTATTGTTAAAGTCTTGTCGAATAATTACTAAATTAGATACTTAATAGGATAAATGTTTATCATTAAACACCGAAAATTTTTTGTTAGCCTCTCGGCAATCTTTGTGGCAACTGGTTTGGTTTTGGTTTGGATGTATGGCCTAAATCCCGGCACTGATTTTAAAGGGGGTGCTATTTATGAAGTTGAATATACTGGCGTTCGACCCAGTATCGACATCGTTCGTAGTGAAGTAGATAAATTAGGCTTAGGTTCTGTCGCGGTTACCCCGGTGGGAGAGAAAGGGATTTTGATCAAAACAAAACCAATCGGCCAAGTAGAAAAGCAGGCGATTGGGCTGGCCATTACTGGACAGAGTTCGACAACCGAAGCGACCACTACTTCTTCTGTGATTGAAAAAAGGTTTAGTTCGATTGGTCCGGCTGTCGGACAAGAACTATTCAAAAAAGGGATCTTGGCTATTGCCCTGGTAATGATTGTCATCATTCTTTTTATTGCTCTCGCTTTCAGTAAAGTGTCTTATATGGTGAGTTCTTGGAAATATGGCGTAGTTACTATTGTGGCTCTTTTCCACGACATTATTATCGCTTCTGGTGTCGCGGCCTATCTCGGTCATTTTGGCACCTTTGAAGCTGATGCCTTGTTCCTAACAGCCTTACTGACGATTATGGCCCTGTCGGTTAATGATACAATCGTGATCTTTGATCGTATCCGCGAAAATCTAAAGAGCCGTTCTGGTCGCGATTTCGAGGAGACCGTCGGAATCAGTATGAACCAATCTTTTGTCCGTTCGATCAACACTTCGTTGACTGTTATTCTGACCCTGATCGCTCTCTATTTGTTCGGTGCTGAATCAACCAAAAACTTTGCTCTGATTATGGCGATCGGTATGTTCTTTGGAACCTATTCCTCAATCTTCTTAGCTTCGCCATTGTTGGTGATGTGGGAAAAGGCATCTAAAAAGTAGAAAACGGCTTAAATAAAGGCTAAAAACCGTCCTAAGACTAAACTCTTAGGACGGTTTTGGCTTGTAAATAGGCTTATTTTTAGGCCTATTTATAGGGGTTGACTTTAGGACTTCTTCGAGTATAATTGGCCGAGTACCGAAAGAGGGTACTTTTTTGAACTTTGACAACCAAGCAAGCATAAATTCTGCCAAGATTTTGCGTAAGCAAAACCTAGGTAGATAAATGATTTACGCATTGTATTTGTTTCTATTGTATTTTCTTTTGTTCCGTTCATTAAAAAATTGTTCGCAATTTTTTGTGAACAGTTTTTCTTGAGAGTTTGATCTTAGCTCAGGATGAATGCTGGCGATGTGGATAAGGCATGCAAGTCGAATGCCACACCTCTTAGCTTTTGTGCGATAATGTAGATATGTTCTATGTTTATCTAATCAAAAGTAAGAAAAATGGTCGAGTTTATACTGGATATACCACCAATCTCAGACAAAGGTTTGTGGAGCATAATTCAGGTAAATCTCCGTATACGAAAAATAACCGACCATTTGTTCTTGTATACTACGAAGCTTACTTCTCCAAACTTGACGCACAAAAGCGTGAGGAAAGTTTGAAATTGAGAGCTAACGCTTCTGCCCAACTACGGAAACGTATTGAGCAATCAGTGTACGAAAGTTAAGAGGTGTGGCATGGCGAACGAGGTAGTAACACGTGGGAATCTCCCTTCGAGTTTGGCATAACCCGCCGAAAGGCGGAATAATTCCAAATAGTCCCTTCGGGGTAAAGGCGCAAGCCGCTTGAAGAAGAGCCTGCGGGATATCAGCTAGTTGGTAAGGTAATAGCTTACCAAGGCTATGACGTCTAGGGGAGGTGAGAGCCTGACCCCCACCGATGGTACTGAGACACGGACCATACACCTACGGGTGGCTGCAGTCGAGAATCTTCCGCAATGGGCGAAAGCCTGACGGAGCGACATCGCGTGTTTGATGAAGTCCTTAGGGACGTAAAGAACTTTTATGAGGGAAGAAACCTATTTATTAGGAATGACGGTACCTCATGAATAAGGGCCTGCTAAACTCGTGCCAGCAGCAGCGGTAATACGAGTGGCCCGAGCATTATCCGGATTTATTGGGTGTAAAGGGTGTGTAGGTGGTTTTGTTAGTCTTTTGTTAAAACCTCGGGCTCAACCCGAGAGATGCGAAAGAAACGGCATAACTAGAGGAGGTAAGAGGCTTGTGGAACTCATGGTGTAGGGGTGAAATCCGTTGATATCATGGGGAACACCAAAGGCGAAGGCAGCAAGCTGGTACCTACCTGACACTGAAACACGAAAGCGTGGGGATCGAACGGGATTAGATACCCCGGTAGTCCACGCCCTAAACGATGATCACTAGCTTTTCGGAGTATCGACCCTCTGAGAGGCGAAGCTAACGCGTTAAGTGATCCACCTGGGAAGTACGGCCGCAAGGCTAAAACTCAAAAGAATAGACGGGGACTCGCACAAGCAGTGGATCATGCGGTTTAATTCGACGCTAAACGAAGAACCTTACCAGGGTTTGAAACCCAAATGAAAGCCCAGCGAAAGTTGGGAACTCTCACAAGGACATTTGGGCAGGTGATGCATGGCTGTCGTCAGTTCGTGGTTTGAATTGTTCCCTTAAGTGGGGTAACGAACGCAACCCTTATTGTCTGTTATATTTGTCAGACGAAACTGCCCGCCCTAGGCGGGAGGAAGTTAGGATGACGCCAAGTCAGCATGTCCCTTTGACATCCTGGGCTACACGCATGATACAATCGCCGTTACAATAGGTCGCGACGGGGAAACCCTGAGCTAATCCTAAAAGGCGGCGCCAGTTCGGATTGAGGTCTGCAACTCGACCTCATGAAGCCGGAATTGCTAGTAATCGCAGGTCAGCTATACTGCGGTGAATACGTTCTCGAGTCTTGTACTCACCGCCCGTCAAGCCAAGGGAGCCGGTAGTACCCAAAGTGCCACTTCGGTGGCCCTAAGGTAAGATCGGTAACAAGGGTTAAGTCGTAACAAGGCACGGCTAGCGGAAGCTGGTCGTGGATTTATTTCCAAGTGAATTCGTCATCTTTCATCTTTTATGATGATGATCGACGGGTCGTTCCTC
>JBAYKU010000017.1:0-12448 GCA_041664425.1 Minisyncoccota bacterium | reverse complement strand
TTTTGAATATCCTTTGTCGAGCAAAATCTTAATCTCCAACCGTTCGGCCGAAGACAAATCCTTGGCTTTTTTCATGTGGTTACTCTATTACAGAGTGTCCTAATTGAGAACGGAATTTAGGCTGGAGTCTAAAACACTGGGTTTTGGGCTAACTAGCGAAAGAAATTGACAAAGAAAGGGAAACTGACCATGGATGCCATGCTCAGAAAAGCACTCCGTAAATACAACGGACTGCGTCAACAGTTGGACAACGTGCTTTTGGGTGAGGACGGAGATGTATGGGAAGCGGAGCTTAAGAACTTCCTTGCCAAGCGTCCTTGCTGGATCAAGAGCTGTGTGGTGGTCGAACCGCCGAAGCCCGAGCTTTTGCTCGAGTTCGTCGGCACTGTCACCACCTCAGCCACCACCGCTAAGTTTGTCGCCAAGAAGAACTTCGAGCTGAAGAAGGATGGGGGCATTTGCTCCTACCTCGGCAACAACTTTACGGCCTGGTTCGGCGATAAGGTTGAAGACCCGATTGGCGAGCAGACCTTGCGCTATGCCAAACTGCGCAAATCTTCGGTGGATGCCCCAATCATCGCCGAACTCGGCGGTGAAGCCAAGGCCGAGACGACCCTCTCGGAGGTCCACGACCTCATGGCCAAGCAGGCCAAAGGCGAGAAGGGCACATTACTCAATAACGGCGACGCGAACATCTTCTATGTCCGAGACAAGAACGGTGTCCTGCGCGCGGTCGGCGTGAGCTGGAGCGTCGATGGCTGTTTCGTCTATGCGTACTCCGTCGAGCACCCGCATGCTTGGCACGCTGGCCTCCGGGTGTTCTCCCGCAATTCTGTTCTCGAATCTTCTGTCACTGTGCCGGCGTAAGCTGACCCTTTGACACTTGGATTCTCTGACCCTTAGTCTGCTACGGCAGGCTGGGGGTCTTTTTTGTTTTTCATAAAAATTTAGATAAAATAACAATGTCGTTATGCGCAACGGGACGGTTACGGCTTTCTCGTCATGGCGATAAGAAACTTTTTGTGAGAATGGCGCCGGTCAAGGCTTGCGCCAGTGGGCAATAAGTTTTTTCCAAAAAATAACAAGAATTGGTGCTTGAGACTGGTGGACTTCGAGGTCCCGAATAATATTCAACTTGTCATGATTTGGCGAGCGGTGATGCCGGTGGTCTCAAGTACGATAACGCTGGTGTCCTGCGCGCGGTCAACGTGAACTGGAACGACGATGGCTGGAACGTCAATGCGAACTCCGTCGAGAACCCGAATGATTGGAACGATGGCAACCAGGTGTTCTCCCGAAACTGTTGTTTTTCTCCCGCTATTGGTTCGCCGATTTGTCGGGAGTTTTTGTTTGCAATCCTTTTTTCCATCCGCCAAGTTGTCGGCCAATTTCACCTAATTTTTGAGTTAGCTCGGCGTGTTTGTTTGTCGGGATAAACTTGCTTTCCCAAGCCAATTGCAAAAAGAATTTTAAAACGTCCAAACGCGAAATAGCTCGACTCAAAACAATGACTTTTGACTCGGGTGGTAAATAACTGGCAGTAAAAGTTAATTCTAAAACATCAAGAAAGGCTTGTTCGATTTTTTGCCCCAAGCCAAGGCGTTCTACTTTTGGTAAATCGCGATGAAGAGTGAGCCAGTATTGATAGGCTTCTTTTTCTTTTAAAATTACCGCCGGTGCTTCTCGGGGGGGGTATTAGTAGTAGAATTTTGATGATGATTCATGATTACCACCATATCATATCTCTAGAAAATCTATATCTCGCCTGGGGAGAATTTGTCAGAGGCAAGAAAAACAAAAAAGATGTAGCCAAATTTTCTGTAAAATTAGCCGACAATATTTATCAACTTCATCTCGACCTAAAAACCAAAACCTACTCCCACGGCCCCTACCAAGCCTTCAACATCTCCGACCCCAAACCGCGTAATATCCACAAAGCTCTCGTTCGCGATCGTTTGCTCCATCATGCTATCTATCGTGTTCTATATTATCACTTCAACTCAAAATTCATCTACGATTCATATTCGTGCCGTTTGGGCAAAGGCACGCACAAAGCCATTAAGCGATTTGAAATATTTTCTCGCCAAGTTTCGCAAAACAATACTAAAACCTGTTGGATTTTAAAATGTGATGTCAGGAAATTCTTTGCTTCGATTGATCAGATGACCCTTCTAAATATTCTAAAGAAACACGAACCCGACCCCGATATCATCTGGTTATTAGAGCGAGTGATTGGTAGTTTTTATAGCACCGAATTTGGCAAAGGTTTGCCTTTGGGTAATTTAACCTCGCAACTCTTGGTTAATATCTACATAAATGAATTTGACCAGTTTATGAAGCATCAACTCAAAGCCAAATACTACCTCCGTTATGCTGATGATTTTGTGATTATGGCGACGGACAAAAAGTATCTCGAAAATCTTTTGCTCAAAATAAATGTTTTTTTATTAGACCAGCTTAAGCTAACTCTTCACCCTGACAAAGTCTATATTAAAACTCTAGCTTCGGGAGTGGATTTCCTGGGCTGGGTGCATTTTCCTCATCATCGAGTGCTGCGGACGGCGACAAAGAGGCGGATGTTTAAGAGAATTAGAGAAACGAGTGGCAAAAAAGAGACCGTGCAATCTTATTTGGGGTTGCTGAGGCATGGGGAGGGGTATAAATTACAAAAACGAGTCTTGGATATGTCATAAAGTAAGGAATTTGACTTTTTTGTGGTTGTTAATATATAATGGAAACAATATGATCACCACCCCTGCCTCACGGCAAGGGTGGTTTTCGTTTGATCTATGATTTATAATGACTAGATGCCAGAAGAACAAAAAAAAGAACGGGTGGCAATTTATATTGACGGTAGTAATTTCTATCATTATTTGAAAGATAAGGAGATAGGTTTTTTAAAGGGTTCAAGTTTTGATTTTAAAAAGTTTGTTGAGTTTTTGTGTGGACCAAGGAATTGTGTTTCTAAAAGATATTATACTGGTATTTTTAGAAATTTTGATCACTCTGAAAAAAGTGAATCTTTGGTTAGGGGTCAGCAAAAATTTTTGTCACGTTTAGAAAATGACGATTTTATTATAAAAAGAGGTAGGATTTTGATTGACGGTGGTCGTCCGAGGGAAAAGGGTACTGATGTTAAAATCGCTATCGATATGATTATCGGTGCAGTTGATGATATTTATGACACTCTTATTGTTATCAGTTCTGATACGGATTTAATTCCTGCTTTGAAATATGCTAGATATAAAAAGAAAAAAATTGAATATGTCGGTTTTTCTCACGCTCCATCATTTGGAATGCAAAAACAAGCAGATTTTTCCAGATTATTATTACCCTCGGATGTTAATAATTTTTTAATCTAATGCATCTTAATCCCAAACTCTACGATATTAGCGTCGAACAAAAATCTCTGCGTGAGGGATTTGGTGAGGCGCTAGTACGAGCCGGTGAGGTTGATAACAAAGTCGTGGCTGTCTCGGCCGATCTCAAAGATTCCACTCGGCTAGATTTGTTTGCTGAGAAATTTCCAACTAGATTTTTTGAAGTCGGAGTGGCGGAACAAAATCTCGCGGCTATGGCTAGTGGGCTGGCGGCGACGGGCAAGATTCCTTTTATTGCTTCCTACGCGGTTTTTTCACCTGGCCGAAACTGGGAACAAATTCGCACGACTATTTGCTACAACAATCAGCCAGTGAAAATTGTTGGCTCACACGCTGGTCTCGGTACTGGTCCTGATGGTGGTTCGCATCAGGCTCTCGAAGATATTGCTTTGATGCGCGTCTTGCCACGGATGACGGTGGTGGTACCGGCGGATTATTGGGAAGCCCGAAAAGCGACTTTAGCGATTGCTCAAACCGACACCCCGGCCTATTTGCGATTGGTGCGCGAAAAATATCCAGTGATTACTACTCCCGATTCACCCTTTGAAATCGGGAAAGCCAATATTTTAATTGATCAGTCTAAACCAGTGGTCGCGATCGTGGCTTGTGGGCCGTTAGTCTATCAGGCCCTCTTGGCCGAGAAAAAATTAGCTAAGGAGGGGATTGAAGTGATGGTGGTGAATAATCACACTATCAAACCGCTCGATCGCGAGACCATTTTGCAAGTAGCGAAAAAAGCTGGCCGAATTATTACTGTCGAAGATCATCAACAGGCTGGGGGACTGGGTAGCACGATTGCCGAACTTTTATCACAAGAATTTCCCACCTCGATGAAAATTATGGGCGTCAACGATCGCTTTGGTCAGTCTGGTTCACCGGCTGAGCTGGTGGAACATTACGGCCTCGGAGTGGATGATATTGTCAAAGCCGTGAAGGAAATTTTAAATAAGTAGTAAAGCTTATGGAAATCAAACTGGGTACCTATGAACACTACAAAGGTAAAAAATATCGGGTTTTGGGTGTGGCCAAGCACAGCGAAACGCTCGAAGATCTGGTGATTTACGAAGCCCTCTATGATAATGAGCTGTCTAAGCTCTGGGCACGGCCGTTTGATATGTTTACTGATGAAGTAGAGATTGATGGTCAAAAACTCCCACATTTTAAATTTTTGTCTGAATAATCCCTATAGAGTAATTCAAAAAGTCTCGACTTTTTTGTCGAGACTTTTTGAATTTAAATTAAATAATATTTTTTAAAAATATTATTTAATTTATACTCGATAGGGTAAAAAAATCCGCGACTAGTCAGGATCGACTAGGCGCGGATGTTGTCTCGGTAAGAGACGCTATTGTTGGGAGGAGAAAGCTTCTTCAAGCAGTCTCCGAGTGGTTTGGTCTCGAACGCCGGCCAGAAGTCTTTCTTTGGTGATGGTTAGGGTCACCCCTTGTTCGCCTTCACCCGTGTGAACTCGCCAGCCTTCGACACCGTCTGTTCCATACGGTTCTACAAAAGAAAATACTTCTGGAAAAATGTTGCGACCGCACGACAGACATAGACCTTGTTTTTGTCCGTCAAGGCTGAAGCAACGGAATAATCCGCCACCAACATCCTCCATCTTCTTGGTTACGATAGCGCTCTTCACTTCTTCTGCCGTGGCCATAGTCATGATGTCCTCCGTTTAGCCAGTTGAAGCCTGGCTGTTATGTATTACCATTGCGACGGAAAGAATCGAGCGTTGTCCACGGTTGTTTATTACAGGCCAACCGTTTTCGATTTGATTAAATGGTTCGATTTCCCTCCAGAGAGGCTGAATCAATAATCGGATGTCGTCATCGATATCCAAACAAATACCACTACCACCACCGGCGATGTCGGAAAACCGTCTGTAATCGCCAGCTTCTTTTTCTGACAGGATAAGTCCACGCTCTCTTCTCGCTTTTTCTACCACTGGATCCATGAGATTTTCCCTCCCTATTCTATTGTCAAAGGTCAATATCGCTATATACCAACGAAAAAACCCCGCAGGTGGCGGGGTTTGCTTTTGAAGTAGGTTACCGTATCTGAATTACAGAACCAAAGCAAAACCGCCACCAGAGGTAGCTTGTTGTTGAACTTGGTTGTTGGTTTTGACGAACATCTTTATAGGTTAACACTTTAAAAAAAAGAGACAAGTGGACAATTTTTCAAAAAAATTTTGAAAAAAGAAAGCCCGGGGATAGATTCCCGGGCTCTTCTCGCGGAAAAGGTTCGGAGCTGACAGGTTTTGGGAGTTCTTTGGATGAACCCCGCGATTGTGTGCGTGCGTGCTAGTAGGTTAGAGCTCCTCTTCCGCTCCTTTGAACGTTTCCGATATCAATATAAAACTTTTTTAGAAAAATGCAAAATCAGGCTATTTTTTTGATTTGGTAGTCAGTGGGGGCAGTGGCGAGTAATTTTTTCAAAGTGGGCAAGTCGAGCAGGCCAGCTTGGGCGCCGATTTTTTGAATAACGGACATAGAGTTGATTGGACCGAAGCGTAGAGCTTCAGTCAGAGGTTGGCCCATAATTAAAGCCGAAATAATCGTCGCCGAGAAAGAATCACCGGCGCCAGTGCGTTCGAGCGGTGGCTTGGGGTCAGGAAAAGTGGGCATAAAATAATTTTGGCCATCGCTATCCTGAGCATAGGCGCCATTTTTACCATCGGTAATAATCGCAATTCGCGGACCGAGAGCTCTCAAACTGCTGAGCAAATTTTTAATATTTTTATTTTTTCTTTTGAGAATTCTTTGAGCCTCATCGCGGTTGCAGAGTAAGACTTCAGCTCGACCATAAAGCGAAGCCAGTTTATTTGCTCCCATTTTGATCTGATAAGTGCCAGGCTGAAAAGCTAGTTTGACTTGAGGATTAGCTTTTAAATAGTTAGCGATCTCTCGATGGAAGTTCAAAGAGTCTTCTCCTAGAGAACTCAGATAGATCCATCGGGGAGTTTTAAATTTTGGCAAACGATAGGGATATTTTTCGTGTTTAATCAAAATAGTCCGATCGTCACCGTGCCAGAGGACAAAGTGATAATTGGAAGGAATTTTTTTGTGAACAGTAATTAGATTGGTCTTAACTTTGTTTTTCTTTAAAGTTGCCAAGGATTGTTTTCCTTGTTGATCGTGGCCAACATTGCTGATCAAGGCCACTTTGAGACCGAGACGAGCGGCCGTGGTAGCTGCGTTGCCACTATTACCAACAGCCGGAACAATCGTCAGTGATTCATAAGGTAGTTTATCGCCGAAACGCAGGCAAAGTTCCGGTGAACCGTCCTGTTCGCGAACCCTACCTTCATTGATTCGAATAAAAGCGTCGGTGACGATATCGCCAATAGCGAGAAAATCAATCATGATAATGAAAAATTAAAAAAATAGATTTTTTACTTAAATTAGTGCTATCATTATACCATGCGTACATTAAGACAAGTAATAGCCGAGGCTCGCCAGAGTGGCATAGCTATTGGCCAATTTAATATTTCGACCATCGAAGCTTTCTGGGCGGTGGTCCAAGCTTCAGAAGTGACTGGCCAGCCAGTGATTATCGGTTTGTCGGCTGGTGAAAGAAAATTTTTCGGTACTAAACAGGCGCGAGTTTTGATCGATAGCGTCCGAACAGAGAAGGGAATAGAGATTTTTCTCAACGCTGACCATGTTCATAATTTGGAAGAAGCGAGAGAGGTAATCGAGGCGGGTTATGATTCTATGACTTTTGATGGTAGCGCGATGAGTATGGAAGAAAATATCAAATTAACTCGAGAGTGTGGAATTTTAATTAAAGAATTAAAATCACCAATTATTTTTGAAGGCGAGATTGGTTTTATTGGCACTTCGTCTGGGCTTTTAGCGGAAATGCCAGTGGGGGCGGCTATCGGGTCCAATCTGACTACCGCCGAAGAGGCAGGCCATTTTGTCCGCGAAACTGGGGTAGAGCTCCTGGCACCGGCTATTGGTAATATCCATGGTCTGGTGGCCTCTGGTGAGCCTAGGCTTGATGTGGGTCGGACTGGGGAGATCTGCGCTACAGGTGGAGTGCCCCTGGTGCTCCATGGTGGCTCAGGGATAGTCTTAGAAGATTTGAAAGCCGTTATTAAAGCGGGGGTGGCCGTGGTTCATATCAATACTGAAATCCGTCTGGCTTGGAAAAATGGTCTAGTAAAAAGTCTGGCCGAAAAACCAAACGAAATCTCACCTTATAAGTTGTTGGCCGAGTCAGTGATGGAAATGCAAAAGATAGTGGAGGAGAAAATTAAGATTTTTGGCTAGGAGAGGTTATAATTTTTCATAGATGATGATCGCCCGTCACACACAACGTGTGTGACGGGCGATCTTGATGGAGGCTAGAACTCGACCAATAGCACCTCGCTGTCGCCGATTATTCGCAAACCGCTTCCAGAGAAGGCGCGTAGATAGAACCGCGCCCAATTCTTGGCCTCTTGCTTGTCGACAAACAAGAGACGGTCGCTTTCGCCATGGTAAAACGGCGTGTAAATGTGTCCTACCTCATCGGATGTTAGGTAGGCACCGGCGGGCGAAAGTATCCCAGCGGCGGTCAGGAACCATCTGGTGGTGATAAGGTGGTCGGCCGAAACCATACTGGGGATTAGGCTCTTATCTTTCCTCGATCCGCCGATCTGTTTGTTGATAGCGATATCCTTTCCTCTGTAGAGTTCGGCCCAATCAATCGTCACCACCTGGGGGTTATCGCTGACGATTTGAAAAACCTTGTTCCGCCTTCTTTCACAGAGAAGCGCGTATCGCTCACGAAATTTGACCATGGTGCACACCTCACAGAGATGTGAGAAGATCTGGGGTACCAACCATTGGATATGATCCGCCGATTGGTGCGGTACGGGGGTTTCGTTTCCGTCTGCGGCTTGCCCAGTCCTACATTTAGCGCATTGCCGGTTTGTCATGCGTTCTTCCTCCTCTTAGTAAAGACCTGTCGGTCAATTAAGACAATACCCGAACTCGATAGTACTCCTCCAAAAGAATTTTGACAATTAAGGTTTTTCTGTTAAAATGCCGGCTATGATTACATTAATGGCTGAAGCCAGAGAAACCTTAGGAAAAGAGCTAGCGGCTGATCGAGCTGCGGGCCGTTTGCCAGTGGTTATCTATGGTGGTAAGGAAGCGGCTCGTTCGCTATTTGTTGATACTAAAGAATTTAAAAAAGTTTTAGCCAAGGCCGGTGAATCTACCCTGGTCACTGTGATGATTGGTGATGAAAAGAAAGATGTTTTAATTCACGAAGTGGCTCATAATCCTATTTCGGGAGAAGTGGTCCATGCTGACCTGCTAGTGGTAGATACTAAGAAGCCGATCAAGGTTCATGTTCCGTTTATTTTCGAAGGTGTCGCCCCGGCGGTCAAAGAGCTTGGCGGTGCTTTGGTCAAAGTCATGCACGAGATAGAAGTAGAAGCTTTGCCAAAAGATTTACCTCACGATATTGTGATAGATGTTTCCGTTTTGAACACTCTCGATGCTCAGATTCATGTCTCTGATTTGAAATTGCCTCATGGTGTCACGACCGAAGCTGACCCAGAAGAAGTAATCGCTTCGATTACGGAAGCGGGTGAGGAAGTTGTCGTCGAAGAAGGCCCAGCCGACTTGTCTGCAATTGAAGTAGAAAAGAAGGGCAAGACTGAAGAAGAAGGAACTGAGGAAGCTAAATAAAACAAATAAAAAATCCGGAGCGACCTTTGGTCGCTCCGGATTTTTTTGTTATAATTACCCAATGAAACCAATCCACGCCGTTCGGCGCTTTTTCTGGCCATTTTGTTTGTTCCTATTTTTTTTATTTATTCCATTTATTTCTCTTGCCCAAACCACCGATGATAAAGTGGCTCGCGAAGCCCAATTAAAAGCTGATCTAGCTGTCGTTGAGAAGCAGATCGCCGATCAAACCAACCTGTTGCGGTCTAAACAAAAAGAGACGGCCTCTGTCCAGCGCGATATTGATATTTTAAATTTTAAAATTAAAACCGCTCAGCTCAATATTCAAGCTAAACAGATTGAAATTGCGCGCCTAGGAACAGATATCGGGAAAAAGGTTAAGACTATCGGGGCTCTTAATCTAAAAATTGAAGATGGCAAAGTTTCTCTGGCTAAACTTTTACGCCAGACTAGAGAATTGGACAATAATGGCTCTCTCGATATTGCTCTCGGTGCCACCACAATGTCTGATTTTTTTGCCGATTTGACTGCTTTTCAATTTATCCAAGAGGCGATGGCCAATTCTTTTTCCGTGATTCGGGGAACTAAGGTCCAGACCGAAAAACAAAAAGTAGTTTTGGAAGATCGGCGTGATGCCGAGGTGACAGCTAAGATTGCAATTGAAGCGGAAAAAGCCAAGATTGAAGATTTGAATAAACAAAAAAATGTTTTGTTGAAAATGAGTAAGGCTCAAGAAAGCTCTTACAAATCAGTTATTGCCAACAAACAAAAAGAGCGTACCAAAATTCTCAATGCTCTTTTTAGTTTGCGCGATGCCAAAGGTATTTCTTTTGGGCAAGCTTTGGAGTATGCCAACACTGTTTCTAAAAAAATCGGCATTCGCCCAGCCTTCCTGTTGGCGATTATTACTCAGGAATCAGACATTAGTAGTGGTACTTTGGGGGTTAATGTTGGTACTTGTAACCGACCTCAGGATAGTAAAAAATGGCGGGATGTGATGAAACCGACTCGAGATTACGAACCATTTTTGGCTATTACCAAGTCGCTCGGGATTGATCCAGAAACGGTGCCGGTGTCCTGTCCTTATGGTGGTGGCTATGGTGGAGCCATGGGTCCAGCTCAATTTATTCCTTCGACCTGGGTGCTATATATCAATCGCATTGCCAAGATTACTGGCAATAATCCACCTAATCCTTGGAATGCTGAAGACGCTTTTGCGGCTTCGGGCTTGCTTTTGTTGGATAACGGGGCGATTGGTGGCAATTATGCTTCAGAGCGCAAGGCGGCGCTGAAATACTACGCTGGTGGTAATTGGAGTAGTCCCAAGAACGCCTTTTATGGTGACCAAGTCATGGCCAAGGCGACGAAATACCAGGCGATGATTGACTCCTTGCAAGGTGGCTAGTTTTCTGCTATATTTCTGAGGTCATGAAAAAAGACATTCACCCAAAATTCTTTGATAAGGCCACTGTGACCTGCGTTTGCGGGAACTCTTTTACCGTGGGTGCTACCAAGGAAAAGATTGATGTTGAAATCTGTAGCGCTTGTCATCCTTTCTATACTGGTAATGATAAGGTCCTAGATACCGCTGGTCGCGTTGAGAAATTCAAGACTCGTGCTTCCAAGGCCGCTACTACCACTAAGGTTGCTAAGAAAAAGGCTACTAAAAAAGACGATAAATAAATACGAAAACATCGTGACCTGTCCGCCAGTTGGCGGACAGGTCACGATGTTTTTTGTCTTGCCCTATTGAGTAAAAATTTGTAAACAAATTTTAATTTTAAATTGGATTAACAAGACCAGTTTAATAGGCTATTATTGCTGGTAAGGTTAATATAGTGTCGTGGAGAAATCTATCAATTTAAAATTTACTCATATAGGGTAAACTCAAAAATCATAAACAAGCGATAATCTAACTTATGGACAACATCGATTTAGAAAAATTTAAAAACAACCCCAAGACAGTCTACTTGGCCAATTACTATGCTGAGCTGGCAGGTAAATTGTCGGAGGCTCAAGCTCTCGCTTCAGATCCCGCGATGGCGGATTTGGCCATGGAAGAAGTTTCAGGTTTAGAAAAACAGTTGGCCGAGCTGGCTGATCAAATGGAAGAGATCGTGGCCAAGGATAAAATCGAAGCGGAAGCGCCCAAAGGCGTAATCTTGGAAATCCGGGCTGGCGCTGGTGGCGACGAGGCCTCGCTTTTTGCTTTTGAAATGTCAGAGATGTATCGGGTTTATGCTGAAAAAAATAACTGGTCTTTTTCTTTGTTGGACGAATCGAGCAATGATCTAGGTGGCTACAAAGATGTGTCGTTTGAAGTGATGGGCAAGGGGGCTTATGATGATTTCCATTTTGAGACCGGCGTTCATCGGGTTCAGCGCGTGCCGGCGACCGAGAAGCAGGGCCGGATTCATACCTCGACTATCTCGGTAGCGATTATGCCGATTCGGACTTTTGAATCTATTACGATTAATCCCTCTGATTTGGAAATTACTTTTACCCGCGCCGGTGGAGCGGGTGGCCAGAATGTGAACAAGGTGGAATCGGCGGTGCGGATTTTACACAAGCCGTCTGGTATCGTCGTTCGTTGTCAGCAGGAGCGGACCCAGTTACGCAATAAAGAAAAAGCCATGAATATTTTAATGGCTAAATTGGAAGCGGAAAAAGAAGAGGCCGAAATGAAAGCGATGTCGTCTGAGCGCAAAAGTCAGATTGGAACAGGGGATCGGTCCGAGAAAATCCGGACCTACAACTTTCCGCAGGATCGTGTCACCGACCACAGAATCAAGAAAAGCTGGCACAGCCTCGACCGCATCATGGCGGGGGAGATTGATCAGATTATCGAGGATCTAAAGAGCGGTCAGGTGGGAGAAGAAGGGGAGGAGGAGTAAAATTTACGATTGGAATCACTGGAAAAGATTTGCTATAGTTTTTAAATATGGAAAATCTTTCGGTATCATCAGAAGCTCAAGCCGAAACTAAGTCGGAACCTGTTTCGGTGTCTGAAAAAGCTGTTGGTAATTTTTTAAATCCAGAGGTTAATTTAACGGAGGAAAAAGATTACCAGGGGTTGATTGATTATCGATCTAACCAGTCTCGTAGTGATCGGCTAGTTGAATTTATTACTGGTTTAAAATTTAGTGATCCAGCTTTATCAGAAAGACTTAGGGCTGATCAAAAAAATATTAGAGGTAAGTATGGGTTACCGGACAGAAAAATGAGGTTTGATTCACCGAGTGAATATGAAAGGAAGCTTAGGGAGATGGCTGCCCTAAATTCCGTTCTCAATTAGGACACTCTGTAATAGAGTAACCACATGAAAAAAGCCAAGGATTTGTCTTCGGCCGAACGGTTGGAGATTAAGATTTTGCTCGA
>JBAYKU010000016.1:0-14330 GCA_041664425.1 Minisyncoccota bacterium | reverse complement strand
TTGATCAACAACAAACCAAGAAAGATTTTAGGTTATCGCTCCGCCTTGGAGGTGGCGGAGAAGGCTGGTATATTAACAGGATTAAAAGTGGGAGTGTCCTAATTCTGGGATGAATTTAGGGTTCTTAGTCTTTTTATAGTATAGAATAAACGACATGCAAAGTCAATACTTGACCAAATACAAACTGCCTGACGGACCTGGAATCTACCGCTTCCTCAAAGGGCGTCACATACTATATATAGGTAAAGCGACCTCACTCAAAGACCGGGTGCGGAGCTATTTTGCTGGCGACCTGGGTGACACTCGT
Organism: Minisyncoccota bacterium; assembly: GCA_041664425.1. Lineage (GTDB taxonomy): Bacteria > Patescibacteriota > Minisyncoccia > Phycocordibacterales > XYD1-FULL-46-19 > XYB1-FULL-42-16. The sequence goes on along the minus strand of JBAYKU010000016.1, from coordinate 14,023 downwards.
GGCCCCATGCTCGTTAAAATGCTGGCTGAGGCCGATAATCTGACTTGGGAGTCAACTAACTCAGTACTGGAAGCGCTAATTCTGGAATCGGCGCTGATTAAAAAACATCAGCCGAAATACAATTCTCGGGAGAAAGATGACAAAAGCTACAATTATATTGTCATCACCAAAGAAAAGTGGCCCCGAGTCCTAATCGTCCGTGGCCGCGACTTACTTAATCTTAATACAGATAAAAATGTTCGACATCGGATGTCGAACATCAAATACAATATACTAAATACTACATACACATCTTACGGTCCATTTCCGGCTGGTAAGGAATTGAAGGTGGCTTTAAATTTAATCAGAAAGATTTTTCCCTTTCGCGATGGATGCTTGCCCTACGAAGTTTTACCGTCCCGCCGAACTTTTGTTGTAAAAAAAGTTCAAGGGTCGAGCAAAACTTTTGAGGGCTTGCCCTACGAAGGCGATAAGTCAGAAAAACCTCGTGGTTGTTTCAATCGTCAGCTCGGCCTTTGCCCCGGTGTTTGTACGGGAGAAATTACAGCTCGTGATTATGGTAAAATCATTGTTCGTTTAAAAATGTTTTTTTCTGGCCAAGTGACTGGTTTGCGAGCCAAGTTGGAAAAGGAAATGAAAACCTATGCTCAAAAACAAGAATTTGAGCAGGCTGGGGAGATAAAAAAAGAACTTTTTGCTCTCAATCATATCCAAGATGTAGCCTTAATTGGTAACGAGAAAAAGCCTGGAATCAGTAGTATTTGTTTTGAAGCCTACGATATTGCTCACCTGTCTGGTGCTGATACGGTCGGGGCGATGACTGTTTGGCAAGACGGCGAATTAAAGCCGGCTAATTATCGGAAATTTAAAATTAAACGACTGAAAAAAGGCGAGGTAGATGATCTAAAAAATTTGGCCGAAATCCTCGAACGCCGTTTGGCTCATCCTGAATGGTCCGAGCCTGATGTGGTAGTGGTAGATGGCGATGAGAGAATTCGTCAGGTGGCTATAAAAATTATTGAGTCGGCTGGTTTTCGAGCCAAAGTAATTGCGGTGACAAAAAACAAACAACATAAAGCTGAAAAATTGCTGGGCGATAGTGCTATTGTTCGTGACTACCACCGAGCGATTGTGGCGGTCAATGCCGAGGCTCATCGTTTCGCTATTGCTTTTCATCGTCAGAAAAGAGCAAAAAACTTCAGAAAAATCTAGCTTACTATTGGTGGTGGTGTTATAATTTAAACAATGTCTTTCGAGACGATATTAAACTCGGGGGTGATTTCTATTTTCATACCATTTTTTTTGGTGGCTGTCGGTTTTCTTTTTGGTTGGTGGTTTCAAAGACAGAAAAGTCATGTTTCGGCTCTCATCCACGAAGCCAAGTTTAAAGCTGGGCAGATTGATAAATTAGAAAAAGCCAACAAAGATTTAGCGGCCACGACCAGAGCTCTCTCATCCAAAGAATTTGAGTTGATCAATGCCAATCGTCGCTTGCGTGATCTGGAAAATGCTAAAGGTAAATTTGTCTCAGTGACTACTCATCAGCTTCGCACCCCTTTGGCTGGCATCAAATGGACTTTTGATATGCTTCAAAAAGAGCAATTGGGCCCGATCAGCCCCGATCAGAGGCAGTTTATTGATAAAGGGGTGGTCAGCACTCAAAAAATGATCCAAATAGTCAACGATCTCCTACATATCAATCTCAGCGAAGACACGAGTGCCGATACTTTGACGATAGAGCCGGTGGATATTTCTGCTTTGGTGGAGGAAGTGGCGGCCGAATTTTTCTCACCCGCCGAGAGTAAAAAAATCAATCTGACTGTTTCCAAGCCAGCGGGGGCCCTACCCCCAGTGATGGCTGATCGAGGAAAAATAAAAATGTCTTTGGAAAACCTAGTTGATAATGCTATTAAATATACTCCCAAGGCTGGCCAAGTGACAGTGACGGTGGACGATAAAAATCTCAACTCTGCCAATCCGACCATGGAGTTGTCTGTCAGAGATAGTGGCATTGGCATTAGTAAAGCCGACCAACACAAAATTTTCCAAAAGTTTTTTCGCTCTACGGGGGCAGTAGCAGTGGAACCAGATGGTTCTGGTCTAGGGCTATACATAGTCAAAGATATTATTGAAAAGCATCAAGGCTCGATCTGGTTTGAGAGTGAGACTGGTCAGGGGACAACTTTTTACCTATCCCTACCCTTGAAACAAAAATAGTATATAATTTACCCCATGGAATAGCGAAGCTAATTTGCAAAGCAAATTTATTCCATCGGGGTGAATCACATTTGGCTAAGATGGAACTTACCTTTAAAAAGGTTTATAATGAGGAAAGGTCAAATCTTACTTAATAGGGTGAATCACATAGGTTATTTAAGTTTATTTATTACTTATTATTTATTATAGAATAGAGTTATGGCAAAAAAAGTTTTTATAGTTGAGGATGACGAATTTCTCCGCTCTCTGACCGTCAAACGTCTAGAAAAGGAGGGTTACGGAGTGGCCGTCTCGCCTGATGGTGAGGGTGCCATGGATGGTATCTTAAAAGAAAAACCCGACATTATTCTCTTGGATCTACTTTTGCCTGGTTTAAACGGCTACGAAGTCTTGCAAAAGATTCGCGACAATGACAGCACCAAAGCTCTGCCTGTGATTGTTTTTTCTAATCTCGGTCAGCGCGAAGATATTGAGAAGGCTAAAGCGATCGGTGTTAGTGATTTTCTTATTAAAGCCAACTTTACGCTCGATGATGTGGTGATAAAAGTGGAGAATTTGCTTAAATAATACTAATCTTTAATTATGCTTCGAGTCGGTGTTATCCGTGGTGGTATTGGTCATGAATACGAGGTCTCTCTCAAGACTGGTTCTTCGGTATTGAAACATTTAGATAAAAATAAATATCAAACGAGAGATATCCTGATCGACAAGACTGGCCAATGGCATTTTGATGGTGTTCCACTCGATCCGACCCTCTTGCCAGATATCATTGATGTGGCCCTGATTGCTCTCCATGGTGAATATGGAGAAGATGGTCAGGTTCAAAACTTACTCGATCGCCTAAAGGTTCCCTACACCGGTTCTGGTCATGTGGCGTCATCTCTCGGTATGAACAAGGTGCTGTCAAAAGAATTAGTCGTAAAAGCGGGGATTAAAACTCCTCTGGGTATAGAGATAAAAGAAGGAGACGATTATCACGAATCAGCCAAAAAAACTTTCAGTAAAATTTCTCCGCCCTGGGTCGTCAAACCTGTCGATCGCGGTTCTTCGGTCGGGCTATATTTAGCTAAAAATATTGATGAATTGATCGAAGCGATAGACAAGAGTTTTGAATTTACCGACAAGGTTCTAATCGAAGAATATATCAAGGGTCGGGAAGGGACCTGTGGGGTGGTAGAAGACCTGCGAGGACAAGAAATTTACCCACTATTCCCAATCGAAATCATTCCACCCAAAGGAGAGAAAATTTGGGGCTACGCTGATAAATATAGCGGTGAGACTACCGAAGTTTGCCCTGCCAACTTTACCGACGAGCAGAAAAAAAATATCCAAGAGATGGCCGTGACTGTTCATCAAGTTTTGGGGTTATGTCATTATTCCCAAACCGACTTTATTATTTCGCCTCGGGGGATTTATTTTCTCGAAACCAATACTTTACCAGGTTTAACCGATACCTCGCTTTTACCGAAAGCTCTAGCGGCGGCGGGTATCAAATATCCGGACTTTTTGGACCATCTCATCAAACTGGCTTTAAAACGTCATTAGGATTACAAGAATAATTTTTTTAATATGGAAAACGAAATAGTTTTAAAAGCCCAAATGTTGCCAGTTTGGCGAACAACCAAAAACGCTTTCAGATATTATCAGAAGCGGTTCAAATTAATTAGCGGTATTGTGGCTCTGCCTATAACTTTTTATTTAGTGGCGACAATCTTGCATTCTTTTTCAGCTACTTACTTCTGGGGTGGGCCACTATTTTTCCTTGGCTTTGTGGCAGCTATATTTTCTACTCTGGCGATCTATCAAGCCATGATTGAGGGGGCCGAACAAGAAATCTGGGCTTGTTATAAAAAAGGCACCAAAAAACTCTTTAGTTTTTTGTGGTTGGCTATTTTGATGGCAGTTATTATCCTCGGAGGTATTATCCTCGGGGTTATCCCAGGAATTATTTTATCAGTTTGGTTAGCGATGTCTGCGATTATTTTGTTTGCCGAAGATGAAAAGGGCCTGCGGGCTTTGATAAAGAGCCGTAATTATGTTCGAGATTATTGGTGGCCGATTTTTGGACGCAGTCTATTTCTGAGTTTATTGATGGTAGCCGTTTCTTTTATTACCATGGCAATTTTTGGCCTGATGTCTAGTGAAAATCCGGCTGATTTTAGTCGTAATATTGCTAGTGAATGGGCTAATTTTTTCCGACTAATTATTGTTTTTATTTTTGTTTTACCTTTCCAAATCTCTTTTATCTATAGTCTTTATTTACAGTTAAAGAAAATAAAAGCTGACGATTCCTCGGTCGAGGTGATGTCTCGTCGAACTAAAAATTGGTTTGTGGGTCTGGGAATTTTTGGGGTAGTTGCTCCTCTGGTGATGATAATGTTGGTTGCCACCTTTGCTATGGGGGGAGTTTTTGGCTTCTTATTGCAAGACGTCAACGTCAATGGACCAGTCAAAGCCTGGCTTTATAATCGGGGCTTGATTGAAAATAATAATACTTTGATTGATAAGACCGATACCATGCTGAGAGATGATGAGGCGGTGTCAGCTCAGTAAATTAAAGCTAAAACTAAAAAACCACCCATGGGTGGTTTTTTTAGTTGCTATCTTTTTTGGGTGGGTTGAGATGCTTTTTATAGACCGCAAAGGGAAAATAAACGGCAAAACAAACATTGTTGCGAAAATCTTCAAAGGACATGATTGACTGGACTAAGCTATTAAATTGATGTTGTGATATTAGCACCCCCGATCAGAATTTTCAAGGGCTATGTGGACCGTAGCGGGATCGAACCGCTTACCTCCTGCTTGCAAAGCAGGCGCTCTACCAAGTGAGCTAACGGCCCCTTCTCTGTGACCCCAGTAGTAGAGCAGAGCTCACTACAGGGTAAACCTTACGAATGCCTGCCCTCTTAAATTTGGGCAGTGTGGTCATTACAGGATTCGAACCTGTGACCTCACCGATGTGAACGGTGCGCTCTAACCAACTGAGCTAAATGACCAAATTTATTAGGGTGAAAATCGTACAAGCTCCCTGCCCATGCCGAATCGCGAAGCGTATTCTGGCGGGTAACCAGCTGAGCTAAGGATGCAAATTGTCTTTGTATTTCATTTGTAAATCTAACAAATTATGGGTCTATTATCAAATATATAGGAGTAGGAGTAAATACAATTGAATAGCTTGGTGTACTTGGACATTGTATATCTCTTTGGTACAATTAGATAATGAAATCGCGTTTTAGTAATCTTAAGCCAGAAGTAATTTCTCTTCGAACTCAAGGAAAAAGCTACGGGGAAATCCGTAAAGTTTTAAATGTAGATATTCCGCAGAGTACCTTATCTTGCTGGTGCAAAAATATTTTGTTATCTAGGGCTCAGCAATCTCGAATCAAGGTTTTAGTTGCCCAAGGATCAAAAAAGGCTCGCGCTACCGCCTTAGTTGTAAATAGGGCAAGAAGAGAAGCTTACCTTAGGGCAGTAAAAAATCGCGTTCTTTATCTTTCTAAAAAATTAGAAGATAGAGATGTTGCTAAAATAGCCCTAGCAATGCTCTATCTTGGTGAAGGGTCAAAAAGAGGTGGTGCTATTATGTTCGGAAATTCAGACCAAGCTGTTATAAAGTTGTTCTTGAAATTATTAAGATATTGTTATAATATAGACGAGTCTAAATTTCGGTGCACTGTCCAGTGTCGATCTGATCAGAATGTTGAAGAATTGGAGATATTCTGGTCTAAGTTCACTAACATTTCTAGGGATTTGTTTTACAGGCCTCAGATTGACAAAAGAACAATTGGTTCTGTCACTAAAAAGGTAGACTACAGGGGAGTTTGTAGAATAGATTATTTTTCTGCAGATATTTTTATAGAGTTGATGCAGGTGATAAAAGTTTTTGAAGAATAAATGAGGGCCGTTAGCTCAGCTGGTAGAGCGCTGCTATGGCATAGCAGAGGTCAGCGGTTCGATCCCGCTACGGTCCACAAATGAGGATATTTATAATTTGTAGTAAAAGGTTTTATAATCAGATTCCTGAAGTTAGACAAAAATTGGAGTCATCTGGTCATACGATAACCTTACCAAATTGTTTTGATGATCCAGCGACCGAAGATCGTTACCGAAATATTAGTGCCGAAGAACACTCAAAATGGAAAGCTGGGATGTTAAAACATTCCACCGATATTATTGCCAATAATGATGCAGTTTTGGTGCTAAATTTTGACAAAGGCGAGATTAAAAATTACATTGGTGGAGCGACTTTTTTGGAAATGTATGATGCATTTCGTCTTGATAAAAAGATTTTTATGTTCAACAATATTCCAGAGGGTATTTTAACTGATGAGATTATTGGTTTTAATCCAATTATTATTAATGGTGATTTAAAAAAGATAATTTAATTCACCCTATTAAGTAAGACTTTAAATTTTTACTTATTCGTGTATTATATTTGAGTTGCTTTATAAAAATTATTGGTAAGTAGTTTTCGGTTTCTTAAAAATTTAAAGTCTAGATTTGACCAGCCAAAGCGTGAGTTTGTCGAATTCGCGCGCCATCGTTGATATTCTGCTATAAAACGATACTTTTAAAAATAAGGTCAAATCTTACTTAACTGGGTAAATGTTCAAAGAATTTTTTCTCAAGCAAATGTTAAAGTCCAAGGGGGTGCCGGCAGATCAGGTTGATTTCTTTTTGGAATTGATTCAGAAAAATCCGGAATTGTTTCAAAAAATTGCCAGCGAAGTCGAGCACAAGATGAAAAGCGAGGGCAAAAGCGAAATGGTCGCCGCTCAGGAAGTGATGACGAAATATCGCGCCGAATTGTCCAAACTGGCCCAAAAATAGATACAAAACCCCCCCCGCCGACTGTCGGCGCGGGGGGGTTAGTTTTATTTACCAGCCCCAGGTCATAGTTTCTTTTAGTTTGGTCCAATTGCGTTTAAACCAGCCCGCCGGTTTTTCTGCTGGTTTTTGGGCAAAAGGTGGCTGGTAATTGATTTTTGAGGTGATGTGGGGGATAGGGATAATGGGTGGTTTGGCCTTGGCTAATTCTTCGGCCTGAGCCAAGTCACCGATTTCTGCTTTTATTTTTTCCACTCGATTTTGGTAAGCTTTTTTGTTTAATTCTTCAATCAGAGGACTTTCCTTCTTTTTGATTTCTGGTGTTTCAGTTTTGAGTTCAATCGGAGCGTAAAATTGATCTTTTTTTATTTTTTCTTCTTCTTTGGCTAAAGCCTGGCGTCTTTTTATAATTCGTTGTCGCTGATCTACTTCGTGATGCCAATCAGAAAAAGGGAGAACCTCCTCTTTTTTGGGTTCTTCTTTAATTCCATTTGCTAGATCGGCCCATTTCCGCCGGCGATCAACTATCTTTTGTTGTCGTTCACCAGCTTTGGCTCTGGCGTCTGCTCGCAATATTTTTTCTCTTTTTTGTTGTTCTGTAAAAAAGCTTTCTTTCATATTTGTATTTTACCATTGGCTAAAAATAAAACCAAACTTAGCCTGGTTTCCTTTTTATCAGTTTTCAGTTAAAATCGCTCTATGTCTCTATCTATCGGTATTGTCGGTCTGCCAAACGTCGGGAAATCGACGCTTTTTAATGCTTTGACCCAAAAAGGGGTGCCAGCGGAAAACTATCCTTTTTGTACTATCGACCCAGCGGTCGGAATCGTGGCGGTACCAGATGAACGGGTGGATTTTCTGGCCCATTTTTCTAAATCAGCTAAAAAGATTCCAGCAGTGATCGAATTTGTCGATATCGCTGGTTTGGTCAAAGGTGCTTCCGAGGGTGAGGGTTTGGGCAACAAATTTCTCGCTCATATTCGAGAAGTGGACGCTATCGCCGAAGTGGTCCGTATCTACGAAGATTCTAATATTACTCACGTCTCAAATCGGATCGACCCGATTGATGATATCGAGACAATTAACTTGGAGTTGATTTTGGCTGATCTGCAGACGGTAGCTAAAAGACTGTCTAATTTAGCCCATGATGCCCGCCGAGGCGACAAACCGGCTCAGGCAGAGGAAGCCCTGCTCCAGCGCGTAGAAGCCACTCTCAAGGCCGGTAAATTGGCTAGTAGCCTCGATTTAAAGGAAGAAGAAGTAAAAACTGTCAAAGGTTTACAGCTTTTGTCGTCGAAGCCGATTTTGTATGTTTTGAACAAGAAAAATGGGGCGGGGACTGTCGATATTGCCCCACTGACCGATTATTTGAAAAAATTGGGTGCCAATTGGGTGGTCGTCGATGCTAAAATCGAAGGGGAGTTGTCTGAGCTCGAACAAGCTGATCGTCAGGAATTTAAAAAAGAATTGGGAGTCGAAGATGATGGCATCAACGACCTGATCAAAGAAAGCTATAAAATGCTCGGTCTAATCACCTATCTCACGACTGGTGAGGATGAGACGCGAGCTTGGACGATTAAAAAAGGTTGGACCGCACCAGAAGCAGGCACAGCGATCCACACTGATTTTAAAGATAAATTTATCCGCGCCGAAGTGGTCGCCTATGATGACCTAGTCTCCGCCGGTTCCTATGCTACCGCCCGCGAGAAGGGTTTGGTCAGGACTGAAGGTAAAGAATATATCGTCAAAGACGGAGACGTTATTGAGTTTAAAATTTAAACAAGAAAAAACCGCAAGAATAACGTTTGGGTGGTGTGTACAAGACTGTTCGCTCGCCACTACTAAGTCCCCAAACTCTTGCGGTAGCTGATTCGCGTCGCTCTTTGCAGAGAAGTAGAAAGATTAGCCAGTTCTCTCTACAAATACGATAATACTAACACCCTTTTGAGAAAAGGGAATACCCGAGTGCTTTATTGTTGTTGTTTGTCACCAATTCCGACCTGTGATAAAATACAATAACTTATGAAAAAATTCTTGGGGAGATTCAAATATTATTTGATCGGGGTATTGGTCGTTGGGGTATTGTTTGGAGTTTATTACACCTTCTTTGCCCAGAAAGGCAATAATCAAGAAAGCCTAGTCGTCAAAAAGGCCGATTTTGTTCAAACGGTGACGATTGCCGGTAAAGTGATTCCAGCTCAAAGTGTGGAGTTGGGTTTTAATCGTGGCGGTAAAGTCTCCAATGTTTTGGTGACAGAAGGGCAGAGAGTAGTCGAAGGGCAGACTATTGCCCAACTGGATGCTCGCGAAGCAGAGTTGGCTCTAAACAGTGCTCGTTTGGATTTGAATAAAATGATAGAAAGCGGCCAGGCTGGTAATTTTTCTGGTGCCGTTAAAAATTATGAAGATAGTCTAGTCAATATAAATAAGACTTTTTTTGATACCCCAGATATTATTAATGGTCTGGAAGATATTCTGGTCAACTACCAGCTCTCACTTTATAAGAATAATTTACCAAACGATATCGCTAGAAAAAATCTGGAAGTAGCGACTGCGAGTTTTTATAAAAATATCAAGATTTATAAAACAACCCTGGCACATTATCAGGGTCTACGGCGTCCGCTCCCTAATGATACCATTGCCTCTCTCAACGAAGAGGTCTACTCAATGCTTCAAGGTCTGTCCCAGATGATGAAAGATGCTGAAACCTATATCAGTTATGTTTATGATATTTCCGAGGTTTCTGGTCGGACCGCCGAAATGTCTGCCGATCGCAGTCAGATTAGCGCTTGGTTACAAACAATCAATAGTGATTTAGCTCTCGTTGGCGGCAGTCGAGAGACTTTAAAAGTTTCAACCTTAGATATTGAAGGTCAAAAATTGACTGTTGATCAACGAGCGAATGATTATGCTCAATATTTCCTTCGGGCACCATTTTCTGGTTTAGTTACTCGAGTTGATATCAAAACGGGTGAAATCGTCTCGGCTGGAAAGATTGGAATAATGATGATTAATGATGACCTGTTCCAGATCGAGAGTTATGTGCCAGAGGTTAGCATTGCTGGTCTCAAAGTTGGCAATCCGGCTTTGGTCACTCTCGACGCTTATGGTCCGGAAGTATTTTTTGATGCCAAAGTTGTTTTTATTGACCCAGCTGAAACAATCCGTGATGGAGTTTCTACTTACAAAATCAAATTACAATTTACTGCGAAAGATCAGAGGATTAGATCTGGTATGACCTCCAACGTGGTGATTACTTCTGAAAATAAATCTCAGATTATCTCGGTTCCAGCTAGTGCTATTAATGTCACCGCTAGCGGAGAAAAATTTGTTCAAGTGAAAGTTTCTGATAGTTTGATCAAACGAGTCGTGACCCCTGGACTGGTCGGTGCTCTCGGACAAACTGAAATTCTTTCTGGCCTCAAGGAGGGCGAAGTGGTAGTGTTTGATGCCCAAGCTAAATAAGCATGTTTTCTTTTTTGAATTATCGGATTGGTTTCTTCCTAGCAGTTAGGCAGATTAGGCGTTCAAGTATCTGGACCAACGTCTTGATTGTTTTTGTCATGATTTTGACTTTTCTTAATTTGGTCGTCGTCTCTGGTATTTTGGTGGGCTTGATTCAGGGAGCGGTTGATGCTGTTCGCACCCATTATATTAGCGATATCATCATCTCGACACCAGCCAATAAAACTTATATTGAAAATAGCCAAGCCGTCATTGCTGTTTTGAAAAATAATCCCAATATTGAACACTACACCGCTCGTTATTTAACAGGGACAACGATCGAAGGTAGCTATAAAACTCGGATCAAAACAACTGACAAATCTGATGTCGCTTCGGCCTCCTTGACCGGTATCGATCCAGTCGCCGAGGACCAGGTGACCAACATCAAAAAATTTATTGTTGAGGGTTCTTTTATCAATCCGGGCGATTATGATCAGGTGGTTTTAGGGTCTTATTTATTAAAAAAATATATGCCGGTCGACAGCCCTGGTTTTGCGGTTTTGAGCGGAGATATTGGTCCGGGAAGCAAGGTGCGTCTAACTGTCGGTGGTATCCAACACGAAGTGACCGTCAAAGGTATTGTTAAAAGTAAAATTGACGAGATTAACATGAGAGTTTTTATGAACGACTCTCAATTTCGCAGTCTGACTGGCCGAAACGACTTTAATGTTAACGAAATTTCTATTAAATTAAAAAACGGCATTGATCCCATCCAAGTAAAAAATGCTCTGGTTTTAAATGGCGTTAGTCGAGTGGCCAAAGTGCAAACTTTTGATGAGGCTGAGCCAAAGTTTATTAAAGACATGATCGCCACTTTTGCTATTTTGGGTGATTTGATTAGCTCAATTGGCTTAGTAGTGGCTTCGATCACGATTTTTATTGTTATTTTTATTAATGCTATTACTCGAAGAAAATTTATTGGTATTTTAAAAGGTATTGGTGTTTCTGGCCAGGCTATTGAGATTTCTTATGTGCTACAGTCTTTTTTCTATGCCATCACTGGTTCAGTGATCGGTTTGGTTATCGTCTATGGCTTTTTAATGCCTTTTATCAATACTCATCCGATCGATTTCCCTTTTAGTGATGGTATTTTGGTAGCACCACTGTCCTCGACCCTTTTTCGCATTCTCCTTTTGATTTTAGCCACAGTGATTGCTGGCTATATTCCCGCGCGGATGATTGTTCAAAAGAACACTCTCGATTCAATTTTAGGCCGAAATTAATTTTATGATTGAAACAAAAAACCTACAAAGAACATTTGCTAATGGCGAGGTCGAAACCAAAGTTTTGAAGGGGATTGACTTGAGGATTGAATCGGGAGAATTTGTGGCTATCATGGGTCGTTCTGGCGCTGGCAAGAGTACTTTGATGTACCAGATTAGTTTGCTGGACGAGCCAACTGCTGGTGAGATTATTATTGATGGCCACGATACTCACGAGATGTCCGCCGAAGAAAAAACCAAATTTCGCTTAGAAAAATTAGGTTATGTTTTTCAGGACTACGCTCTCATTCCTGAATTGACGGCGGTGGAAAATGTTGTTTTACCACTTTTAATGCAGGGGGTAGAAAAGAGTAAGGCCTATAAGTTGTCTACTACGGCCTTGTCTAAGGTGGGCATGGAGCCCCATCAACATCAGTTGCCGAGTCAGTTGTCTGGCGGTGAACAACAACGAGTCAGTATCGCTCGGGCCATCGCCCATGAGCCAGAGATTCTTTTTGCAGATGAGCCGACGGCCAACCTGGACAACGAATCTTCCCGCGTTATTATGAGTATCTTCTTAGACCTACATCGTGAGGGTCAGACTATTATCATGGTGACTCACGAAGAAGAATACGGTAAAATGGCCGGTAAGACTGTTCGGATAGACGACGGTAAAATTTTATCTATTACTAAAAATAATTAGCAGTTTAATTTAAAAATAACTATATGAAAAATATTCCCATTTTGCGCTGGGCGCTGACTATTGGCATAGTCATTGTCCTCAACCTTTTCTTTTACTATGCGACCAGTCTGGTCTATGTCGAGCCGAAGTATGAAAACTTCTGCGAACAAAAACAGGTAAATATTCAACCAACCAATCAGCAGGCTTGTGTGACGGCTGGTGGTGCTTGGAATGAAAATACTACTGTCAAAGCTGTTCCTGTAAATCCTGGGATGGCCGTTTCTGAACAAACAGAAATCAAAGGCTATTGTGACGGGACATTTACTTGCCAGAAAAAATATCAAGAAGCTCGCGATCTCTATAACCGCAATGTTTTCTTGGTTCTCGTCGTCCTCGGCGTTATTTCGCTCATCGCCGGCTTCTTCTTATCCTTTAATATGGCCGTCTCTCTCGGGTTATCCTTTGGTGGGGTGCTATCATTTATTATCGCCTCAATTCGCTACTGGTCGGCGATGCAGGAGTACTTGCGCGTGACTATCCTCGCACTGGCTCTGGTAGCGCTCATCACTCTGGCCATTAAGAAGTTTCAGGATTAGAGGTTGACTTGCTGTGTTTTTGGTTTACCTTACTAATTAGTTATTGTCCCTAGTTTTGGGTTGTCAAAAAAGGAGGAGCTAAGCCGTGAGGATTTTTGTGCCGTTCAAAGGGGTCTTGGTGCCTATAGAGTTTGAATTGTCGTCAAAGGCGATTTATTTCCGCTCTATGGCGGACAAAGGAGATCCAAGCGAGAGAATTTCCTTGGATGTCTTAGCCTTACTTCATGCCCAAGCAACAGAAGGTCGAAGCCACGATGTGTCGATTACTTCGAATCGTCGCAACATGGAAGAGGGGCCTGATATGGTTGATAGTTTCCGTATCAATCTTAGATCAACCCCTGTTTTTCAAAGAATTTTTCTAGCTCTTGCCAATCGGCGAGAGCTAGAATTTTTTTGTCTAAAATTTCGGCGCGGGAATTAAATAAAATACAGATAGTTTTTTGGCAGTCTATAGAGGATAGTGGTTTTACCAGATCATCAATAAAAATATCAACTTTATTTTTTTTACACACAACCCCCTTGGCTTCATCACTGTCAACAAAAAAAATATTTTTGGCGTCCAATTCCGGCAAATGTTTCGCTAACCATTGGCGACTAAGTTGTCTCCCGTCTTCTTTTTGCCGAGAGACGATAATCACGCGGTGACCAGCTTGGATTATTCTTTTGATGGTTTCGATAGAATTGGGGTGCGGTGGTCGACTAGCAATCGGCATCTCGGTGTAAAGAGCTTTTTTAAGAATTGGATCATGACTAGGAAGACCCATTTTTTTTATCAATTTTTGACGATTGGGGCCATGGTTGACGATAGTATCGTCTAAATCGAAGCCTATTGTTTTTGCGGTTTTATTTGTTATCCTCGGCATAGGGGTTGTTCCTAAATTCATCCCAGAATTAGGACACTCCCACTTTTAATCCTGTTAATATACCAGCCTTCTCCGCCACCTCCAAGGCGGAGCGATAACCTAAAATCTTTCTTGGTTTGTTGTTGATCAAGC
>JBAYKU010000015.1:0-14776 GCA_041664425.1 Minisyncoccota bacterium | reverse complement strand
TTTCCACTCTGACGCCCTTTTCGTTCAAAATCTGAAAAATCAAATCAAAAGTGTTGAGGAGACGCTAGATAGGCTTCTTGACGCTCATTTGGATAGCACAATTACGAGCGAGGAGTATATCGGCAAGAAGCAAAAGCTCCTCAACCAAAAGATTGATTTTTCAGAGAAATTGAAAGATTTTGAACGAAAAGGCAATCGCTGGCTCGAACTTTCTCGTCAATTCATTTTAGACAGTAACCAAGCCATAATTATCGCTTCCGAAGAAAATCTCGAAGCCAAAAGAGATTTTCTCAAAAAGATTGGCTCGAACCCCCGCCTCGCCTCCCGCTCGCTCCTTTTGGATTTCAAAAACCCTTGGCGAATTCTGGCGGAAACTCCAGTCGCGTCGCTTTGCGACGCTCCGAATTTTGGCGAAAACGGCGATTCTATTTTTTGGCTGCCAGACTTGGAATCGAACCAAGATGACGACTTTCAGAGAGTCGCATCCTACCTTTAGATGATCTGGCAATAAAACTAATATACTCTAAATCCTATCAATTCTTTTAACCTATACACTTCCTCCTTTCTAGAAACTTGAACTTGCTTTTTACCCATATGGGGATGGAATCCCAAACCCTCAACCAACTTAAAAACATTACCAAGCATTGACTGGTTTACCCCAGCAAATAGAAATTTATATGTACAAGTGGGTAAATGGACACAAAAGCTCCCTTCTGCCTCATATAGGCCACGCAGGTATCTTACAACAAAATCTGGATTTTTCAAAATCCATTTAGGCACCTCGATTTTAGCCCTATTTCTGGACCCCGACGGCACCCCAAGCCTTCTGCTAATATTTTTTTCATAAAGACGTATTCTTACACAATTAGCATGTGGCATTTTTGTAACCGTAGGTTCCTTTTGAAAAGTTTTTTCAATCAAAGTTGAATATCTTTTAATAAATCCTGGGTTATTGGAATTCGATAACACATACAAACATTCTGTCCGAGGAAAGATTTCTATATGTCCATCTCCTAAAACTACTCCAATTAACTCCGCCAAGTTACCATCTTTTTTAAAATCTGGATAATTAGATTTCATTTTGCCAGAAAGCCTCATTGTCTCTTGCCATTTAGCAAAATTATTTATTTTTTTATTTCTCATGGTTTGAGAAATTTTTAAAAGAGAAGGGTGAGTCTCTTTAGTAAACCCTCTACTCCAATTTTTGGGCATACTTAAATTATATCAATAATGCCATATTTTTTCTACCATTAGCCGTGTAATAACGGGACCAGTCTAACATGTTTTTAAAGGTTAGAAAAATCGTGTTAATATAGACTTTATGAGACAAACCGTTCGCATGATTATTATAATCAACAGCCAGGTGCTGTTGATCCATCGGGTAAAAAACACCGAATATTGGGTTTTTCCTGGTGGTGGAATATCATAGGCTCGAATTGGCCCCAGGGCTTTGCGATGGCGAATAACTCGATCATCAGAACCATGATCATGATTAATTTGAATGACTGAAACATCAGAAAAAACTTCTATTGATTTTCTCAATGTCACTCCCAAATTTTTTTCCACCATTGGCCGACCCAATTCCCCTACTAATTTTTCTGGAATACCATTGGGCCATTTTTTAAATCTTTCTTCCAAAGCCTCAATTAGAAGCTCACGAGGAGCGATCAGGGTGGCATTGGTTTTACGATTGCGCCAATTATAAGTCGGCTGACCCCAAGTAAACAAAGCGAAACGATTTTGATTGTAGGCAAAAGTGTCTTTGTCTGGTCGAAAAAAAGAGAAATGTTCTTTAGGATAAAATGTATCGTCTTCGGCCACCGCTACATAGGGAGTAGTAGCCATCTTAGCACCACGCAACATTTCTCGATAAATAGTATCTAAACTTTTTTCTCCCACCTGCAAAACATTCAAACCAAAATTAAGTGGCTGGCGAGAAAGACTAATAATTGGATAATTGCCCGCCGCCTCTTTTAGGACCTCACGCTGATATTGCGCAAATTTATCTGGGATTAATGAAGCGGTGAGATAGATTATTGTGAGGTCTGCCATCTTGGTTTAATAACTTTCTTATAATATTCTCCCCAAGTATCTAAACCATACTTAAAAGAAGCGTCGGCCAACTCGCCACCATAATTATGAGTCCGAGGAAAACTTCGATGCTTATGGGCATACCAAGTATTTTTATTGAGCATCAGCTTTCCGCCAGCCTTCCAAGTTTTAAATATCATCTCAATCGAATCCTGATAATGAGTGCCGTAACCTTCGCTTTGTAGTTCAACAATCACTCGATCCCACCAACTTTTTTTCATGACCCAACAGGAACCCTGCATGGCCATTTTTTCATCAATCATTATTTCTTTTCGCTCCTCATCTCGTTCGGGCCAACGATGGCCACTAAATTTTTTCCTTTCCCCTCTCGTGACGATTAATTTTTCATGATCTACATAGGGTAAATCCATTACTTCCCATTTGATAGCATCGAGAAAATATCTTCTTGGGGTGACAATCCAATCGTGCTCACAATCTTTGGTCAAAATAACATCATACCCCTTAGCAAAGATGCAATGTTCATCTGTCCGCATCAAGTACTCACCCCTAGCAACAGCCACACCAGCGTTGATCGCTCCCCTCATTCCCTGGTTTTGGCCCAGATAGAGAATTCTTAATCGTGGATCATCTTTTAGAGGTATCTCTGGCCAATAACCGTCTAAAATAGCAATTATTTCAATCTCCCCCTCAGCATTAGCCAACAGAGAATCAATAGTTTTTTGTAAAAGAGGATCTTTATATGATGGGATAATTATTGATAGCATATTGGTCCAAATATACCCGAAAACATACCATAAAAAATACCCCCAGGAAAGATAATTTTAGTCTTTCCTGAGGGTATTTTTTATGTTCTAAACATGGGTTAAATACATCATTGATGGAGAGAAATAGAGACAATCGTCAGATAGGGCCCAGCCAACCGGCTGAATTACCTCATCTGTGCCCGAAGGCTTGGTTTGGGTTAAAACTCCAGCGGTAGTTGAAAGATAGACTAAACCAGCAGTTCCTGGTCCAGTCGTCCAATTCCAGGTGTCATTACGTAAGACACCATGCAACAACACTCTCTTACTACCAGTGCCAGTATCCATCGCCAAAGCTACACAAGGGGCGGTCGCACTAGTGGTAGCATTGGCCATATTGAACTGACCATTAGCTTGAACATATAAAGGGGCACCAATTCCCTGGTCATTGGCGGCCACGGTCGCGGCAATAATTAAACCAGAAGCAGTGTTATCCACACTCGGCTCGTTCATCAACTTAATAGCCGCCACACTATTGATAGGCAGTTCGCCCATATCCATCCGAAAACGAGAAATTTTAATAGTTTGAGTTCCTACCTTCAAATCGCCACAATTTAAACATGTAAAAAGAAAGGTGGGAACAGTTTTATTCTCATCCGCACCTAAAAGCGGAATCCACTTATGTTCAGTACAATCTCTTTTTTCTTCTTTTTTTTCCATTTTATCGCTTTTAGTTGTTATCTATCTGAAACACTTCTTCGCCAGTTTTATCATAGATGGTCAGGGTTTTATTTTTTTCAGAAATCTTAAAAGAAGTAGGTTTATTAATAACCTTTTCCGTCTCTTTAGTCAAGGAGCTATTGAGGGTTGGGGAAAACAGTGGGCCTAAAATTTTCCCCACCGCAAAAATACCGCCTCCAATCAGTATTATTTTGAGAAATTTTCTTCTATTTTTATCTATGCCTTTATCCACATTTTTCCCTTATTTTTTGGTTTTTCTAAATTCTTTTTCAGCCATATCTATTTCTGATTCCATTTCCTCTTTTCCCTTCTTAAATTCACCAGTAAACCGACCTAAACCTCTGGCCAATTCTGAAATCTTCTCTCCACCTAAAAACAATATAGCGAAAGCCACCAAAATAATTATTAATTCTGGAAATCCCAATCCAAACATATCTTTTTATTTATTTTTATTAATTCACTTTTTCTGTCGCCATCGACCTTATTTGTTCTTCATCCCTCGATAGAGGAAGAACAAAACTGCAATAGCGACGACAATAATCACAATCTCTGTAAGACCCAGTCCAAACATATAATTTTATTATTTTTATTTTTAATTCGACCTTTCTTCTAATCAAATCAGTTGGTCAAGCTTCCGAGACAATAAATAACCGGAGAAATAAAGTGCTGCTAATGGCAAAAAAAGAAGAATCATTGTCACGCCAGTGCCATCAGGAGTAATTATAGCAGACAGAATTAAAAAAAACAAAAAAGCATAACGCCAATTTCTCCACCAGAAGTCAGCTTGGATGATTCTCAATAAACTTAATAAGGCCATAAATAGAGGTAGAAGAAACATCACTCCAACCGAAATCATTAAACCAAAAATGTAATAAATAAACTCATCAATAGAGAAAAAGGGGGCCGCCCCGATTTTCGTCGCATAGGGGTACAAGACATCAAAAGTAGCTGGGATAAGAAAAAAATAAGAAAAGAGACAGCCAGAAAAAAATAGGCCTGAAAAAGGTACTACGCTCCATAAAACCACCTTTCTTTCTTTGGGTAAAAGAGCTGGTTGAAGATATTTAATTAGTTGATAAATAAAAATCGGAGCAGTAAATAAAAAGCCGAGGACAAAAGAAAATAGAATTTGGGATACAAAAGCGCTCATAGGGTTGGTCACTATCAATTGCACCCCAGCTGGCAGAAGATCCGACCTGACACGGTTAAAAACCATAACAGAAATAGGGTTTTCCGTCGGCCAAGGAAAATAATGGTTATTACCAAAGATAACTAATTTTTTAAAACCAAAAACAAAAAAGAAGCAGGAAAAACCAACAAAAGAATATATCCAGTATAAAATATTCGAGAGGAATATTTTTAATTCTCCCAAGATAGTCATTGGAGTGAAAAATTATTATTGAGCTTCATCAAACTCCAAGATTTTATTGTTGGCGGAATCATACATGGCCGTCGTCGAAGCATCAATATACCCAAACTTAAATTTATTATCAAAAATAACAAACTTTTCTACCACAGCATTTCCCTGACCCGAAGGCGTGATATCACCACAACTACCACCGGAGCAAACCCAAAGATTTTCATCTAACATCCGAAAATTTTTGCCGGTAGAAGAGAGCTGAACGTCTCCGACTGAATCGGTATAAAATTGCCCATAGCGAGTATTGTCATAACTGACGATAAGCTGTGGAACACTATTGGTATCGGTAACGCTGAGCTTACCATAAGGAGTAGAAGTGCCCACTCCAACATTACCACTCTTATCCACCACAAATAAATTGGATCCATTTGAATCCTGGATTTGAAAAAGATTGGCTATTTGTCCCAAGAAACCTCTGATTGTCATCCCAATCGATTGATTAGAAGTAGACTCAGCTGAAACAATAGAATTGCCGATAGGAGTAGTAGTGCCAAAAGACGATTGACCAGTACCACTAACCTTCCCAGCTATTTGAGCAAAAACTGCCGAAGAAATTCGCTGCCTAGGATCAAGAGTTTCAAAAGAGGAACCATTGGCAGAAGCTTCAACTTGCAAATAAATGTCTTTATTGGTGTTGAAGTTCATGTCTAGAGCATCGGGATAACCATTGGCTGTATCACCAATATTGACATTAAAAACTCCATAGCGAACAGTGGCAGCAACTGAAGTCGGACTACCACTAGGCCAGAGTTTTGTACCAGAACCAACTGTAGAATTATCCCAGATAGAAAATTTGAAGTAATAAGTAGTGGCCGAACCACCCAAGAGATCACCGCTGGCGTTAGTTAGACGGCCCTGATAACCAAAAATAGTAGGGGTGCCAGAAGCGCCATAAGCCAAAGATGACCAAGAAAAAATCGTGGCCAAGAATATTAAAGAAATGAGGTATTGGTATTTTTTGATGACCATAATTTTAAACCAGAAACAAACCCTACCGCCTAAATTATATCACAAAGACTATTTTCCCCAAAAGAAAACCACTATTAACGACCCGGGGGGCAATATTGGGATATTTTTATAAGCTAGCGTATTTTCTGACCGCCAAATAACTAGCCACAAAACCTAAACTTAGGCCAGAAATCAACAGGATAATAAAAATTGTAGCAAAATTACTGGCATAATAAGAGACCAAGTTTACACCCCCAAAAACACTGTAGCTGATACTTTTTATCCACAGAACACTGGGGTAAAGTAGAATAACCGCCAAAATAGTCCCGATCAAACCAGAAATAATTCCCTCGATCAAAAATGGACCTTTGACATAAATATTACCAGCCCCGACTAGACGCATGACCGATACTTCCTCTCTCGATGTATAAATAGCCAAGGAGATGGTATTGAAGGTAGCAAAAGCAGCTAAACAAATCATCACCGTACTAGCTACTAGTCCAATTCTTTTAGCCACAGCGATAATTTTTGTTAAACGACTAACAATATCTCGTTTAAAGGTTACTTGGTCAATAATAGAACGATTAACGGATAAACTTTGGCTATCATTTTCAAGAAAATTGGCAATACTTTCGTAACGAGCCGGATCAACCGCCCGAATATTCAAACGAGCACCAAAAGGATTACCCACTTCATCGAGAGACTGAACAAGCAAGGCATTATCCTGATGTCTCTGCCGAAAAGCCTTGTATTCATCCTCGCGCGAGATATAGGTCACCTCTTTAACATCAGGTAATTGAGATAAGGATTTTTTTAATGATTCTATATCACTGAGCGATGCCTCTGGTCGGAAAGAAACACTAATATCAACTTTATTTTTTATTTCATCTACAACCCCATTGAGAAAAGCCGTCGAAATCATTAATGAACCAACCACAAAAAGAGAAACGGTGATAGCCAAGACTGAGGCGAGAGAGACTAGACCGTTACGCCAAAAATTGACGAAACCAGAACGCACCACTCTTTTAAAATTTACCCAAATCATAATTATTTTTTACTTCTTTTCTCGTCGCTGATAATTTTTCCTCTTTCCATTGTCACCACCCGATGGCCAACTTTTTCGATCACTTTTGGATTGTGAGTGGTTAGGATAATAGTTGTTCCTAAATCATTTATCTTCTTTAAAATCTCAATGATTTCAAAAGCATTTTCCGGATCAAGGTTGCCAGTCGGTTCATCAGCAATCAAAAGATCTGGCTGATTGATAATCGCGCGAGCAATCGCCACCCGCTGCCTCTCCCCGCCTGACAACTCATGGGGAAAATGCCACAGGCGATCACCCAGACCAACAATCTCTAAGACTCTAGGCACATCGCTTTTGATTTCTTCTTCATCACGTCCAGCTACTTCCATAGCAAAAGCAATATTCTCGTAAGCAGTCTTGTTAGGTAAAAGCCTAAAATCTTGGAAAATACTACCAATCCTCTGTCTCAATTTGGGAATATTATATTTGTTTAAAGTATGGATATCGGTCGATTCAAAAAACACCTTACCCGAAGTCGGTCGGTCCTCGGCCAAAATCATCTTCAAAAGGGTTGTTTTTCCAGCTCCCGAATGGCCAACAATAGTGACCAACTCCCCCGGTTCAATCACCAAAGAAATATCATCTAGGGCAATAGTTTCTGGATTATAAGCCTTGGAAACCTTATCAAAATAAATCATGACCTCATTATAACAAAAGCTAGCCGTGATACAAAATTACCTAGGATAGCTCTTTTTCTGCTTCCAAAAATAAATCTAGCTGACCCTCTAGGACACCATCAACATCACTTGTTTCCACTTCGGTTCGATGATCTTTGACCATTTTATAAGGATGAAGAACATAAGAACGAATCTGACTGCCCCACTCTATTTCAGTAGTTTTACTAACATACATCCCCTTTTCTTTTTTCAGCCGATCTTCTTCCATTTTTTTATATAATTTTCCAGATAAAATCGCCATCGCCTTCTCGCGATTTTGGACTTGTGATCTTTCGGAATCGACATGCACTGCGATATTAGTCGGCAAGTGAACCAATCGCACTGCCGTCTCACGCTTGTTAACATTTTGACCACCCGGACCACTCGATCGAGCAAATTCGATTTTCAAATCATCTTCGGGAATCTTGATTTCTCCTGTTTTAGCAAATTTGGGAATGACCTCGACTAGCGCAAAGGAGGTATGGCGCAGACTCTTGGCATTAAAAGGTGAAATTCTAACGAGACGATGAACACCAGATTCATTTTTTAGTTGACCATAAACACCATTGGCCTGAATTTCAAAAGTAATATTGCGATAACCACCGTGATCGTTTTCATTTTTGTGAATAAAGTAGAGCTGATAACCTTTATTCTCAGCCCAATGACTATACATCTCAAACAGCATGCGCGCCCAATCCTCGGCATCATCTCCGCCCGCTCCAGCAAAAATGGTAACTACGGCTTCACTTTTATCATATTTTCCAACACCAGCCAACTCATCTTTTAGCTCATTTAATTCGCGAATCTTTTCTTGAGCCAAATCTTTATTGGACCAAAAATCCGGCTGGGCCATAGCGGTTTCCAACGCTGTAATTTTCTGCTCTATCTCGTCTTTATTCATGAGCCAAAGGTGGGAATCGAACCCACGACCTTCTCGTTACGAGTGAGATGCTCTACCAACTGAGCTACTTTGGCTTAACCACTAGCTCTATTTACCCCTTCACTTTTTATTTAAAAGTGACTGGGGCCAACTGAGTCCCGACGCTCTGGTCGGGATCCCGACACGATTTTACAAAATCGTCGTCGGGGCTACCCTGGCTTTTTCCCAATCATCTACCTTGCACACGAAATAAATATATCACAAAAAAACCCTTTTTCAACGACTTCTAGTTTCATCCCGATCAACAAAAAAATGACCATGTGGTCATTTTTTTCTGAGCCGTTGATCGGGATTGAACCGATGACCTCGTCATTCATTGATACCTTTATTTCACCAACTTGGCTTATAAAAGGATTAGACTGTATATTACGCCTACCTTTCGGCTTAGCGCCCCTTGTCAGTCGTTCGGGCGATTTTCTCGCCACGGTCTTATCCATTTCCATGGACTTTAACCGTAATTCAGGCGTCGACATTTCGTTTCCAAAATGAAGGGCAATTTTTGTTTACCAATGACGTGCTCTACCAACTGAGCTACAACGGCTTTAAGAACCTTCCAAATTTAACACAGCCTCGCAATATTTTCAACCAAAACAAAGGGCCCTTAGAAAACTCGAAAAACGAGCCAGGGCCCTCGTTATACCCCATCGGGTATGGAACGGTTCTCTCCAGCCATCGCTGGACAGAGACTCGGTGGGCTGGTTGCTGAGAAAAGGCACCACCAAGATCCGCAAATAATCTAACAGAAAAAAAAATAAAAAACAATAGAAACTACCCCACCAAATCAGCCAAATGATCGTTGGTGGCCTTTTCCATTTTTTCTTCCACATCTAGGCCAAGTTTCTCGCGCAAGAAACGAATAATAGTTTCGTCATCACTTCCACTAATCAAGGCTTCTAACTCTGCCCTTTCTCCAGCCGGCAATGATTCTAAAATATCTAAAGTCGCTCGACGAAGAATTTGTTCTTCTACTCGAGATAAAATTTGCTCTTGTTCCTCGACTGGCAAATTGGAAATACCGAGTTTTTCTTTGATTAGTTCGGCCAATGCTAGTTTAGTCATAAAATTAAGCCGCTTCCTCCTTAAGACTTCGTAAAATATTTACCAATCTCGCAACTGTTCCCTCCTGGCATTCTTTTCCTCTCTCGTCCAGCGTCTGGTCAATTAAATCAAGTTTCTGGTGATCAAAAACTGGCTCTTGTGATGCATTTTCCACCCCAAATAATTCTTGTTTTTGTTCCATATTTAAAAAATGATTAATTGATTGGCTCTATTATAAACCCCTCAAAAAATAAAGCGACTTGCCAGTAAACTTTTTTGTGTTTTAAATATCAAAAAATTAAAAACCCCGCCGTACGGCGGGGTTTTTAATTTAGTATCTAATTTTTATAGCAAGAATGATATGCGTTTCTATATGCACTAAGTGTACCAGGGTACATATCTATATAACTTGTTGTCACTATTGTATATCCAGAAGGACATCTACACTGATCGGTATATGCGCCTGAAGCTTGGCCACAAGTTGCAGGGCTCTTTGCTGTACATGTATAAGTATAAGTTGGGCTTGGGGTAGCAGAAAAAGCAGTTCCCTTAGCCTCACAAACGCCATACAGCCCGCCAGCCGATGGATTTGCATTCACCGTCACATTCCCCGTACCTGTTGTTGGGCTAATGGTCACGTTGCTACCAGCGGTGATTTGAGAGACGCCAGAAGTTCCACCGCCACCATTTATAATATTCGCCACTGACTTACAAGTGGCCGGATCAGAACAAATCTGATCGTAGATCACCACTTTGCGATTTGGGCTAGTGCCACCACCATAGATATTAAGAAGCGATGAACCATAACCGATTTGACCTTCATCAGTACCAGCCCCGAGAGAATTAAATTTGATGAGGGAACCACTTTTCATACCCATACTGCCACCCAAAACAAAATTTACAGCACTAGTCAAAACGCCGCCAATGGTCAGCGGTCCACTCTTGGTTTGAAGATTGGTACTAACATTAATTGGTGGGTTACAGCCAGGAGTAGTGGCAGGACAAGCTGGCGCGGCGGCATAGGTAGAGCCGGCGAGGACGAGGAAGCCGACGAGGAGGGAAGAAAAAATTGTTTTTAGATTGGACATATGATAAAAATTATTAAAATTAAAATTTATGTTTAAACAAGACTAGTTTTATTTTACCACTGTCATGTAAATTAACAACAAAAGATAAGGGGAAAACAAAAAAATGACTACGGTTCAAATCCGGCTCCACACAAAAAGCCGCCTAAAAAGGCGGCTTTTATTTGCGCGGGCGACCGGACTCGAACCGGCAACCTCTCCCGTGACAGGGGAGTGCTACTAACCAAATTGAGCTACGCCCGCATTTTTATAAACCTCTCAAATACCTTGCGTTTTCTTGGTAAATAAAGTTCTCCGATAGAATAACAAAGATACATCAACCTGTAAAGTTTAATCCCGTCCATAGCGCTATACGACAAGCGAAAAGCCGTATCTCTATCATACAGACTCCCCTTCCCTAGACCAAAATTAGCCAACACCTCCCTCAGACTACTCAAAAATACACCGGAACAAGAGGTAAAACTTACTTGCATCGTTAACGTAGGTTTTTTATCCTTATGTTTATATCCTACCCAGACATTGCCATCGCCATCAAAATAACCTCTTAAAAAGTCAGGAAAAAATTTTCTAGGTACAGAAGGAATTGACATGTTTTTTGTTTTGCGTTCACCATAACCCAGCTTTCTTAAATCGTTACACATCTCAATACTACCTATCTGCAATCGATAAACAGTATTCTCATTTTCTTTACGCGTTCTTACCCCTATCTTATGATTTGAACCAATGATCTTTTTTATTTGTTCAAGTAATTTTTGATCAATAATCTGGATAGACCAAAACTGTCCACCTCTTTTATTGACAGTAATATACCCATCGGCCGCAAAAAACCCGAGAACATAAGCCATCTCTGGTGTCCAGTGTTTAAAAAAATCCTTATTGATCTGTTTAAAAATCGGCACAGATATATCATAACACGTGACAGGTCATTATCCTAACCAAGAAGAGCCTTTTATTCTAAAATTACAACTTTCTTATAAGTTGACTTTTTACGCAGATATGATATAATAGAGATAGATTTGAAAACTCAACGGCTCAACAGAGCCATAAGAAGGAGAATGGCCATGAAGAAGTTCATGTTTCTAATAGTGGTAACGAGCCTGTGCTCGTGTTCCACTACCCCTCCGCAGACCAAGGAAGTACCGAGGTTTGTGGAGGTCCAACACCGCTTGTCAGTCGAGAAGTTCGCGACTGACCAGACAGTGAAGGAACTCGGCTGGGGCGAGCTGAAGCTCGTCCGAGGCGCCCAGATTAGCTGGCACGCCTATTCCGACGATTATCGCATCATGATAACCGTCGGAGCCAAGCTCCGCGAGGACCAAAAGGATGCCTTGGTTCAGAATATCCTAAAGAACATGAACTACGCCGACGAAGGCATCAATTTAGTCGGTGACTACGACGATGGTGAGACCACCATCTCGATCGGTCGGCACCCGCAAGATCACCAGGCCATCGGCTTGAATCTGGCGGTCAAGGTTCTGGAAGAGGCCGGCCTCAAGCCAGTAGTCTCCAATTGATCTTTCTCTTCACAGCAGACAATCTCCCGGAACGCCCTAGTGCGCTTCGGGAGATTTTACTTTTAATATTTACGGCATCAAACTTTCCTTACAATCTTTATTGATAGTAGCAGCGCTACCAGTCTTATGAGTAGCGTGGCATAAATCAATATGGACTAAAGCTGAATTACCGGTCGTCTGATTACAAGCCTTTTCTCCCGGTGTTACCTCTCGGACAATATGCAGACCATAACTCTTCGCCCCCGCCTTGACCAGTCGGTCAATCAACTGATCCGCAATCAAAGTGCCATTAGGTCCAGCCTTGGCACAATTAATATCAATAGCTAGACCAGCGCCATGAGTTTTATAATTACCATACATCGCTTCCTGGCGACAAACACTCCCCGTCTCTCCCTGTCGCCAAGTACCACGAGAATTGTTGCCCACTAAAATTTTACAACCACCCAAATCGAAAGAAAATGGGGTACAGCGACCATTAGCCATTTCATTTTCTCGCATTTTATTAAACAGGGCGCTGATAACATCAGCCATTTCCTTGGCTAATAAATAATTTCCATCCTGAGGATCAGTGCCGAGTCGTCCCTCATAAATCAAAGCCGTTTCCGGTTTACTAGAATTCAACCTTTTCCCCGTCGAAACTGGTTCAATAGCTGGAGCCGGGCAAGAAACAAAATTGATTTTATGAGAAGTAGCACTGCCGGTTTGAATACCTTGGCTATTGATAAAATTACAATCAATATTATAGGTCTGATCAGTTGAAATTCCGGCCACGGGCAGACTAATACTATCTACTGGTTTGAGACTGGGAATAATGGTGTTAATCAAAAAACCATTGTTGTCCTTACTATTACCCACACCACAACTATCATCATAACTATCTCGACACTGAACACGGCAATTAGATTTACTACCACCACCAGCAGACGAGAGGTCCCATTTAATATTCAACTTACTCGGAGTGACATTGGATATAAAACATTTAGTCGACGGAACGGGTTTGCTGATAGGCCCAGTAATTTCTGGCAAACAAATCCCGATTTGGATACTATTACTAGTGGCATTAGTAGCTGTGCCAGAAAAAAAATAAATACCAATCATCACCAGAAATAAGACCAGAAAAACAAAAAAGATTTTTTTATTAAAGAAAGACATGGATATTATTTACCACATCTTAACATGATTTCTAACAAAATGTGTCGAGGGTGGGAGTCGAACCCACGACCGCAGCTTTATGAGTGCTGTGCTCTACCAACTGAGCTACCCCGACATTAT
Source organism: Minisyncoccota bacterium (assembly GCA_041664425.1). Lineage (GTDB taxonomy): Bacteria > Patescibacteriota > Minisyncoccia > Phycocordibacterales > XYD1-FULL-46-19 > XYB1-FULL-42-16. The sequence continues at coordinate 1,286 of JBAYKU010000015.1, read as the reverse complement.
TTGGGAATAATAACCCAAACTAGGCCTTTTTTCAAGCAAAAGATTAAGAGTTTTTATTTAAGTAATTTTTAATTTGACGCCTTAAAAAACTTCTCCCGGAACCACTTTTTAGAAAAATTTCTCTACCGAGGGCATCTTTTTTATCCAAATAACCTTCAAAATATATTATTTTCCATTTTCTTGATCTTGTTGTTTTACAGCCCTTACTGGCATTATGATTCTCTAACCTCTTTTTTAGATTTTCAGAAAATCCTATATACCAAGATGCTTTCTCGATATCCTCCAAAACATAGACGTAGTACATTTACATATTATAAACACTTGTCATTAATTTTCTAATTTTGCCACGTAAAATTCACTTCGTTCATCACGTGACTCACGTAAAAATGCTTCGCATTCCACTCGGCTGTGCCGCGTGGAAAAAAGGCCTAGTTTAGCTAAACTAGGCCTTTTTTCTTTACGCGGTAGCGGAGGTGGGAATCGAACCCACTACCTCCAGGTTATGAGCCTGACGAGCTACCATTGCTCTACCCCGCAATTGCTCCGTAGTATACTACACCTACTAGATAAAATCAAATTCGTTAAAAACTTTTTCAAATAAACCAACCACCCGCCGAGCTTCGTGCTGAGATATTTCAAAGCCATGCTCATGGGCGATACGATTGCGAACCTTATGAGCCTCCCAAGCATCATCTAGGGTTAAGAAATCGGAACGATTAATTTTCTTTAATTTTTCACCCATATCTTTACCTTCGAGCCTCATACCCTCAATCTTTATTTCGCCTACCATTTCTTCCAATATTTTATCAGCTTCGAGGACCGCCACTTTCCACTCGGACGGACTTTCGGAATTAACCAATTCAATAATCCTCTCCCAACGAGGATCTTTCTTAGCCGGTATTGGTAAATCAAAACTAACCTGGGAACCAAAGACGCCCTCCCTCTCTTCATGCCTAATATTTAGAAGTTTAGTCAAAAAAAAGGCAATGCCGATAATCATCAATAAAGAAAAAAGAAAAGAAAGAATTTGGAACCATAATGGCAGTTGAAACAAACTAGCCGTATCGGTTTTTGACATTGTATCAATACTTAGTCCACCAAAAATCAGCCGATAAAGCAGTCCAAAAAAATATTCCAAGTTTAAAAAATTAGGTTGCGGGAGCATTTACCCTATTAAGTAAGATTTGACCCTGTTTTTAATAAACTTTTTACCATAAACGGTTTTAAGATATTTCTCTCGATGAGTAGCATCATCTTGATCTAGACATGCTTCATAATAAACAAGT
>JBAYKU010000014.1:0-18065 GCA_041664425.1 Minisyncoccota bacterium | reverse complement strand
GCTTGATCAACAACAAACCAAGAAAGATTTTAGGTTATCGCTCCGCCTTGGAGGTGGCGGAGAAGGCTGGTATATTAACAGGATTAAAAGTGGGAGTGTCCTAATTCTGGGATGAATTTAGGATTTCTGGCAACGATGGATAATATCATACTCACCACCGATAGTTTCGATGCCAATCGGCTCCATCAATCCACCACAATCATTGGATCGATCGCCTGGAAAATTATCCACATGGAGACTCCAGAGACACTGAGGGCAATGATTAGTAAAGCCATTACCAACAATCTCAGCCCCACAATGGCCACAAATAAAATCTTCTTTATTTTTGATAAATTTTTGAGACATAAAAACGCATTCTATTCACCCTAACAAGTTTTGTGCGGAATACGGGAATCGAACCCGTGTCCTATGCTTGGGAAGCACATGTTCTACCACTAAACCAATTCCGCATAATTATTAGCCAAAAAACTTGAAAGGGCAAGCTAAACCATACTCGCGTAGATATTATTTATTAAAGAAAATCGACTTGATGGCGCGCCAAAGTGGATTACCGGTTTCGGTCGTGGTAGCAGTCGTAGTCGGAGAATCGACAATAACCACCACCTTTTCGCCTGGCTTAACCACTGGGAAATTGTTGCGGATCTGCTCTTCTAGACCCCTTTCCGTTTTTAGACTCTCTAGACGATCTGTCAAAACTTTTTGTCTAGCAGTCAAAATATCCAACCTCTCTTTGGCTGACAAATAATTATCACCAGCCAAACGACTTTTCTGATAGACCCGCCACACGCCTCTGACTAGAAAAATATTCAAGACAATCAAAAAAAACAGGAGGAGATAAAACCATCCTTGGCGCCTTTTTTCCGCTTGAAAATTTTCTGCCACAGCCCTATACTACAACTAATGTTATTACATAGCAAACACAAAAAAGCCCTAAGAATAGTCTCGGCGATTATCGGGATTCTGGTAATCGTTAGCATGGTGGCCCTTTACTCCCTGCCGTTCTTATTTAGGTAAAAACAAAAAACGAATAATCAAAACTCGTTGAAGAAAGCCTGTTTTAGGGGGTTGTGAGGTTGTCGAACCGAACACTTCAGGTTTTTTCAAGCTTCGAAAAAACCGTACCCTAAAACAGGCTGACTGAAAAAGAGTTTTGACTTATTCTCCACTTTTCATCATCTTCAAAAAGACCTCTTGGGGAATATTAACTCTCCCCATTTTTTGCATTTTCTTCTTACCTTTCTTTTGCTTCTCTCGTAATTTCATTTTGCGAGTGATATCGCCACCATAGAGATAATCAGTCACATCTTTGCGCATGGCCGAGATAGACCGAGCGGCCAAAATCCGACCCAGACCCTGCACTTGGATTTTAATGGTAATCAGCTGTTTAGGCATGAGATTTTTCAAACGATCGGCAGTATCCTCCGCATCACGTTGAATTCGACGAGAAGAGACCACTCGCGAAAAAGCGGCGATAATTTCATCATTGACTAAAACATCGAGTCTGGACACATCAGCTTCTTTTTCATTTGATAATTCATAAGAAAATGAAGCGAAACCAGACGAGACACTTTTTAATTCATCAAAGAAATTTCTCATCAACTCTCGCAAAGGCATTGAAATAGTCAGGGCGGTCCGACCATGGCCAAAACTTTCCATAGTGAGAACTTCGGCCTCATGTTCATGCAAAAGTTGCATTAAAGAACTCAGATAACTGGTCGGGGTGATAATTCTGATTGTCACCCAAGTTTCAAAGATCTGCCAATCTTTAGCCTCCGTCGGAAAAAGATGGGGAGAATAAACAGTCATCTCAGTGCCAGTCCGCTTGTTCACTAGCCGATAACTAATACTCGGAGTAGTGACAATCAAAACTAAATTAAATTCTCTTTTTAGTCGCTCGGTGATAATTTCCAAATGAAGCATCCCCAGGAAACCACAACGGAAACCTCTTCCCAAAGCCCCCGACGATTCCTCTTCAAAAGACAAGGAGGCGTCGGCTAAATGCAACCTCTCTAGAGCCTGTTTAAGCAAGGTAAAATCGTCCGCGCTTTCTGGGTAAATAGACGCCCAAACTACCGGTTTAGGGCTCATGTAGCCCGGCACAGGGGGTAAGGGATCGGTTAGAGAGATAATCGTATCACCAACCTTGGCCTCGCCAGGTTTTTTAATGCCAGTCACCAGATAGCCGATATCCCCAGCTTCCAAATGATCTCGGCTAACTTGATCTGGTTTAAAAAAGCCGAGGTCCAACACCGTAAACTTTTCTCCCGAAGCCGCAAAAGACAGGATATCCCCCTTTTTTATTTTACCGTCTAAAACTCGAACATAGACGACCATGCCACGGTGAGTAGAATATTGAAAATCAAAAACTAGCGCCCTGGGAGCAGTCTCGAGCCCGTATTCTGAACGAGCCGGAGGAATTATTTTAACAATTTCTTCCAATAACTTTTCCACCCCCGCTCCAGTTTTGCCGGAAACACACATCACTTCTTCTGTTTGACAGCCAAGCAATTCCACCACTTCCTCTGTTACTTCTTCGACGCGAGCATTGGGTAGATCAATCTTATTTAAAACAGGAATAATTTTAAGACCTAAATCACGAGCCATCGTCAGAACCGTAAAAGTCTGTGCTTGGATTCCCTGAGCCGCGTCCACGAGCAGTAAAACACCTTCAACAGCCTGCAAAGACCGCGAAACCTCATAAGAAAAATCAATGTGTCCTGGGGTATCAATCAGGTTGAGAATATATTTTTCACCCTGATATTCATAATCCATTCGGACCGGCTGCATCTTGATGGTAATCCCGCGCTCCCGCTCCAATTCCATACTGTCGAGCACCTGCTCGCGCATTTTGCGTTTTTCGATAGTCCCAGTCACTTCTAAAAGCCGATCAGCCAAAGTGCTTTTGCCATGATCAATGTGGGCAATAATACTAAAGTTACGAACGCGATTTAAATCCATAAGTATTGAACCATCCTACAATCCTTCTGCCTCTGGCGCAATCGGTTGGGCTTTCCAAGTTTTAGCCAAAAGCGACTTGGACAATTCCACCAATTCTTCACTTTTAAGCAAAATCAGAATAGCCAGCCAAACCAAAACACCAGCCAGACCAGCGATCGCCCCCTGCCCCAAAACTGACCAAAAATGATTCAGATCCCAATAACGACCCAAAAGATCTAAAACAACATAGGCCACCGCTCCGCCGATAACAGAGCCTGAGAAAGATTGGAAAAAAGTATTACTAACTCCGGCCAGCCAGTCACCAAAATGTCTTTCAAAGAAAATGGCCAAGGTTATCAAATTAAAAATCATACCCAAAGAAAAAGCTAGCGGTAAGATCAAAACTTCGGCGCCCGCCACGTCGCTTACTCTCAACAAACTTTCAATAAAATATTTAAAAAATGGCCAATTTGCAAAAGCCTCGCGTAAGCCGAAAGCAAAAACGATGACCAAAAGCGATGAGGTAATATTTAGAACCAAAGGCACCCTAGTTCTACCAGCCGCATAATATCCCCTAACCAGCAACAGGACTAAGCTTTGGGCCACGACCGAGATCACGAATAGAGCTAAACAAGCCGCGGTCAACCTGGTGGCCGACCAATCAAATTGGCCAGCGCCGAGAATAATGCGAACAATTTGGGCACGTAAAACAATAAAGAAAATAGTAGCTGGTAAAGCCCAAAAAATAATATGTCTAGAAGCAGAAACAATGTGACCAGTAAATTCCTTAATTTTTCCAGCAGAAAAATAACCAGCTAAAACTGGAAAAGCCGCCACTGAGTAGCTAACTCCTACGATAGCGAGGGGTACTGACTGGAGATTGTAGGCAAAATTAAAAACAGATATCGAACCTTTAGATAAAAGCGAAGCCATGGCGACTAAAGCCGCTAAGGCAATCTGGTTGGCTGATAAAGTTAGAGTTCTCGGTAGGGAGATCGAGACTACCTGCCAAACTTCTGACCAATTGATTCGAGCCAACTTTGGCTTTAAACCAGTCTTCCAAATGGGAGGTAATTGGATAGCCAAATGACAAACAGCGCCCAAGACGACCCCCATCGCCAAACCAGCAATGCCAAAAAGAGGATAGAGCCATAAGATACCGACGATAATCCCCAAGTTATAAAAAAGTGGACTCAGGGCAAAGGCAAAAAATTGACGATAGGCCTGGACCACACTGCCAAATAAGTTTGATAATCCCAGCAAAAGTGGTGACAGAAGCATCATCCGAGACAACAAAATCAAAGTTTTTGTTGATTCGGCATCAAAACCTGGAGCGACCAAAAAAACTAATCTTGGCATGAAAATAAATAGTAGGCCAGTCACAACAATCATTACCAACATAAAAGCCGAGATAATAGAATTGAGAAAACGATTTAACTCCTGTTTTTCATCGTCTATTTTTTGGATAATCAAGGGAATCAAAACGGTCGCCGAGACAAAAGAAGCCACTGACACGTAGATCAAATCTGGAATTCTAAAAGCCGCATAATAAACATCCAAATGGCCAGAGGCACCAAAAGAAGACGCCAGTAATCGATCACGCAGGAGACCTAAAAGTTGTGATAGTAAAGTCGCCCCTGCCAGGAGAAAAGCGGCCTGATGGAGACCATTGAATTCTTTCTGTAAAAATCTGGTAAGCCTGGAAACCATTGATTATTTTTTAGTTTTGGTAGTGGTCTTTTCTACTACCGGCTGACTGAGAGCTGACCGGCCAGCAATTAAATTATCAACGATTTTTTCCAACGCCTTATTGCCAGGATTGGAACTAACTAAATCTTTGAAAACACCCAAAGCCTCCTGATCCCTACCCATTTGGTCTAATGACAAACCAATAAAATATTTAGCGTCAGCATAATTGGGCTGAATCTGTAGAGACCGAGCAAAAATTTGAGCAGCCTCTTCTATGTCTCCATGCTGATACTTTAGATAACCGAGTAAAAACCAAGCATTGTAATCTTCTGGCGATAATTTCACCACCTCTGTCGCTTCAGTGATAGCTTTAGTGATTAAACCATCGTTTAGATCCAATTGCGCCAAAGCAAAACGAGCCTCGAGGTAATTTGGTTTGAGAGTAATCGCGTGACCGAGTCTCTCTCTGGCTTCCTCGGTTTTTTTGCTAGCCAGTGATAACTGAGACATCTCAAACCAGATACCGGGATTAGTGGGATTGAGCTCGACAGCTTTCTGGTAAGCGGTGAAGGCTTGATTGGCAGCGCCATCAACGCCCAGTGAGACCGCCAGGCCATAAACCCGCGCGATATTTAGCCAGTTGGTATAATTATTGGGATCAATCTTTTGCGCATTGGCGGCGTGTTTTAGAGCAGAATTAAAAAGAGTCAAAAAATTTGCTTTGACCTGCTCAGGATCACCAGTGGAAGTTTTAATGAGCTGATTAATTTGAGCCAATTTGACCGAAGTGGCCTGACGTTCAAAAACATCAGAACGATAAAGTTTGTTTGAAATATCTATCCAAGTGGACGCTCGATCATATTTACCCTGGTTTAAAGCACTTAAACTCCTTTGCAGAGCAAAGAGAGAAAGGTAGCCAACAATCAAATAAATAACCAGCGCCAACAATAAAGCCAAGATCGGCCAAGACAAACGGCGGAAAATATCTCTGAATTTAGTAGACGAAGAAGTGGTTCCTTTTTCTGAAGCCATAAACCAACCTAAAAAGACAAAGGCTAGAGCCATGACACAAAGACTAGGAGACCGAAAAACGAGTAGGGACCACAAATACAAGACGGGCATAATAGCTAGGACGACTAAGGCATTTTTTTCATCTGATTTCTGCCAATAATTTTTCAAACCGACAAAAGCAGAAAAAATAATAGCCAAAAGTAAACCCAACCAAGCCAGACCGCCAACCAAGCCGTGACTAATTGACAATGAGGGCACCAAACCAATACCATAGGAAAAATCGGTATTCCAAAATGGAGTTAGATTGACACCGGTCGGTTTATAGAGATTCCAAACCCGCCAAAAACGAGAAGGGCCAGCCCCAAACACGGGATCACTCTGATAGACCTTGGCGGCAATCTCATAAGTACCAGTCCAACTAGGACGAACTTCCAAAATATTAATTTTAGCGGACTGTTGCATGTCCACAGACAAGCGACCGAGCCAAGAATTGGTTCCACCCCAAATCACAAATGACAAAGAAATCACCAAAACCAAAGTAGAAATATTGAGAATCTCGATCCAACCACCCCGACGAATAGCCAAGATAACAATGAGAGCCGAAAAAATCGCCAACAATAACCAAACCGCCCAATAATTTATCAGCCCCAAAAAGAGCAAAGAAGTCACCAAAGAAAAAATCAAGAAAAAACTGAACCAGGTGCTAAATTTTTTGGCAAAAAATTCAAACAAACTTAAAACCAAAACAACAATCAAACCCAAAAAAGTAGCCTCCTCGTACCAAGAATTGCTAACCAGACCAACAAAACTGGCTAGGAAATTAAAGCCAGTAAATTTTATTAACATCAAAAACACTGTCTCTAAAATCACCACCAATGAAGCGACCATCGCCAACCAAAAACTAAATTTTGGTAAATCATCTTTCCCTTGGTAAATAAATGACGGTAAAAGAGCCGCGATTACCATGACTAGAATAGTAACAAAAGTATCCTTTTCAAATCCTAAGCCAAAAAAGGACAAGAAAAAATTTTCCGAAAAACAAGCAGCCAGCAAAGCAGAAATGGTTACCGCTACCAAACCATAAGTGATTATTTTTTGGGATTTAGCTCTTTTGGGTCGCTGATGGAAACTCACCAGACAAAGAAACGAAACAAATAAAATTCCAACCAACAAAACAAAGTGCTTCGTAAAATCAGCCGACAAACTACGAAACGGCGATACCACTAAGGGCAAGAGTAAAAAAATGCCCATAAATATGGCTCCAGTCCATTTGGTCGCAAAAGAACTCAACCAACTGGGAGAGGAAGCTTGATTACTGTTTTCTGTCATATATAGTTTGTTGATAAATAAGGCTAATCAAAGATAAATATAAACTATTATACTATGAGCAAGGCCCTTGTCGCAATTAAAAAATTCCCCAAGAAATTAATCACGATCAAGGTGGCGGCCAACCTTTTAGGTCTCTCGCCTAGCACTCTGCGTCATTGGGATAAAAATGGTAAGCTACCTTCGATTCGTAATTTTAGTCATTACCGTCTCTACCGATTATCTGACCTACTAAAAATGATTCGCGCTGACGAAAAATTGGGCCGAATAAAACCAAAGAAAAAATTATTAGTGGATGGTTAAAACAAAAAAATCGAGGGCCGTGGCCTTCGATTTTTTTGTTTGCTGGTCAGCGATAAGCCGAATTCTGTCATGGGTAATCATTTATCTGGGACAAACATTACTGTTTGCCTCTAGCGGCACTTCTCCACACCAAAGGTATGAAGACACGGCCTTGCACTCGGATAAGGATTTAGCACGTTTCAGCCGGACTAAACCGGGTCGTTTCTGTTCGCACCTCTAAGCTTGCGCTCGACGGGTATTACCCGCTACCTGTTTCCCCGCCCTCTTTCCCAACAAATAGATCGCTGTAATACAAATTTGGCCTTTTTAGCCTAAACTAATCACAGCAAAAATTTACGGGGATAGAGGGCGGGGGAGTGTTCGGACTTTCCTCCCCTTATTAAAATAATAAGGAGCGATCACCTACTGACCAGCCTTTCTATTATAACATGAAATAATAAAAAAATAAAGACCAGAAAAAAAGCCCCTGTTAAGGGCTTTTTTTCTGGTCTTTATTTTTTCTCGTCTTTTTTAGACTCATCTACTCCCCCACCCGTACCGACAAAATCAATTTCACATTTACCAGCGGAACAAGCGAGCTCTTTCGAACCAGTAGTGGTGTCGTCATACTCATAGAGGACGATCTTAGAGAAATCAATGTCTGGGAAATTCTTGGCCATGACTTCATAATTTTCTTTACTGATTTCTTCATAGGGCGCCAACTTGTAGTGGTGATCTGATTTAGGCAAGAAAGATAGACCGCCGACGATATCCCAGTTCTCATAGACCCAGTTGCCTACCTTAAGCCATTCTTCCTGACCGATTGAGATGGTCACTGACGGATTGTGATCGGTATAGTGGACCTTGACCATTTTCCAATACTCCAAGTGATCGATAGCGTTGATGTCGTTACGAACCACCGCCTTGTCTGGAGCTTTGACTGGGAATTCGATCACAAAAGTGGTCGCCGAAGATTCACTCTGACCAACCTCTGGGTAATAAGACACGCCCATATCCTTGAGCATCATAAAGATCGGATTGTGTTTTTCGATGCGAATGCGACGAATATAGTATTTGGCATAACGAGGATGACAGCCAGACGAGGTATCAAAAAGCTGGGAACCATTACCGGAAGGTTTGACACAAGTGACGGCCATTGATTGATTGATACCGAAACGCTTGGCGTATTTTTTATTAGTTTCGGTCGCCACCTTTCTCAATTCATTGAAAGCTTTCTCACTGCGCAAAACCGGACAATCCCAGTGACCAGTGATCGAGACACCGAGCAAGCGTTCTTCTTCGCAATTTTTCTTCCATTCAGGAGACAAGAAAGTAAAATCGGTCAGAGTGGACTGGTAGGTACCGAGAATCGTCGCCACCCGCACTTTGTTTTTTAAATCGGCGAGAGAATCATTGGCCCGAGCGACCACTTCCGACAAGTTACAAAACTGTTTGGATCGCAAAACAATTTCACCGCAGGGGTTGAGACCAGCCGTTTCCGCAAAAGCCTCAAATTTGGGCCAGCGACGAGCCGGTACTTGCTTTTGGAGGCCACCACGATTAAAGATACCGCGTTCGCCAGAACCACTTTTAACCAAGTTGGCCCATTCTTCGACAAATTGCTCCATCGTCGGCTTCTCATTATAAATCGCGGAGTTGTTAGCCATGGCTCGCTCTGGATGATTGAGATAAAACTGGCCATTTTTTGCTTCCCGCATATCATTATCGTCGAGATCAGACAGAGAAATCAGGGCGGAACGACGAACACCACCCATCACTACCACTTCACCAGTTTTACAAACAATATCGTGGACATCAATAGTAGTTAGACGGCGACCTTGGCGCGACAACATCTTGGCGCGAGAAAAATCGAGCAGGTTGCGCAATGGATCCGGACCAGAAGAGCGACCGCCCATGGTGTGTAAACGCGCGCCCTGTGGTCGAACGAGAGAATAATCAAAAGTCACATCCTTGCCCGCCGCCCAAGTGTTGAGACCGAGAATAAAAGCTTCGGCCCAACCTTCTTTACTATCAGCAATCTGATGAACAAAAGCTTTGGCACCGGTCTGCTTTTTGATCATTGGTAGCTGTTCGACAGTCTGGTGTTCAACAGAATAACCTAAGCCAGTCCCACACATCAAAACATACATAATTTCGCCGAAATCCTGCCACTCGGTCGGAGCAATATAAGAACAGTTGTAAGCACAGACATTAGTGGCCCGAGCCGCTTTACCAGCTCCCCAGAGCAAGCGCATACTACCCATCGCTTTCATCCCGAGCATATATTCGCGAATCTCATCGTATTCTTTCTTGGTCAACTTTGCACCCATCTGCTCTTTCATAAAATCAACATAGCGGTCAATCGTTTCAATCCAAGTCTCACGCCGACCTTCTTCTGGTCGCCACTTGGAATAAGTCGTGTAGTAGACGAACTCCGATAACTGATTTTTAAAATATTTTTTACCTGAATTGACGAGATCGCGCACTTTTCGTGGCACTTCACCGCGTTCACGACGGAGCTCAGCTCGGCGTTCACGATACAATATATATGACTTGGAGACAGCTGGGAATTGATGGAGGACCAATTCCTTTTCTACCAAGTCCTGGATCTCTTCCACTCCAGGGATATAGTCTTTACCAGCCAATTTGGTGCGTTTGGCTAGTTCTTTTTCCACTGAAACTGCTACTTTTTTAGCTGCCGACTCATCGCCTTCGCCACTAGCCTTCATCGCTTTGGCGATCGCATTGGAAATTTTTTCCAAACTAAAATCCAAGACAGTGCCGTCTCGCTTTTTAATTTTTTTAATCGCCACCACCGCAGATGGGCGCGCGGACGCCTTTTTTGTCTTGGACATGTTCTTTTTTATTAACGCAAGCTATTAAAAGATCACTTCTCCCATAGCGGTGGCCATAACACCTCTAATAGAGAAAAAATTAAGTTTGTTACTGACATTATAACTCTCACACCAGACGATGGGTATGTTGATAACTTCCATTTTCAGATTAGAAAACAAATTTTCTACCCCGACTAGAAAAAATTTTATTGCAAACCAAAAACCAGATACAAAAGTATCGGGTTTTTGGTATTGCGGACCACTCGGGTTCAGTACCATGGTGGTGAGACACCGTAAGGGTATTCTGGCGACCTTTCGTTAAGCATTCTGAGGTATGTGGGTCGGATAGAGAATATCTATTCTTTGAAGTTCAATCCTCTTTTCTCAAAAGCCTCCTTTAAAGCAAATTGCATACTTTCCACACCAAGATCATAAGATTGCTTTTCTAGTTCTTCATCCGATATTTCTCCTTTCGCTTTTTTATCAAGCAAAACAAGGAGTTCTTGAGCTGATTTTTCATTAGAAGAATTTCTAGCTTCTTCCATTATTTCTAACCATTCAAAAAATCGTGCTTCGTCATGTTCGTTTGAAAATTTAAGTCTCTCATTCATACACACAATATAACATATTAGAGTACTCGGGTCTATCTGATACTTTATTTTCTTGGCGGGCTACCTCGAGTTCGGACCTTTCACGGTCAAACCCTGTAAGGCTTTTTGGTTAAAATTCATAATATCAAATCGACGCATCTCGAGCACCCCTATTCTAGCAAAAAGTGACAAAAGTGACACGGAATAGAACAAAAAAGTTACAATCACTTGTAATTATTATTACTAATTAATAGTCGTATGGGATCCTCCTTAACAAAGGGCTAACACCCATCGGAATAAATACGTGCATAGCCTGCCCTTTTGTCCCCCTAAATTTATAGCTGACAGGATTCTCAAAATTCTGATCATGTATGGGGTACCCGAACACATCTGTCGAATTACTGTAAAAACTGTCGGTATGCTCGTCCCCAGTCTTAGCCGAGGCTAAAACTATTTTTGGCTTGTAAAAACTTACAAGATTGTCAGCTTCGGCCGATTCTCGTCCATGGTGAGGGGCTATAAGAATCCTAACTCCATTGTCTATAGGTTTAGGCATTAAATCTCTTTCTATCATTCTTGTTACCCCAGCATCACTGATGTCCCCAGGAATTATTATCTGGGTATTTCCGAAACAAAGAGACACGATAATGGAGGCATCATTGACGTCAAGATTTGGATCATAATCTAGATGGACAATTTGAGCTGAGAGTCCACCAAAATTTTCAGGAGTTAATATGTGTTCGTCTTGTAGCTGGTGTATATAATTCTCATGCAAATATCTATAATGACTTTTGGCTTCACACTCGTCACCAGCATCCTCGCTAATCTCACTTTGCGGAATTGTCCTGTTTCTAGTAAAACTAATAACTTGGAGCTTCCCTTTATCCATAAGTTCTTTAACATTTGCCAAATCATTTATATGATCAAGGTCTGGGTGCGAAATAATTAGGTGGTCTATAGTATTTACTCCGCGATTTTCCACCAGATGTTTTATCGGGAAAAAATTAGTTTCATTGTTAGAACCGGCATCAATCTGAATAATTCTTCTTCGGTTTATTAATCCTTTGGTCACATGTGGAGTAAATACCGTTATTGATAACCCGTGTCCAACATCCCAGAGATAGATGTCTAAATAATCTGGCTCATTAAAATTCATCGTAATTTTTTAAACTTAAAGTTGATAATGTGTAAACCCTTTGATTTTTTAACTCTCGATAATATTCTCGGCCGTAACGACAAAACTCAATTAAAATTATTGCGACAATGAAAACTGGCAAAATGTTATCCCTCATGGTTAACAGGGAAATTGTTAATAATATAACCAGAAGCGAGGTCAATGATCTATACAAGCCCTCTTTTGCCAAGAGGGTATCTTTATCGGAAGTCCCTGGTTTAGAAGTCAAGGCATCGGCCAAAATAAATAAACCAAGTCGATTATCAGTCAGATCAATTCCTAATTTTTCTTTGACTGTTTTGCTAAATTCATCACGAGAATATTTCAAGCGCTTAACTTTTAAGGGTAAAACTGAAACAATACTGTCCAGAAATTTTATTAGTTTATAATCAATACTATCTTTCCTTTTATCATCTATGTAAAATCCCCAAAAGAGAAGAAGCCCTACAAGATGAATTAGTGCCCCCAATACGTAGCCGAGAATAACGGTGATAAAAATCCCTTTTTCGTCAGCAACGTCAATTCCTGTAGAAAAGTTTTTATTTAAAAACAAAAGCAACAAAACTCCAGGAAAGAGATAACTCACTACATCATAAAAAGTTATGGTTAGATTACCCATTTTTAATAACTAGGTTTTTTAATTATTTCAATAATTTTTCCGCTAACACTAAAATCGTCATCAGAATGAAGATGAATTGGTGCATAATCATAAGATGAATCCGCCATCAAAACAATCTGCTTGTTTGGCTCATCAACGATTAATCTCTTGATTGTCGCCTTGTCGTCGATAATGGCCAAAACAACATCGCCCGTCGAAACATTTTTGTCATTGGAGTCTATAATTACAAGATCACCGTCTTCAATCCTCTTACCATTTATTTCCGCTCGGTTCATCGATAAGCCATCAGCTTTAATTGCATACAGCCCAGTAGGTTGTGACCTGTGGATAAGTTTATTGGAAACCCGTAGAAAACCTTGAAAATTTTGCTCGGCAAAAATCGTCGCCGGACCGCAATTGGCTGTTCCGATGATCGGAATTGAAAAAAGCTTGTTAGCCTTTTTAAGAAGTCCTTTGGCCCAACCCGGCGTTAAAGAGGTACTATCCATTACCCCCTTAATTCGATCAATTCGCAAAAACCCTTTTTTTTCAAGCTGAATTAGATGGTGCTTAATCTTTTGAGGGGATTCATTAGGTAGGCCAATGGCCTTAGCCATTTCCCTTAGACTAAGCCTAGCTAGATTATTTTTCTTCGACAGCTCCAACAATTGCTCTTGGATATTATGCATAGCCCTAAGCATATCATAATGGACTTTAAAAGCAATATCTCCTTAATACTTGACAGCATTTAAGACTAGAGCTAAGATGGCGTCATACCTTGGAGCCATTAGCGCCCCCGACCCAGTCGGATGTCGGTAAAAGGATTAAGCAAAAACTATTATGGCAAAAAACGAAAAGAAAGAACATGATTGGTCTAAAGAACAACCACATCATGTTGATACCGGGAAAATCACAACTGAAAAATACGCTGACAAACACCCGGGAAAAGTTGAGTGGGTAAAGGAGAAAAAGAAATAAAATTATGGCCAAAGAACGTTTGTATATAACTGATTTTACTTTGCATGTCCGTGGGTTTCGGCAAACCGCCCATTTTTCCAAAGTGGAAGAGAAAGGTCGCATGTATTCTCCTTTACCGAAGGACTATGCAAAAAGCGTTAGCGGAGAAAATCATTCCTGCAAAATTGCCTTTGATCTACCCCCCGACCTCCAGGAGTCAATTCATAGGGGCGAAGTAGAAATAATGGTACCCAAAGTTGGAATTCCTGTCTACGCCGGACGGGACGTCTGGGAATTCGTAGAAAAAAGATTAAACCAGCAACGTCTTCAGCTTATACATAACGTTCGAGTTTGGCGCTCCGAATAGTAAATTAAACAATCAAATACACAAGTGGTGCCTCGCACTTTGTGCCACGCCCACTTCGTAGAGAAAGCCTAAAAATCAATCTCTTGATTTTTAAGTCTTCATCGCGAAGTGGGCTTTCTCGTTATTAATAGGATTAATAAATAAAAAACATGAAAAAATTAATTTGGTCTACTCAAAAACGCAAGGTCAACGACCTCCTGCCTTATGCTAAAAATCCGCGCTTGATTTCAGACAAACAAATGAGCGATTTGAAGAAGAGTCTGAGAAAGTTCAACCTTGTTGAACTACCGGCCGTGGATATTGATGGCAAAATCGTTGCTGGGCACCAAAGGATTCGTGCTCTGCAGGTGCTGGGTCGAGGTGAAGAATTAATCGAGGTCAGAATTCCTAACCGTAAATTAACACAACAGGAATATGATCAATACCTCATCACTTCCAATGCCGTCACTGGCGACTGGGATTTTGAGAAATTGAAATCATTTAACCTAGATCTTCTCACTGATATCGGATTTAATCAAGACGAATTAGCCAAAATCTGGGATCAAAACCTAGAAACCAAGGATGATGATTTTGACGAAGAAAAAGAATTAGAAAAAATTAAAGAACCTAAGACAAAGCTAGGCGACCTAATCGAGCTTGGGCCACACCGCTTAATCTGTGGTAGTTCTGGCGACCCGGCCATCCTAAGGCGACTATTTGGCAACAATAGAGCTTCGATGATCTACTCAGATCCTCCCTACAACATCAACCTAAATTATTCCCAAGGTATCGGTGGCAAGAAAAATTATGGCGGTAATGTAAACGACAAACGAACTTTTGTCGAATATCGAGACTTTCTGCACCAAAGTCTGGTTAACGCCCTGATGGTTGCCAAGCCTGATACCCACGTCTTCTATTGGTCAGATCAGATATACGTCGGGCTGGTTCAGGATCTATACCGCGAATTAGGAATTGAGAATAAACGAATTTGTCTCTGGCTCAAAAATGGCCAGAATCCGACTCCGGGCGTAGCGTTTAATAAATGTTATGAGCCTTGCACCTACGGCGTTCGAGGTAAACCATATATTGCTCCGGAGATTAAAAATCTGAATGAGGTACTCAATAAAGAAATTGGTACCGGCAACGCTCTGGTCGAGGAAGTCCTAGACGGTCTTGATGTCTGGGCTGTTAAGCGACTCTCAGGCAAAGACTATGAACATGCCACCTCCAAACCACCCAAATTACACGAGAAAGCGATACGCCGTTGCACTAAACCTGGTGACATTATCTTAGATAGCTTCTCGGGATCAGCCAGTACTTTAATCGCGGGGGAACAACTTAAGCGAAGGGTCTTCGCTGTCGAACTTGAGCCTGTTTTTTGCGACTTGGCCATCAGGCGTTATGAGAAATTAACTGGCGATAAAGCCAAAATCACCCATGAAAAAAGCTAAGGTAAAAAATTCCTTTTTGGAGGAATTGAGAAAAGTGCCCATAGTCCAAGTTGCTTGTGAGAAAGTCGGACTATCTCGCACCAGCGTATATCGGTGGAGAGAATCAGACGAAAAATTTAAAGCGGAAATGGACAAAGCTTCAGCCGAGGGTGAGGCGTTGGTTAATGATATGAGCGAAAGCCAGCTGTTGAGTCTGATTAAAGAAAGAAATTTCCCCGCAATTAGTTTTTGGTTACGACATCGTAATACTAGATTCAAAGACAAGATGGAGGTAACAGCCAAAATCCAAAACAACGGTGAATTAACCCCCGAACAGGAGGCTATTGTTCGTGAGGCTCTAAAACTGGCTCAAATAACTGAGCCAACAGAAATTAATAGCGATAACGACAACCAACATGACAACGAAAAATGTGATCCCAATGGATCTAGTGGAAACAATGATCCGCGACCAGAAAGTTAGAATTTCCATTACCAAAGAAAGCCACTGGTATTTCTTTCATTTCTATTTCGCCCATTACATTAAATACCGAACAGCCACTTTTCAGCGAGAAATTATCGGCTTAACAGAAGATGAATCGGTAAAAAACTTTTTTGTTGTCGCTTTTCGAGGCTGTGGCAAATCAACGATCATCACCACCTCCTATCCGCTCTGGGCTATTCTCGGTAGACAACAGAAAAAATTTGTTCTTATTCTCTGTCAAACTCAAGCTCAGGCTAAACAACACATGATGAATCTTCGCCGAGAGTTAGAAGAAAACACTGTGTTGAAAAATGACCTCGGACCATTCAACGAAGAATCCAATGAATGGGGAACTTCGTCACTGGTTTTCTCCAATTCAAATGCTCGTATTACCGTTGCCTCAAGCGAGCAAAGTATCAGAGGTTTAAGACACAACCAACATCGTCCTGATCTAATAATCGGTGACGACGTAGAGGATCTCTCTTCAACTAAAACTCGCGAAAGTCGCAATAAAACATATCAGTGGCTAACCGCTGAAGTGGTCCCGGCTGGTGATCGAGATACCAGAATTGTCATCGTTGGTAATCTTCTGCACGAAGATTCACTCTTAATGCGGATTAAAGAAAATATTGAGACCGGAAAACTAGATGGCGTATTTAAACAATATCCATTAGTCCAAAACGACCAAATTCTTTGGCCGGGAAAATATCCGACGATGGAGGATATTGAGACAGAGAAAAGACGATCGGCCAACGAGTACGCCTGGCAACGAGAATACCTGCTTCGCATCGTTCCATCTGAAGATCAAGCTATCCACCGAGACTGGATTCATTATTACGACGAAATACCCCCAAAGAAGAAAAAACACTACGGATACTCCTGTTATCTTGGCATCCGAATTGGGGTGGATTTGGCAATCTCGCAAAAAGACTCGGCTGATTATACGGCAATGGTGATCGGCTGGGTATATGAAGATGATAATGGGCTACGAATTTATATCTTACCCAAAATTGTGAATAAAAAAATTACCTTCCCAGAGACGGTCGAACTCTGTAAATCAATTTATAAGTCATATTACGCTGATGATACGATCCCGGAGTTTGTATTCGAAGACGTCGCCTATCAACGAGCGCTACCACAACAGCTTGAAGCCGAAAGTATCTACAATATCAGAACATCTCGTCCTTGTGGCGACAAACGAAGTCGTCTTGTTATGACAGCTCACTGGATAAAGTCTGGCAAAATCCTCTTTCCAAGAAATAATTGTGAAGACCTCCTTAATCAAATTATTAACTTCGGAGTGGAAAAGCACGATGATCTAGCTGATGCGTTTTCAATCATGGTGCTAAGTGTTATGGAAGAACGACCGGGTGGCCAAAGAATTTTTTTCTTTTGAGGTTAAGGATCATGAATAAAATAATCGATCCGAGTTTTTTGTCCATCTAATATTGGATCATCAAACGAAAACTTTTGGAGTGGGCAGAGGCCTCGGCCTGCATACTCAAGCGTGCGATACAGATAACCAAGAAAACTGCCGGTGTAACGATACCCTCGAATGCAGCCGTCAATTTTTATTTGGATAATATCGGTATAGCCTCGCCAGACCCGTAGAGTATAATAACGATCAACCCAATCGTCGATAATGTAACTAAGCCAATGAGAAAGTTCTTGCCCCGCTAGGGTGTTGCCTTTTTGAGCAACCCGAACAAGTGCAATAATTATTCTTTCTCTCCGCTTTTTATCAACCTCTGTTATTGGGGTGATTATGGTATAGAGTTTTAGCCGATGTTTATTAAGAACTAAATCAATCTCTTCCCTGTTCTCATAACCTTTCGCCGTTTTATGTCGATAACGAATCCAGCGTTTTTGGAAAGAACGAGGTAGCTGATAAGTAACTTTATCCCAATCTATCTGATCATTTTCTGTCCGATAATTAAGACGGAAATAACGATAAGACGCTGGCGTATTACGGTAAATCCAAGAACTGCTAAAAGTTAGAGGTTGTTTTTCCTTTAATTGCTTTTTTAGAATATTAATCGCTTGTCTAAAGTTCATTTATTAAGAATACCGTTTGAGCTTTATTATGACAAAAAAACTGTTCAAATTGGATTATTACGCGACCTTGACAAACAGACACTATCTGATATAATATATCCAGATTTTGACAATAGATCACTGCAAATGAGATGAGCCATTTGGGGCTTAATTTAGGCCATAAATGGCTCATCTCAATCCAGAATGTGCTGATCGCCGACGAGGATTTCGGCAAAAACGTAGTACGACTAAAGAAAGGAGGATGGTTCCGATGACAACATCATTGGCCCCGTCTGTCACCGCAGTAACGCAACGAGACCCAAAGGGTCTCAAGTTCATGTCCATCGTTGGGGCGCAGTACGACAAAGCGAAGCTC
>JBAYKU010000013.1:0-19306 GCA_041664425.1 Minisyncoccota bacterium | reverse complement strand
CCCCTTCCTTTTTGCCCGCCCGAGCGGAAAAGTTTTTGTTCCTGCCGAGCGAAGCTCGGCAATCAAATTTCGCACTCCGGATTTTCGTCAAAAAAAGTTCGGATTTTAACCAAAAGGTACCGCGCGTCGAAAAAGAGCCACCTTTAGGGTGGTCTTTTTCTTGCGCGGAGGCGGAGCGACTGAAATGTTTCAGTCGCGTGAGGATTCGAAAAGCGGAACTATGTTTTTGTAGTAACAAAAACTAGTGAGCTTGTGCCTAGACCAAGCTGAGTGACGACGAGGCTTGAGTCGAAGGAGATTCCTCCCGGTTTTGTAAAAAATTATCCGACCCTATTTTGGGCCACCCTTATTTTTCTGTCCATGTTTGCTTATTCTACAATATCTTGCTATAATAGAATAGTAAAAATCGTATACTAAGTCTTTAGAATAAGAAATTTCTTATTCTAATCTGGCCAAAAATACCATGGAAAATAAGGCTAAAAATCCATTCCACCCAAAAAAATTACCAATAGAGATTGATTATCTTTCTCTTCTGCCTGCTATTTCTAAGGCCCAGGCGGCCCTTGCTCGCCTTGATGCTACACTAGACCAACTTCTTTATCCTAAGCTTCTCGAGCGTTCTTTTTTAACTCAGGAGGCTGTTCAAAGTTCGCGTATTGAAGGTACCATGGCTACGATCCAAGAAGTCTTCGAGTTTGAAGCAGATTTTGATAGTGATATTTCTGATAAAAAAAGAGATGATATAGAAGAGATATTAAACTACCGCAAAGCTTTGAAGTTTGGCGTAGGTAAAATTGATCAAGGAGATCCTATTACCGAGAATCTAGTCAAAGAGCTTCATAAAATTTTGTTAAATTCTGTTAGTGGAGCAAGTAAAGCTCCTGGAGAATTTAGGAAGGGTCAAGTTTATATTGGTTCCCATGGCACTACGATTAAGGAAGCAAGTTATGTTCCACCAGAGCCTCAACATATAATTGAGCATTTTTCTAATTTAGAAAAATATTTAAATAACCACAAAGAGCAAGATCCTCTTGTTCAAATCGCCATTGTTCATTATCAGTTTGAGGCCATACACCCGTTTTGGGATGGCAATGGGCGAGTTGGGCGCTTGGTTATTTCACTATTTTTATATAAACATGGTTTATTAAAAAAACCATGGCTTTATCTAAGTGAATATTTTGAGCGTCATCGCCAAGAATACTATCGATTGCTCCGTGGGGTTAGTGAAGAAGAAAAATGGAATGAGTGGATCATTTTCTTTCTGGAGGGAGTAGAAATTCAATCTCTTGATGCCTGTGAAAAAGTCCAGAAAATTAAGAATCTTTACGAGGAAACTAAAGAGAAAGCTTTTGATATGGGTTCTGTTTACGCTGTAAGATTTGCAGAAGCGATGTTTGTTAAGCCCATTTTTAATCGGCGCTTAATTCAAAGAGTTGCAAAAATACAAAATTACCAAACCCTGTCCAACGTTGTTGAAAAATTTTTAAAGGCAAAGATAATAAGTGACCTTGATCCTAAACGCGAACGAAACAAGGTCTATGCGTTTATAGATTTAATCAGACTAATTAGTTAGGAAATAATTATGGCAAATAAGTTAAGAGCTCAAATTGAAAGACTGATGGGAGATAAATCAACACTAGAACAGCAAGTGGGGCTTTTAAATACTCAAATAGAAACCTTAGAGGATAATCACAAAACTGAGCTAAGCCTAAAGGATAAAGAATGGGAAGTAAAACTAAATACATATAGTGTAAAATCTCAAACAGAAATCTCTGAACGTGACGAAAGGATTGAGAAGCTTGAAGAAGACAATGAGAAAAAACAGGCTCAGATAGACAAGCGGGAGCTTAAAAAATTGGCCGAAGCATATCGCGAGCAAGAAGATAATTATAAAAAGGAAGCGGATGTTTGGCTCATCCGTTTGGGGTATGTCGCAGGCGTGTTATTGCTATCAGCATTTATTTCAATAATTATTACACATAATCAGCCTTGGTTGGAATCAATAAAATATTATGTTATAGACATAGTAATTTTTAGTGCAGTGTGGTTTTGTGGGGCGCAATACTCAAATGCAACAAAACTTAGATACGATTATGCAAATAGAAAAACTTTAGCGCAATCTTTTTCAAACATATTAAATAATTTGGCAGAAAATCTAGAGATAAGAGAAAAGTTTATAGAAAAAACAACCGATGTTCTTTGCTCGCCTAGTTCTGTAGGAGACAAAGAACCGTTACTTTCTAAAAAGGTTATTAAAGATGTGGCTCAGATTGTAAGTGTTGCAACCGGCAAATAATCATGGCAAATAAAAATCTAACAAACGCAAAAAAAGCAAAAAACGATGAGTTTTATACTCAATTTTCTGATATTCAAAAAGAAGTCGAATCTTATCTTGAATACGACCCAAATACTTTCAAAGGTAAGGTTGTTTACAGTAATTGCGACGACCCATTCGAAAGTAATTTCTTTCGCTATTTTGTGCTGAATTTTAATAAACTGGGATTGAAACAGTTAATCACTACCAGCTATAAACCTTCACCAATTGCAAACATGGAGCTTGAGTTGATTTACCATCAAGACACAGTCAAAAATTCAACAAAATCTAAGGGTCGTCCGAAAGTAACCGCTAACAAGTTTATTATCAACGAAGTTGGTGATGTGGACGGCGACGGCTCTTTTACTCTAGAAGATATTGCTCAACAGCTTAGAGCTAATAAAAACAACGAATGGACTCCACTTGAAGGCGATGGTGATTTTATGAGTGATGAATGTGTCGAATTGCTCAAGCAATCAGACATTGTAGTTACTAATCCTCCATTTAGTTTGTTTAAAGAATATATAAAGCAACTTTTTGATTACAATAAAAAGTTTGTCATCATAGGGAACATGAATGCGATTACTTACAAAGAAGTTTTTCCAAAGATTAAAGAAAACAAAATGTGGCTTGGAGCGACAGGGAATGGAAATGACATGGTCTTTGCTGTGCCTAATGGCATTGATATTGCAGAGAGTGATAGACAAAAAGCGGCTCGATTAGGCTACGTAGGTGACTATACAAGACTCGGGAACTCTTGTTGGTTTACAAATCTTGATCATGGTAGACGCCACAAACCATTATCACTAATGACCGAGATAGATATTATAAAGTTCAGTGCAAAAAAGCCGTTTGAAAAATATGATAATTATAAGGCACTAGAAGTTTCTTTTGTTAAAAATATTCCCAGTGATTATGAAGGAGTAATGGGTGTACCCATTAGTTTTTTAGATAAATATAATCCTGAACAATTTGAAATTTTAGGAGCTACGGAAAGCGAAGGGAGAGGCTTTTCTGATGGTCTATGGAATGAGTCAAGTAAGGTGTCTCAACCTTTGATTGGTGGAGAAAGAGTATACAAAAGAATTTTCATAAAACATAAGAAAGTTAAAAAATAATAGCGATGTTTACTTCTTAATATCTATGAGCACACAAATTAATGGTTTAAAGATAAAGCAGTTTCGCCATTTAAAAGATCTGGATATCGAATTTGGATCGAGAATTACTGCAATAGCAGGAGCTAACGGCACCGGCAAATCTTCCTTACTGGGGTTAATATCGGGGGCATTTGTTTTTGATAAAACTAAAGGATTGACACTGTTTAACAAAAAGAGTTTTTCCGCTGATTTTAGTGAAATTTTCACATTCTCTCAAAAGAAAGAAGGGAAAAAAGTAAATTTGTACAAATACGAAATTTCTTTGAGTGATGGGCAAAAAGCATTTGGTGGTTTTCGGTATTCAGTAAATAATAAGAGTAGGCCGTTTAGAATTGACATATTGTCAGGAGAAAAAAAGGATAAGAAAAAAATTCAATTCCCGATAATATATTTAGGGTTAAGAAGATTTTTCCCATTGGCGCAAGAAATAAATCCAAAGATTAATATAACCCGGAGACAAGATGATGAATATAAAAATTGGTTTGAGAAATATTACAAAGCAATTTTACCCACAGAAAAACCTATCAACTATGAAAATTACAAATCTGAAAACAAGGGTTTTCTCAGTGTGATTACGGATGAGTATGATAGTTATGGAAGTTCCGCCGGGCAAGATAATTTAAGCCAAATATTAAGTGCCATCTATTCTTTTAAAAAACTAAAAGATCAGCTTGACGGTGGTTATTTTGGAGGAGCTTTGATTATTGATGAAGTTGATGTTTCGTTTTATCCAGGTGCTCAAATTAATTTAATTAAGTATTTGCATCGATTGGCCGGAGAATTAAATTTGCAAGTTATTTTTACGACACATTCCTTAGAAATACTGGAATCATTGGCTCATAAAGATTATAAACCACATTCGAAATATGTTTTTTTAGAAAAAATAAGTGATGATTTCATTTGTTATAAAAAAGATGAACAAGATATTGATAATATAATATCTGATTTACGGCATCGAATAAAAGATAAAGCCGAGGTTACTAAAAATAAAAAAATCTCGGTTCTTTGTGAGGATAATGAAGCAGTTTTTATAGCCAAAGGTGTGTTGGATTCTAAAATAAAAAAACAACTCGAGTTCAAAAAAGTAAATTTGGGGTGTGCTAATTATGAGCAACTCTTAAAAAAGGGTATTCTGGATGATAAAATTATTATTTTAGATGGTGACAGTAAGAATAAAATCAACGATTATAAAAATCTTGTTTTTTTGCCTGGCAATAAACGGCCGGAAAATGTAATTATGGATTTTTTAGATAGTATTTCCCCCACTGATGATTTTTGGAAATCTAAAAATAAATATACAAAACAGACATTTTTATCAAGAAAAGAATTAGAAATAGACAACAGGGATAAAATGAAAAAGTGGTTTAATAGAGAATGTAAGTGTTGGGGGGTCAGTGGTAAGCGGGTGTTTGATAAATGGAGAATTGAGAAACATCTCGAGTCTGAAAAATTCGATGAAGGAATTGAACAAATTATTAAGATAATCAGAAAATAATATGAAAACAACCTTAAAAAATGATATCACTGTAAAAGAAGTTTGCGACGGCTTTGAATACAACGAATTCGAAGGAAAAGGGTTGTTTGGTTTGTCTGGCAAGCTCACTATTCAGCCAGAGTATCAGCGTAATTATATTTATGCTGATGGCAAACGTGACGTTGCTGTAATTGACTCAATTTTGAAAGGTTACCCAATAGGTTTGATTTATTTTAACCAAGCAGGCAAAGATAAGTTTGAAGTGTTGGATGGTCAGCAACGAATCACAAGTATTGGACGTTTTGTGACAGGTAAATTTGCTGTTAAAGATAAAAACGGTCATGAACAATACTACAGCGGTATGGCTAATAGTCAGCGAGAGCAAATTATGAAAACCAAGCTACTGGTGTATGTATGCGAAGGCGATGAGCCAGAGATCAAGGATTGGTTTAAGACCATAAACATCGCCGGAGTGCCATTAACCGAGCAAGAGATTCTCAACGCAGTATATTCTGGTCCTTTCGTCACTCGTGCCCGCGAAGAATTTAGTAATAGTCAAAATGCCAATGTCCAAAAATGGAGCGCGTACATAGCTGGTGATATCAAACGCCAAGCATATTTGGAACGGGCTTTAGATTGGGTTTCTGGTGGTGCAATCGACAATTATATGAGTATGCACCGCAACGATAAAAATATTACTGAGCTAAAAAAGCATTTCGAGACTGTTATTGATTGGGTCTCTAATATATTTACCGAAGTTGAAAGTGAAATGAGGGGCTTGGAGTGGAATAGACTTTATGAGACATATCAGAAAAACAAATATAATCCTGCTAAGGTTTCTGCCACTGTTCAAAAACTTTACGCAGATGGTTTCGTAAAAAGTCGCAAGGGTATTTTCGAGTATATTTTAGGTGGAGAAGTTGAAACCAAGCTACTTGAAGTTCGAGTATTTGAGGACTCAACAAAACGTTCAGTTTATGAAGCCCAAACTGAAGTCGCAAAGAAGAAAGGTATATCAAACTGTTCACACTGTGCGATCGGCCACGATGCAAATAAAGATAAAATTTGGAGTTTGGGCGATATGGATGCTGACCATGTTGCTGCATGGAGCAAGGGTGGTAAAACATCAATAAAAAACTGTGAGATGTTGTGTAAGACTCATAATCGAGCAAAGGGTAATCGATAAGTGTTATGGCCAAAAAGAAAAAATCCCAAAACGGGATTTTTTCTTGAGGAGTGGGACTCCGGCTTAAAAACATGTTCTATTGCTCTAAATTTTTGGTTTGCGAGCGAGCGCTTTTGTAAACCAAAATTGACCACTCCGACTCCGGCATTAAGCGCTCAATATTGCTTTGAACATAATTCTATGTTAGCACAAGATTAACAGGAAATTAATAGAATAATAGGGTCAGGTACCTTTTCAAAAAATCATGCGCGTCTGGGACATCCATCCAAAACACCTCTGTCGAAAACACTTGCTGGCTGAGCACCGCGAGCTCCATGGTCTATGGAATATTTTAACTAAACACGGGGGAGTGGGTGGCTATTCTCGCCACCCGGAAACTCTGCGCTGGGTGGGCAAAACTCGGGCCCTCTATGATCGCCACGAAGCCCTGGTGCGAGAATTCACCCGTCGGGGCTACAAGCACCACTCACCACTCGACAAGCGCCTAGCCCGTGGCCAATCTGGTCAAAAAGTCTTCATCAACACCATCGCCGAGCAAAAAATTCTCCTCCACCACAAACCCTGCGAGTGTTTCCAACATCTAAATTAGGTCTTTATACTACTTTACACTTCACCACAAATAAAATATCCTAACAAACTGGAGTATGTTGGTGTATTTTTGTATAATTATCAAGATGATTAAGGGTAAATTAAAAACGGCTAAGCAAATGGAACGGCATCTTAAGGGGATGGCTAATCATCATCGCATTGAGATTTTGTTGGTGGTAGCCGCGCACAAGGGGATAACCCTTGAAGAGATAATTGAGCTTACTAAAGGTAACGAAAAAACGATTGGTGAACACACTCGCCGGTTGCACTCGGCCGGTTTGATTAACAAAAAATACAAAGGCCGTTGCGTGGTGCACGAACTCTCCAGCTACGGCCAAATCTTTACTCAATTTTTACAATCCTTTCGTCGCTTGTAGTTTATGTAGCTTTTGCATAACAACACATAAAAAATACACCAACAAACTGGAGTATGTTGGCATGTTCGGTAACGACAAATATGCAAAAAATGCACATTGCAAATTATGGTAAAGAGGCGCTTACCTATTTTAAAAGGTAATTAGACGGAAATTTGCTGGTATAATTAATTTATGAGAGAAATTTTTGAGCATCTTAAAACCAAAACCAAGCTGAGAATTTTGGCCGGTTTTTCCTTGGTCATTTTTGGTCTGATCATTCATCTCATTCCACTGGTGCCGGGTTCATGGGCGATCGTCATCGGTTTGGAAATCCTCGGTATCCGCTTGCTTTTGCAAGACAAAATAAAAGTCTATTACAAAAATTCAAAATTTCTCCAAAAATTCCGGTGGTGGAGAGATTAGTCCTTCTCCTGTAGCTCAAGATAGTCGAACTGTTTTTTATGTTATAATAAACATTATTATAACATTTAACTTTAAAAACTATGGAATTTGGGGAATCGTTTGAGGAAAAACAAGAAAGTAGAGAAAAAGTAATAAGATTTAGACGCGAAAGAATTGAAAAAGCTCTTGCTGATCCAACAAGAGAGGGCAGATTGGAATCCTTCATAGAGGACACAAAAAAGTCTTTTCAAGAGAAGGGGTTTTTATTTATACGAGAAAATTTTTATGGAGATCCTACTGATGGAGGAGATATTGCTAGTGATTATGGAACATATAGTGGTCCGCCCACTTTTTATGATGGTCAGGGATCTGAAAATGCATCAATAAAAATAGGTGGCGTTAATGGTCAAAAAAAAGGGTTACTAGATTCTATTGTTAGTAATTTAGGAGCAAAAGGGATTGAAACCATTGTGGAAACAGATATGGGAAGTGTGGTTCTGGTAACTATGGAGGAAACAATGAAGACAACCGATCGTATTGTAGAAGAAATAGAATCTAAGTACGGTTCTTCTGACGTGAAGATTGAGATGAGAAGTGCCGGATCTGGAGTAGTTGGTTTTAGAGTTTCTGTGGATGGTAAGATGTCCTTAAGGGCATATAACGGTGATGTAGAACTTATAATTGTGGATGATATTTCTGGAAAAAATGGTGAGATGTACGGGAAACCATTTCGTATGAGAGATAGTTCTCATTATACGGACAGAATAGATGGCCAGGCAAACATTGGGCTTTTAAACGAAGATGGTTTGGGAGCATATATGAGACTTGATTTCAAAACGGAAAAAGTGTGGAGAACTGGCGCTTTTGTTCCTGAGGACGCTCCGTTCATTTAATTTTTATTTACTTTAATTCCTCCAAAAATTTTGGCGGAGGAAGGGTTAGTCTTTCTTCAAATACTCCTTTGCGAATTTAAAAATCTCCTTAGCGGATTGCACGATCTTGTCCTGAGCGTATTGGAAATTGCCATACTCGGACGGATAGCCGACCAGTTCCATAAAGCCGTGGCCGGTGACTTCTTCTTTTTCCCAAGTGCCCGTGACCGTCAGCGGTCCCTCCCAGTAGTTGATCGAGCCGAAAATCATTTCTTGTTCGATGATTTTTGGTGTTAGTTTCAAATCAATATTTTTCGCCGGGATTTTTATCTGCCAAGTCAGGGGATAGGTGGCTTTGGTCTTTGGGCTGGTCCAAGTATCACCGAGAGGGGTCATCTCGACTTCTTCAAAATGTTCAGCGTGGCCGGCGGCATTGAGGAGACTGGCGAGATAGGTTTTCTTCTCACCACCATCATATTCATAACAAACAATCTCGCGTTCGTTGTCGAGCTGAATCGAAAACCATGACCACTTGTCTTTGGAGTAGCCGGCATTGGCCCACTGGTGATCCATCCAAGCTTTACCCGTCACGGCGATCCACTGATCGTCAACTTTTATTTTTCCCTCGGCCGTCAGGTTGGTCAGAGAATAGTAATAACTTTTTTTCGACAGGAGATTGACGTAGCCTTCACCTCCTTCCAGAAGCGGTTTTTTGGTCGAAGTTAAAAGCAGATCAACATTTTCATCTTTTAGACGATAAACAAAAGGAGAAATTTCTTCGAGCTCGCGGTTGGTATAGGTGGGGATGGCGAGCGGGGTGGAGTGATTGATAAAAAGTAGCGGTTTGGAAAAACTATCTTCCGAGACGATGCAGAGATCGTCGACCGAAGGATAGGATTTGTTATTTTCAATATCGGAAATAACTGAGTGATAGAAATAGACGATCTTGACTGGGATTTTACTCAAGAAAGGAATTTTAACTTTTTTCACATCGGCGCGAAAGAGACAATTCATAAAAGCGTAGTCTCGGCCCTCGGCGTCGGTCATCTGGCCATTGAAATACCACCACTCGATAATGTGATTGTGGACGGATTCGTCACGGGGAAAAACTAAAGGTGTAAATTTTTCAGGCATTGATTAGAGAATTAAATTTTAGCTAGACTCTCTTATTTTAGGCTATTTGCGCTAGATTGGCTAATCCAACAAAAAAGCCATCGGGTGATGGCTTTTTTGGTTAAAATTTAAAGAGAATTACTTACCCTTCTTCTTATCGAGGAAGAAGTAGTAGAGAATTTCGAGTAAACCACAAGTGTTGACCACCAAGAGAATGATGAACCACCACTTGCTACCAACACGAGCCGCTTTCCACAAAGCGAGACCCTTCCAGACGACGGTCCAGATGATTAAAATAGCGACCAAGGCTGTGACGCCGATAGCGGCGACGATAGGGGCAATGCCCCAGACCTGCGGCGGCAACTGGTTTAGCCAGTCAGACGACGCGGCGAGAGAATTAAATTTTTGCATATGCTTTTAATTATACTTAAGTTTTTATTAAATATCTATTTTAAAAGTGGACAAGATTGGCGAGTGTGTTAAATTTAAAAAACTATGGCTTTCGATAAATACAGTGCCGTGTGGGTGTCACATTCCTCGATGGGAGATTTTTTGAAATGTCCCCGCGCTTATTATTTGCATAATGTTTATAAAGATCCAAAGACTGGTCGCAAGATGTCGATTGTCAGTGCGGCTATGTCGCTCGGCACAGCTGTTCATGATACGCTAGAAAATTTGAAAAATATGCCAATCGAGGAGCGACTAAAACGCGATCTCCTGGCCGATTTCGAAGAAGCCTGGAAAAAAGTGTCTGGCCGAAAAGGGGGATTTAAAAGTGAAGCCGAAGAAGCCGAAGCCAAGGCTCGTGGTCGGGCCATGATCGAGCGAGTGATAAAAAACCTCGGACCGATCGCGCGCAAGACCGTGCGCCTGAAAGAGGGTCACAATGGCATGCCCCCGAATTTTATTTTGTCCGAAGAAGATAATATTATTTTATGCGGTCTGATCGACTGGTTGGAATATTTAGAAGCTGATGACAGTTTGCGAGTATTGGATTTTAAAACGGGTAAAAATGACGAAGATGACGAATCGCTCCAGCTCCCGATTTATGTTTTATTGTTAAATGCTTTACAAAAAAGACCAGTCACGAGCGCGGCTTATTGGTATCTCGATCGCAATGATGAACCGATCGAAAAAACGCTACCTGATGTTGATGAGGCGCGGTCCAAGGTGCTGGCAGTGGCTCGACGGGTCAAGGAAGCCCGCGAGGCCAAAGCTTTCGACTGTCCACGTGGACCAGAGGGCTGTTTCGCTTGTCGGCCTTATGAAGCGATTTTAAAGGGTGAGGCCGAATCGCTGGGGGTCGGAGGCTATGGTCAAGATATTTATTTGGTTTAGAATAAGCTCATATGATCTATTTTATTGCCTTATTGGCTTTTGCTTTCACCTTACTCGGGGGCTGGTTCGCCCTACGCTTTTCCGACCGACTACACCTGATGCTCGGCTTTTCGGCTGGGGCGGTGATTGGCGTAGCTTTCTTTGACCTCCTGCCGGAGGCCTTGGAATTGGGAGAAAGATTAGGAGCTAGTACGATTACAATGATTATTGGTTTTAGTTTTATGGCCTATCTCGTCCTAGATCGGTTAGTTTTATTTCATCCGCATGCTGATGAGGAATGTCACAATGAAGATCATCGGCCTCGTGGCTGGTTGTCAGCTGGCACCCTGTCGATTCATAGTTTTCTCGATGGTCTAGCCATCGGTCTGGCCTGGCAAGTGTCGGTGGCGGTCGGTCTAGTGGTCACTCTGGCGGTACTGGCACATGATTTCTCTGATGGGATCAACACTGTCGGGGTGATATTGAAAAGTGGCGCGCCCAAAAGCGAGGCTTGGCGGTGGCTATCTGTCGATGCTATTGCGCCGGTCCTTGGAATTTTGGTCTCGACCCTTTTTACTTTGACAGAACAATCACTCGGCGTAGTCCTAGCGGTTTTTTGTGGTTTCTTTTTATATATCGGGGCGTCGGAACTGTTGCCAGAAAGTCATCATGGTCATCCGACCAGATGGACGACTATCGCCACCCTGCTGGGTTTGGGGGTAATTTTTGTGGTGGTGAAGATAGCGGGGATCTAAAAAAAGCAGGTAAGCAAGTAAGCAAGTAAGAATTAAGTAAAATTCTAAATCACAAATTCGAAATCCGAAACAAATTTTAAACTCTCAAATTTTAAACAAATTTCAATTAAGCACGTAAGCTAAGAAGCACGAAATCATAAATCCTAAATTCATCCACTAAAATTTTTTTCTAAAAAACTTAGGTGGACAAGAAAATTAAACTCTCAAATTTTAAACAAAACCCCCGGATTTTGGCTTCGCCAAAATCCGGGGGTTTTATTTGACAAAAAGTAAAAAAGTAGGCATATTGAAAAAGGAATTTAGTGTAGCATGTGGCTACTGGATTGGCTTTTTGACAGGGGAGGTGTCTTGGAGTGAATGGTAACACTGAGGAAATCAAAAAAGCCTTGATCGAGGCTGGCGACAGTGGATTGTCGCTCTTGGAAGTGTCGGAGAGGTTACCTGGACGCTCAAAATCTAGTGTTTCGACTTTGATGAAAAACTGGATGGAAAGCGGACATGTTGTCAGGTCTGGAAAATGGGGTAGTTATCGCTACTACCACACTGGTAAGGAGTTCTCGCCACCTTTCAGAAGCGGTCAGCGGTGTCAGCCGACTGACTCCTACGAGAGGATCTATGAGGCCATCAGTGGTCTCTATGGAGCCTGGTTTTCTTCTGGATCGTTGGGAGAGCAGTTACGGATTGAACAAAGTCTCGTCTGCAATTGTTTAGCTGGACTATACCAAAGAGAGCGGGTCTTGGAACGGAGAGGAGAAATTAGGGCCTATGAATATCGCCAGATTGCCCCTATGCCACCTTCTCGTTTTCCCAAGGGGGAGATACCCGACCTGTTCTTTCTGGTTCTCCAGGAAGCCAAACGACCCTTGTCTGTCGACAGTGCCTCTCTGATGGTGGAGAAGCAGAGGTCGCTGGCTAGGAAAAATGGTCATCCACACTGGCGCTACCGCAATGCGGTTAGAAAAGTGGCCGAGGGATGGGCGAGACATGGCTACCTGATTGTCACTCATGAGGATGAAGTGGCTCACTACGAACTGAGAGATGGCATCACGGAGAGGCCA
Source organism: Minisyncoccota bacterium (assembly GCA_041664425.1). Classification (GTDB taxonomy): domain Bacteria; phylum Patescibacteriota; class Minisyncoccia; order Phycocordibacterales; family XYD1-FULL-46-19; genus XYB1-FULL-42-16. The sequence goes on along the minus strand of JBAYKU010000013.1, from coordinate 6,714 downwards.
CTCTCCCTGGCTCGATAATCGAAATCGACCAAAAAAACTACACCCGACGGAGCAGTCTACTGCTCAGTCGGGTTTCGCTTCTTGCCTGCTTAAGTTTTACTTTTTCTGTAGGAAATTATAAATATCTTCAACAGCTTTGACGGCATCACCAACAGAAATATTATTTTGATGATAGAGACCATTGGTGCTGTCGCCAGCGGCCCAGACACCGACTTCCGAAGTAGTTTGTCTTTGGTGATCAATGATGATCGCGCCAGCGGGGGTGCGATTGACGAGGTCTTTGACGATATCAGTATTTGGCTCGAAACCGATTTCTACAAAAATACCAGTAGTTGGTAATTCGACGGTTTCGCCCGTGCCGCGATTTTTATAAACAATCTTATTTACAAATTGTTCACCGGCGATTTCAATAATATCAACATTGGGCACGGCTTTGAAAATCGGATTGGCTAAAAGTTTGTCGATAGTAATTTTCTCGGCGCGAAAGTCGCCATTTTCTAATAGGGTGACAGATTTACAATAGGCGAGTAATTGTCCGGCTGTGCCGAAACCAGCATTGCCACCACCAATCACGACTACATCCTGTCCAGAAAAGAGTGGACCGTCACAAGAAGCGCAGTAAGTAATACCTTTTTGTTCATAGGTGTCAGCGCCGGTTACTTTTAGTTTGCGACGGCGACCGCCGGTGGCCACTAAAATAGTTTTGCTGGTGTATTTATTGCTGAGATTGGTACTAACCTCAAAACCATCGGAAATTTTAGTGACAGACATGACCACTTCTTTTTCTTTGATGACCATTTTATCGCTCTGATAGACATCGAGATGATCTTTGATTTGTTTAGCGAGAGCTTCACCACTGATTGATTTGGTCCCAATCCAGTTTTGAATCTCAGCGGAGACGACTGACTGGCCCTGAAAATAATCAGAAATGATTAGGGTGTTGAGTTTTTTGCGAGCGGCATAGATAGCGGCAGAGACGCCAGCTGGACCACCACCGATGATGATTAGATCGTACATATTATTTTAAATTAAAATTAAAAAATCAAAAATAAAAATGACAAAGCAAAATGTAAAATTCCCCTTAACTCTATAATGATAGACATTTTTTATTTTTATCTATCATTTTTCATTTTGATTTTTACATTTTAAATTCACTTGGAGAAAAAAATATAATATAACCACGGGTATGGTACAGTTATTTTTTTCTACGTAGGAACGCTGGTATGGATGACCAGTCGTCTTCGCTGTCACCTCCTAACTCATCTTTTTCTTCAATAACACGAGGAGATTCAGAAATCGGGGTCCGTGGGCGGAAGAAAGATTCGCGGTCACGCTTTGGAGCTGGTTCCTCATCCTCTTCGATAATTTCTCGGGGCTGGTTGGTTTCCTTCTTGTCAGTTTTTATTTCTGGAATAATTCTTTCTTGGGGTGAAAAACTTGAAACAGTTTTACGGCCACCCTCAGGGAAACCACAAGCAATAACCGTAATCTTGATTTCGTTCTTCTTGAGTTTGTCGTCTAAAATAGTTCCGAAAATAACTTTAGCGTCGTTGTCGACAGATTCGGTCACCACCTTGGCAGCGTCTTGAATTTCGAACATGGTCAGGTCCTCACCGCCAGAGATAGTAAAGAGTAGGCCTTTGGCACCATTGATCGAGAGGTCGAGTAGGGGTGAGCTGATAGCGGCGCGAGCAGCGTCGATGGCACGAGTCTCGCCAGCGGCCGTACCGATACCCATCAGAGCTGAGCCAGAATTCTGCATAATCGAGCGGATGTCAGCAAAGTCTACGTTGATAACACCAGGCATGGTGATGGTGTTGGAAATACCTTCGACGGCTTGGCGCAAAATCTCATCACACATGGCAAAGGCAGAAGTGTGTTTGGTTTCTTTGTCGACAATGCTCAAAATTCTGTCGTTCGGAATGACAATAAAAGCGTCGACTTCCTTGCGGAGATCGTCCATGCCTTTTTCGGCGATAGCCATGCGAGTCTTGCCCTCAAAGAAGAATGGGCGAGTAACGACAGCGATAGTCAGGGCGCCTTGATCTTTGGCAGTTTTAGCGATAACTGGTGCAGCGCCGGTGCCGGTACCACCTCCGAGACCGCAAGAAACGAAAACCATGTCAGCACCTTTGATGGCATTTTGGATATCTTCGAGGCTTTCTTCGGCGGCGCGACGGCCAATCTCCGGATCCATACCAGTCCCGAGGCCACGGGTGAGGTTTTTACCAATGTGGATTTTCTTTTCGGCTGGGGAGTGGTGGAGATGCTGGGCGTCAGTGTTCATGACGATGAATTCGACACCGCGAGTGTCGCAATTGACCATATGATTGACGGCATTCGTACCAGAACCACCGACACCGATGACTTTGATCCGAGCAAATGATTCAACTTCGGGATTGATTTTGGGCATAAATAATAGGGTTGTCGGTATTAAAGGGTGATTAGTGCCATCATCTTATCATCTGGCAAACAAAAGTCAAAAAGAAGTTGTGGGTTGTGGATAAAACAAAAAAAGCCTTATTTAAGGCCGTAAAATATTGGAAATCAGCTTTTTCGGATGTCTGTTTTTAGAGTACGGATTTTTCTTGCCTTACGGAATAAATTTGTTCAAAAACTTTCTTAATTTCAAAACCCAGACCCAAGCCCAACCATTTTGAAATTAAGTAAGTTTTTTTGACAAATTTTGCTTGGCTATTCTATGGGTTTGCGTTATTCGACTTTGTTAGTGATTTAGGGCCACAATTCTTTGAAGATATTTTTGATCACTATTAGAGGACCAGAACTGGAGATGGCATCGCGAACTGAATGTTCGTCTTTTTCGCTATTGATGCTGTAGAGGCATAGTCCATAAGCGACTGACCAGGCGGATTCTTTGATTTGGTTTTTGGAAGTAGCGGCAATCTCCGGGCTACTGATACGAGCTGGTAATTTAAAATAAGATTTGGCGAGTTCCTCGATGTTGTTGATACCAGAACCGCCACCAGTGATAACGACACCTGCTGGTAAAAGTCCGGAACAGCCGATTTTCTTCAGGTGGCCTTCGACGTATTCAAAAATATCAGATAAGCGGGCATGGATGATATCGTCGAGTTTCTTTTTGGTGATGGTGCTATCGCCGTCGCCTTTTTTCACTCTCTCAGCATCTTCGAGTGGAATCCGGAAACCGAGGGCGATGTCGTTGGTAATATCTGTCGAGCCTAGAGGAAAAACTTGAACAGAAATAGGCAAGCCTTCTTCAAAGATGGCAATCGAAGTCGTCTGTGAGCCAATATTGACGAGAACGCAACCAGAGACTTTTTGTAGTCTGGTCAGGACTGAGTAGCTGGCGGCCAAAGGAGCGGCGGCGATGTCGTCAACATTGATGCCGGCATCTTCGACGGCTTTTACTAAATCGCGCAAATGCTGGCTCGAACAGGTGACAAATAAAGTTTTAACTTCGAGTTTGTTACCACAGAGACCTTCGGCTCGGCCGAGAATTTTCTTGCCATCAAGTTTATAAGCGATCGGAATACGATGCAGAATATTGCGATTGTTGGATTCGGGGATGATTGCCTCTGCCGCTTCCATGGCACGATTGATCTCGTGAGTGTTGATCTCGGCATCTGGTCGGGAAATAGAGACGATGCCATCGACAGTTCGGGATTCGAGAGTAGCTCCGCCGACTCCGAGGATAACTTTTTTAATTTTGAGATTGGTGATGCGTTCGGCATCGGCGATGGCGGCGCGAATACTCTCAGTGGCTTCTTCGGCGTTGATAACATAGCCACGACGTAAACCACGAGAATTCTTTTTAACCAAAGCTAAAACGGTCGGGACGCTATCGCCCTTTTTGTACTCGCACACCACGACGCGAAGCGACGCAGTGCCGATGTCCAGACCCGTGATGATTTGGCGTGCCATAAAGATCGAAGAATTTTTTTTCAGCTTTAATCATTATACTGCCATGTGTCATTCCTTTCAAATGTAGACAACCGTGGATAAATAAAAAGATCAAATGATTTTTGAAATCATGATCAAACTCTGGCGCTTCACGCTCGGCTTTATCTAAATTGATTAAAATTTCACCTTCGTTTTTATCTAACGGAAAACTTAAAATGTTGGTGGGGTAGTCATGGTGGCGATGCTCGCGATTGAGAGCATGCATTTCTTTGTCAGCAACAAAAACCAGCCCCAGTTCGTACTTGGGGCCGAGGATTTTGTCGGCGATTTCCGCCAAAGGCAACTGGGGAATTCGTCTCTTAAGATGATTTACGGTAGAAAACATCTTTGATTTTGCCGAGTTTGCGCAAGCGCTCGGTATCGGCTCGTTTGGCCATGCGCTTTAGGGCTTCGAGTTTTTTCTTGAGGTCGGATTTGGCACGCTCGGAGTATTGATTGGCTCGAACTTTGCGTAGAGTGCTGGCACCAGAAACACGTTTGGAAAAGCGGCGCAACAAACTAGTGCTGGTTTCATTGGCCCCTCGTTTGACTTCGATTTTGGTCATAGTGTCATTATGCTAACACGCTAAAAGTTCTTTTTCAAGTATTCGGCCAATTTATCGATTTTAACGGTGTCCTGGGAGCGGTTGTCCATATTGCGAACGATAACCGTGTTTTCCAGAGCTTCTTTTTGGCCGAGGATCAGGGCGAAAGGGGTTTCGGCTTTTTCCGCTAGGGCCAGCTGGACAGACAGGGAGTCTTTGGCGAGTGACTGGGCGATAGGTACCTTGGCTTTGCGCAAAATCTCAATGATTTCAAAGCTTTTTTGCTTGGCGTCCTGGCTGAGCTGGATGAAGAAGACTTTTGGTTTCTTGACGATGCGAGGAGTGAGTTTGGCATAGCCTTCTTGCATCAAAACCCGATCAATACCGATACCACCACCGACGGCTGGTAAATCTTTTTTACCAGTCAGCACTTTGGCGAGATAATCGTAGCGACCGCCACCGGCGATAGCCATGGGAGCAGTTTTATTTTCTTCGCCTTCGTCCTCGGATTTTTTATTGACGATAATTTCAAAAACTGTGCGGGAATAGTAGTCCATTCCGCGGACCAAGTTGCTATTGATTTCGTAAGTGATGCCAAAAGAATCGAGATATTCGAGCACTTCTTTGAAGTGTGATTTACAAGCGGTGCACAAATAGGCGATCGATTCTGGCGCGCTCTGTTTGATCTCTTGGCAATGAGGATTTTTACAATCCAAAAGGCGGAGGGGATTGGTCTTTAGTCTCTCGCGACAATCAGAACAAATTCCTTTCAAATGTTTTTTGTAATAATTGACGAGTTCACGGCGATAACTAGAACGGCAATCAGCGTCACCGATACTGTTGATCTGAACAACCATATCTTTGATCCCAGCTTCTTTGAGGATGGTGGAAAAGATCATAATAATCATGGCATCGGCAATACTTTTCTTGGTGCCGAGAATTTCCAGGTTGAACTGATTGAACTGGCGCCAGCGACCCTTTTGGGGATTGTCATGGCGGAAGACTGGTCCCGCACTATAAAGCATGACTGGCTGAGGCCAGGATTGCATCCCATGTTCGAAATAAGCGCGCATGACTCCTGGTGTGAATTCTGGTCGCAGAGCGAGATGGTCACCACCTTTGGTTTTAACGGTGTACATTTCTTTGCTGACAATATCAGTGCTTTCACCCACGCCACGATTAAATAATTCTTCCTTTTCCATCATCGGGGTTTCGATTGGTTGGAAACCATAATACATGGCGATCTCAGAGGCTTTTTCAATAAAACCTTGAATGAGAAAAACTTCTTCGCCAATCAAATCACGCATACCCTTCGGGGTTTGGAGTAATTCTTCTTTATTTTTGCCTGTCTTTTTGCCTTTTTCCATATGGTTATTTTTTTATTTAGCTGGATTTAAATTGGTGCCATCGGCTGGTAAATAACTGATCTTGGTCGGCGGGAGGAGGCGGAGCCAAGCGCGGCCTTTAATCAAGTCAATTTTGACGGGACCCCAACGGCGGGAATCGTAGCTGACTTCACGATGATCGCCAGCGACGAAATATTCGTCGGTGCCGAGTTTGAGATGGTTGACTTCGGTCATGGTGACACCTTCGGCGTATGGTTCGTCGAGGGTTTGGCTTTTACCATCAGCGCTGGTAATAGTGATTTTACTGTTGGCAATATCAACCGTCTCACCTGGCAGTCCAATGACGCGTTTGATAAAAAACATTTTCGGATTTTCTGGAAAACGGAAGATGACGACCTCGCCACGCTTCGGTGAGCGGAGAAGGTAGGAGAGTTCGTCGACAATCAGGTACTCGTGATCGTAAAAATTGGGCTCCATCGAGGCGCCGGAGACGATAAACGGCTGAGCAATAAAAGCGCGGATCGGCAAGACGATCGCGGCCGTAATTACGGCAAATTTAATAATTTCCCACCAAGAGGGATTAGCGGACTTGATGGGAGTGCTCGGAGTTTGAGACCCCGAATCTACGTTGCTATTATTAGAGTTTTGTGTTTCCATCGGCCTATTTTACTATGCTTTTTGCCTTGACGCAACCCATGCAGATATGGCGCAGATTGGAGCGGATAAAACGCGAAAAAAGCATTTGACAAAAAGGCTGTTTGGGTGTATAATATAGGGTAGATCCGCTGCCTAAATTCATCCCAGAATTAGGACACTCCCACTTTTAATCCTGTTAATATACCAGCCTTCTCCGCCACCTCCAAGGCGGAGCGATAACCTAAAATCTTTCTTGGTTTGTTGTT
>JBAYKU010000012.1:0-23150 GCA_041664425.1 Minisyncoccota bacterium | reverse complement strand
GTTATTGCATTGAGATTACCAATGATTAGAAATTGTTTTTTGTGCTCGAAAAGTTGCGTAATATATTCACGAAATAAACTAAATGGAGGATTAGTAACTACAATGTCAGAGTGTTTGAGCAACTCAACACATTCGTCACTTCTAAAATCACCTTCACCCTCAAGCGGAGTCCACTCGTTATTTTTGTTAGTTCTAAGTTGCTTCGCAATATCTTCTAGCGTAAAAGAGCCATCGCCATCCACATCACCAACTTCGTTGATAATAAATTTGTTGGCGGTGATTTTTGGACGGCCTTTTGATTTAGTGAGAGTTTTGTCATCGCCAAATAATCCCAGTTGCGTATTGGCTACAGGTGAGGGTTTGTAGCTTGTGGTGATAAGTTGTTTAAGTCCGAGTTTGTCAAAATTAAGTACAAAATAGCGAAAGAAATTACTCTCGAATGGGTCGTCGCAGTTGCTGTAAATCACCTTACCTTTAAAAGTATTTGGGTCATACTCAAGATAGGACTCTACTTCTTTTTGAATATCAGAAAATTGAGTATAAAACTCATCATTTTTCGCCTTCTTGGCATTTGTAAGATTTTTATTTGCCATAATTATTTCAAAAGTTCGCTACTGGAAATTCCTAATGCGTTGGCGATCTTTTCCAAGGTTGAAAGAGTAGGGTTCATTCGACCATTTTCAATATTGCTGATGTAAGCTCGATCAACGCTCAAAGCCGTCGCAAGGTCTCCTTGCGACATATCTTTTTTCAAACGCCATTTTCTTAGGTTTTCTCCAAGCTTTTTACCTGATGACATAGATACATAATAGGAAAACTTGCATTCTTTTGCAAGAGTGCAGTATAATGCATACATGTCCGCCCCGAATTCCCCCAAAACAAAAAGAGGAGCAAATGGAAAATTCCTCCCCAAACCCCTCCTTTTCCATTTGCGACTTCCGAATTCAAAAACAAATCAGCCGAAGTTTTGGCAAATCCTTTCCCCAAAAAATAGTTTTGCCAAAACTTCGTCCGCATTGTTCCACCACCTGCCCGAGACCTTGAGGGCAGAACACCAAAGAAAAATGTCCTTTCCTTTTTCAAGAAAAAATTCACCACCGCCAAATCAGAGAAGCAGGGAACATTTTTCTTTGGTGTTGCCGAGTGAAGCGAGGCAGTGGCGGAACGATTCATTCCACATCGGGATTTTGTTGGAAAAAAGTTCGGATTTTGTTCAAGAGACACAGCTAAGTAGAACTTATTAAATGTTTATTATTAAAAATCTCTAAAGGTGTTTTATGAAAACAAAAAAAGAGGTGAAAAATAAAATTAAAAAGGAAGAGAAGAAAATCACCACTCCATCCGATGACGTAATTCAAGGATCTGTATCTTTGGAAATTTCTTTCAGTGAGATCTTAAACAAGCTGGTTTCTGGATATGGCAAGAACGGTACTGAAGAAGGAAAAAAACAATTTTCAATTGTTTTTGGAAAACTACTTAAGCAAATAGTGTCTAAGCATAAATGCTCTAGCTCCTATAACATTATTATACTGTTTGACAATACAACTCTTATGAAAGTTGATTCTAACCGCATCTATCAAGCAATTATTGGTTTAGAAAAAAATTCCAAGCCACTATTACTAATCTTGCTGTCTCGAGGTGGCGAGCCTGGTTCAGCATATCTTATTGGTAAACTATGTAGAGAATCTTCAAATAACAAACTCGTCGTTGCAGTTCCTCGATACGCCAAGTCAGCGGCAACTCTTCTCTCATGCGCCGCAGATGAAATTCATATGGGAAGTTTGAGCGAGCTTGGTCCAATTGATTTACAGATAAATAAAATGCCTGCTTTAGGTTTAAAACATTCAATTGAACATATTGCTGAATTGGTTAGTAAAAATCCAAAATCTGCAGAAATGTTCGCAAAATATTTATACTATTCAGTAGAGCCAATTCAAATTGGATATTATGAACGAGCAGCAAAATCAGTAGAACAATATGCGGAGAAACTACTTAAAAGTCATAAAGAAACTTTATCTGATACTCCATCGAATATCGCTCAAAAATTGGTATATGATTATAAAGATCATGGATTTGTGATAGATAAATCTGAGGCCCTAAATATTTTTGGTGAAGGAACGGTAAAGAGTAATTCATCAGAATATAATCTTGCAAATGATATGTATCTAGAACTTTCTAAAATTGAAGAACTCGCCGATATTTTAGGCTATACTTTCTATTTTATTGGAGGGTTAGATTCGACTCCACAATTAGCTCCAAACAGTAAGTAGAGTGTTTAAGATAGAGACAAGTTATCGTTAATTATAAATTACACTAAAAATAACCTTACAGGGCTTGACCGATAACCGTTCTAGCTCAAGTCGGCCAGCCAAAATAATATATGTCTATTGACGAACAATATGATAATGGAAAAATGGCAAGAGATTATGCCTCTAATAGTCTTGTCGGAAAAGATGTTGATTTAGGGCGGCAGTTTTTAAAGCTTGGAATAAGCAATCTCGATCGATCTTCTCTCCTGATTGATGTCGGATGTGGTTCAGGTATCGATTTAAAAACCTATGAAGATTTAGGATTTTTAAATATCTACGGTACTGATCCTTCAGAAAAAATGTTAGAGGAGGCTAAAAACTCGGCAACAACCACTCACCTCAAAAAAGGCACATTCGAGAGTATTCCTTTTGAAGACAAAATGTTTGATGTGGTTGTTTCAAGGCACGCTCTTCATTATTCAAATAATATTGCTAAATCGCTCGACGAAGTGCGCCGTATCCTTAAATCTGGCGGAAAGTTTTTGGCCATAGTTAGTCATCCACACGGGGATGCTGTTTTAGGTAAAGATACCAATGGCTACGTTAATAAAACTTTATTTAGTGGCAGCGTCAGCATAACTTTTCCTCTACATCAATTAACGGAATATTTTTCTGAAGAATTTTTTAAAAATTTTGAATTAGAAAAAATATCTGAATATGTTGGACCAGAACAAGACAGAGAGACGCAGGGACTACCAAACACCCTAGCTTTTATCGCTAGAAAAAAATAATAAAAACACCACCTCTTTCCAGTTTCCAGGGATTTTTTTTTATTGAGTAGTCGACTTAATTATGACTACTTTGCCGATAGCTTTTCTACCATCTCTTTCAGCTCGTTTAGTTTGTGGTTGATGTTGTCGAGTTTGTTGGCCTCGTTTTCCAGTTCGCTTTCAGTTTTTTCTATCATCTTCTTTTCACCTCGCAGGCCAGAGAGGAGAATCTGATCACCAATAAAGTAGGAGACGAAAATACCGGTGGATAATAAGATCAAGGCGCCGATGATTGTTGACCCGAGATTGGTCATCCCGATGGCGATACTACCCTCCCAAATGCCGCGCCAAAAGAGAATCAAGCCAATACCGCCAATGACAGCATAGACGGTGGGATAATGACTGAGAAAGCCACGAGTTTTGTCTTCGAGCTTGTCGAAGAAAGAAAAGATTTTTTTAAACATATACGGAAATCCTATCATTTTTATGGTAAAATATCTACATATGGAGAAGGTAAAAGTAGCGATTATTGGTGCAGGTGAGCTCGGCCTGGCCCTGGCTAAAATTATTGGCCCTAAGGCTGAGATTTTGTTTTGGGACAAAGAAGCTGACAAATTGACAGATTTACCTGGTGCGGATATGCCCCTACCGGAAATCGTTAGTCAGTCAAAAATAATCTTTTTAGCGATCCCATCATGGGGTTTGAAAGAAGCCTTGTTTTGTCTGTCACCCTATTTTTCTGCTCAACAAATTATCATTACCTTATCGAAAGGTCTGGAAGACAGTACTTATAAAACAGCACCAGAATTTGTAGCTAAAATTGCTTCCAAATGCTTAGTTGGTCATCTCAGTGGGCCGATGATTGCCGAAGAATTATCGGCTGGTCATCCTGGTTGGGCAGTGCTGGCTAGTAGTAGTAAAAAAGTTTTGGCTGTGACTGAATTATTTGCCGATTCTAAACTAGCAGTCACTATTTCGTCTGATGTGATCGGCGTGGCGCTGGCGGGGGTGTTAAAAAATATTTACGCCCTCGGAGCGGGGATTGGTGAAGCGCTCGGTTGGGATGATAATAGTCGCGCCTTTTACTTACAACAAGCAATAAGTGAGATTTTAAAAATCGGAGTGTTGCTCGGCGGTAAGAAAGAAACTTTTCTCGGTATTCCCGGCGTAGCTGATTTTTTAGCCACTGCCCTTAGTCGTAGTTCGCTCAACAACGAACTCGGGCGACTGATCGCTCGGGGTGATGATTTAGATAAAAAAAGTGAGGGCTCAGTTTCCCTGCCCCTGATTATCCATTTGCTCGGTAAAAAGGCCAGTGATTTTCCACTGTTGGCGATGCTCAAAAAAGTAGTGCTAGAAAAGCAGTTGGCAGAAGAAGTTTTTAAACAAGAAAAATATCTATAATTTTACCAAAAAATAACTGTGCGACATCCGATGTCACACAGTTATTTTTTTTGGCAATTTATTTAGTTGAACAAGCTTTCTACTACTTCTTTAACAATCGCTCCGTCAGCTTGACCACCTGTCGCTTTCATTACCGCTCCCACCAGAATACCAAGTTTGGTTTTGTCGGTGATACCCATTTCAGTTTTTTTGGCTTCGGCAACGGCTCGGACTTGTTCGATCGGCATGGCGGCGGGTAGATAAACTTTCAAAATATTTAATTCGGCTTCTTCGGCGGAAGCTAGATCTTCACGGTCGCCAGCCCGGAATTGCTCGATCGAATCTTGGCGTTGTTTGACGAGACGTTTGATTACCGCTAGGGCGTCTTCATCAGAGAGCATCTCATCGGGTTTCATTCTCTTGGCGACCAGCTCATTGGTCATGGCCGCGCTGATACTGCGGACGGTGGCGAGACGGATCTCGTCGCGAGCTTTCATGGCTTCTTTGATCTCATTTTTTATTTGTTCGTGGAGTGGCATATTTTTTCAATTAAATTATTGGCTTGATATTAGCATTTTTGTTAGCAGGGTGCCAGTTTGGTCCTCGGCTTTTAGGTGCTAAAATAGAGCCCATGGAGACACTTAAATTTCAGCAGGCAATAGAAAAGCTTAACCCAGCCCAGCGGGAGGCCGTGGAGGCTATTGAGGGCCCCGTGATGGTGGCAGCAGGTCCAGGTACTGGCAAAACCCAGATTTTGGCTCTACGGGTGGCCAATATCTTACTCCAGACCGATGCTAGCCCGGAAAACATTTTGGCTCTGACTTTTACGGAATCCGGGGTGGTCGCCATGCGGCGGCGTTTGGCAGAGCTGATCGGCACGCCAGCTTATCGGGTGAAAATCTCGACTTTCCATGGTTTTTGTAATGAGGTGATCAAAGATTATCCAGAACATTTTTCCGCGATTATCGGAGCGATCAATATTGATGAGATCGGCCAGATTAAATTATTGGAAGAAATTATTTCCAGCCTACCGCTCCAGCGTCTGAAAATTCTCGGTAGTGAATTTTTCTATTTGAAGGATATTAATGCTTCGATTGGTAAACTTAAACGCGAAGGTGTCTCGCCGGCTGACCTGATCAAATTTAGCGCTGACCAGCTGGTCCAATTCGCCAAACGTGATGATCTCTATCACACCAGCGGTCGCTGGGCGGGGAAAATGAAAGGCGCGGCGGCCGACGAACAGAAAGTTTTAGAAAAGTTGGCTGAGCTGGCAGAAGTCTACCGTGCTTATCAAGAGCGTCTGCGTGCCGACAAACTGTATGACTATAACGATATGATTTTGGAGGTGAAGATGGCGTTAGAACAAGACGAGGAACTACTGTTAATTTTGCAAGAACAATATCAATATCTTCTAGTGGACGAGCATCAGGATACCAACAACGCGCAGAACAAAGTCCTCGAACTGCTGGCTAGTTTCTATGATCAGCCAAATTTGTTTGTGGTGGGTGATGACAAGCAAGCGATTTATAAATTCCAAGGCGCTTCACTGGAAAATTTTTTATACTTTAAAGAAAAATATCCTGAGGCCAAGTTTATTGCTCTCGAAGATAATTATCGCTCTGGTCAATTGATTCTCGATCTGGCGCATAGTCTATTGCCGGGAGAGGGAGGAAAAAAATTACAGGCCAAAGGGGCTTCGGCCAAGTTGGGTCAGATTGGTTTGGCAGAATTTAGCACCGAAGTCGGGGAGACTTATTTCCTAGCCCAAGATATTCAAAATAAAATAAAAGCGGGAACGAGGCCGGAAGAAATTGCGGTTTTTGTTCGTGACAACAAGGATGCTTGGCCGATTGTCGATATTTTTTCTCGTCTCGGAGTGCCGTTTGTTTTGGAATCGAGCCAGGACATTCTCGCTGATGCGGAAATTCGTAAATTGATTTTACTGTTGCGAGCGGTGCATGATTTTGGCAACGAAACTTTATTCTTTGAATTTCTCCATCTAGATTTTCTCGGAGTGGCTCCGCTAGATATTTATCAATTAGCTTCTCGGGCGGGCGAATATGATGAGAGCGGAAAGAAAGGTGGTGTTTTTGATTGGCTCAAACAGCCGGCCCAATTGGCTGACTTGAAACTCCAGACAGCGGACAAGATTATTAAAGCTTTTGACTTGCTGGCTGATTTAAAGATCAAGGCTAAAAACCTACCTCTCCTAAAGTTTTTCGAAGTAGCCGTGCGGGAGTCTGGCCTAGTGGCTGATTTTCTGGCTGGCGCTTCAGCCCTAGATAATATTGCTAAAATCAATAGTTTCTTTGCTGAAGTTAAGAAGCTGGTGGAGCAGAAAAAGGAGGCCAAGTTGCCGGATTTGATCGAATATTTGCAACGTCTAGAAGACCATGAACTCAGCCTCAAACGTAACGCAGCTTCAGGTACCGCTTCAGCGGGTAAAGTGCGTCTGATGACCGCTCATCGCTCCAAGGGGCTCGAATTTGACCATGTTTATGTCGCTTTCGTCGCTGATGGGCGTTGGGGTAATAAGCGCCGACACGACAAGATTAAGTTGCCAGTGGAGATTTTTTCTGGGGCTTCGACTGAGAGCGGTGACGATAATGGCGAGGAGCGCCGGCTCTTTTATGTGGCTCTGACTCGCGCTCGGCAATCACTGACTCTGACCTGGTCGCGCGAGAGAGCTGATGGCCGCGAACAGACGCCGTCGGCCTTTTTGACCGAGATCAATCCGGATTTAATTACTGATATAAAAACCGAAGCGATAGAAAAAGAGTTAGCTCTTCATCCAGAAATTTTCTTTTCGGCGCCAGTGGAGATGGTGGATGGCCTAGAAGAGACTAAAGCTTTCGTGGCTGAGCTTTTTGCTAAGCTCGGTCTATCGGTCACCCACCTCAATAATTATTTGCGCTGTCCGTGGAATTATTTTTATACCAATCTCTTGCACTTGCCTCAGGCGCCATCAGCCAGTCAGATGTATGGTATCGCGGTGCATAGCGCTCTGAAAGATTTTTTTGATAAATATCGTGAGGAAGATCCCGGCAAAGATTTTCTTTTAACCAAGTATGCTGACTATCTCAATCGTCAGCCGATGGCTAAAAATGATTATGAAGAATGGCGTCGCCGAGGCGGTGAATATTTGGCAGGCTATTATGATTTTTGGGAGGGTCGGTGGGCAGAGCGGACGATTACCGAGAAAAAAATTCGGGGCGTAGTGCTAACTGATGAAATTAAATTAAAGGGCGATATTGATAAGATTGAATTTATGGGTGATAAACAAATCGCGGTGGTGGATTATAAAACCAGCAAGCCGAAAACTCGGGGTCAGATCGAGGGCACGGTCAAAGATGGTGATGGTAATATCAAACGCCAGTTGGTTTTTTATAAACTACTACTAGATTTATCTGAGCCAGAAAAATATCAATTTGAAAAAGGGGCGGTGGAGTTTCTCCGACCGGATGAAAAAGGGCGCTACGTGCGCGAGGAATTTGCTGTCGGTCGGGAAGAAGTCGATGGGCTGATCGAGGAGATCAAACGCGTGGCCGATGAAATCATTAATCTAAAATTTTGGGATAAGAGGTGTGGTGATGCGAAGTGTGAGTTTTGTCGACTGAGAGAGATGGTTAAATAGCAAAGCCCCACAGCTGCAAAATGCGCAGTTGTGGGGCCAGAAATTCTGAACTCAGTGTCGGTCACTGAATTCCTCCGCCTCCTTGATTAGATCGGCTCGTTGAGCCTTCCGGCCTTCTTGGTAGTAATCTTGAGCCAGAGCCGTGGCTAACACCATTAGAACATCCAATGATTCTCTGGGGATTGATCCAAGAGAAGCCAGATGTTCAAGATTGGTCCTGAATTGTTCCAACACCTTGTCGTCCATCTCACTTTCTCCTCTACACTACATCAATGTTCTGGGATCGAAAGCTATCACCAGCTCTTTCGCCCCTTCTTTCTTTCCATGGGCAAGCCCTTTTTCATAGTAGGCGTTTGCCACGGATAGGATGCTATCTGCTACGATCTGTCGGATTTCGGGTTTGACCCCGGCCTCCTCGAGCTGACTGGAAACGCAGGAGATAACATGTTCAACTGAATCCTTTTCCATATAGCCACCCCTTCCTCTGTGGTTGTGTTTTGCCAAGATCAGAAACCCACCCTTCTTTTACTATCTTTTAAATATCAAGTCAAGAGCTATTACCGAGTATCTTTTAGATTCCAAGCAAACCAAATGCCGCTGACGAGAATCAGAGCTAGTGATGGAAAAATCCAACTAAGGGGCAAAATAATCGTAAAAATCATCCCAAAAACTGGTCCGATGAGATAGGCTAGGGGAATATTGTTACGGGAGACGGCGACAATATCGGCGTTCTCACTGTCTATTTTTTTGAATAAATATGTTTCCTTCATGATCTCTGTCGTGGCCGCGCCAGTGCGAGTCAGAAATAAAATCAGAGACCAGGCGATCAGACTAGTCCCGCCGATTAGAGGAATAGCGGCGGTGGTAAAAATCATAATAATTAGGCCGGAGATGAGCATTTCTTTTTCGCCAAAATATTTGTCAGCCAGTCTGCCTAGAGGAGCTTCAAATAAAACAAATGGCAGGAGCATAAAGGTAAAAATAATACCGATGCCTTGCCACGACAGACCAACAACCTCACGAAGATAGATTGGACTATAAACTACCATAATGGCATAGAAAAAATGGAGCAGAAAATCAATAATTAAAATCTTTTTGAGGTCAGTGTCGGCCTGCTTATTGCTAGACCAAAGTCTTTTGAGGGCTTGCCAGGGGGTAGAAATTTTAAACTCAGCCCGATCCTTCTCTTTCAAAGCAAAGATAGTCAATAATAAAACTAACAGCAGGGCTGGTAAAGTCAGGAAGAAGATTAAATCATAATGACCGGGATTAATTTCTAATAGTCGTCCTGCCAAAAAGGGCGAAGCTAACCAGGCGAGATTAAAAGCGGTCATATAAATACCACGGGTCATGCCAGTATCGGTGTCATCACTGTACTGCTCGAGTAAAACATCGAGCAGATAACGTAGAATCATCCCGGCACTATAAAAAACAACGAAAGCAAACAGAGTGGCATAGCCGACCGAACTAGTCGAAAGCTGGATAGTGGCAAAGACGGCCAAGAAGGTAAAAAGAATAATCGGCGCTCGCAGGCCAAAACGACGCAGACGACTAGAGAGGGAGGAAAAAATAATAATAGTTAGAAGTGAGCTAATGGCGAAAACGGAACCGACTGATTTGGCCCCGACAATAGACTGGAGAAAAGACGATTCCACATAAGCTGGCAGGGCAGCGGTGGTGGCCAAAATAAAACTGGCCAGATAAATAAGAATTTTCATAAAAGTAGTATAGCAAAAAAATAGTGAGTAGTAATTTTTACAAAACTTATGGAATAGCGAAGCGAAATTTGTCAAAAAAACTTACTTAATTTCAAAATGGTTGGGCTTGGGTCTGGGTTTTGAAATTAAGAAAGTTTTTGAACAAATTTATTCCATAGAGCAAAAAAATATCCGTGCTTTTAAAAACATAAGCCTTCGACAAGTTTTGTAAAAATTACACTTCAATCAACACTGGCAAAATGATTGGGCGCTTGTGAGTTTTTTGGAAGAGAAATTTACCGAGATCTTCACGAACACAATTTTTGACATAGTCGAGATTGATCGGGTGCATTTTGGCGGTAGCATCCTCGATAGTCTTCTTCGCCGTACTGCGAACGGCTCGGAGTAATTCCTGCGATTCTTTGAGATAGACGAAGCCCCGAGAAATAATATCTGGCGATTTACGAATCTTGCCATTTTTAACATCAACGATAGCGATAATAACGAACATGCCATCTTGGGCCAACATCTGGCGGTCGCGGATGACGACTTCCTGGACATTGTTAGTGCCGAGGCCGTCTACCATGACCACTCGTGAGCCAGCATTTTGTTTGAGGGCGGAAATTTTATTGCCCTGATCGGAAATTTCAATAATCATGCCATTGTCTGGCACCACAATATTTTTTTCTAGCATGCCAATATCCATCGCCACATCAGCGTGGACCCGAAGCATGGAGTGGTTGCCGTGAACTGGGATCAAGTAACGAGGTTTGATCATGCGATGAAGCCACTCGATCTCACCCTGATAGGAGTGACCACTAGAGTGAACATTGGCAATACCATAGTGAATGATCTTGGCCCCCTGGCGAGCGAGGTTGTCTTTGAGTTTACGAACACTGATTTCGTTACCAGGAATAACTGATGAAGAGAGTAAGACCGTATCGCCTTTTTTTATTTTGACCATTTTGTGTTCGCGCTGAGACATTCGCATCAGAGCAGCAAATTCGTCGCCCTGGGCACCGGTGGCCAGAATCACGATCTGGCCGTCAGGGTGCTGGTCAAGTTCGTCAGAAGTAATCAAAGTGTCGCGTTTAACTTTTAGTAAACCGAGCTCCTTAGCAATCTCGATATTGGTTTTCATGGCTCGGCCTTCGATCGCCACTTTTTTACCCAACTCTTCACAAGCCATGATGATATAAATCAAACGCTCAAATAGTGAAGCAAAGGTGCCAATAATGACACGGCCTTTGACATTGCGGATGATTTCTTTGACATTTTCCTGGACGTATTTTTCCGGATAGGAAAAACCAGTTTTCTCGATGTTGGTCGAATCGGCCATTACTAACAAATTTTTCTCTTTGCCGATTTCGCTATAGGTTTTGACTTCAAAATCAGCTGGCACGCCTTCTTTGTGTTCGAGACGAATATCGCCAGTAGAGATGATGTTGCCATAAGCTGTTTCGAGAATAATACCAATCGAATCAGGAATAGTATGAGAGGTGGCAAAGAAACGAAAACGCATTTCGCCCAGCTTTAATTTTTCTCCCGGATTAACAATTTGGATATTGAGTTTGGCCAGATGAGGAAATTCTTCTTGGCGTTTTTTGATCATGACGGCGGTCAGGAGAGAAGTATAGATCGGTGGATTGCCGATCTTGTCCATGATATAGGGAATACCACCAATGTGATCGAGGTGACCATGGGTAATGAGGACGCCACGAACTTTGCTCTTGCGTTCTTCAAGGTAGGTGGTATCAGGAATAATATAATCAACCCCTGGGGCATCTTCACCTGGGAAAGCTAAACCAGCATCAATAACAATGATATCGTTGCCGATTTCAATAGCGGTCATATTTTTACCGATTTCTTCTACTCCACCGAGCGGAATAATCCTGATTACCCCCTGGCCGATTTCGGGAATTTTTTCTTTGGGTTTGGTAGTAGCCTCATCGTGACTTCCGGCCGATCGCTGCCTTTTCTCGGCCACTCGACGAGTGGTTGGACGAGAAGAAGTCGGGCGACTGGTCGCATGAATAGCTGGTCGGGGAGCTGGCCGTTCGCCAGTTTTGATTACTGCCCCGCGATTAGGGGCTGGAGTTTGATTTGGAACTCGTGCTTGGTTTGAGACTGGTCTAGCTGGTGGCAAATTATTTTTGTGCCTAGTTAGACGATTGACAGAGAAGGCTGGTGTCGGGGCATCGTTACCTCCCGCCACAAAGTGCCGGCGTCTTGGTGGGTGAGCCTGATTTTTGTTGTTGGAAAAATTTGGCCGTGACGAGCGTCCTGATGAATTGTTCGGCTGGTTCTGATTATTTGGGGTCATGTTCTTTTGGTAATTTAGTAATTATTAGTTTTTAATTTTTATTCAGGCTCCGAGCACCTCTTTAAAAAATATTTTATTTAATAAAGATGGAGATGATTATTTTTTAATGATGTTATTTTTGTTGGCTAAGAAGCGCCAGAGGCGATCTGTTTTGTTGTACCATAAATGGATGGAAGCAAAGCGTTCGGCCGGATTGGTGATGGCGGGGAATTTGGCTCCCTTGATATCATTAGATAAGAGATAGAGATAGTAAGGCGAATAGAGGAAGACCGCGGGCTGGTCCTTGGCGATTTCTTTTTGGAAGAGACGGTATTTTGTTAACTTAGTTTTTTCGTCAGTGGCACTACGGGCCTCTTCTAGTAATTTATCAGCGGTCACGTTGGTGTATTGGGCGATATTGAGACCAGGATCGAGGCGTTGGGAAGAATGCCAGAAAGGAAATGGATCGGGATGACGGCCGACTACTTCACCAAAAAGGAGAGCATCGTATTTTCGGGGGCGAATGAAATTTTCATTTAAATCTCCAGCTTCAAAAATTCGAACTTCAACTTTGGCGCCAATCTTTGACCATTGTTCGCGGACCATTTCAGCGACGGCTTTTAATTCAGGTACATCGGAAGTAAAAATAGAAAAGGAGAGGGATTCCAGACGGGTTTCTTTTTTACTAATACTAATTTTCTTTTGTAAAATACCGTTAGTCCCGAGTTTCCAACCAGCTTTGGCGAGGAGGTCTTTGGCTGCCTGAGGATCATAATGAGAGTCACTACCTTCTAGAGTAAAACCAAAAGAACTCGGTGGGATAGCATTGTCTGCTACTTCGCCATAACCAGCCAAAACCTTGGCCACAATAGCTTTTTTGTCAGTCGCCAAATCTAGAGCCTGACGGACTTCTTTGCTAGTGAAAATTCGGTTTTGATTTTGATTAAAAAAGATACTAAAGATTCGGGGTAATGGAATCTTGGCAATTTTGTTTTGGTCAAAACCTTTGGCTTTTTCTGGTGAGACGGCACCGAAACTGTCTATTTTCCCCAAAGAATAATCGGCAAATAATTCGTCGGTATTGGAATAAGAACGAATAGTGACATTCTTCAGGTGTGGTTCGCCGAGAGCAAAATCTCCAAACGCGGTCAGATTATAAGTTTGGATAACATCCAAACTGTCTTTTTTAGTACTGCTAAATTTATATGGTCCAGAGCCGACAGGTTCGGTATTGAGTTTGTTGAGTGAAAAAGATTCAATCGAAACCTTTGACCATAAGTGTTCTGGCAAAATACCCATGGTGGTATTTTCTAAGAAATATGAATAGGGGCGTTTTAAAATAAATTCAACTTCCCGCTCGCTGATTTTACGCACCTCCACTCCATCCCAGTCAGCTCGCTTGGGGCTTTTAACCTGGGGATCATTGGCGCGTTTGATAGTAAAAACGATATCATCGGCGGTGATTGGCTGACCGTCGTGCCAATAAATTTTATCTTTTAAAATAAAACGATAAACCAAACCATCTTTAGAGACGGTGTAGCTTTTAGCGAGATCGGGGATCAGTTTGCCGTCAGTCCCAACACGCATCAGGCCAGAGTAAGTCAGCATCACTAGATCGCGATCAGTATCAGAAATCGCTAAAAGTGGATTGATAAAACGAGGTGAACCAATAACGCCTTCGGTCAAACTACCGCCAGGGATAGCGACGGTCACTACTACTGAATTATTGAGTCGCCAGAATAGTAGAGCACTACTAATTATGAAAATTATCCCAATTATCCCTAAAAACATTCGATTGCGGGGGCTAAAGGAGATGAGGGCGGTTCGGATTTCGGTTCGATTGGGTAAACCCAGAAAATTATACAGTTTAATTAAACCATTTTTGACCCAGGATAGGGCGAGAGTAAGTTTTTCAATCACGATAGAATTAGTTTGGCTTCCTATCCAAAAGACTCTATTTAAAACAACTTAAACCGGCATGACCAGAAGTCTTCCGGCTAAAATTTACAGAAAGAGAGCGAGAATAGTAGAAGCGATGAATAAAATAGCGAGGATAATAGTTGCAATGAAGATGTTTTTTTCCATGCCACGTTTGGTCGAAAAAGGATTGGCATTGCTGGAACCACCAAAGGCAGTACCTAAGCCAGCGTCGCTTTGTTGGACCAAAATGGCTCCCACCAAAAGAACGGAGAGAATGATTTGGATATAAGGCAGGAGAGCACTAAGCTGTTGCATTGGGGCTATTGTAGCAAAAAGAGGAAAAGAGGGCAAGGGGAGAATTTTAATCACCAATCGTCCTAGCCGGCACCTTTTTAGGGTACGGTTTTTTCTAAGCTTTAAAAAACCTGAAGCGTTCGGCTCGACAGCCTCACGACCCCCTAAAAAGGTGCCGTCTTTTCCGAGTTTTATGATTAAAATTTTTAAGGTGATTTTCCGTAATAAATATAGTATAATCAGAATCAAAATTAGTAGCTTTTAAACTCTAAAAATATGTCTATTTTAATGATTATCTTAGTTGCGGTGGTGGCAATCGTGGTGCTTTACCCGGTTTTTGTCTATAACCGTCTCGTCACGATGAAAAATCGCGTCAAGGAGGCTTGGGCTGATATTGATGTCCAGCTCAAACGCCGTTATGACTTGATTCCTAATTTAGTAGAAACGGTCAAGGGCTATGCTACTCATGAGAGTGGGGTCTTTGAAAAGGTAACCGAAGCTCGGGCCAACGCTCTCTCCGCTCAAGGTCCAGCTGAAAAGGGTAAGGCCGAAAATGTCCTGACCGATGCTCTGAAAAGCGTTTTTGCGGTGGCTGAAGCTTATCCCCAGTTGCGAGCGGTGGAAAGTTTTACTAGTTTGCAAACCGAGCTTTCTGATACTGAAAATAAAATCCAAGCGGCGCGTCGTTTTTACAACGGCAATGTCCGTGACTTCAATACCTCTATTCAAACTTTCCCAGCCAATATGGTAGCCGGTTCGTTTGGTTTCGGCGCGGAGGCTTTTTTCCAATTGGAAGCAGGAAGTGCTGAAAAAGAACCTGTGGCTGTTAAATTCTAAAATTTATGGAAATCAAAGATAAGGAGCTCCATCGGATCGCGATCACGGCTATTATTTTTAATCAGTCTGGACAATATCTAATTACCAAGAGGAGCCCCACCAAAAAAGCTTTCCCTAATAAGTGGACAGTACCTGGTGGTGGTCTCGAAGTTGATGACTATATTAATGACCAACCAACAACCTCAGCCGGTCAATGGTATGGAGCATTGGAAAAAACTTTGCGTCGCGAAGTCAAAGAAGAAGTAAATCTGGAAATTAGTAAGCCCCAATATTTGCTAGATCTGGCTTTTATTACCCCACAGGGAATTCCGTCGGTTGTTTTGAGCTATTATGCGGCTTATGAATCTGGCGAAGTTAAATTAGATGAAGATGCGACCGACTACAAATGGGTGACTTTCGAAGAAGCAAAAAATTATGACCTAATAGATGGAATTCTAGGAGAAATAGAAATGGTAGATAAAATTTTAAAGAATAAAAATGGCGACTCTCTATAATCAACAAGATAACAATATTCGAAGAACCTGGTTTTTAATGGCGACTTTTTTCGGTTTGATTATCGCTATTGGTTGGGCGGCTAGTTATTACTATCATAGTTCGGCGATTCTCTACGTGGCCGTGGTTTTTTCACTCGTCATGAACTTCGTCAGTTACTGGTGGTCCGACAAGATCGTTCTCTCTATGGCTGGTGCCAAACCACTCGAACATGATCAAGCTCCCGAGATCTATCACTTGGTAGAAAATCTGGCTATCACCGCAGGACTACCGACGCCGAAAATTTATTTGATTGAGGATCCGGTTCCTAATGCTTTTGCCACTGGTCGCAACAAAGAGCATGCGGTGGTGGCACTGACTAGTGGTTTAGTTCAAACATTAAATAAAAATGAATTAGAAGGGGTGATTGCTCACGAGCTGTCGCATATCGGTAATCGCGATATCTTATTGCAGACCGTGGTGGTGACTTTGGTAGGCTTTATTTCAATTTTGGCGGATATGTTCACTCACTCGCTATGGTTCGGCGGTAGTCGAGATAGCGAGGATCGGGGAGGCGGAGTAATCGTTCTAGTGGGGATTGTTTTATCGATTCTCTCGCCGTTGGTAGCCACTGTTATCCAGCTCGCCATTTCTCGTCGTCGCGAATTTTTGGCTGATGCTTCGGGGGCACTGCTCACTCGCTATCCCGAAGGTCTGGCTTCAGCGCTCGAGAAAATTTCTCGCTATAACCAGCCACTCGAGCACGCTAGTAATGCCACCGCTCATCTTTATATCAGTAATCCGTTTGGGGCGGGCGCAGTCAAAGGTATGGCTAAGTTATTTATGACTCATCCACCGGCGGAGGAAAGAATACAAGCTTTAAGAGGTATGTCATTTTAAGTAGGTGTGAACTGAGTCTCGCCCCTTCGGTTTGTAATCAAAACGACTGGGGTGACTCATCCACCAGTGGAGGAGAGAACAAGCGCCTTACGTAATATGTCATTTTAAGTAGGTGTGAACTGAGTTTTGCCCCTTCGGTTTGTAATCAAAACGACTGGGGTGACACATCCTCCCGTAGAAGAGAGGGTAAGCGCTTTGCGGGGCATGTCTTTTTAGATGCGACTGTTTAATAAGGAGATAAAATTCTGCAGATCGTTTTGGGCATTAAAAGAACGCAAGGTGTAGAGATCATCCTTGGTATACCAGCTACCGGCATAGCCATTGGTGCGAGCGGTTTTATAGCCAGCAGCCCTAATGATTTCTAGAGATTTATTACTGACATGGCCAAAGGGGTAACAAAAATCGTCAACTCTTTTTCCTAAATTATTTTCTAGAATTTTTTTACTCCAAACTATTTCTTTTTCCAGGGTTTTTTCGTCGTTAATTTTAAAGAGATAGGGGTGATACATAGAATGGTCGCCAATGGTCATACCCGCGCCTTGAATTTCCCGTAATTCATCCCACGAAAAATAATTAGGATGACCAACGGCGTTTGTAAAAACAAAAAAGGTGGCAGTCAGTCCGTATTTTTTTAAAATGGGATAAGCGTTGAGATATTGATTTTTCCAACCATCATCAAAAGACAAGATTACTGGTTTCGGTGGTAGTGGGGTGCTACTGGCGAAGCGATTGTCCAGATCAGCAAAAGAGATAGTGGTATAGCCGTTGTCTTTTAAATATTTTATTTGTTGTTCAAAAACTTCCGGCGTGACCGTCCAGATACGGTCAGCGGCACTTTGGTAGGAGTAAAAAGGTGCGACGCTATGATAAACAAAAATTGGCACGCGGACAGCCTCTTCTGTTTGGCTGTTGGACATTTTAGGAATGAGATCAATCAATTCAGTGGTGGTCGAAAAAGTAATGATCTTTGGAATGGGGTCGTTTTTGGGTTGGGGGGTTGGTGTATGGAGATTTTCTCTCTTGGCGGAGATCTTGCTAATCAACTTGACTGGTTGTTTGGCGACAAATTTTATTTGATTCAAAAAAAATAAACCGCCGACGGTGGCGATGGCTAGAATTGAAGCCCCACTAATGAAAATTTTGTTCATTCCCACCATTTTGCGGGAAGATTGAAAAAAAAGCAAAAAAAAGCGGTTTTTTTAATTTCAAAAACTCTTCCTCGGCGCAGATTTTGGTAGCACGGATATTTTTCTGCTGAAAAATTCCTCGAGCTCGCGCCGTCGCGCTCCCTAGGCTCCCAAAATCTCGCCTTCAACGAGTTTTTGAAATTCAAAATTCTAAATTTGAAAATTGGCTATTTTTTGCTAGGATGGAAAAAGTGTAAGGAATGGAGAGATGCGAGAGCGGTTTAATCGGCAGACCTGGAAAGTCTGTGTATCCGCAAGGGTACCGAGGGTTCGAATCCCTCTCTCTCCGCCAAGTCGAGCTAGCTCGAGATACTTATAAAAAGCACCTGATTAGGGTACTCTTTATATCCGATAAATGCATAATTAATTTATGGCTCAATGCATGTATTGTTTAAAAGATGAAAAGAAGACAACTTTCCTAACAAGAGAGCATGTTATACTGCAATCTTTTGGGACATTTACTCCCTTGAACCCAAACATAAAAGGAGATATTGTCTGTGACGGCTGTAATACAAAAATTCTAAGTCCTTTGGAGACCAATTTTATTGAAGATTCAATGGAGGGATTCTTTGCACAACGATTGAATCTCAATAACAGGAACAGTATTACCATGAGAAATGACAATTTTAAGATTGATATGGACAGTGGCCTTGGTCATAACTTCTTCAACCAAATGGTTTTTCCGCTTAAACCAAAAAATGAAAAACTTGTTCCTTGCCCAAAAACACAGATAAAGTTTCGAGGGCTTGGTGGTCAATCCTGTCGAGTATTCTTCCCAGAAGCATTAAAGCAGACTAAGAAAGACTCAAAGGATTTTCAAAAGCTTTCCGCTGACATGAAAAAACTTAGCCAGAAAGACTTGTGTATTTTTGCTGAAACACACGAAGATCTAGATGAGGTTATTGCACTCTTAAAAGATTACGGTGTGACCTATAACGAAAAAGAACGACATCACAAACCTTTCGAAGAAGGCGCAAAGTATGAGATATCAGAAGACTACTCTTGCACTGTGAACCATGATATTGGTCGTGTCTTGGCAAAAATCGCTATGAATTATTTTGCATATTGTTGCATTCAAGATAAACAGGAATCGCTTTTATTTTTGACCAATTTTGATGCGATAAGAAATTATATATTCAAAGGATATGGGGAAATGCGCGATTTCATTGTTTCAATAAATGAAGAACCTATTACTTATGAAGAAAATCAAAGCAAAAAGAGAATTGTCTCCCATGTAGTGAACTTCGTTGAGGAAAATGGAATGGTTGTTGTAAGAATGACATTCTTTGGTTGCCCTGCAATTTATAAAATTATTCTGGGTAAGATGCCTACAGAGATACCAGTTCAAGACTTTGGTTGTGGCCATCTATTCGACCCTTTTTCAAAAAGGATTATAAACATGGCAAATAAGCCTACACCAAAAGAACTAACTGTTGAACAAATAAGAGCAACTTTTGGAATACAAAAAAGGTACCGTTTTGGTACCGAATAATTAAGCCTTTAAATTAATTCTCTTGTTTGCTAGACAAATCTGGCTTTTCAAACACCCTAGCAATTCTCTTTTCTCAACATTTGTGCCGTCTCTCAAAATAAATTTGGCGTAATTTTTGATATCAATCTCGCCGACTTCTACCTTTTCTTTTAAACCCAGAATAACTCTCTGGAACTTCTTAAAACGCTCGACTTCGGTTTTGATTTTTTCCTTGATACTGATTTCATTTAGATCTATTTTGTCGAGGAGCAGTTCGAATTGTTTAATCAAATCTTTTTCTTCAATATATCCGCATTTACAGTGGGCATCTTTGGCCTTAGTACAGCCATAATATACGTAACGATGAACATTGCCATTTTGCTGTTTCTTGAATTTCTCGTCAGCACAAATACCTGATCCGCATAAACCGCAAGTCATTAATTTGGTAAAAGCGAATTCCTGATTTTCGACTCTTAAAACATTGCTCTTAAGTTGAGCATGGGTTTGATCGAATAATTCTCGAGTGATAATTGGCTCGTGTTTGCCCTGATACCAATTTCCACTATTTTTCGGATATTCAAAGGCCCCGTAATAAAAGGGGTTATAGAGAATACGAAAGATATTGCCTAGACTTAAGTGCTTTTTGCCTGCCGACGTTCTGAAATTTAATTCAAACCGTAACCACATATAAAGTTTCTTTCCACTCCATTTATCATAAGCCACTTTCTCAAATACTTGTTTAATAACTGGTGCCCGTTCTGGATCAATAATTGCTTGGCACTTTCGATCTGATCTTTTTTCATTGAGATAGCCCGTCGGTGGAACTCCCGGTCTTAAACCCATTTCGCACCTAGTCCTTAGGCCACGTTTTACATTAACGCTCTTGTTGTCATTTTCGAGTTTGGCTTGAGAACATAAGATCATTAACAGGAATTTTTCATTTGGTGAATTTATAAATGTCTGGCCATAAGTTCTGATTTGCAGAAGCAATTTTTGATCCATTAAATCAACAACTGAACCAAGATCGCCAGCGTTTCTTGAAAGTCTGTCAGGTGCCCAAGTCAAAATTCCATTGAACCGACCCTGCCTAATATCCTCGAGTAATTCCTTAAAAATTGGCCGTTGTCCCGAGTCCTTAGCTGAATGAGCCTCACGTCTAATATCGACAATTTCTAAATTATCCCTTTCGGCCAATTGGAGCATCTCTTTGACTTGCGAATCGATCGACAAGATTTGGCGCTCTTCTGATTCGGTCGACTTGCGTGCATATAGGACATACTTAATCGGCGTTGGTGGGGCAACGATTGATCTATCCATTATTTGACTATCCAGCTCTATTTTCATCGTCGTCCATTAATGACAGACCAGAAAACCTTGTAAAGTCTATGCAGAATTGCCCGTTTATTACATAATCGTGAGCTAGCTTTACAAAAAATACTGTCTGCGATAGGGTTGGACGGATACAATTTTTGTTGTATCATTATCTTTGACAATACCTAAACCAAACTCTGCGTTTGGCATGGTAAATATAGGAAATCCCACGCGAGTAGAAACGGCCACATAAGCCGGCACTTACTCGCGTGGGTCTTCTCCCGAAAGGGAGAGGGATAGTTCCGAAAGGAGCTATCGTCGGTCTTGTGTGGCCATTTGTGTCCCACAAAAATTATTAGCAATTATTATTAAATCCCACGCGAGGTATATGGATAATAAAAACGAGTCTCCCGAGGTTGAGACTAAAAAGAAAAACCGAGTTCAAATAATTAGTTGGATTATTGGTGTACTAATTGGATTCACTGGAATTGGGCAGATTTTTTCAGAGCCAGCTTTGGGAATTTTGTTCATTCTTCTTGCGGTCATCATTATTCCTATCACGAGAGAAAAGATTACTCAAAAACTAAATAATCGCTTGTCGAAGAATATAATCATTGGCATTGCAATTATTACCCTGGTTATCGTCGGAGTTGTTTTAAGTGATGATCTAGAAGCAAACAAGCAGGTGGCAAAGATTAATAAGCCAAAACCCGTAGAAACTGAAACGGTCCATGATTTTGTCAAAATTGGAGATATTGGATATTTAAGATTGCCGGGAACCAAGGATCCAGAGCAAATGATCTGTTTGGGCCCGACCAAAGAAGCTTATGATCAAGTAATGAGCTCCATAAGTGCCAAAGATCTTTTGGGCATTGTCGAAGCTGGTGGATTTTGTGTTGGCAATGGCACAAAGGTAAAAGTTATTGGTGGTAGTTTTTCTCTCAAACAAGTTAGAATTATAGAAGGAGTGAGAGAGATAGATAAAAATGTTGTCTTACGATCTGGCTGGGTGGCAACAGAATGGGTGGTTAAAAATTAATTGTTTATTATGAAAACTTTTCTTTTTAAAAAAATCCTGTTCGGCATAGGTGTGGTTTTTGTCCTCTTAATATTAATCGGTATCATTTTCCCGACCTCTGATTCCGAAATAAGCAAAAGGGAAATTAAAAATGTTGAAGTTGACACTCGAGTGGCAATTTCAAATCTAAAAGAACAAGAAGCCGTTGTCCCTAAAGTTCAGAACCTAAGTCCTAAAGTAGAGGCCACAAAAGAAACTGTTGCTCAAGTTAAGATTCCTCCGGCTGTCCCTACCTATACTTATTACTCCGTAACGAGCGTTGTTGATGGTGATACTTTGAAAGTAAATATCAATGGAAATACCGAGACACTACGTCTAATTGGTATGGACACCCCAGAAACGGTTGATCCCCGAAAACCTGTTCAATGTTTTGGGAAAGAAGCTTCAAATAAAGCCAAAGAATTATTAACTGGCAAAAAAGTTCGAATTGAAAAAGATCCAACTCAAGGCGAACGAGATAAATATAATCGCTTGCTTGCCTATATCTACCGTGAAGATGGATTATTCTATAACAAATATATGATTGAAATTGGTTATGCCCATGAGTACACCTATGGCACTCCCTACAAGTATCAAGCAGAATTTAAAGTGGCTCAGAGGTCTGCTCAGGCTTCATTTGCTGGGTTATGGTCTCCGAATACCTGCAATGGGGATACAACTTCATCCGCGGGCACAACGACTATCACTCCCGTCACTCAGACAACGCAAACGGCGGGCAAGTTTTACACTTCTTCTTATTCAACTTCAAAATACTATTACCCAGCAGAATGTGACGGTTGGAAAAGTTTAAGTGTAACATACCTTAAATCTTTTGATTCACTCGACGCTCTTCTTTTAGCCTATCCTTCAAAAGCTAAAAGTCCTCAGTGTGATTAGATTTTCCTAAGCAACTTTTATTGGTTCTTTATTGTTCACAAAACCAAAATTCATTTCTAATCTTTTCACTTTGCTTATGAGCATTGGCATGGGATAAAACACCAAGATAAGAGTTAATTGTACCCTTGTAGCAATTGGGAGAGATCAACCCATTTTCATAATTTTTCTTGGACAGATCTATCTTCCGCCACATCCGTCGCTCACTTCTTTTTCGCAGACGGCGATGATAGGGTAAAAGCACGTAGCCAAGGAAATCGGTACCTTGTGATACTTTGCCAATGCTAACCTTTTCTGGATGAAGAGATAAGCCTAATTTCGTTTTTAAAAATTTAGCCATCGATTTAATTAAGTCGAGCAAATAATCAACCTCAGCCGATACGACAATAAAATCATCGGTGTACCTAACATAATTTTTAACCCTTAGCTCATGCTTAACGAATTGGTCAAACTCATTCATGTATACGTTGGCAAAGAGCTGGGAGGTGAGGTTGCCGATTGGTACACCACGGCGATTAAACAAATCTGAATACTCGCTCAAAAAACTTTCAATAATTTCTTCCAGAAGCCATATGGCGTTTTGGTCAGAAATTCTCCTTTTAATAATTGTGAGAAGGAACGAGTGATCAATGGTATCGAAGAATTTTTTAACGTCGCATTTAAGGGCAAAGCCGGAGCGTGAATAATTTTGACTAATTTGCCGTTGCATTTGTTCCAAAACTGCCACGCCCTTGTGCGTGCCTTTGCCAAATCGACAAGAAAAAGAACGAGGG
>JBAYKU010000011.1:0-24372 GCA_041664425.1 Minisyncoccota bacterium | reverse complement strand
TGTCATTACCATGTCTGAAGTGCAAATGGACCAGAATTTTCTGGAATACGTAGTCAAGGCTTTGGTTGACAACCCGCAGGACGTTAAAGTCGATCGCAAGGTCGATGAGATGGGTGTTTTGATCACCCTCGATGTCAATCCTGCCGATATGGGCAAAATTATTGGTCGCCAAGGCAACACTGCCAAGGCTATCCGTACCTTGCTCCGTGTCGTGGGCATGAAGAACAATGCTCGGGTTAATCTCAAGATTAACGAACCAGAAGGCAGTATGCGACAGGCGTCGTCTACTAGCGCCTCTGCTAGCGTTGATCAAGCGATGGCCGATTTGAAGTTCTAAATTAAATTTAGAAGAAAAACCGCGCTGATTGTCAGCGCGGTTTTTCTGTGTTATACTTTTTAAATTCCAAAACTCTTTATCGGTAAGATCTTTTTAAGGGTACGGATTTTTCGAAGCTTGAAAAATCCTGAAGTGCTCGGCTCGACAGCCTCGCAACCCCCTTAAAAAGACTTACCTCAACAAGTTTTGGAATTAAAAACAAAATTATGGTCAATTTCCATATCATTACCTTATTTCCGGAAGCACTCGGAGGCTATCTCAACTCTTCGATGCTTTGGCGTGCTCAGAAAGAGAAGAAAATAAAAATCTATTTGCATAATCCGCGTAATTATTCGCTAGATAAACACAAAAAAGTTGATGGTCGGCCATATGGTGGTGGGCCGGGGATGGTGATGAGTGTTGAACCACTTCTTCGAAATATCAAAGCAATCGAGAAAAAATACCTAAAAGCTAAAAGCGACAAGCTAAAAGCTTTGGTGATCATCACTTCACCGGCGGGAAAAGTTTTTGATAACAAACTCGCCAAAACGATGTCGGTTAAATACAATAATGTCATTATTGTCTGTGGCCATTATGAGGGGATTGATGCACGGTTGAAAAAAATTCTCAAAGCTGGCAAATTCAAAGTTGAAGATGTTTCGATTGGCCCTTATGTTTTGACTGGTGGGGAACTGCCGGCGCTGGTGATGGCGGATGCCATCTCGCGACAGATCGAGGGGGTGCTTGGCAATGACGAATCATTGGAAGAAAAACGAGTTTCCAGTTCGGAGACTTATACTCGGCCAGAAGTCTATACTCACAACAAGAAAAAATATAAGGTGCCAAAAGTGCTTTTGTCAGGGCACCACAAGGAGATTGAGAAGTGGAAAGAGATGCGGATAAAGCGCGGAACTAATGCTGATGAGACGCAGACTGACGCAGATAAAACACGGAAAATTACAACATAAACTTTTCAAAATAAAAGTTGAGCTTTGACAAAACCACAAGGAACAGTTTTCTTCTTTGGCCGGTGTTTTATTATCTGCTTAAGATTATTAAGAAATCGTTGCTTCGCTCGCTTGCATTTAATATTATGATATAATAACATAAATAAAAACCTATGAGTATTCGCCCAAAAGTTATTGCACGTATACAAACTGATTTATCGGGTAGGTTTCGTGTTGTCGACAACACTGGTACTGATAAAAAAATTATCGCTGGGCAGTTTCCTGATGTTATATTATTCAAGAAAGACCCACCCCTAGATGATGATGCTTTGTTTGTCATGAAAGTTGAGAATGGTGGTGAGTTGGTTGATAGCTTGCCTTTATGGAAGGAACTTGGAAATGCCCCGAGTATCTTTTACATTGTAGTGCCAGAGAAAAAATTAGATGAAGCAAAAAAATTAGCTGATGCTACAGGAATAAAGGCGAAGTTTGCTTGGTATGAAGTACTTGATGGAGAAGTAACCAATATAAATTATGAATAGCGAATTTTGGTATTTAATTGTTGGTGCTATTCTAGCTGTTGCAGGTGGGTGGATTAGTGATGAAATAAGGGCTTGGAGAGAGCGTGAACGTGAACTTAAATCTATTAAAATTGCTATTGGTGATGAACTTGGGGAAATTAAAACTACTATAAGTAATATGCACGAGGTGTGGAAACAAGCTAAAGTTTTGTCTCCTTCATACATTACTAATCTACTCGCCAATACCACTGCCTTTGATAATTTAAGAACACGTCTATTTTTAATAAAAGATGAAAATCTTCGAAAGCGTGTCGTTGCATTCTATAAAAAACTAAAAGATACTGGTAAAAACTCTAAAGGTAAGATCGGTACTTTAGCTAATACAGATGAAGCTAAAGCTGAGCAAGGACAGTTTGATACCGAGTTTCAAACGTTATGCACAGAAGCTGAAGCTATTAAAAAATCTATAGAAAAATAAAATCATCTTTTTATTTTATTTCGTATTATGTTCCCAGGGGATATACGTTGATAAACAGTGGACCCGGTAGTAGATTTTGGTCTAGCCCTATGGGCGTCCGTTCTTAGACGGACAAGACCAAAATTCACTACCGGGTTGACATTATAGGCCTACTAATATATATTATTGAGGCAACGGCAAGATTGAGTCACGGCAGATTATCTTGCACCACTTCCATTTTTTGAGTTAAACCTCCGAGTAAAGGGGCGGGGGATTTGATTTTTGTGTTCTATATTATTAAAAGGGGATTTTAATAGGGGAAATATTAATGCAACAAAAAACTTTTGCGCGGTATAAGAAGCCGCTGGCAGAACTGCCTGATTTGGTCCAAGTCCAGACGGATTCATACCGCTGGCTAGTCAAAGAAGGACTCAAGGAGTTGTTCAATGAATTCTCGCCGATTCGCGATTATTCGGACAAAAAGTTTCAATTAGAATTCACCAGCTTCCAGCTCGACGAGCCGAAGTTTGATGAAATTTATGTTAAGGATAACAAGCTGACTTATGACGCGCCGCTACGTGTTCGGGTCAAGTTGACCAACAAGACATTGAATGTGGACAAGGAACAAGAAATCTTCTTGGCCGATTTTCCACTTATGACTTCGCATGGTACTTTTATTATCAACGGTATCGAGCGTGTGGTGGTACCACAACTCGCTCGTTCTTTTGGTGTTTTCTTTACGGCCGAAGAATTGCGCGGTCGCAAATTCTTTGGTGCTAAAATCATGCCAGCTCGTGGCGCTTGGGTAGAGTTGTCGACCGAAATCGACAATGTTATCTATGTGCGTATTGATCGCAAGCGTAAATTCCCCGTTACCGCTTTGTTGCGAGTTTTTGCCAGTATTGCTACTGGTGGTAAAAATCTAACTGACGAAGAAATTTTGGCCCTCTTTGCCAAAAAAGGTATTGATACTAGCTTTATTGAAAAATCTCTCGCTAAGGATCATGCCAAGTCTACTGATGATGCCTATCTCGAAATCTACAAGCGCCTACGTGATAGTGACCTAGCTACTGTCGCCAACGCCAAAGAATATATCAACGCTTTATTTAGCCGTGAGAAATACGATCTCTCGGTTGTTGGTCGTTTTCGTTTTAATCAGCGCTTTAATTTGCCAGTCAATGACGAAGAAAAAGAAAAGCGCACTGTTTCTTTTGATGATCTCATTTTGATCATTAACAATATCATCGCTCTCAACACTACCAAAAACGCCAAGGAGGATGACATCGACCACTTGGGCTTCCGTCGGGTTCGCTGTGTTGGTGAAATGCTCCAATCCAAACTCAAAGTGGGTATGACTCAGATGAAGCGCAATATTCAGGATCGGATGTCGACTATTGACGTGGCGACCTTATTGCCAATTCAGATTATCAGTCCTCGTCCTCTACAGGCTCGCTTGAAAGAATTTTTTACTACGAACCAATTGTCGCAGTTCATGAGCCAGGAAAACGTTCTCGGCGAAATCGAACACTTGCGCACTTTGTCAGCTCTCGGTCCGGGTGGTCTCACTCGTGAGCGTGCTGGTCTAGAAGTTCGTGACGTACACTCTAGTCACTATGGCCGTGTCTGCCCGATCCACACTCCAGAAGGACCAAATATTGGTTTGATCTTGCACTTGTCTTCTTATGCTCGCGTCAATGAATTCGGTGTGATCGAAGCTCCTTACCGTCGAGTAGAAAAGGGTCGCATTACTGACGAGCTGGTCTACCTCAATGCTTTAGAAGAAGAAAATTATGTTATTGCTCACGCTGGTATTGATTATGATGAAAAAGGTCATATCGCCGATGAATACGTCGAAGTCCGTCGTAATACTCAACCTGGTTTAGCTCACAAAAATGAAGTGCAGTTTATTGATGTGGCTGCCAACGAAGCTTTCTCGATTGCTACTTCTATGATTCCGTTCCTCGAACACGATGACGCCAACCGTGCGCTCATGGGTTCGAACATGCAGAAGCAGGCGGTGCCTTGTATTTTGCCAGAAGTCCCATTGGTTTCGACTGGTATGGAACACCAAGCCGCCGCTAATTCTGGTCGTCTAGTTTTGGCTCGTACGGCCGGTACGATTTCCTATGTTGATGGTCATAAAGTTAAAATCAAAAAAGAAGATGGTAAGGAGGATCTCTATGAGTTCTCAACCTTCAAGATGAGCAACGACTACACTTGCTTCCATCAACGTCCAGTTGTCTCACTCGGCCAAAAAGTTAAAAAAGGTGATTTACTCGCTGATGCTTCTTCGACTGTTGATGGTCAGGTGGCTCTCGGTCAAAACGCTCTCGTGGCTTTCATGCCTTGGGGTGGGGCCAACTACGAAGACGCTATTATTCTGTCTGAGCGTTTGGTTAAAAACAGTAAATTCTCTAGCATCTATATCGAAGAGTTTGAAGTTAATGTTCGTGACACCAAACTGGGACCAGAAGTCACTACTCATGATATTCCTAATGTTGGTGAATCTAAACTCCGCAACCTCGACGAAGACGGTATTATTCGCATTGGGGCTGAAGTCGAACCAAACGATATTCTCGTGGGTAAGATTACGCCAAAAGGTGAGACCGAATTAACTCCAGAAGAACGCTTGCTCCGCTCGATTTTCGGCGAGAAGGCTCGTGATGTCAAAGACTCATCTTTGCGTGTGCCACACGGTAAAAAGGGTCGCGTGATTGGAGTCAAAGTTTTTTCCCGCGAACACGGCGACAAACTCGAGTCTGGTATTTTAAAGCGCGTTCATGTTCAGGTGGCTCAATTGCGTAACGTCTCAGTCGGCGACAAGCTCGCTGGTCGTCACGGCAACAAAGGTGTTATCTCTCGAGTTTTGCCAGAAGAAGATATGCCATATATGGCTGACGGTACTCCGGTGGATGTGATCCTGACTCCGTTGGGCGTGCCTTCACGTATGAACCTCGGTCAGATTTTCGAAATGCATCTCGGTCTAGCGGCTCACACTCTCGGCTATCAGGCCATTACGCCAAACTTTATTGGTGTGTCTGATACTGAAATTAAAGCAGAACTGAAAAAAGCTGGCTTCAATGAAAACGGCAAGGTCCAACTCTTTGATGGTCACACTGGCGAAACTTTCTCTGGCGATATCGCTATTGGTTATATGTACATCTTGAAACTTGCTCACATGGTGGAAGACAAGATTCATATGCGTTCGATTGGACCGTACTCACTTATTACTCAGCAGCCACTTGGTGGTCGTAGTCAGGGTGGAGGTCAGCGCTTTGGAGAAATGGAAGTCTGGGCCCTCGAAGGTTATGGTGCGGCCTACTCCTTGCGCGAAATGTTGACTATCAAATCGGACGATATCGTCGGTCGTTCGCAAGCTTTCGATTCAATCGTTAAGGGTGAGTCGATCAAAGCACCGAACCTTCCTGCTTCTTTCTCTGTCGCTCTCAACGAGCTTCGAGGATTGGGTCTGGATGTCGAACTTAAAAATATCTAACGCTATAACGACTTATGGAAACTAAAAACAATAAAACTTTCTACTCTGATCCAAAGAACGATAGCGCGACCGACTTTAATGCTGTCACTTTGCGCCTAGCTTCGCCAGAAAGAATCGCGAGCTGGTCCTATGGTGAAGTCACCAAGCCGGAAACTATCAACTATCGCAGTGGTCGCTCTGAACGTGGTGGTCTCTTTGACGAGCGTATTTTTGGACCAGAAAAAGATTACGAATGTTATTGCGGTAAATACAAGCGCATTCGTTACAAAGATGTCATTTGTGAAAAATGTGGCGTTGAAGTCACTCGCAGTATCGTCCGCCGTGATCGCATGGGTCACATCGAATTGGCTACCCCGGTGGCTCATATCTGGTTTTTGCGCAATATCCCATCTCGCATGAGCTTGTTGCTCGATTTGCCAATGGGTGAACTTGAGCGCGTTATTTATTTTGCTGGTTATATTATCACCAAGGTCAATGATGAGGAAAAAGCCAAAGTTCTACGCGACCTCGATGGTGAATATAAATCAAAGTACAAATCCATGTCTGACGAAGAGAGTCGTGAGAAACTCAAAAACTCTCTTATGGAAGCCAAGCGTCAAATCGAAAGCATGCGTGAGTGGCAAGTCCTCGACGAGGTAACCTATCATCGTCTGTCGATGAAGTATGGCACTGTTTTCGAAGCTAGTATCGGCGCTGAGGCCGTCTATGACATTTTCCGCAGTATTGACTTGGAGAAACTTTTAGCCGAGATTGCTAATCGTTTAGAAAAAGCTAGCTCACTCGATCGGGTTAAATTGCAGAAGCGTTTTAACTTGGTCAAATCAATGATGCGTAGTGCTGTTCGTCCGGAGTGGATGTTCTTAAAAAATATTCCAGTTATTCCACCAGCTATTCGTCCGATGGTGGCGCTTGATGGTGGCCGCCATGCTACTTCCGATGTCAACGATCTCTATCGTCGCATCATCAACCGTAACAACCGTTTGAAAAAATTGATTGAACTCAATGCGCCAGAAGTTATTCTCCGTAATGAAAAGCGTATTTTGCAAGAAGCGGTGGATGCTTTGATCGACAATTCAATCCGTCAAGGTGGAGCTGGAGAAGGTGCGATGAATCAATCACAGCGCCGCCCACTCAAATCTCTGGCTGATTCTTTGCGTGGTAAGCAGGGCCGTTTCCGTCAGAACTTGCTCGGTAAGCGCGTCGACTATTCTGGCCGCTCGGTTATCGTTGTCGGTCCAGAACTAAAAATTAGTCAATGTGGTTTGCCAAAACACATGGCTTTGGAATTGTTCCGACCGTTTGTTATTTCCAAAATTCTCGAACGGGAGTTAGCCTTTAACATCCGTGGAGCTGGTCGCTTGATTGACGAGAGCACGCCAGAAGTTTGGGCGATTCTCGAAGAGGTCATCGAAGGTAAATACGTCTTTCTCAACCGTGCACCATCACTCCACCGTTTGAGCGTCCAGGCTTTTATGCCGGTCTTGATCGAAGGTAACGCTATCCAACTTCACCCGCTCGTTTGTGCTCCGTTCAACGCGGACTTCGACGGTGACCAGATGGCCGTTCACGTTCCTTTGTCTGATATGGCTCAATGGGAGGCTAAAGAATTGATTGCTTCCAATAAAAACTTATTGAAGCCAGCTTCGGGTGATATCGTCGCCAACATGCGCATGGATATTGTTCTCGGTTCTTATTGGACGACTCAGATTGTGCCAGGAGAAAAGGGTGAAGGTAAATTCTTTTCCACACCTAATGCCGCTATTATGTCTTATGATTTTGGCGAATTATCTCTGCGAGCCAAGATCACTATCCTAGGTGGTAAACCAGATAAGTATGGAGAACACTCAGAAAAATTATTTGAAACTTCAGTTGGCCGTATTCTCTTTAATCGCAACCTGCCCAAAGATTTTCCTTTTGTTAATACTGAGATTTCTGGTAAGGTCATGGGTCGTTTGATTGAGGATTTGACTGCTCGCTATGGCTTAGACCGTTTGCCTGATATTCTCGACAATATTAAATCTTTTGGTTTCAAATATTCCACTATCTCTGGTATTACTTGGGGTATGGATGATGTGGTAGTGCCTCCCGGTAAAGAAGAAACCATTAAAGGGGCGCGAAAAGAAGTGGCTAATATTGTTGATAAATTCCAAGATGGTTTGTTGTCAGAAATGGAACGCTATCGAATGACGATTGAAATTTGGAACCGAGCCAAGAGCAATATTGAAAAAATGATTCCCGCCACCCTCGATCCAAAGGGTCCAGTGGCCGCGATGTTGAATTCTAATGCTCGTGGTTCGATTAGCCAGATTTCTCAGATGGCCGGTATGAAAGGTTTGATCATCAACACCGCTGGTATGTTGGTAGATTATCCGGTGATTCCTTCTTATAAAGAAGGACTGTCGCCAATCGAATACTTTATTACGACTCACGGTTCTCGTAAGACTCTGGCGGACACCGCGCTCAACACGGCCAAGGCGGGTTATTTGACTCGAAAATTGGTGGATGTGGCTCAGGATGTAACCATTAGAGAAGAGGACTGCGGTGATAAAGAAGGCAAGACTATCACCCTCGCTTCAGTAACTGGTTTTAACACTGGTCTAACCAATATCATCAAAGGGAGAATTATTCTCAAAGATGTTATTGATGGAGAAGGTAAGGTGATGTTCAAGAAAGGCCATTTGTTGACTTTAGCCGATGCTCGCGCGATTGATACCGCTGGTATTGGTTCGGTGACGATTCGTACGCCGTTAACTTGTAAAACTATCAAAGGTTTGTGTCAGAAATGTTATGGTCAAGATCTCGGTCGTGGTAATCAGGTGGCTGTCGGTGAGCCAGTTGGTGTGGTAGCCGCTCAGGCGATCGGTGAACCAGGTACCCAGCTGACTATGCGGACCAAACATACTGGAGGTATCGGTACTGGTGGTGTTGACATCGTCGGTGGTTTGCCACGAGTTGAAGAAATCTTCGAACGTCGCCAGCCAAAGAATCCAGCTTTGATTTGTGAAATTGATGGTGAAATTTCAGACATTGTTAATGATGGTAAAGAACACATTATTACTGTTTTGGTGGATGTGGAAAGTCGGAAGAAATCGGCCAAATCTAGCACGGTAGAATATTCAGTACCACAAATGCGCACCTTGTATATCAAAAAGGGTGATCGAGTGGCCAAGGGTCAGATTTTGACTGATGGTCCAGTGGAATTGAGTGCTCTTCATAAATTGGCTAGTCGGAGTGCGACTGAGGATTACATCATGAAAGAAATCAATGCCATTTATGAATTGCAGGGTGTAAATATTGCCCGTAAACACGTGGAAATTATTGTTCGACAAATGTTCTCACGACGCAAAATCAAAAATGCTGGTGGAACTAAATTCTCAGTCGGGGAGATTGTAGAAGAAATTGAATTGATGGAGGAAAATACTTTAATGAGACAAGCGGAGATGGAAGAAGCCACGGCGGAATCTGTTTTGCTTGGTATTTCCGATGTCGCGCTCTCCACTAGTAGCTTCTTGTCGGCCGTTTCCTTCCAGCACACCAACAAGGTGTTGGTAGAAACCGCTCTCCGTGGTGGTCTCGATCGTCTTCGCGGTTTGAAAGAAAACGTTATTATTGGTCGCTTGATTCCAGCTGGAACTGGTTTGATGACTCAAACCGACAAAGTGGAAAAGAAAGTGGTTGATTTGAACGAAGAATAAAATAATTGACAACCTAATGTAAAACAAAGGGCGCAAAGCGGGGAATCTTAAAACCAAGCTTTGCGCCTTGAGTTTAAAAATATGAGTTCCACTGTCGAACAAATTAAAGCTCGCTTGTCTATTGCGGATGTCGTCGGGTCTTATCTCAAACTGGAAAAGGCTGGTGCCAATTGGCGTGCCCGTTGCCCTTTTCATAATGAGAAAAGTCCTTCTTTTTTTGTTTCGCCCGGTCGAGAAAGTTATCACTGTTTTGGTTGTAATAAGGGTGGTGATATTTTTACTTTTGTTCAAGAGATTGAGGGGGTGGATTTTATTGGGGCGCTAAAAATTTTAGCTGAGCGGGCCGGAGTGGAAATCGTCCACGACCACCGCGATGGCCCTCGGCCGAACGATCGACTGTTCCAATTAATGGAAGCGGCGACTAGATTTTATGAAGCGGAAATGGCTAAAAATAAATCAGCTTTAGATTATCTGGAAAAGAGAGGAATGGAAGGATTGACGATTAAAAATTTCCGCATCGGTTTCGCTCCAGCTGGTTGGCATTTGTTATATGACTATCTCGCGACGAAAGGTTTTACGGTCAATGAAATGATTGAGGCGGGAATGGTTATTCGTTCGGAACGAACGACCGGCACTAAAGGTGAAGTTTTCTACGATCGTTTCCGTAGTCGGATCATGTTTCCTCTGGCTGATGCGGCTGGAAGAGTGGTTGGGTTCTCTGGTCGAATATTCCTGCCTGCGCAGGCAGGCGGTTCAGCTGATGACAATACCGCTAAGTATGTGAATTCACCTCAAACGGCCTTATTTGATAAGTCGCGACTATTGTTCGGCTATGATAAAGCCAAAGTGGAAATGCGCCGGCGAGATTTCGCTATTTTAGTAGAGGGTCAAGTGGATTTAGTGATGTCGCATCAGGCAGGGATGGTCAATACAGTGGCTGGATCTGGGACAGCTTTAACTGTAGAACAAATTACGATGTTAGGTCGGATGACTAAAAATCTGATTATGGCCTATGACTATGATTTAGCTGGGTTGAAAGCTTCACGTCGGGCGATTGAAATGGCCCAGGTGGCCGGCTTTAGTGTTAAAATCGCCAAGCTGCCGGCTGGTCAGGATCCGGCCGATGTCATTAAAAATGACCCTCAGGTTTGGTTGTTGGCCATCAAGGAAGCTAAGCATCATATTGATTTTTTGATTGATGCTCTGCAGGCCGAAGGAAAAAGTGGTCTAGAGCTAACTCGTTCGGTCAACACCAATGTTCTACCAGCCATCAAGGCGCTGGGTAAAAAAATGGAACAGGCTCATTTTGTGGCCAAGCTCTCTTTATTGTTGGGAATGGGTGAAGAAGCCATTTGGTCCGATTTATCAGCTCTAAAGATTGACCCAGTAAATTTTCCGGCAGTGGCGATCGAAAGTGCTGTCAAAAAAACTAAACAAAGTGTGATTTTAGATAGAATTTTCGGTTTGGTTTTTTGGCTCGAAGACACGACGGAAAAACCAATAGATCCTACGACCTTAAACGAGCGGTTGAAAGAAAGTTTAGGCCCAGAAGCGTACCAAACAGAGAGGCAAACTCGAGAAAAACAGTCGGGCCAGCTAGCGATGGAGGCAGAGTTTTTCTTTCAGGGTTCGTCTCGATTGGTAGCTGATATTGATGACTTGTTTGCCAACTTGACCGCTGATGATTTACGGGAACAACTTCGAGAGGCCATGTCTGCTCTCAAGAGGGCCGAGCTGTCTGGTGATCAGTCTGAGCTTGATAAATGGTTGAAAAGGTGCCAAGCTATAACCCAGGAATTAAACAATAAAAAAAGTTAATAAATTTGTATATGATAAAGAAAAAAAGCGTCAAAAAAGCTGTCAGCAAAGCCGTAAAAAAAGTGATAAAAAAGAAGGTGGCTAAAAAGTCTCCCGTTAAAAAGGCTGTTAAAAAGTCTTTGCCTAAAAAAACTAGTAAAGTTTCCCCAAAATCATCCAAAAAGGTTCTGAAGGGGGGGAAGAAAAATATCAAAGGCCACAAGAAGGGTGGGACTTTTGTGGGTAAAGTTTTAGGTCCGAAAAATAAAGCGGAAATGGAAGAGCGAGCCAAGATAGTTATCGCTCGTGGTCGCCAACGAGGTTTTATTACCTATTCAGAATTGCTCAAAGAATTTCCTAGCGTCGAAAGTGATTTGATA
Organism: Minisyncoccota bacterium; assembly: GCA_041664425.1. GTDB lineage: Bacteria > Patescibacteriota > Minisyncoccia > Phycocordibacterales > XYD1-FULL-46-19 > XYB1-FULL-42-16. Next base: position 12,763 of record JBAYKU010000011.1, on the reverse strand, counting down.
TTTTTAGAAGAACTTTATGATCGTTTTGATGAAGCTGGTGTTGATGTTTTAGAAGAAGGAAGTTTGTTGGATGATGATATTGTTATTCCAGAAAAAATAAAATTAGGCCGTGGCGAATCTGGATCCTCGCTCGATTCTGTCCAAATGTATCTCAAGGAAATTGGTCGCCATAAACTGCTCAATGCTTCAGAAGAAAAAGAGCTGGCTCGTCGAATTTTAGCGGGTGATGAAGAGGCTCGCAAAGGTTTGGCCAATGCCAACTTGCGTTTGGTAGTGTCAATCGCTAAAAAATATGTTGGTCGCAGTTCCGAACTGACTTTGCTCGATTTGATTCAGGAAGGAAATATCGGTTTGTTTAAGGCGGTAGAAAAATTCGATTGGCGCAAGGGTTATAAATTTTCCACTTATGCCACCTGGTGGATTCGTCAGGCGGTCACTCGGGCCCTGGCTGATCAGTCACGCACTATTCGTATTCCGGTACACATGGTAGAAACCATTGCTAAATATAAACAGGTTTATCGTCGTCTGTCCCAGGATCTCGGTCGTGATCCCTTACCACAGGAGATTGCCACTGAAATGGGAGTAGACGTGGAGAAGGTTCATACGATTGAAAAAATTGATCAGAGCACGGCTAGCCTCGATAAACCGACCGATGACGATGATGACAAATCAACACTAGGAGAATTTATCGCCGATGATAAAATCGCGCCACCAGATCAGGAAGTGTCACGTCGAATTCTTCGCGATCAGATCGAAGAAATTTTATCTGACTTGTCATTGAAGGAACGTAAAATTTTAGAAATGCGCCATGGTTTGATAGATGGGGTAATGCGTACTTTGGAAGAAGTGGGCAAAGAGTTTGGCGTCACTCGCGAACGCATTCGTCAGATCGAAGCCAAAGCTCATGAGAAGATTCGTCAACACGACAAGGCGAGACGGTTGCTGGGGTACCAGTAGAGGTCGCTCGGCAGATAAAATTCAGAACCACGAAAAAGCCCCCAGCGGGGCTTTTTCTCTGTTCCGTGTGGCCGTTTTACCCTAGTCACTGCTGTGACAAAAAAAGAGGGCAAAAACCCTGCCGGCCACGACTACACAAGGGTCTGAATTTTTTCTGCCTCGCTCCTACTTTAAAATACAGCTACGCGAGTGTCTAAAAACTTGAAACCTCTCTCCAGTTTTTTGACTTGCGCTTAAGATAATTCTGTGTTAGAAATGTAGCCAGGAGGTCTAACTAGGAGAGGAGTAAAACATGCATACCTGTACCAACTGTCGTTTTCCGATGGGGGATGGTGATGATTATGATTCGGATGTTGACCCAGAATCGATCATTTGCCCGCATTGTGGTCGAGTCCATCACGCCAGTGGAAATCCGCTCTACGGTAAGGATTCTCGACCCCTGTTTGCCACCATTAGTGGTTGCGGTTGGGGAACGGAAGCGGATCCGGCCCCACAAAAGCCCCAACAACCGTCGCCCTATTCTGAACCGTATAACCCCCCAACCTGAATAGGGTGACAAAAAACCCCCGCCGAGAGCGTGAAGCTTTCGGCGGGGATTTAATTTTTTTATTTACCCACTTAAGTTTTATTTACCCATCAAACTTTTTTAAAAGTTATTAGTTGGGTGAATAAAATTTTGGTGGGCTTTTTTGTTATTGCTTTAGTGCTTCTTCAATCATAGGCTTTAATTTCTCGTAGGAGACATATCCACCTAGGTCAGTTGTCTGACCTTTGGGATTGATGATAATTGGATAAGGAGTGCCTTGGATGCCTATTTTACCGGCCTCGGCGACAGAGGCGGCAATTTTATTTGCATACTTACCACTGTCGAGACAAGATTTAAAGGCTGTAACATTCAGACCAATATTGCCAGCAAATTGTGGCAAGAGGCTCAGATCTAAACGGTCGTTGGATGGGGTGTTGTTGTAGATTTGATCGAGATAGAGCCAAAATTTATCTGCTCCACCAATCTCAGCCGCGCACTCTGTTGCTTGGGCTTCGGTCCGAGCTTTTTTGTGTAAACCATCTAGTGGTAACTGGCGATAGACAATAGCCAACTTATCACCCCCAAATTCTTTGTAGGCTTGCATTAAGACAAAATGGAAAAGTTTACAGTAAGGGCATTCTAAATCAGAGTAAACAATTATTTTGACCGGTGCTTTGATATTGCCGAGAACGTGATCACTTTGATCAACTGGGCGAACGCTGGTTGTTCCGTTGCCTAGACCAATATTAAATTGATTGACTGACTCGGATGGTTTTGAATCAGAAAACCAGACACCTGAACCAACGAGCAGGACAATGACCAACAAAGATAACCCACCGATAATTAAATTTTTATTTGAATCATTCATTATTTTGTATTTTCACTGATAATTTTTATATTATAACCCAGAAATCGCTTCCAAGCAGGCTCTCGGTGTGGTCTAATTTTCAGTGACTAGTTAGCTGTGGTAGTAGCATTTTTACTCGGTTGCTCCTTGGTGGAAGTGGCCGTTTGAACTTTATTACCCACCTCATTCATTTTTTGGAAGAAGACGGGTAGACGGATTTGTTGATCCTGACTAGGCAGACCAGAAGGATTATCTTTAATTAAAATTAATTCGCCAGTTTTAGCGGTGGGATTCTTAAAATCCATTTTGATGGTGAAGGGGACAAACTCGGTCGTCATCCATTCTCCTTTAGCTTTGGCGGTACCGGTGGCGACGAGATTGCCTTTATCATCAATTAATTTCGCTTGAAAAGAAGCTTCAAAAAACCAAAAACCGCGAGCTTCACCAGAAATTGTTAGGGGGCTAGCTAACGGTCGAGAGAGATCTGGGCTTAATATGACAGGATCGGTGTTGAGAGCTTTATTATCAATAATCTCAGCATACATTTTCCCCTTGTCACCCTGGCATTGGCGAGGATAAGATTCCATGATTGGTCGGCCAGCTTTTTGACAAGTTTCAAAATTGATAATCATCGGCGGATTTTTTTTCCAAACAGACATAACATCGATACTAATATAGTAGGCGAAGGCGGCAACCACAATAACAAAAATAATTTTACGCATTTTTAATTATTTTATTTTAAGACTGATTACTTTACTACTTGTTTCTAGCTTATTTCTGACCCCGCTGGCACTTCTTTATCGGGTGATAATAAAACCGCTTCGCCATTTTCACCATGAGCGGCGAGGATCATACCCTGACTTTCGAGACCCATTAGTGAGCGAGGTTCGAGATTAACGACAATAGCGATTTGCCGACCAATAATATTTTCTGGCTCGTAGGCTTTGCCAATACCGGCGATGATCTGGCGTTCTTCTGTGCCGAGTGCCACTTTTAATTTCAATAACTTATCAGAACCCTCGACGCGACTAGCTTCGAGGATGGTGACGACTTTGAGTTCAGTTTGTTTGAATTGGTCGTAAGAAAGCATTTATCCTCCTAAGTTTTATTTAATAAAATTTTGGGGGATTATTTTAATTTACCCCTTCCCTCTCTCAGTATCTCGATTTTACCACTTTCCTCGATTTTGACTAATGTTGACGGTGTATCCTTAGTTTTGCCAGACAGATAGAAATCAATTTGGTTGCCAAAATACGCTTTGGCTTCTTTGATGGTTTTAGCTGGTTTTTGACCCTCAGGATTGGCGCTGGGGGCCACTAGGGGGCCGGTGGCGTTGAGTAGCTCCCTGAGTGGCTTGGAGGACGGCAGACGAAAAGCAATTGTGCCTGTGCCTCGGTGGAGATATTCGAATTTTGGACTAGGGCAGGAGAGAATGACACTAATGGCCCCGGGCCAATTAGTAGTTAAAAATTTTTGTTGAGCCGGGGAGAGTTTAATATCAAACTTTTCTAAATCAGCCACTTCGCCAATCAAGATGATAAATGGTTTATTGGTATCTCTGTCTTTTAACTTGTGAATTCTTTGGACGGCTTCTGGCTTGAGAGCTAGCCCGACCAAACCATAGATGGTGTCAGTAGGAAGAACCCCAATTCCACCGGTTTTTAGACTGCCTATAATTATTTTTTGTCTATAAAAATTCATTTGTGGACCTAGCGAGAATCGGACTCGCGCCTCTACAACTTGTCCTCCTAAATTTTCTTGTGGACTCGAGGGGACTCGAACCCCTTACCTCTACAATGCGAATGTAGCGCTCTACCAGATGAGCTACGAGCCCACAAGAAAACTTGGGAGGATGAACGAAGCCACGTCGTACCACTACCTGCCTGCGCAGGCAGGGACTATAGGCCCGTATATCAAACAAAAAAGCGCTAAGCGCGCTTTTATATTAACACAAAATCTACCAAAAGGAAGAGCTACTTTTTTTCTTTGGGGCTAAGGAGGTGGTTGAGGTACATGGTGACAAAAACCAAAATGACGGTGATGAAAATGGCGTAGAAAAATTTGGCCCAGATGGTGCTGGAACCAAAGATAAAAACTCTTTCAATCATTGATTTGACGGCATCATTCCAAGCTAGGCCAGCCACTAGACCAAAAGCGGCGGTGATATAACCGATAGTTTGTTCGCGGAATTTTTCTTTTACTTTTACAATCGGTTTGTCTTTAATTGTTTCTTTTTTAGTGCGTGGCATGTTGTCTAAATTATATCGCATATTTTTTTAAAGAAAAGAAAATCGAGTGCTTACCTGGGGTAAGACACTCGATGCGCAGGGTGGTTTTCCCTTTCCGTTTGATAAATCCTTCTGATCTTATTCTAACATTTTGACTTCAGTAAAACCAGAAAAACAAACCCCGGTTATCTGCTTATATGGCAGAGTAACTGGGGCTTGGCGTGGGGGGGGTGAGAAGGACGAAGTATCACGTGCTAATGATACCTTCTATGATGCGCGCGATGTCACTACAGACTTCGCATCCTTTTCCTTTACACAGGGGGCATACTTCTGGCAGTGGTGTTGCGGTGGCAGTGCTCATGGCACAATCCTCCATTTTTTAAGATCTCCTGGCTTCTAGTGTATTCCTCGCCCAAAAAAAGTCCACTTTAAATTATCCCCAATTTGGTGGCCAGTTCCTCGGCCTGTTTGATGTCGCGAGCAGTTTCTTCTAGACCTTTTTGCCAGAAATCTGGGGCGGTAATATCGAGACCGACTTGGGAGAAAATTTCTCGTGGTGAAGCCGAAGTACCAGCGCTTAAAATTTCTTTGATCTGAGTAATAAAATTTTTATCTTCACGCAGTTTATTGTGCAGAGCCTTGGCTATTAGGAGACCTGAAGCATAGGAATAGACATAGAAATAACGCCGGAAGTGGCTCCAGTGGATCCACCACTTTTCGTGTTGATCTTCGAAGTTGATAGCTGGTCCGAGATACTCGCTCATCTTTTGTCGGAAAAGTTTACCAATATTGTCGGCCGACAGAAAACCGGCCTGTCGGAAATCTTCATGAAGTTGTTGTTCGAAAGTGTAAGCGGCCACTTGGCGGAAAATAGTCCCGATTTCGTCATCGAGGCGAGCCATGAGCATGGCCAGTCGAGTCTCATTACTAGTTTTGGTTTCGATTTCTTCTGAAACAATTAATTCGACTAGGGTGCTAGCCACTTCGGCAGTACTAGTCGGAGTGCCGAAATTTAATTCGTTTTGTTTCTCGCGGATTAATTCGTTGTTGAGGCCATGGCCCATTTCGTGAGCGAGAGTCATAACGTCACGAAATTCACCGGTATAGTTGAGGAGAATGTAGGTTGGCAGAGAAATACTACTTTCGCCGGCACAGAAAGCGCCGCCGCTTTTGCTAGTTTTTGGCAAAACGTCGACTTGGCCATTGGTCAATAATTGTTCGTATTTTTTATTCAAATCTTCATCGAGGTTTTTTAGCGCACCACCAACAATCGTGACGGCTTCATCAAATTCATAATGTCGCCCAATTGTGCCAAAAGGAATGCCTCGTTCGTGATAGGCGAGCTGATCTTTTTTTAGAAGTCTAGCTTTGAGCTGGTAGAAGTCATGAGCTAGCTGATAATTTTGTTTAACCGCTTTGATCATGGCGTCGACGACTTCAGTCTCTATATCATCGGAGAGATGGCGGAGCTGATCGGGGCGAGTAGTATGACGCAATTCATCATCAATTTTTTTATTTTCCAAAACAGAATTTATCTCCGCTTCAGCCATTTCGATTTTACTGCCGAGAATCTCATCAAAAGCCCCGACGGCTTCTCGGCGGATTTTTTCATCGACCTTACTAACCAAGCCAGTGATTTCAGCAAAACCTCTTTTTTGACCCGCCACTTCGCGTTCTTCTTTAGCTAGAGAAGCTTCAGTCATTTGAACCCAGTTGCCATAAGAGACGCCGGATTGGAGATTGAGAATTTTTTCCTCGGCTTCGGTTAGGAGATAGGGGGCATTGGCAAAAACTGATTCGAGAAAATGTCGATAGGAGGCGAGTTGGGGATTGGCTAAAAATTCTTGCTGAGTTTCTTTAGTTACTCGCGCTAGACGCAAGCCGAAAAACTGGGTTTGGTTGCCGAGTTTTTGAGCTAATGAGCGAGCTTGGTTGAGACGAGCTTTGATGGCGTTGTCGGCCTGATCGAGCTCGGATCGGAGCCAGAGATAGTAGAGGACTTTGTCATTCTGGCCATGGTCACGGCTGAGGCGCTCGTAGTCGCTAATAATCTCGGCTAGGCTGGTTGGATTCTCTAGCCAGTCGGTACGGTCCTGCCAGCGCTTGGCAAAGGCCTCGACGGCCATAGTGGAGGCCTGCTCGGCTTCGGTCAGTCGTGGGTCATCTAGACCAGAAAAAAGGGGAGTCAGGTCCCAGGAAGTCTTTGTTTGCATAGTCAAAACATTGTACCAGAGGTGACCATTTATCTCAAAAGTCCTGCCTTGGCAAGGTAAAATAAATTTGCTAGACTCTATGCTAGTTGGTCTTTGTTTTACTAAAAGCTAACAGCCAAAAGCTGAAAGCTAAATATATTCCGCGGTAGCTCAGTGGTAGAGCGGTCGCCTGTGAAGTAACGCAGCTTCCTAAAGAAATTTAGGAATGAATAACGAGGTGAATTGTCTGGAAGCCCTAAGATCGAGAGGTCAGGGTAATCAGCAGCCAAGCCTTGTGCTTAAAATTTTAAGTACTCGGAAGGTTCAGAGACTATCCCTAATGGGAGTAGCAAATTTTGCGAAGCGCCTCGCATCTAAGTCCTTTTTGGATATGGTGATGATATAGTCCACCCCTAGAAGTAATTTTAGGATCAGTGTAAGCGATTGGTCGTAGGTTCGAATCCTACCCGCGGAGCCAGACATGGTTGAAAAACCCACTAAAGTACAATGAATTTTGAATACCCCGAAGATCGGGAATTTTTTGCTAATCTTCTTGCTGGAGGCGACGACAAGAGATTTGAGGCAGAATTTTCTGATTACTTTGACTTTCGTCACCCCGCTATTAAAAGGTGGGAGTTTGATAGAGCTAAGAAAAAGCTAATGCCTGAACTTATTGAGAAGTATGGTGGCAAATGCCAGCTTCGTCTTCATCCTGATTGTAGTAAAGAAGAGATCTATCAGATTGACCATGTAATACCGTTGGCTTCGAACGAGCTTAATAAAAAACTCCGTCACATGGGCCGAACCTCAACCGAGAAAGTCCCACCTCAAAGCTTTGGCTCTAATAACCTTAAAAACTTAACCTTGGCTTGCAAGAGGTGTAATGCTTATAAGAAGCACCATTTAATAGTGCCAATGTTCTAGTTTATAGAGAGTTATACTATTGGTTACCACTTTTTTGTCTCAAAAGGTATAATATAAATAATGGATGATGATGCTTTCTTAATTAAATTAAGGGAATTACACAATCAAAAATTATATAAGGAGGCATTAAAAGTGTCCTTGGAGCAGGAAAAGTTTAAACCATATGATGCCAAGGTTTTAAAAGCAAAAGCAGTATTTCTCTCTTTAACAGGCAATCATCCAGAATCGGTAAAAGCTGGTGATGAAGCTATCAAAATTGACCCAAACGATCCCGAGTTACACCACAATAAAGGGATGGGCCTTTATTATTTGGGAAAGTATGCTGATGCAATAAATTCGTTTGATAACTGCCTGAAATTTAAGCCAAATGAACCAATTTGCTTACAACATAAGATATGTTCTTTGATTTTTTTGGGGAAACTAGATGATGCAGTAAAAATATATGAATCTAAAGATATCCCAGAGGTATTTGAGCACATCTGGCATAACAATTTAGGTGTTATGTACCTTGGACTCAAAGATTACAAAAAGGCCGGATCTTTTCTCTATGGAGCAAAGGCCCTCTCTCGTTATGAACCGATAATTTATTATAATCTTTCTCGGTTATGGTGGAGATTAGGAGATAAAATTAGATTTATTAAGCATGCCTTGGCCTATATAGTATTTAGTTTTGTTAAGAACACGGGAATATTAAGTTTAAGGAATCTGCTTAGCAAAAGGCATATGCCTCACATTAGTGAGTCCAAATATTTTGCGGGTCCGGGAACCCTATTTCTTTCAGATTCTAACGTTCGAGAAACAGTCTCAATATTTAAACTTTTGCGCGGACCTAATATGACAGCCCTGTGTAACGATACATGGGAATGGTTTGCTGTAAACATTCCATATCAGTCGGTTGAAAAGAACGAGTTCAAGGGAGATATTGATATCATTCTTAAGAGTCCAAGGTTTTTAGGTGATTACGATACTGGCTTCAACTACAGGGGTTTTCAAGTAAAAACAGTTATTGTCGATCAATTCGGAAAAATAAAATCAGCGAAGAAAGGCTTGATTCGTCACAAAAAAATTAAAAAACAACTAGATGTATTAAAGAAGTTTGGTTGCGAGCAGGTATTCTTTCTAGAGTTATTTGTTTTAGGTCGTGGATACTCATCGATAAATATTTTCCCTTCTGACGAAATGAGAGCGGAAATTATTGAAAAAGCAAAATATCTTGAGCACCTTGGTTATGGCTATGTTGTAATGGCTGAAGAACCGGCACCAGATCGCGACGATGAATCGGGTGGTATGGTTCATTTCCCACTTAATATTTTAGGGGCAAAAATTAATCCCGTAGGATCAAATTTTAAAAAACTTGTTGTTCATATCGACCTACTTAGGGAAGATCAAGATATAAGATCAAAAATGGAGAAATTATCTATCAGAGATCAAGGTACGTCTCATTTCGGATACTGTCCTAAATGTAAAAAATTAACTGTCATGTTTCCTAAGGGGGTAGTAAATTATTGTTGCCTATTTTGCGAAAACCAAGTATTTTAGTTTTCGTTAAACTTTTAACTATCCTATTTTTATACTGTCCATTTTGTCTGTTAGGGTTTAGCTCAAACTGACCCGCCCGCGTCCCGATCCCAGCGAATTAGCATCTCAAAAACCCTTACAACGTTTGATAGGTCGAGGTTCTGAACACACGTGGGGAGCCAGTTAAGAAAAACCAGACAAATGTCCGATTTTTTTGCAAAATCGTGTACCTGTGGTTTGCCGACCTCGTTACCATTGCTATACTAAAATCATGCAAAAAATCTCCACTGGCGTTTTTATCTATACCTCTATCATCTTCGGCCTCGTCGGGCTACTCATTGTTTTTACCAGTTCTGGACCGGACCATATGGACACACCATGGGATAAGACGCTGGTCAAGCTTTTGTTCACCTGCGTTTTTATTATCTTGCCCTCATTTGCCCTGAGTGTCGCCAGTAAATATCTAAACGACAAATCTTAATTTTCAACATGGGTAAATGGGCCTGACCCCTTATTTTCGGCAAGACGGTGACTTGGATTCCGTGATATACTTTTAGATAGTTGTGATTCAATTGCTTTTATGCCGACAAAATTTTTTTTAACTATACTTGGTGGTCTTGGTTTATTTTTAGTGTCTTTTGTTTTGCCACTTAATTTAGCCTGCGCTATTACTATTGGCCCCAATAATCCCGGTACTAATGTTGATGATTCTTCGGTTGGGAAAGTGGCTTGGACTAATCGAGATGATAATAAGACTTCCAATGATAAATATGCGACGACGCAGGGGATGAATAGTGGTTCGGTCACAGTTTATCTAAAAGCGACAAATTTTGGTTTTTCAATTCCCGCTGAGGCTATAATCGATGGCATTGTGGTGGCTGTTGAAAGAAAGGCTAGTGATAAAAGCTTTTTTGATAATGCGATTAGGATTGTAAAGGAGGGTAAAGTGGGATCAGAAGATAAATCGAGTAAAGATACTTGGCTGACCACCGATAGTACTGTCACTTATGGTGGACCATCTGATCTGTGGGGAGAGACTTGGACTAGCAGCGATATTAATAGCAAGGATTTTGGCTTAGCTGTTTCGGTTAAAAAAGTAGAGGGAGCAACTAACCAAAAGCCATCTATTGATTGGGTCAATATCTCTGTGTCTTATCATCTCTCGACTAAAACGCCAGTGATTTCTTGGGCTGATCCTGAGCCTATTACTTATGGCAATCCTTTAAATGAAAAACAATTAAATGCCACGGCTGATGTTGACGGTAATTTTTCTTATACGCCGGATCTGGGTACTATTTTGGATGCAGGAAAACAAACTTTGTCTGTTTTGTTTACACCAAAAGATTTGATTGAATATGCTCCTGTCACTACTGAAGTTGTTTTACTGGTGGCGAAAGGTGAGCAGATCATTGACTGGTCTAATCCGGCTGACCTTACTTTTGGTGATAAGCTTAGTGGCACCGAGCTCAACGCCACTGTGAAGGGCAATGAAAAAAGTATGCCAGAAGATTTAATTTATGATCCACCACTGGGCACAGAACTTCCTATTGGCACTCACACTTTATCGGTCGTCATTCCGGCCACTGATAATTACAATGAGGCGTCTAAGACGGTGGAAATAAATATCCTACCGATTCCCATTGTTAACTCTGCACCAATCGTGTCGTCGGTCGCTATCACTGGGACTTCTAGTCTCGGTCAAATCCTCACTGGTTCGTATTTGTATTCAGATGTTGATAATGACCTAGAAGGAAAATCAACTTTCAGATGGCTCCGTGACAATGTGGTCATTGATGGTGAGACGGCCTCAACCTATACTCTGAGAACATCCGATTTTGGCACAACCATAAAATTTGAAGTCACCCCACTGGCGTTAACAGGGGCAACCACTGGCACTCCAGTGTCGAGTGCGGGGATAGCGGTTGTGGATACAACTAAGCCGGTGATTACTTTAAATGGGTCTAGTACAATCAATCTTCTCGTTGGCGATTCCTATGTGGACGCTGGGGTGATGGCGACTGATGATGTTGATGGTGATATTACTGGCCGAGTGGTGGCTAGCGGTTTGCCTGTTGATACCACCGTCTCTGGTACCTCCACTATTCGCTACAATGTTTCTGATCTGGTTGGTAATCAGGCCAATGAGGTTGCTAGAACATTGATAGTCAAGGAGGCAGTTCCTATTGTTTCTACTTTTACTCCAATCCTAAAATCTACCAGTAATGGCCCCTGGGGGTATGTAACATTAGCCAATTCTCGTCGAGCTACTCCGCAAGTTTTAGGTGTTAAGGCTTATAATTGGCAAAATGATCTAAGTCTAAATTCTAGTGGTGATGATGTTAAAATGTTACAAAAATTTCTAAATGCTAAGGGTTTTCCTGTGGCTAAAACTGGTCTTGGCTCTATTGGTAAAGAGACTAACAAATTTGGCGCCTTAACCAGAGCGGCTTTAATTAAATTTCAGAAAGCTAATGGCATTAAACCAGCTAGTGGCTACTTTGGTCCAAAGACTCGGGTGGTGATGAAAAAGATATAACAAGACAAATTGTTTTTATACAAAACGGATATTTTCTGTTAGACTAGGGGAGTTAATAAATAAATAAAAATAATATGGGAAAAAGACCAACTGGAGTAGGTAAGCCGAGAAAATCGCATTCACCAAAGACTAAGAAGCGTTTGGAAATCAAGCGACTGATGTTGCAGGCTAAAGCTAAGAAAAATCCAAAAGGCAAGAAAAAATAGTAAAACTAAAACCGGCCGAGGCCGGTTTTAGTTTGGAAATATTTTTTTGAATATTAGAAATTTGTGTCGTAATAATAAAACTGTGGATAACTTTCTTGTATGCTTTCTAGGTAAGTCTATTATTATATTGAGGTTAAAAATATCGAAGATTGTACCGTAAGGGAAAATCGTTCATTATGTAAAAGTTTTGATAAATATTTTTAGCCTCACTAAACACCGCACGCCATCCGCGTGGGGTTTTTAGTTTGATTTGAGGTTTTTTTGACATAAAACTAAAAGTATGTTATTTTATTGATAGATAGTAAATCTAACTTTTTTAGGAGGAGAGCACTGTGGAAAGTTGTGTCGTGAAAAATGAGATGACACTGGCGGTAGCTATTGGTGTAGCTATTTACCGGCGCAGGACGGGAATGGGTTTGAGCCAGGAGGAACTAGCTAGACTGTCCGGCACGAAACAAGAGAACATTAGCCGGATGGAGACAAAGACGGGTATTAGTACCTCCATCTCGATGCTCGAGAGGCTGGCTAAAGCTCTCGATACAAACCCCATATACTAATGAGAGAAGGGGAACAAATTCGCGACCAAGCCAACGCTTAGTAGAAATTGTTCTCGTTTCAACGAAGGGTTCGCGCTGTTGGCGTGGACCCTTTTCCTTTTTCCTTTACTTTTCTCTACTCATATGGTACTATTATATTAGAACTGCTGACCTAAATTCATCCCAGAATTAGGACACTCCCACTTTTAATCCTGTTAATATACCAGCCTTCTCCGCCACCTCCAAGGCGGAGCGATAACCTAAAATCTTTCTTGGTTTGTTGTTGATCAAGC
>JBAYKU010000010.1:0-24536 GCA_041664425.1 Minisyncoccota bacterium | reverse complement strand
TTTCACCGAGCGAATCCTCGAGACAGTTCCCCAGTCGTTACGCCATTCGTGCACGTCGGAACTTACCCGACAAGGAATTGCGCTACCTTAGGACGATTATAGTTATCGCCGACATTCACCAGGGCTTATAAACTCAGCTTGATATAATCTCACCGAACTTATTTGACCTTCTGGCATTGGTCAGGCGTCACCCCCTATACTTCCTCTTGCGAGTTTGCAGGGAGCTGTGTTTTTGATAAACAGTCGCCAGGGATACTTTAGCTGCGGCCCATACTAGATGGGCAGGCCTTATTGCGAACTTACGGCCGATTTTTTGCCGAGTTCCTTGAGGATCTCTCACTCGTTCACCTTACTCTACTCGAGCAGACTACCTGTGTCGGTTTGTGGTACGGGTTTCCTTCAAATAATCTTAGAAGCTTTTCTTGGAAGCCTGCTTTGTAAAATTTCCATTGGTTGCCCGCAGGATTTTCGCTTGGCTTGGAGCTGTGCATTAAAGCACTTGGTCCCGGATTTACCTAAGACCTCACCTTACCCTACGAACGCAAATCCAATAATGCGCTCTACATACTAGACTCCGTCCCTCCTTCGATTTGAAAGAAAGTCACGGAATATTAACCGTGTGTCCATCGGCTGCGGCTTTCGCCATTGCCTTAGGCCCGACTAACCCTTGGATGATCACCATTGCCAAGGAAACCTTAGTCTTTCGGTGTCAGGGGATCTCACCCTGATTGCGGTTACTTGTGCCAACATTCTTACTTCTGCGCGCTCCACTCAGACTCGCGTCTAGGCTTCTCAGCGGCGCAAAACACTCTCCTACCACTCCATCAGCCGAAGCTGATGAAATCCATATCTTCGGTACTACGTTTAGCCCCGTTTATCTGCGGCGCGAAATCTCTTGATGAGTGAGCTATTACGCTTTCTTTGAATGATGGCTGCTTCTAAGCCAACATCCTCATTGTCAGAGAAATTTCACCTCCTTAAGTACACTTAACGTAGATTTAGGGACCTTAGATGATGGTCTGGGCTGTTTCCCTTTTGACCGACGGACCTTAGCGCCCGTAGTCTTACTGCCTAGTAGTTGCTCACCGGTATTCGGAGTTTGATAGAGTTGACGAGATTGCTCCCTATTCAACTCTTCCAGTGCTCTACCCCCGGGAGGTACGCTAGACGCTAGCCCTAAAGCTATTTCGGAGAGAACCAGCTATTACCAGGTTCGATTAGCTTTTCACTCCTTACCACAAGTCATCCGAAAGTATTGCACGGCTTATCGGTTCGGGCCTCCCCCCGCATTTCTGCGAGGTTCACCCTGCTCATGGCAAGCTCACCTGGCTTCGGGTCTTATGCCTGCTACCCTTCAAGTTTCTTAAATCCAGGCTCGAAAGCCCGAGCTCGGATTTAAAAAACAAGAAAGCGCACTATTAATACTCGGTTTCCCTTTGACTACCCGCCATCGCGGATTAATCTAGCAACAGGCATAAACTCGTTGGCTCATTCTTCAATAGGCACGCCGTCACCGCGCAAGCGCGGCTCCGACTCCTTGTATGTATATGGTTTCAGGGTCTATTTCAACGCCCTTATCGGGCTACTTTTCACCTTTCCCTCACGGTACTAGTTCACTATCGATCTCTAGATGTATTTAGCCTTAGCGGTTAGTGCCGCTGGATTCCCTCAAGGCTGTCGTTCCTCGAGGTACTCAAGATCAGAGACAAGAAAGAGATTTAATTTTCAATTACAGGGCTATTACCTTCTGTGGCACCGCTTCCCAGCGGTTTCATTTAAGAAAATCTTTTGTAACTTTCCTAGTAAACTACGTCTCTGCCTTACAACCCCAATTTCCTTGCGGAAATTGGTTTGGGCTTCTCCCTTTTCGCTCGCCGCTACTAAGGGAATACTGATTAGTTTCTGTTCCTCCTGGTACTGAGATGTTTCACTTCCCAGGGTGCACGTCATGCGATTAATCGCAAGACAATTTCGTGTTACCGAAATTGGGTTCCCCCATTCGGAAATCTTCGGATCAAAAGTTGCTAGGCACTTCCCCGAAGCATATCGTCGCCATGCTACGTCCTTCATCGCCTTCTAGAGTCTAGGCATCCACCATATACACTTAATTTCCTATTAGGAAATCTATAAATCATTTACCCACTTAAGTTTTCCGAAGGAAAATTTTGGTGGGTTTTTTTGCTTCGCTTTCACGAAGCGATACAGTTTTTTACCTTGTTCCACCTACATTAGTTCAAAGACCCCAATAACATTGGAATTTACTAACGCAGTGGCATTTTATTGTAAATGTTCGGGCGACCTGAGAAATAAAAACCGCCTGTCTGGCGGGAAGATGAACGAGTGCTAAAGCAGCAGGTTTACCTTTTCCGCTTAACGTTTTTGGTCTTATTTTTAAACATATCTGACGCTCGCCAGTATATATCAGGCTAATACTGAAGTCAAGCTATTAACTTGTCTCAATTTCATTTGAATTACAGAGGCCTATTGGGGATCTAAAAAGGCCCTAAACCTTGAGGTTTAGGGCCTTTTTTGTCATTTTTAGGACCGCTTACTTATTCTTCATTTCGTCTTCCAAACGGTTGACCAAACGGTTGGCAGCATCCTTGCCACCGAGGCCAAAGGCCAAACCACAAGCAATAGCGAGAGCAGCTACTACCCCAGTAAAGAGAATCTGGAAGTAATTATCTTTGACGCCGAGCTGGCCAATCACGATAACAAAAGTAAAAACGATGATAGCCCATTTGGTGATAGCACCAAAAGCAGCCGAGGCTTTGATGTCAGCAGCCTTAGCGGAAGCTTCAACAATCTTCTGCAAAGCACCAGCCAAAACCGCGCCCACCATAAAGATAAGGATAGAAACAACCACATTCAAAAGATATGGCAAAACAACAGTCTGCAAAAAGACATTGATCTGATTAAGACCCAGAACTTCTAACGCCGCCATCAAGAAGGCAACAATAACAAACCATTTGACCAAAAAACCAAGAAACTTACCGGAATCCAGACGATAACCAGCCTTTTCTAACAACTCTCGCAAGCCAATACTTTCCAATACGCGGTCAAGTTTAAGAGTGCGAATTAATTGAGACACCCAGTGACCGACAGTCTCACCAAATACCCAGCCAATCACAAAAAGAATGACTGAAACGATAATGTTGGGGACGAACTTAATCAAACCCAACCACAAGCCCTGAAAAGAAGCTGTCAGAACTTGACTCCAAGTTTGCAATAACATATATCTTTTAAAAAAATTAACTTAATAAAATACTATTAATTGGGGTTTTTGTCTTTCGACCAACATTATTGACCCATTCTGTATTATAGCATCCAGACAAGTAATTTCTAAGCCCCAGTCAAGATACTTGTGGATAGCAAAAAACCCACTTTGTAGAGGGTTTTTTGCTTGAAAAATCTTTTAAATAGCAATTTTGTCAATCAGACGCTCATGCTCAAATTCAAACAAATCACGGACAAAACGATCGCTAGAGTGATAGCGATACATAAAATCACTAGTATCAAAAACGGCATAGACCAATTCTCGGCCAGTTTCTGCCTCTAAATTCTTTATAGCATGGTCAATCAGATTGCGCTTTAAATCGTCGCCAACGATTAGTAAGTCAGCTGGGCCGTCCAAGCGCTGGACAAAAGCCCCGGAAATAATCAGCATTTTGATCCGGCCACACTTCTTGAAACGATTAGCAATCAAGCGACGATTACTAAAAAACTCCGAATTGAACAGTAGTCGTAAGGTATCAATAAAAGGATAATCCTCGGACAAAGAGTAGTTTTTCTTGTTAGAAACCTTGCCCTTCTTGGTTAGAATCTTTTTTTCTTTTAAGAAGCGCCCGGCCACCAAATGGGTCAATTCCCTTCTCGTCTCAGCAGGAGAAACCTTGGTCTTTTTAGCAATTTCCTCCACGGAGAAGATTTTCGCCGGATTAAAGAGGAAGAGGCGAAGAATCTTCACCTTGGCATTAGAACCAAAAAGCTTACCTAAAATTTCCATGTGGCTAAATGATAGCAAGCCAGGTGGCCGGGGTCAAACGAAGACGGATAATTCCATCCTAACCCGTTTTTAGAAAAGACCTCGCGCTTCGCACCAAAAGGGATGTGCTATTCGCACACGCACTCGGTCAAAACGGGAAAGGATTTCGCTAAAATAAAACAAAATAAAAAACCTCGGAGTTCCGAGGTTTTTTATTTTGTTTTATTTTAGCTCAACAGCACCACCGGCAGCCTCAATCGCTTTCTTGAGAGCTTCGGCTTCATCTTTCTTCATGCCTTCTTTCAAAGTGGCAGGAGCCGCATCGGTAATATCTTTGGCTTCTTTGAGACCCAAACCGAGGGCTTCTTTGATCGCCTTAATAACCTGGACTTTCTGTTCACCAGCTGAGGTTAAAATAGCATTAAAGGAATCTTTTTCCTCGGCCGCTTCACCAGCACCAGCGCCAGCACCGCCCGCAACCACTACCGCCTGAGCAGACACCCCAAACTTTTCTTCCAATAATTTAACCAATTCATGAAGCTCGAGCACGCTCATCGCTTCTACTTGGTCCACCAAGGCTTTGAACTTGGCAGGAACTTCGACAACTTTAGTTTCTTCCATAATTTTTATTTTTTACCCTCCTAAATTCTTGTAATTAATCCACCAAAATTTTTTTAATAAAAAACTTAAGTGGACAAGAATTTTGGCGGGTTGATTATATTTAGTAATTTTAAGCAACCACCTCCTCTTTTTTCTTGGCGATAGCATTCAAACCCATCACCAAACCAGCAATCGGCGAGTTGATAACATTGACAAATTGACCCAACAAAACTTCTCGAGATGGAATAGTAGCCAAACGAGACATATAAGCCGCGTCGACATATTTACCCTCAAAAATACCGCCAACCATTTTCAGGACATCGGCATTCTTTTTCTGAAAAGCATAAACCTCTTGCACAGGAGCAATTTGATCTTCGGCATAAGCCAAAGCAATTTCACCAGGCAATTCTGGCATCTCGCCTTCATAAGACATAGACTCCAAGGCTCGTCGAATCAAAGTTTTCTTAGCTACCACATAACCAATCCCTCGATCGCGTAAAGCTTTACGCATCTCAGTGACAGTTGATACTGGCAAACCATGAAAATTCACAAAAACCAAGGTCTTAGCTTTTTCAGCCGCCCCCTTAACTTTTGCGACGATATCTTCTTTTTTCTGCTTAGAAATAGCCATGTTTATAATTTTTACGACTTTTTAATTGTGGTCCATTTCATTTTTTTATCCACCAAATTTCTTTCAAAAAACTTAGGCGGACAAGCAAAATAAAAACGGCCAAAAGCCGCTAGAGTATCGACCCTAGATAGGGCTTCCACCGCTTTTCCACTCTAAGTGGGTCGGTTGCCTATCGTCTCCGGCTCATTTAGGATTATTACACAAAAGAACAAAGAAGTCCACCCTATCGAGTAATGACGCCTCGCGTCATAAAAATCTTTACTTTGGTGAAGATTTTTACTCTATAGGGTCTAGCGAGAAAAAGGGGTAGTCTCAGTCACCGTAAAATCAGCTCTTTGCATTAAAAAAGTTAGACCGACCATCGTCACCAACACAATAACCAAGAAGGTACCGGTCATCAACCAAAAGTTGCGAGTAAAATAAGTTTCTTTCATTTACTCATTCTAAACATTTTCTGCCACCAAGACAATTTTGGCGCTAGGGTAATTATTTTTGTTGCTGATTTCTGATCACCACCTTCAATCTTCCCGATGGTTGTATTAGTAGCTTCCAGCGCCCCTTCTCCCGACTGCAAAGTAATCAATTCCTCTTTTAGTTTTACTAATTTATTTTCCAATTCTGCCACAGAAATATTTTCCATTTTGCCAAGCTCGCCACCATCGGCCGAAATTAAAATCAATCGACTAGAAGTCGCACTAAAAATTTTAGGATCAAGGGCAAACTTGATTCCCTTACCAGCGTCAATAATAGTATCTAGTGGTAAAGAAAAATCTATCATCCCCCGCAGGGTCCAGCCCCCAAGATTGATTTCTTTTGAGCCTTGATTAGTTATTTCAACAAAACCAAGCTGCGAATCAACTTTAGTAATAGCCACTTTTGCTTCTTCTACTAAAACCTTAGTCCGCGAGACCAACTGAGTGCCTCCCCAATAACCATTGAGCACGACATTATATTCACCGGGGAATTTATAACTATGACTGACCCGTTCACCTTCAGCCGAAGACCCATCACCAAAAGTCCAAGAGTAGCGATCTAGGCCACTAGCCCCCTTACTTTTTTCCACTCTAAAATCAACATTTGAGCCAACAACCACCAAACGTTTCCGACCAGCTCCAATGCTAGGAGTAGTTTCTTCATAGTCACTGAGATCAGTTTGAGAGGAATGGGAAGAATAGGAACTACCACCAGAAACCACACTGACAGTGGTTGTAGTTGTCGCAGTGGTGGTCGAATTATTATTATCGCCATTACCGACGTCAGATGATAAAACAACAATATGAGGGGTAATTTCTTTGATAGTGCTATCACCACCACTGGTCAAAGACATTGTTGCGACAATCTTATATTCACCATCGGCTACCACTTGCGGGCTAGCACCGCCGGTTTTTCCATCCCAACTCTTACTGACAGTTATGGATAAATCTGGTTGAGTAAAATATTTTACGGCGGTTGTTCTGGTACAAGTGACAGCCAAAGAACAAATCGCCACGGTATTAAATTTTACCGCTTGGTTAGCCGTCAATTCAATCAGCAGAGGTTGATCCTTGCCATTATTAGCATTAAAAGTAACATTACTTTCTTGACTATTTAATTTAGCCGACACGATTTCCAAATCTTCAGCCTTAGCGACACTAAAAAATAATAAAAATAAAGGCATCATCACACACAAAACTGCCAAGGTTTTATAAAAAATTGGCATAAACTTTTTAAGCTTCATTTTTTACCTATTAAATTCTAATATTTAATTTGATCAACAATCTGGCCAGTACTGTCATAGAGAGTAATCGTTTCCCGACTACTAGCCCAAATCTCCCAAACAGAGCCGAGGTAGGCGCGCCACTCACCTTTCAAAAAATCTTCATCAGTACTATGCAGGACCACACACGCTTCATAGTTATAACGAGCTTTGATAAAATTTTTACAAGTAGTCGGCAGTTTACAAACAGTAGTATTGATAGCTGAACCAGCATAATTAGCCCGACACCAATCTTCTCTTAGATCAGGTTTTCGACAAGTACCGATTGTACGAATATAGTCATAACATTGCTGATAGAGAGTATTGACACCCGGCTCATCCATCGGTTTCGGGCAATTAGTACTGAGTGATGGGTAAAAAATGTTAGAATAACCGGTTTGATTAGCAATATAACCCATGCATTTATTCACCCGAAAACTATCTTTGATTTGATAACCTCCAATCGGTTGCGGACTACCAGAAACCAGATAAACCGTTTGATTGGCAGCCATTTTAATCGGCACGACAGTCATCGGTAAATTCTTTTTCCAGACCAAAACTGCATTAGGAATTTTGGCGGTGGCGGATTGCCCTTTTACAACATTACTACCAATTTCATAAGTTTTAGAACTATTGCCATTTTTTAAAGTCCAACCAGAAATATTAATTGGGTTAGTGATTTTCGAAGAACCACGCAAAGAAATATATTCTCGAGTGGAACGATTTTCAGACGAAGCATTACCTCTCGAAATTGTAATCAAGCCTTTGTAACGACTGGTGCGAATATCAGTAGCAGTCTCTTTGACCTTTGTGGCAGAGGAAACACTACCGCTGTTCGTCTGACTGGAAGTTTGTTTTTTAGTGGTCGTAGAAGTTCCAGTTAAAACTTGGGTGGTGTCTACTTTTGGTTTTGATAAATCACCATAAGCTTCACCAGTGCCGACAGGGGCCAGAGGTTCAATAAAAGGGCCACTTTGAATACGGGCTGGCCCACCAGTAAAAAGCCACAAGAAAAATAAAATACCAATCATCGCCCCTACCCACAGAAGATCGTTTTCGGTTTTGAACATTTACCCTATTGAATAAATTTTAAATTGGTAATTCAACTTAATAACTTTATTTTACTATAATAACAGGACAAATAACAACCATAAAAAATATCACAATTTAAAATTAAAATTGTAATCAATTTTTATTCATATAGGGTGAACCGCCATTAAGTACTTGACTGAAGTGAATTATATTTTATGTCCAATTCTAGAGCAACAAAAAATCACGCCCAGGGGCGTGATTTTTTTAGAAATTAATTTTTGATTAAGCAGCTTCGGTCACTTCTTCGGTAGCAGGAGCTTCGGTAGCAACTTCTTCGGCCGGTTTAGCGGCTTCAGCTTTAGCCTCTTCTTCGGCTTTAGCTTTGGCGTCTTCTTCAGCCTTCTTCGCTTCTTCAGCTTTTTTCTCAGTAGCCTTTTTAGCTTCGATAGAAGCAGTTATCTTTTTGCCTAATTTCTTGGAAGCGACATTGACTTTATCAGCGGTAATAATCTTTTTAGCTACCAAAAGATTGTTCATGGTGTCGGACAATTTAGCCCCCTTGGACAACCAGTACTGGATGCGCTCAGCATTGAGAATGGTTTTAGCGGCAGTTTTGCGAGGATTATAAGAACCCAAAATTTCCAAGAATTTTCCGCTCTTGGAGGAGTTGGTGGATTCAGTAACGAGCACGCGAAAAGACGGATCATTTTTCCGGCCGACGCGTTGTAAACGGATGATTAACATACGGGGCCAATACTAACAAAACAAAGACAAAAGGTCAACCCGCGTAGCGGAGCAGTCATCGCATGATGGCAACCCGCGTAGCGGAGCAGTCGTCGTATGACGGTAACCTGAACACCAATTGGGCCATGGCTTTTTTGTGCCCAACCAACATCATTAAATACTTCGATATATCAACGTATTTTTCCCTTTTTTAACATTATTATTGAAAAAGCGGCACGATGGCCCGATTGGTGTGCAGGCCAAATTACTGTTATACTGCCCGCAATTATGACCAAGCACCCACGTAAAACTCGCTCCGCTCGCCACGTGGCGCAGCCGCCCCAAAAGACCAAGATTGTTAAGGGAGCGGCCTTTGCTAAAATCGCCTTACCTCCCCTGCCTAAATCGACCTTTCCCGAAAAAGTCCTAGCCGAAGCCGAAAAAGTAGCTAGCGATAGTGCTAAAAATTGGTCCGAGGAAATCCGCCGGCGTAAAGATTTTCGCTCTGTCACCACTCTGACCATCGACCCGATTCGGGCCAAAGATTTCGATGACGCCCTCTCCATCCGCCAGCTAGCCCATGGTCGCTACGAAATCGGCGTTCATATCGCCGACGTCTCCCACTATGTCACTGACGGAGGAGTTATTGACAAAGAAGCGCGCAAACGGGCCACCTCGGTTTATTTTGTTGACCGAGTGATTCCCATGTTGCCGGAAATTTTATCCAACAATCTCTGCAGTCTGATGCCTGGAGTGGAACGCCTAGCCTTTTCCGCCGTCTTTATTCTCAATCAAAATGCCGAAATTGAAAGCGAGTGGTTTGGTCGCACGGTGATCAAATCTGATCGTCGTTTTTCTTACGAAGAAGTGGATGAGATTCTCGATCACGGCCGTGGCGATTATTTTATTGAGCTACGCACCCTCGATGCTTTAGCTAAAAAACTCGATGATAACAAAAAAGCCGCCGGAGCGTTGTCTTTTGCTGACCGCGAAATCGAATTTGTCCTCGGACCTGACGGCCAGCCAGAAAGAATCTATCGCCTCGAATTGACCCGTTCACATAAACTCGTCGAAGACTTTATGCTCCTGGCCAATCGTCGCGTGGCGGAGTTTGCTTCCAACTATAACAAAAATCGCGACGGGCATTTTATTTATCGCATTCACGATCTACCCGATCAGGACAAACTGCTCGAACTGGCTCTCTTTCTCAAACCGCTCGGCTATGATTTGGAAGTGAAAAATAAAAAAGTGACGACTGCCGCTATTAAAAAACTCCTAACCGATGCCGCCGGCTCACCCGAAGAAGCCATCATCAACCGCGCCACCATCCAGTCGATGAGCCGAGCGATTTATTCCCTCAACAACATCGGTCACTATGGTCTAGCTTTCGCTCACTACACCCACTTCACTTCACCGATTCGTCGCTATCCCGATCTGATGGTCCATCGTTTTCTAGCCACTTATCTGGCAGGCAAACATCCGACCGATAAACAACTCGAGGCCTGCGCCGAACAAGTCATTCACGCTTCGCTGATGGAACGCTCTGCCGCCGAAGCTGAACGCGAATCACGCAAACTAAAAATGGCCGAATACTTTGCTCAACATATCGGCGATACTTTTCAAGGTGTCATTGCTGGTGTGACCGAGTTTGGTCTCTTTGTGGAAGATAAAGCTACGGGTGGCGAGGGTCTGGTCCGTGTCAGCGAACTCGGTGATGACTACTACGAATTCCTCCCCCGCAAATTTGCCCTCATCGGCCGGAAACATAAAAAACAATATCGCCTCGGCGACGCCGTCATTGCTCGAATTAAAAAAGTTAATCCTAAGAAAGGCTGGGTAGATTTGGAGTTAATTTAAACCTACCTGCCTAAATTTTTTTGCAAAAAAACTTAGGCAGGCAAGAAAATCAAAATGAAAAATTTTAAAGAAAATGCGGTGGTCTGCTAGACCACCGCGTTGGCTGATTTGAGCAACTGAATCCCTAATCTCGAGCTGAATCAGCGAGCAACTCATAGTCAAACCCGGTTTGACTACCCCTCGTTCTCCTAAAGAGATTTGGACTTTCCTGGTGAGACAACAAGGGTGAATACCTCTAGAGTGGGCATAATGGAGATCGGTCATTTTGCTCCAAGCGGTGGCGCCTACTCTAATAGCCTATTTCTTGGCTAACCAGAAACCAGCATGGCCGCATCAGAACTTCATCCACCATTTAAGGATCTTGTTTCCCATAAAGGGGTTCCTCCTTTCTAAAATTACTATATTACAGCCAACAAGAAAAACAAAATCAATCGGGCGCGGAGCCTGTTGAATTTAAAAGCCTCGCGGAGCGGTGGCCAGCATGGTCTCCGCCCTTTTGTATTTTTGTTCGAAACAAAGTGGAGAACGAGGGCGGAGTGGCCACGCGTAGCGGAAGAAACCCCTCGCTGGAGGGGTTTCTGTGCTTTTAAATTCAACAGGCGGAGCGCCTCACTTGGCGTAAGCCGTCGCCTCGTCGAACTTGATCGACAACAGTCTCGAGATACCATCACTACCCATCGTCACCCCATACAAGATGCCGGCTCGGGCCATGGTTTCGCGGTTGTGAGTAATGACGATCAGTTGTGAACTCTGGGACAAATTAACAATCATCTGACCATACTTGCGTGAGTTGGCTTCGTCGAGAGCCGCGTCGGTTTCATCGAGAATCAAAAATGGCGGTGGGTTGACCTGCGACATCGCAAAGAGTAGCGCGATCGAAGTCAGCGCTCGCTCTCCACCAGAGAGCATGGCCAGACCTTTGATCCGTTTCTTTGGCAGAGTCACATTGATATCAATCCCCTCCTTGCCGACATTGGCCGACTGATCACCACTATCCATCTCGGCCATCATCTCATCGTCAGAGAGTAATTTGGCCTCGCGATTTTTCCGAACTACCGGTGCAATCACTTCGAGCTTGGCGGTACCGCCACCGAACATCTCCGCAAAGTATTGCTGAAAAGCGGAATTGATTTTAATAATTCCCTCTTTAAATTCCACATCGATTTTAATCCGCAATTCTTGCATCACTTGTTTGAGCGCCAGCTCGCTGGCTTCCAAGTCAGCTAGTTCGTGTTCGAGATGACTATCACGCTCGGTCACTTCTTTATATTCTTCCAAAACATCACCGCGTTCCGCGCCCATATCTTCCAATCGGATTTTTACTTTTTCAATTTGGCGACGACGCTCTTCTTGGATCCGTCGATCTTCACCTAAAACATCATCAATCGAAATAATTTCATTTTCAAACATTAAAATTTCCCGATCGACGAGGACTAAGCCTTCTTGAATTTCGCGCTGGAAATCTTCTTCTTCGCGTTTGATCGTTTCCTCCCGCGCCAAGAGTTCCCCTCGTTTCGATGACAATTCGCCTCGACGAGTTTTTAATTCAAACAATTCTCGCTCCGCGCCCCGAGTCGTATCTTCCTCCTGACGGATAGCCTGTTTGAGCGAAGCAATCGTGGCCAAGATCTCTTGTTCCTGATTATTTTTGTCGGCAATCCCTTTTTCCAGCTGGGCTAGTTCCGCGCGCAGTTTTTCCAATTCACCAGTTAGATCTGTCTCTTCCCTATGAGGCTCGTAGGTGGCGAAGAAATTATCCAGCCGACTACGCACGCGACTGACAATATTTTTAATTAACGAAAAATCACTAGCCTGCTCCGCTTCAGTCAGAGACGTTTTAATCTCCTCAGCCAAAGCTCGCACTGATGACAGTGAAATCGGTCGATCAATCTCCTCCTCCGGCCCGGCTGATAGTCGAGAGGTTTTGACTTCGATTAGACCTTCGAGTCGGCCGAGACTGCGCGAGACTTCATCGCGACTTTGACGTAGAGCTCGCAGTGTCTGTTCAGCTTCGGCGATTTTTTTCTGTTCGGCACTAGCCGCGCTATCAGTATGCAATTTAGTCGAAAGTAAATTGATCCGTTCATCGAGTCCTTGCAGATCAGAGGAAAGAATTTGTTTTTCATCGGTCAGCTTTTTTTGCCAGAAATCAATAAAAACTTTTTCTCGTTTGAGATAGTCACGATAGAGACCTTTGAGCTCACGCCGGAGTTCATCCGCCCGCTCGATTTTCTCCACCTGCTTTTTCAAAAACTTCAAATGCGGGGCAATCTCACGACGCAGAGATTCCACTTGTTTTTTGTTATCTGCGGTCTTGGTTAATTTTTTCTCACTCTCATCGAGCTTCCATTGGTAGAGTTTGAGACCGAGGGCTTCTTCGATCATCGTGCGCCGCTCGACAGCATTGGCCGTCAAGACGCGATCGGCTTCACCCTGCGAGATGATGTGGTGGCCAGAAGCACCGAGCGAAATCTTGGCCAGAAGTTCGAGGATATCCCGCAAGCGTACAGCCGTACCATTGATCGAATATTCATTGACGCCATCACGGAAAACTTCGCGGGTAATTTTTACTTCATCGAAATCCAGATCGAAATGCCGATCGGCATTATCAAAGATAACCGAGACCGAAGCGCGATTGAGTTTACTAGAGGCCACTGGGCCAGAAAAAATCAGATCTTCTCCCCTTTTACCCCGCAATGACTTGAGCGACTGTTCGCCGAGGACCCAGCGAAAGGCTTCGGCCACATTACTCTTACCAGAGCCATTGGGACCGACAATCGAGGTAATCGGCGCATCAAAAAAGAACGTCGACTTCTTGCCGAACGACTTAAAACCACTGATTTCTAGGGATTTTAGCTGCATTTACCCTATTAAGTAAGATTTGACCTTTTGTGCTAAAAATCTATTTTAATGACTAGCCTTTCTTCAAGACTATCACTAGTTTAACATCATACCATAGGTCAAATCTAGGTTTTAATTTCTTTAAAAAATTAAAACCTTACTTACGTAGGGTTTTACTGCCTCTTTACCTTAAAACCACCGCGCCGCCAAAGGCGGCGCGGTGGTTTTTAAAATTTACCTTACAAACAAATTTTTCCAAGACGCCCAATCGCTCGGCCAGACTAATTGCTTTAAATTGGCCATCTGGCTACTTAAACCCTTAAAGGCGCCCTGCTTAGAGGTTAAGTCGGCATTGCAACGAACTCCGATCCTGTCGCTCGGGTGATAGTCGGTGCCAACGAAATCACCAAAATAAGCTACTCTGAGAATAAAATCTGTCCAACCCGCACAATTTCCTCTTGGATTACCAATATCAATAAAATTACCTAATTGAGGAAAATTATTGGACAACCAGGTAGACAAATTACCGCTTCTTCCTTGGCAAATTTTGGAATTAGAGTTAGAACTGTTTCTACAATAACTTTTAATACCATTAATGAATGAGTCGTAATTTGTAGCAGAAGAAATAAACACGGCCTTTTTTCCATCTATTGGCGAATCACAATAGAAAGATTTTTCTCCGGGATTTTCAGGCCCACAATTTGTTAGTTTGTATTTTCGAGAACCATTTTTAGTTGGGTCAATTACTTCTACTTCATAAACATTACCAACTTTAGCGGCAGACAGAGCAATGACCCGATGCCCAGACTGTTCTCCCCCAATTAACAAAGTCAAAGATAAGGGTATGGGAAAATTGGGATTACTGATCATATAGTTGATAACTTCCAAACTGTTATTGAAACTATTACCTTGGAGCTGACAAACCCCTTGCAATCCTGCCATAGCATTTTTAACATCTTGTTTGTCGCCAGATCCTCTTCCTCCAGAAGCAGTAAAGTTATCTTGCTTGTCGTCGTTGGCCCAACCATAGAAACTAGCCTCAGTAATTTTGGTCACTTTTCCAGCATTAATATCCGCCACAATTTGATTAAACGGTCGTTCGCAACTCCCCGCGCACCCCGTAATCGTCATTCTCTGCGATTTTATGCCATTGCAGATAACTTGATAGACGTCACCCTGATCGGGGCTAAGGATTTTTACTTCTCCCTGTTTTCCAAATTTAGAAGAGGGATTTGTGTTTACGGCATAACCTTCGCGGTCCTTACCGACAAAACTACCACAAGATTCGCTACCGTCTTCACACTCAAGAGAACAGGAGATAGTAGCTGAACTAGGAATCCCCAGAATGTTCCATCTTAAATTAACACCATTTTTTCCTGGCCCACTAACACAAAAAGGACAACTTTGATCTTTGACGGTTTGATTTTCTGGCGTGCATTTTTCTCCAATCGAAGAATCCCCAGCAAAAGTAAACAAGGGTAAAATCAAAAAACCAATCAAAGCTAACCAAATTATTTTTTTCTTATTCATATTTTATTTCCAAATTAGCTTGGGTTCATTTTAAAAAACCTATTAGTCATTTCCATCGCTAGAAATATAATCAACATAGTCAGTATTAGGCATATTTATCTTTGGGGTAAAACCATCACTGCTAACTCGACTTTTACAAGCTTCGTACACAGCCTGACCAATTTCACCAGCACCAGCGACTAGATTTAGAGTATTAGCCACATCAGCAGGCATTGGCAAGGCTAGTTTGGCAGCTATTTGGACAGCTGTACCAAAAAAATTACGAACGACTCCATGATCAGTTGAGACTAATTTAAAATGACAAACATTTTCAGCCGCTGAAATTACACATGACGTTGGATTAGCTGCCATTCTGGCGTATTTCACCACCTTACCTAAAATTTTTCCTTTTTTAGAAGGAACTGATGCCACTTTAGTCCTACAACTTTGACATCCAACGATCGTCATCTTCTGCGATGATTTAGCGACTACCCGATTTGGAGAGACTTGGGAGCAATGCATCTGATAAATATTGCCAACACCAGGATAAACAACCTTGACGCCATCCACTGGACCAAGCGTAGCAGTACCAGCAGCTAAAAAACCATCACTGTCTTTACTGGAATAATCTCCACAAGAATCACCCTGATCTGTTTCGCAGTGAAGACTGCAATTAATTTTTCCGCTCGAGGAAAAACCTTGAAGATTCCATCTAAGATTGATTCCATTTTTTCCAGGTCCACTAATACAAATAGGACAATTTTGGTCTCTGTCTGTCCCCTCAGGAGTACACATATCTCCCACTGGAATTTGACCAGCAAAAGTAAAGGGGGGTAAGGCCAATAATCCGATTAATAGAAATCCGATTATTTTTTTCTTATTCATATTTTATTTCCAAATTAGATTGAGCCAATTTTGAGGCATGGACAAAAGATTGACCGCTGCCAAAACTCTATCCCTGAAACTTAACCCGAGCCGACCACAGCCGGCCATGGCCGGGCAAGTAGCTCCTCCACCACAACGAGTAACAAAACCATCGTAACAAACACATTGACCAACCGTACAGAACTGCCCCGCAGGCAAACTACCACCAGAGCCAACATTAGGATCTATCACCTGAAAGACTGGGGTATAGGCACAGACGCCATTAGGCACAGCGGTCAGCCGATGAGGATAAACACCGTTAACGAAAGCATCTCTTTCGGCCTTAGTGACATTATCAAAAGCGGGACAAATTTTTAATCGAGTTTTACTGCCGTCGAAAGCCGCCTTGATTCGTTGATCGCCACTATTATTGGCATCAAAAATAGTTTTATTTATAAAACTAGAGATGGATAAGCTACCATAACCAGGATTAACACTAATGCCGTTGGAAATACTAGTCGGATCATAACTAAATGGATAACTGGCACTAAGAACAACTGAGTAAGTGGTAGTCGGGTGGGCCAAACTCACCACTACCATGTTTACTGGAATTTTTTCTAGAGTTGTAGCCACAAAACTAGCTGTCTGCCGAGGTGGTAGCTGGCTGGTAGCATAAGCACAATCGAAATCAGTATAACTAGTATAAGTAGTGTGACGAGTATTATAAGACCAGAGAGCCTTTTCTGGACCAGCGCCGGTATACAAATCCATACCACTAAAAGTCACCTTTGGTATTTTGCAATCAACTGTTGGAGTAGTTGGCGGAGTGACCACCACGGCCGACATCTTTACTGGCATAGTCAATTGTTTTGATACCGTTCCACAAGTGATTTTAAATATTACAGACCCATCGGTTTTTTGAGTAACCACTGGCGTAATTAAAGCACTAGAAGTTCGAGAAGAATTCGTTGGGTTAAAACCAGAAATATTCCATTGACCGACAGACGAAGCAGAACTACCAAAACAACTTCCGGTGTAGCTACTGGTCCAAGACAAATTAAAAGAACTACCACTAATCGCCTGGGTCGGGCCAGTGATGTTTAAAGTTGGTACAGTCGGAGCAGGTGTTGGTGTAGGTGTAGGGGTAGGGGTAGGAGTGGGAGTAGTAGGAGTAGGAGTGTCGGTTGAAACGTAGACAGACGATCTAGAAAAAATTTTGGCGGTAGCTAAAATTTGAGCGTCAGTCCGATTATCAGCCACCAAAGTCATAACCACCGGAGCCCCTTTGAGAATAAAAGTGTAAGTCCCGGCCATTGGATAATAAAATGATTTATAAACATCGGTTCCGTTGGCGCCACGACAACTAACTTTTTCATCTACATAAGCCTTGGTCGTAGCGTTGTAATAATTTAGATAACAAGGATAATAATTAGTATCAGGAGAATTCCAGGAAACTGAAAAACTACGGTTGATTACAGATGAACTAGGGACTACCAACTTAGCAGAAGCGGGAGGAATTGTCGTAGTAGTAGTAGTAGGAGCAGGGGCTGTCGTGGCAGTTGGAGTACTGGCCACCACCCTAACTAAAACTGAAGAAACTTTGGACACAGCTCCAGTTTTATTACAAGTAATAGTAAAATTTATTTGACCAACATTAGAAAAAGTAACTTTATTGGGAACGGCATAAGTATTACTGCTGACATAGAAAGTTCCACCACCTGGCCAGCCAGTCACCCCACCAACATAATTTCTAGAACAAGTATAACCATAGGCATTATTAAAATTCCAAGTAATAGTGCTGGTATTCAGACTGGTGTTACTACCAAGAGTCACAGATGCCGGTGATGCAAAACCAGTAATGGTTGGGGTACTGGCAGAAAGAATGGCCGCTTGAGAAAAATTAGCTACTAAAATAAAACTGGCCAACAACACCAATCCCACTATTATTTTTTTCATATTAAAATTTACTATTATTTTTAAAATTTGACTACCCACAACACCGCACCAGTTAATCATAACAAAAAAACCCCACAGGGGCATCCTATCAAGGGGGAGAAACTTAGAGCCCACTAATTACATCTGCCAACCCTTACCTTCTAGGCCAAGATGGGCCGCATCTTGCTCGGCCTCTTGCTTAGAGTGACCCTCACCTTCAGAGATCTTTTCTTCACCCACAAATAAACCCACCACAAATTTCTTGTTGTGATCAGGACCGGTTTCGCTTAAAATTTTGTAATTAGGAGTGACGCTATAAACTTCCTGAGCTTTTCGTTGAAAAAAACTCTTACTATCTTGTGCTAGGCCAGCGGTCACTATTTTTTCATCTTCCGCTAAAACTGTTTTAGTAATAAAATCACTAGCCCCCTCATAACCAGCATCGAGATAGATTGCTCCCACTACTGCTTCAAAGACGTTGGCCAAAATAATTTGGCGAGCCCGACCCTTATCCTTCGCTTCACCCTTAGACAAAAGTAGGTAGTCATTCATACCCAAATCAGAAGCCAGCCCACTCAAAGTGACCGCATTGACTAAAGCGGCTCGAAAAGAAGTCAGCTCCCCCTCTGGCTTTTGGGGATATTTTTTATAAAGAAAATTGGTTACTACCAATTCTAAAACCGCGTCACCGAGAAATTCCAATCTCTCATTGTGACCAATCGTCAATTCTCGATGTTCGTTGAGATATGATCGGTGAATAAAGGCTTGCTTTAGCAAATCTCGGTCTTTAAAAGCAAGGCCGATGTTCTTTTCAAATATAGTCAGATTATCAGCCATAAATTATCTTTTAGATATCTTTTTAGAGAGAGCGACTTTTTGTTTTTAAAATGTTGATCGCTTTGGTAACAAAGGGTACCACATCATCATACATTCGCAAATCTGGAATCTCGGGCAAAGAAAACCAGTCGGCGTTGTCTAAACCACCTTTGTCGGCCCCGAGATGAAGCTCACCCCCTAAACAATGACAGAGAAAATAAAGAACCTGTTTACGAATCTTGCCATTTTCAGGATGAGAAGCAATATATTCATTTTTGCCCAACTCATCTTCTACTTCCACAATCACCCCCATTTCCTCTTTCATTTCTCGAGCCGTCCCAGCTTTTTCCTCCTCTCCTTTTTCGATATGGCCCTTTGATAAAGTCCAGTAACCAAAAACATCGTGAACGAGGGCCAATTCAATATCGCCTTCTACTTCACGATAGACCACACCACCACCGAGCTTTTCGATCGGCATTTCTTCATAAGGAATATCTTTGATTCTTTTTTTCTTGGCCGGAATTTCATCCTTACCTGGTTCGCCTAATTCTTTATAGACAGTGCCCAGAACGCCATTAACAAAACGGCCGCTATTTTCTCCACCAAAAGTCTTGGCCAATTCGATGGCTTCGTTGATGGCCACTCGAGCCGGCACATCTTTCTTTTCTCCAAAAAGCAACTCAAAAAGACCGAGCCGTAAAACATTACGGTCAACTATCGCGATTTGCGAAATCGGCCAATCGGGAGCGGCTTTTTCAATAATATTGTCGAGTTTATCTCGATGTTTAACCACGCCTAAAACCAGCTCCTGGATAAAGCTGAGTTCCTCTAGACCTGGACCAAATTCTTCGACAATACGAGCAATCGAGTTTTCTACCTTATTACTCCGATACTCATTAAAATCCCACTCAAAGAGTGCTTGCATCGCCAAACTTCTAGATAAGTGCCTATTGGCCATATGTTAACGAACTATTTAATTCGCACGACAGATTAGTAATACTATTCTAACGCTTTACCAACTTTTTTACCATTCAACCTGTGGACTAATGCAAGAGTAAACGAAAAATCGGACGCCCTGATAGCAAGCTGTCAGGGCGTCCGATTTTTATTATTTCTTAGCAGTTTTTTTAGCTTTTTTCTCTTTCTTAACAGTCTTGGCTAGAGTATCAACGACGGTCTTGCCACGATAGGTGCCACAAGTTGGGCAAGCGCGATGACGAATATGAGAAGCGGAGCACTTAGCGCAAGTAGAAAGTCGCGCTCCTTCGAGAGCGTGATGAGAACGACGATTGCCGGTGTGAGCCCGGGTATGACGCATTCGGATTACCATATGGGGGCATTATAGGGTAAAAAGTCTTTTTTGGCAAGGTTAAATTAAAAACCCTAAAAAAAGACAAAGCCGCCAATTCCACGAGGGGTAAGGGCGGCCCGTTTTTTGGTCTCTGGGGAGAGAGGTATTGTTTTTATTGTTTATACAGCCATCGCAACACAGTCTTTCTTGTCATTCAGCATGGCGGCAATCCGGTCTTGCCTCAAACTGTCATTGAGTGCTTTGTGAATCTTCGACGCCTCCTTCTGTACCAATCCTGGGATGTTGTTCTGCTTCAGGATCGAACAGATGATTCCATGGTCTTGCTCCGTCTTGAAGCCCTTTTTCTTCAGTAGAGTCCAGGCTTGCAAACTGTCAAGACCACCCGCCAGGACCCTGTTTATCAGGACCTTTTTCTGTTCTTCACTACTCAACTTCTTCATTGGTCCACTCCCCGACCACTCTCTCCAAAAGACCTCCTGTTTATAATGGTATTCTTATTAAAAAATTTTTCAAGGGGTTGTCAAACCGACTCCTTTTTGTCGTCCCAAATCCTTTTGAGGAAACTCCGCCGATGGATAGCTGACGGACCATATTTTTTGATGGCTTCACAATGGGCCGAGGTGCCGTAACCCTTATGTTTAGCTAGGTCATACTCCGGATATTTAGGCGCAATCTTTTTCATATAAAAATCTCGCGAGACTTTAGCGGCAATCGAAGCCAGACCGATCACGATTTCTTTTTCATCCCCTTTTATAATAGCCTTTTGATGTTGATATAGAGCTGGTGCTTTGAGACTGCCATCGAGTAGAATGAGAGCCTCATAAGATACACCCACTTTTTCTATTCCCTCGGCCATGGCTCGCCGCACCGCCGGCGCAATACCAAAATCGTCAATACATTGGTGACTAGAAAAAGCGACAGCAAAATCCAAGACTCCTATTTCTTTTAATTCCCGCAATTTGGTATACCAATGTTCTCGCATCTTAACAGTCATTTTTTTCGAATCTTTTCCAACTGGAAAGTCAGCCAGGGCCGTCTCTAATTCCTCCCGCCGGTCCGCCAAAAATTTGACCACCCCCACCGCCACCGGTCCGGCCAAGGGTCCTCTCCCCGCCTCATCAATACCCACCAAGCTAGAATATTTGTCTAACCAAATTATCTTTGGTCCAGTGTTTTCCATAGCGAGATTTTAGCACAAAATCTGCTATAATCTCGACAATGTCTTCTTTCGTTCACCTCCACAATCACACCCATTACAGTCTCCTCGACGGTCTAATCAAAATCCCCGCCCTCGTTAAAAAAGCCAAAGAATATGGCATGCCAGCAGTGGCTATTACCGATCACGGCAACCTCTACGGTGCTATCGAGTTTTATAAAAAATGTGTGACCGAAGAAATCAAACCCATCGTCGGGGTCGAGGTCTATGTCGCTACCCGTTCTCGTTTCGACAAGGAACCGCATATTGATTCCAAGCGTTTTCACCTCACCCTGCTGGCTAAAAATTTTACCGGCTATCGCAACCTCATTCGCATCGTCACCAAAGCCAACCTCGAAGGTTATTATTACAAACCTCGTGTTGATCACGACCTCCTCCGTGAATATCGCGAAGGAATTATTTGTCTATCTGGCTGTATGGGTGGCGAACTATCACGCGCTCTGTGGAATCGCGATGCAGTCGCGGCAGAAAAAATCGTCGATACTTATCTCGATATTTTTGGTGATGATTATTATCTCGAGATCATGCATCATCCCAAACTGGAGCGTCAGGCAGAATTACGTGAAGCCACAGTCAAGCTAGCGCGCCAGAGAAACATCCCTCTAGTCGCTACTCAGGATACCCACTATTTAAATAAAGATGATGCCAAGGCTCATGACACACTGGTGGCCATTCAGACCAATTCCGATGCCGGCGACACCAAACGCTTTTCAAACATCGAGGAAGATTTTTCTTTTACTTCACCAGAAGAAATGATGGCCAACTTTGCTGATACTCCTGACGCCATAGAAAACACCCTGAAGATTGCTGACAAATGTGATCTCCAACTCGACCTCGGCAAATGGCTCTTTCCAGATTATAAAATTCCGGCCGATTCGAATTACGATCTCGAACTACAAAAAATGGCCGACGCCGGGCTCGAACAATACATCAAAGACAATCCGGAACGAACCGAGGAAGCCAAAAAACGCATGGAGTATGAGCTCGATGTTATTGCTAAAAAAGGTTATTCGCCCTACTTCCTCGTCGTCTCCGACTTGATCAACAGTGCCCACGACAAAGGCATCTTTACCAACACTCGAGGTTCGGCCGCTGGTTGCTTTGTGGCCTTTTTGATCCGCATTACTAGTGTTGATCCTCTCTTTTATCAACTCCCCTTCGAACGCTTTCTCAACATTGATCGCCCCTCGCCACCAGATATTGATATGGACTTTGCGGATAAACGTCGTGACGAGATTATTGAATATGCCCGCGAAAAATATGGTCAAAATCATGTGGCTCAAATCGGTACTTTTGGTTCCATGCTCGCTCGTGGCGCCGTCCGCGATGTCGCTCGCGCTCTCGGCTATGAATACGCCATCGGTGACCGTCTGTCTAAACTCATTCCGATGGGTTCGCAGGGTTTCCCGATGACTATTGATCGCGCGCTCAAAGAAGTGCCGGAATTAAAAGAAATTTTTGACAAAGAGACTGATGCTCAGGAAATTATTGGCCTAGCCAAAAAAATTGAAGGTTGTGCCCGACACATTTCTGTCCATGCCGCCGGTGTGGTTATTGCTCCGACCGAGATTACCGACTTTGTACCAGCCCAATTTGATCCTCATGGCGAAAAAATCATTACTCAATATGACATGCACGCCGTCGAAGATGCTGGTTTGCTCAAATACGACTTCCTCGGTATCCGCAACTTATCCATTCTCGAAGATGCCACCAAAATCGTTCGCAAAGTTCACGATATTAAAATCGACCTCGATAAAATTCCGCTCGACGATGAAAAAACTTTTGCCATGTTAGCGCGCGGCGACACCATCGGTCTCTTCCAATTAAACGGTGCTGGTATGACTCGTTGGCTCAAAGAGTTGAAACCGTCTACCATTTTCGATATCAACGCCATGGTGGCTCTCTATCGTCCTGGGCCAATGGAAATGATTCCAGAGTATATCAAACGCAAACACAATCCCCGTTTGGTTAAATATCTCGATCCTCGTCTCAAATCAATCCTCAACCACTCCTTCGGTGTCATCACCTATCAGGACGATGTCATGTTAATTTCTATTCAGCTCGCTGGCTACAACTGGATCGAGGCGGATAAACTCCGTAAAGCCATGGGCAAGAAAATTCCGGCCGAAATGCAAAAGCAGAAAGATAAACTTTTTGAAGGTCTCCAGGCTAATGGTCTAAGTGAAGAAAAAACCAAAGAACTCTGGTCACAAATCGAGCCTTTTGCCGCTTACGGTTTTAACAAGGCTCACGCTGCCAGCTATGGTCGCGTCGCCTATCAGACTTCCTATATGAAAGCCAACTACACTGGCGAATATATGACCGCAGTGCTATCAGCTGAATCTGGTGATGTCGAAGAAATTGCCTCAATTATCGGTGAATGTAAAAAACTCGATATTCCTGTCTTACCTCCAGATGTCAATGAAAGTTTTGGCGACTTTGCGGTCATCAAATCAGTCCGAGGTGATTTGAGTAAATTATCTACCGCCGCCGCTGATCTCGCTCGTCGTCTCCAGCGTGAACGCGACACGATTCGCTTTGGTCTCTACACCATCAAAAATCTCGGCACAGAAATTTCTGATTTTATTGTTGATGAGCGCAAACGGGGTGGACCATATACTTCCTATCAAAATTTTCTCGAACGAGTGGTTCATAAAAATATGAATAAAAAATCGCTCGAAGCGCTGGTTAAAGCCGGCGCGATGGATAGTCTCGGCGAAGAGCGCGGAACCATGCTCGGCAATATCGAGGAAGCCTTGGCTTACAACAAAGAACGTAGCCAGAAAAATACCGACCAGAGTTCCCTCTTTGGTTTGATGACTGATACTAGCACCGTACCACCACTAAAATTTAAAGTCAGTGAGCCGATTCCTAATAAAATAAAGTTGGCTTGGGAAAAAGAATTACTTGGTCTCTATCTCTCTGGTCACCCACTCGAAGAATATCGTGAGAAATTTGAGAAAGCCGATCATACTATTAAAACGGCTAAAAATCTCAACGAAGGCATGCCAGTGGTGGTCGGCGGTGTCATTGAAACTGTTCGCGAGATTACTACCAAAAAAGGCGATCGCATGGCTTTCGTCCGCTTGGCTGATATGAACGAAGCGATTGAAATCGTCGTCTTCTCGCGTATTTACGCTACTCAAAAAGATTTATTTGTACCCGACAAATGTGTCGCCATCAAAGGTAAAATGTCTTTCCGCAACGGCGAGCCAAGTATTGTGGTAGATGGAGCAAAGGAACTATAACTAGCAAATAAGAAAAATCCTAAATACCACCCGAAATACAACACGCAAGTTATCCCCTGCCAAGACTTGCTTGTTTTTATAGTAGCGCTATCATTTTTAATGGATGTTCTACCTAAATTCATCCCAGAATTAGGACACTCCCACTTTTAATCCTGTTAATATACCAGCCTTCTCCGCCACCTCCAAGGCGGAGCGATAACCTAAAATCTTTCTTGGTTTGTTGTTGATCAAG
>JBAYKU010000009.1:0-30746 GCA_041664425.1 Minisyncoccota bacterium | reverse complement strand
GGTCAAATCTAGATTTTAAATTTTTTGTAAAACCAACATATAACTTTTTATCCTTTGAAGACTGAAGGACATAGGTATAGAACATATTATAGCAAAAAATTTAAAATCTTACTTAGATAGGGTTAAGTTTAATTTTACCACAAAATATTTTTTAACGGAAAAACCCCGAGTGATTAGCTTAGGCTAATCACTCGGGGTTTTGGTTTTTAGTGCATTACTTCTCGCCCAACCGCAAAAATCAAATCTTCACGCCAATGAGGACCGGTAATCTGCAAACCAAAAGGTAGACCTTGGTCGTTCTTTCCAGTCGGCACCGAGATGGCTGGTACCCCAGCCAAGTTTACCGGTACCGTAAAAATATCTTCGAGATACATTTGAAGCGGGTCGTTGGTGTTTTTACCAATCGGAAAAGAAACAGACGGAGCCGTCGGGGTAATCACTACATCCACCTGCTCAAAAGCTTTTTTGTAGTCAGTGGCAATCAAACGACGCAAACCGTTAGCTTTCCCATAATAAGCATCATAATAACCAGCCGAGAGCACGTAGGTCCCGAGCATAATCCGGCGCTTCACCTCCTTACCCAAGCCAGCTCCGCGTGACAGGAAATAATCCTCAATCATATCTTTACCATCCTGATGGAGACCATAGCGGACACCATCGAAGCGCGACATGTTAGTCGATGATTCGGCAAACATTAAAATATAGTAGCAGGATAATGAATAGTGGAGATTAGGCATTTCAATCGAAACTATCTCATGACCTTTCGATTTGAGTAATTCGATTGTCTGGTCAAAATTTTGTCGCACCTCGGCTGTCACTCCTTCACCGAGAAAACCATACGGTACACCAACTTTAAACTTCGCCGGCAAGGCTGGGGGGACCGGTTCATCAACACAAGTCGAATCATAACCATCAGCTCCACGGATAGTTTTAAAAAGTAATTCGGCATCATCAATGGTTTTAGCAATCGGGCCAATCTGATCGAGGGATGAGGCCATGGCCATTACGCCATAGCGGGAAACAGCACCATAAGTTGGTTTGAGACCGACCGCCCCACAAAAAGATGACGGCTGACGGATAGAGCCACCAGTATCTGAGCCTAGGGCACAGAGGGCCAGATCACCCCCCACCACGGCCGCTGAGCCACCAGAAGAACCACCAGACACCCGAGTCGGATCATGAGGATTACAAGTCGGTCCGTAGGCTGAATTTTCCGTTGAACCACCCATGGCAAATTCGTCCATATTGGTCCGACCGAGAAAAATCACCCCTTCTTTTTTAAGCTTTTTGATAGTCGAAGCATCGTAAGTGGCGTGGTAATCGGCCAGCATTTTTGAAGCTGAGGAACAGATTCGGCCTTCGATTAAAATATTATCTTTGATGGCGATCGAAATACCGGCCAGAGGACCCGTGAGTTCCCCGCTTTTAATTCGGCGATCCACTTCGTCAGCCTGATCGAGAGCATCAGCAAAGACTTCTAAATAAGCATTAAGTTTGGAATTATCAATAGCAATCTTATCTAAGTAAGCCTGGGTTAAATCCCGCGCCGAAAAATCACCACGCATGATAGCTTCGTGAGCTTTAGCAATAGTTAAATTTTTTAAATCAATTTCTTTCATTTTTTTCTAATGGTATTTTTACTACTTTAATACTTGCGGCTTCTACTACTCATTATTCAGGATTTGTTTAACGACAAAAAAGTTTTTATCAGCCTTGGGCGCTTCGGCTAAAATCTTGTCTGTCTGTTCGCCAGCAGAGAAAGCCTGGTCATCAGCCCGGAGAACATTGGTCAAATAATAATCCCCGGCCGCCGGTTCTTCGGTCGAGAGTGGCGCATCTTTGAGCTCGGAAATATAGCCCAAAATAGACTCTAGATCCTTTTGGAATTTTTGCTTTTCCTCGGGAGTTAAAGCAATTCTGGCTAAATTAGCCAATTTATCTATATCCTGTTCGGTAATCATAGTTAGTAGCTTAGCACAAAAATTAAGAAATTAAAGTCCTAAAATTTTGAAGAACTCCGCCTCGGAAATTATTTTTAGCTCTAATTTTCGGGCCTGATCAAGCTTCGAGCCAGCCTCTGCTCCAGCCAGAACAAAATCGGTCTGCTTAGACACCGAGCTGGACACTTCCCCGCCATTTTGACGAATCAGGTCTTTTGCCTGATCACGCGACAAGGTCGGCAAAGTGCCGGTCAAGACAAAAGTTTGACCAGCCAATTTAGCGCTCTTTTTAGCCATGATTGTATTTTCTATTTGCACCTGACTGAGTAATCGTTCGGTTAAGGATCTGTTGTCCGTCTCCCTAAACCAATGATAGATTGAATCAGCCACCACCCCGCCAACCCCCTCAATCGCCTGCAGTTCCTCCCGACGACTAGCCCTTAATTTTTCTAAATCACCAAAATGCTCAGCCAAATCCACGGCCGTTTCTTCGCCCACATTAGGGATCGACAAGGCCGTAATAAATCTCGGTAAAGATATTTTTCTCCTGGTCTCTATCGCCTCCAACAATTTATCAGCTGATTTTTCGGCAAATCTCGGCAGAGCCAATAAATCTCCTTTCTTTAAGCGAAAAATATCGTCAGCCCTAGCGACAAGATTATTCTCCACTAGCGAGTCTATTACTTTCGGCCCTAGACCGGGAATATCAAAAGCACTTTTACCAGCAAAATAATACAACCGCCGTTTTTGTTGAGCGAAAGAATTGCGATCCATACAGCGCCACGCGGCCTGCCCTGGCACCCGTTCTACCCCACCACCACACTCAGGCAAAATCGTCGGCCAAACAAAGGGCTGGCTATTTTTTGGTCGCATAGCGGTCAAAACAGAAATAATGTCGGGAATAATATCGCCAGCTTTTTGGATGACAACAGTATCGCCCACTCGCACATCTAAACGACGAATTTCATCTTCATTGTGCAAAGTCGCGCGTGAGACCGTCGTCCCAGCTACCACCACCGGTCGGAGATTGGCCACTGGCGTAATCACCCCCGTTCGTCCCACTTGGAAAACAATATCTTCAACCACAGTCGTCGCCTGTTCAGCGGGGAATTTGAAAGCGATAGCAAAGCGTGGAGCCTTACCGGTAAAACCTAGTTTATCTTGATCTATAAGACTGTTGACCTTGATTACCACTCCATCAATCCAATAATCCTGACTATCTTTTTTCTTTTCCCAAGTCTGCCAAAAACTAATAATCTCAGAGATATTCTCAACGGCTTGCCAATGAGGATTAGTTTTAAAACCGAGAGTCTGCAACAATTTCAGCTCTTCTTTTTGAGTTTTAGGTATTTCAAAGTTTGCCTGGGCCAAATCATAAACAAACATATCAAGACGACGTGAAGCTACTACCGCCGGATCAAGCTGACGAATAGTTCCGGCGGCGACATTACGCGGATTGGCAAATTCTGGTTCACCCACAGAACGCCGTTCTTTATTCAGCCGTTCTAATTCTTTTTTAGCCAACCATACTTCCCCTTCGACGATAACATCGACTGGTCGTGTCAGTTTGAGAGGCACCGAAGCAATCGTGCGGACATTCGCTGTCACGTCCTCGCCGACACTACCATCACCACGAGTGGCCGCTGTCACTAGCTGACCAGCGCGATAGGTCAAGACCATTTTTAGGCCATCAATTTTTAATTCACAAATATAGTCAGTTGGATGGCCAAGAATTTTTTGAACTCGGCCAGCAAATAAAGAAATATCTTCTTTAGTAAAAGCATCAGCAAAAGACCACTGAGCAATCTCGTGTTTAATTTTTTTGAAACCAGCTAGGGCCTTGCCGGAGACTCGCTGAGTCGGTGAATCAGTTGTAATAAGCTCAGGCCACTGTTCCTCCAGCTGACGCAGCTCTTCCTCCATTGAGTCATAAGCTTGATCAGAAATCTCCTGCTGGTCGAGGACATGATAAAGATGGCGATGATGATCAATCGCCTCGCGTAAAACCCTAATCCTTTTCTCCGCCTCCTTTTTGTCCATTTGGAGGTATTATAACACCCCTTTAAATAAGACCAAGACTAGGGTTTAGCCACTAACTTTAGAAATGTTTACCACCGAACGACCAACTGTCCGACCGGCCACCACCTCTGCGCACCCGGAACTGAAACCACGAGAAACAGTAACAAAACGATAAGCGCTCTCATCGGGGAAAACAAAAACCGAAACTTTATTGCAGGCATATTGAGTCGGACTATTGTAAGCGAATTCTTGCTGAAAATAGAAATGTTTATTATTTAATGGAAAATTAGTAGCTAGTGATGGATCATATAAAGACAAGAGGTCCTTAGCAACAAGGCCTTCAGCACCTTCACTATCGGCCATTATAGATATAGAAGGATTATTTTGGCAATAAATAGTAGCTGAGGGATTGGCATAATCAATACCACCACGATAACCATTTTTTATCCAAAAGAAAGCACAATCTCGTCCAGCATCAGCGGCATAGTAAGCTACTCGCGACATCTTACCAATAGAAGAAAGAGTGATCTGTTTACTAATAATAGATGATAAGGATAAGCCAATAGCCAAAACAATACCCGCCACCAACAAGGAGTAGAGCAACACGAATCCTTTTGATAAAAATTTAAATTTATTCATAACTATTATAGACAATAACTGATGATTGCTGAGTTCTCGTCAAACCTTTCGTTGTCCAAGAAGTTTCGACAAAAGCTTTCTTAGCGATAGTTGGTGATGTAAAACGACCAACTACACCATCATTAACATCTTCAAACCAAACCTTACGAGTAAAGATGGTTTTTGTTGCACTACCAGAAGTATCATGACTGTAGACGCCATTAATATCGGTATATAAAGAAAAATCACTACTACTGTCAATTGTTACCGTTTTTTTACTAGCTAAAAAGATGCGACAAGGTGAGACATAGACGCAAACGCTACCTAGCGAACTAAATTGACTACTAGCTGACAAACGAGATGATTCAGCCACCACCAAGTCCAAACCTTCTTGGAGGAGAAATGATGACGTCACTTGATTTTTAGCATAATTGCCATCATTTATCGCCCTAGTTAGTAAAGTCAGAGGGCCTAAAACCGCAATCAACAAAACCGTAATAGCCACAAAGGCCTCAATCATGGTAAATCCTGAGACTAAAGACAGTCTTGTTTTTTTGCGTTTTGATAAAATTTGGAAACTCATGTTTATTAAGAATTATACTTCAATTTATTGACTAGTATTTCTCTGAGCCACAGTCGTTTGTAAATTAATACTAGTAGAAAAGGTCGAGGTGGTTATTTTTCCCAGAGCATTGATTCTTACGACCGGTGGTAGACCTGCGTCAGATTCACTTTGTTCAAAAGATAGTTTTTCAATACCGATAGACTGTTCTGTTAGATCGATACATTCAGAATTTTTACATTCCTGTATTTTATTACTACCAGATAATTTGTAACCCATGGAAATGCCCTCCGATGACATAAAGGCAATGTCACTGCCACCATTAGTAATATTATAGCCTGTACCTTCGCGCAGGTTTAATACCATTCTTTCCATAGCATAATTAACATTGTCCACCAACAAACTAATCTGCTTAGATTTACGGTAAGCTCCCAGTGCTGTAATAAAAACCGAAGTCACCACAAAAGCTACAATCAAAAAAATAGAAACAGAAACCATCACTTCTACCAAAGTGAAGCCTTTTTTAGCGGTATTGTTTTTAGATTTTAAATAGGAGTAGGACATGTTTTATTAACAGTAATTTGACCACCCTTTTTTACTACCACGGCTCGAGTGTCAGCCGTGCTATCAGTCAAAAGAATGCAGTGAGCCCCTGGAGAATTCTCCAGGTCACCATTTGGTCTTTTAAAAATAAGATTGATTGGAGTACTTGCTATACTCCAAACACCGGAATTATAGGTTTTGTAAGCAGAAAAATACGGCTGACCAGTCAGGAGGTAGTTTTCTATCTTATTGGCACCACTATTGCAGGCATTTACACAAATATTTGAATCTGAGCCCCCACAATAACACAGTTTAAACGCCTTGCTGGCACTAGAGCCAACGGCAGGTATGTTTAAAATATAAGAAAAAATATTGCCAGTACTCCCCGCCTGACCAGCCACCGTGCTCATGGCATAAACCTGAGCACCACGAACTTGGATAGCCACTTCCTGAGCTGCTAAATCCAGAGAACTGCTTCGCCGAAAGCTGGGTAAATTGGCCAGAATAATTCCAGTGACAATCACAAAGATGCCAATCACCACCACCATTTCAATCAGAGTAAACCCGGTAGTGAATTTTTTATTTTTAAATTTTTTAGAAGAAGAAAATTTCATTGATTTTTAAGAGGATAACCAACCAAGCTCCAATTAGGATAAATGGGGCAAAGGGTATTTCACTCTTTATTGTATAGTGATGGGAACTTTTCAGCAATCTATGGCCTCGACTAACTGCAATCAAAACTAGGCCAACAATCGCCCCGAGCCAAAAAGCTAGGCACATCGCCACTAGCCCCTGCTGCCAACCCAACAATAAACCAATGGCTAGGACCAACTTAGCATCGCCAAAACCCAACCAGCGACCGCCCGAAAAATACCACAAAGCCCAAAAAACCAAGAAGAAACCGAGACCAGTTAAAAGGGAGTCAACGATACCGGGACCAAAAAACAAAATACGCAACACTGCCATAAAAATAAAAATCACTGTCGCTGAGTCAGGAATGATTTGATGTCGCCAATCATAAGCAAAGATAAAAATAGACACTGTCGCCAGCAACCAATAAAAAACCACCAACCCAGGAACAGCCCAAAAACACCAAGCAATCAAAGAAAAAATCAGGCCAGTCATTATCTCAACCAAAGGATATTGCCAAGATATTTTGCTTTTA
The DNA here is from genome assembly GCA_041664425.1 of Minisyncoccota bacterium. GTDB lineage: Bacteria > Patescibacteriota > Minisyncoccia > Phycocordibacterales > XYD1-FULL-46-19 > XYB1-FULL-42-16. Next base: position 23,899 of record JBAYKU010000009.1, on the reverse strand, counting down.
CATCCCCGACATCTTCCGTTCTGGACAAAAAAGCTAACAACGGGGATCAATTCATACCAAGATAATTTTTTACTACAAGAAAAACAGCCAGATCGGCCTCCGATAGAGCGACCAGTGTTATAGCGTAAAATCAAGACATTCAGAAAACTGCCAATAATCAATCCAAACAAGAAAACAAAAAATGTAGTAATGATTTCCATTCTGATTCTAGTAGTGGCGGGTATCGTTGAAATTAAGTTTAGTCGTTAGACCATCTACGGCAGTGCCATTATTAGTCAACAGAACTGTCCAAACGCCATTTAATTTAGAGAGGCCAGTAGCGGTATTTAGACATTTATCAATAAAGCACAATCGGTATGAGCCATCACCTGCAATTGCCGCTACTTCACCAGCAACATTGGATCCATTACATGAACCAGAAGCAGAAATTACTCTTATACTATTAACACAACTCAGAGGAAAAGCTGAGCCACCACTAGATTGATTGACAGCATGAGCCCAATCAAAACCAATACTATAGTTCGGACCACCTCCTTCTATCTTCACTGTAAATGGATCACTTGGTCGGGCATAACTCAAAGCATCAGCCTTGAAGAAACGGATACCGGGCGTATTTAAAGAAACACTGCCAGTCACAATAGAGATATTGGTAATATCTGAGGTGTCAGTATCTTCGGTACAAGAATAACCAGCCTGAGGGGTCCCAGTACAATCACAATTAGCAAGGCTACCACAAGAACAACTACCACCCAAACAAGTAGGAATAACGCAGCCAGTTCCAGAACAACCACACAAAGATGGATTGGTTTCGCAACCCACAGGAGCAACAGAAGCACAGCCTACCACCACCGCGTGGCTATCACTCATGGTAACGGTATAAGAAGAGGCTGGCGCTGCCGCCACAACCACTGGTGTTCCATCAACAGTCCAACAAGTCGGCACAGGCGAAGCGGCAGAATTTTTGGCAGTTAAAGTCACCGTCGTTACAGGGGTTTGAGGATAAACGTTTGTTTTGTTGATATCTACAGGACTAACCGAAACCACACCAGTAGTATCACCGGCGACTCTGGTGACAGACAGAGAATAGGTAGTGACTGGCGCTACTTCTGTCACCAATCCCGTCAAATCAACATACATAGTGTTGAGATCACTCCAAGCATAACCAGACAAAGTTTTACCATCATTCCCAACTTTGACGTTGTACATTGATAAAACTCCATCCCATCCACCGCGCAAGTCATCAGCGACAAGAGAACCGGCACAGCCAGCAGACAAGACTGAGCAGACCTGAGCGTTGCCAGTGACATCACTATTGGCGACAGGTTTACCGCCAGAAACAGGCACTTTGACTCCAGCCATATTAACCCAACCAATATGATCTGACCAAGCATAACCGGAAAAATTACCCGTCGTCGGATCAACAGCGACATTGCCTCCAGAATCTGAGCCCATACCGATCCAACCGATACCATCGCTCCAGGAATAGCCTGTGACAGACATGGCGGTTTGAGCCAAGATCTTTGGCAATGGCGAAAGGATAAATAAAGCAATTACCACCAAACTGCCGACCAACAAAAGGATTTTATTTTTTGATATTTTTAACATATTGATAAAGTTATTTTTTATTATTTTAAAAAAGTAGAAAACAACACTTCTCTCATATTTTAACACGCCATGGCCAAGAAAACACATTGGGCCAGTGGATATGTCTTGGATTTTTCACCAACCAAAAACCGCCCAGAAGGGCGGTTTTTGGGGAAAAACAGATTAAGAAATCTTAACAACCGGTAGGAGCAGCGACAGAGGTCATATCGATAGTCCATGCACCATTACAAGCTGGGACTGCGTGACCAGCCAAAGTAAGTGTATAGCCTGGGTTTGATGTATTACATTGATTAGTGACGGTATAAGAAGTGCCAGTTACAATCCCTTGCAATTGAGGCCCTGATGGCAAATTACTTCCATTGGTACACATAGGGGATCCAACTCCAGTCAACAATGTAGCCGCGGTATCATCACAACAAATAGCAATACCAGCCTTAAGAGAAGCAACGCTAGCCTTGGTGGCAGCCACCTTCGCCTTGTTTCTCGCTGTATTCAAACTCGTCAACACAATACCCGATAGAATACCAATGATGGCAATAACCACCAAAAGTTCGATCAGGGTAAAACCTCGAGCACTTTTCATTTTGTTTAACATATTTCTATTATTATTTATAATTCACCAACCTTACCTTTTTCAGAAAAATATTTTTACTGAAAAGTGACGGGCCGGCCTTTATTTAAACTGATAATTTTCCCGCCACTCCTCGGGCTCCCTTGAGGGGTGGCGGGAGAGGTTGGAGGCGGCCGTTTAGACAGCCAGTTTTCGACTATTAATTACTCCTATACATTATAGGCCAATACTGGCAGGAATAAAGAAAATATGTGGATATCGCTAGAAGCCCGAAGCGAGGTTGTAGATTGGCACTAGGACAGCGGTCAGGAGCAGGGCCACACCCAAGCCCAAGATAACGATCATAAAAGGCTCGATCAGACCCACCAGAGTTTCTACCTGGTTATCCACCTCCCGGCGATAAAATTTAGACATGGTATCGAGGACAAAGCCCAATTTGCCTGATTCTTCACCGACACGCATCATCTGGACCATAATTTTAGGAATTTCGGAATAGGAAGAAAAAATATCAGAAGCTGGTGAACCACTTTTTACTCCCTCGGCGCTACGCAACATAATCGCTCGGTAGACACTATTGTCTACCACTTCGGCCGAAATCTCGAGCGCTCGCACCATGGAAATACCAGAGGTGAGCATGGTGTTCAGGTTGTCAGCAATACGCGACAAGAAAAGTTTTTTATAGAGATCACCAACATAGGGAATCGACAATTTGAAACGATCCATGTTGAGTTTACCCTCGTCAGTTTTAATATAGCGATAAAGAAAAATTCCCAGGCCAACAAGCAATAACAATAAAAAAGCACCATAAGAAGTAACAAAATCGCTCACTCCTAAGACAATCTTAGTGTAAATCGGGAGTTCCTGGCCAGTTTCTTTGATAATGACACCCAATTTAGGAATAATGAAAACCACCATCAGTACCATGACTACCACAAAAGAGGAAATGACAAAGGCTGGATAAATCAAAGCATTCTTAGCCTTTGAGGACATGGCGTAGGTGCGGTCGAGGTAATCAGCCAGAAAGTTAAAAGCCTCGGACATCTTACCAGATTCCTCGCCAGACTTGACCATGCTGACAAAGAAATCAGAAAAAATGTTTTTGTGACGAGACATCGCTGATGAAATCGGCGCTCCCGCCTTGATATCATCAGTAATCTGAGTTAGGGCTTCTTGCAAAAGAGGATTTTCAGATTCCTCAGCCAATAGACGGAAGGTTGAGAGGACTGAGACTTTGGCTTCAAACAAGGTGGCAATCTGTCGTGACAGCATGACAACTTCATTGTTCTTAACTCGCCGGAAAAAAGAAAAACCACCCAAAAAACCTTTTTTATCATCAGCTGGCCGGATGGAGACAACCACCAGATCACGATGCTGGAGGGAAGTGATGGCGATATCCGGATTCGGAGCATCAATGGTGCCATCTTGTTCAACTCCGGTTTTAGTTACGGCTTTATAGACAAAAATCATATTTTTACAGTAAGCGATCTAAACTTCTAGTATCCAAACTATACCGATAGGCGTCGTCGGTCGAAATTTCCCCGCGACGGACCAAATCGGCCAGTGAAGCATTGAGAGTAATCATCCCCTCCTCGGCACTGGTTTCTAGCACCACATCGATTTCAGCCGTTCGGCCTTCGCGAATCAAGTTTTCGATGGCGCTGTTGTTGATCAAAAGCTCATAGGCTGGAATTTGTCCCCCAGACACTCTCGGCACTAAGCGTTGCGAAAAAATACCGAGCAACGAAGCCGCTAACTGGACCCTGATTTGCTTTTGTTGGTTAGCTGGAAAAGAGTCAATAATACGATCGATCGTCTGAGAGGCGGAGTTGGTGTGCAGAGTAGAGAAAACCAAGTGGCCAGTCTCAGCCGCGGTGACGGCAGCACTGATAGTCTCGGGATCACGCATTTCCCCCACCATCGCCACATTGACGTCCTGACGAAACATGGAGCGTAAGGCGGTCTTGAAATCTTCGGTGTCAAAGCGGACTTCACGTTGATCAACAATCGAGGAAGCATTTCTAAAAATAAATTCTACCGGATCTTCAATGGTTAAAATATGTTCAGCTCTTTCTTTATTGATCTTTTCAATCATGGCCGCCAGAGTGGTAGATTTACCCTGACCCATTGGACCGACGACTAGAAAAAAGCCTTGCTTCTTTTGAGTAAAATCATTGAGCTTCGGTGGTAAATTCAAATCCTCAACCGACTTAATTTGCTGAGGCACTAGGCGAAGAGCCATGCCCACAGTTCCCTTCTGATAGTAAGCATTGCCACGGAAACGAATATTGGCATCGGGACTATAAGAAAAATCGATTTCCTTTTTAGCTAAAAAGATTTTTTTATTTTCTTCGGTCAAACAAGCCATCACTAAACCAATAGTGTCTTCGGCGTTTAGTTTTGGTTTTTTAACAATTGGAATAAGAGCGCCAGACACGCGAATGGTCGGATGGGCATCTACCGACAAATGCAAATCAGAAGCTCCCTCCTGAGACACAATAGATACTAATTCCTCTAATTCCTTTTGGTAATCTGACATAAGATAAAAAGTTTATTTTTTAGATTTTTTATTGGCTATTATTTCCTGAACTTTAGTAACTACTTCGGTTGGAGTAGCATTAGCTTTGACAATATAGCCATCAGCTCCCACTGATAAGCCTTTTTCCACATCTTCGCGCTGACCGAGGTTAGATAAAACAATTACTATCCCCTCTCCAATCAAATTTTTTGTCTTGAGGTTTTCAATTAGTTGAAAACCATCCATTTCCTGCATAATAATATCGCACAGAAAGATATCGGGATGAAAACCACCTTCCACTAAAGCGATACAAGCAGCTCCGGAAGAAGCGACTTTGACCTCAAAACCATTCTCACTAAATTTTATTGAATACATATCCGACAAAAACTTGTCGTCGTCCGTAATTAAGACAGATTTTTTTTCAGCAGACATATTTTTTATTATTTTGATTAAAGCTTATTGACCTCCTCAAAGGAAATTAGCCCCTGAGTTGCTTTCATAATAGCATCTTCTTTGAGAGTCAAGAAGCCCTTGGCTCTGGCGGTCTTGTAAATCTCTGATTCGACCGGATTAGTTAAAATGACCTTCTCCACATCCCGATCCATCAGCAAAAACTCAAAAACACCCGTTCGACCCCTCGTCCCACTAGGGCAAGAAGCAGTGCTAGCGGCATGATACATTTTATCTACCGCTGGTAATTTGGCACGATATTCGGCCGGCATGTCAGCAAACTCCTTATCGATCATCATTTTAATGCTTTCATCGATCGGCATCTCTTTTTTAGCTTCACTGCATAGAGTCGGCACCAGACGCTGACCAATAGCCATGACCAAAGTCGGTGGAATCAAATAAGGATCAACACCCATGTCAATCAGGCGCGGGACAACACCAGCGGCCGTATTGGTGTGCAAGGTAGAAAAGACCAAGTGGCCAGTCAAAGCCGCCTGGATCGCCAATTTGGCGGTTTCACTATCTCGGATTTCCCCCACCATGATAATATCCGGGTCTTGGCGAAGAATACTCCTCAAACCGTTGGCAAAAGTATAGTCAATCTCTGGCTGAACCTGTGATTGACTAACGCCATCGATTTCATATTCGATTGGGTCTTCGAGCGTCACCACGTTGTATTTAGCTCGATCAACTTCCGACAACATTGTATAAAGAGTCGTCGATTTACCAGAACCAGTCGGACCAGTTAGTAAGACAATACCATAGGGACGTTTGAGGGCTTCTCGCACAGCGGAAATTTGATCAGGAGACATCCCCATACTTTCCAAGGTCATCAAACCTTTATTCGGATCGAGAATACGCAACACTACCTTTTCGCCAAAATAAGTCGGAAAAGTAGAAACACGAAAATCGATTCTCCGACCCTCGATGTTGGCCGAGAAACGTCCATCTTGTGGTTTACGTTTTTCATCCAGCTTCATATTGGTCAAGATTTTAATACGAGCCACAATCGCTTCATGAACTGTTTTAGGAATACGGTCGAGACTAGTATGGAGAATTCCATCCACCCGGAAGCGCACGTGCAGACGATCAACTTCTGGTTCAATGTGGATATCCGAGGCGTTGCCAGCAACTGCGTTTTGTAAAATAACAGAAACAATTTTGGTCACCGGAGCTTCCTCTACTATCCCCGCTTTTGTTCTACCAGTACTCTCGTCACGACTAACAGTAAAACTAGCCACGGTTTTCTCGGCTTCTTCAATGTTGCGACCGAGATCGTCAACAATATCACCCTCTGATGAATTAGGAGAAGTGAGACCTTCGTAATTTTTTATTCCCTCATCAAAACTATCCCTAGAAATCAAGAAGATTTTATAAGGAATTTCATTTTTAGAAGAAATAAACTGAATCGCATCGCGAGCTTCCGGACTGTCAGGATCAACTAAACCAATCTCCAAAACGCCATCAATGACGGCCAAAGGCAACATTTGGAAATACTCCGCCGAATCTCTAGGCACATACTTTAAAACATCAAGGGGTATTTTAACCCCCTTTAAATCTCGAGCTGGTATGTCAAAAGCGGTGGGCATGTTTAAAATTTAAAAATTGACAAACCTAGAACGATCCCTCGAGTGTCTCATTGGGAGCGGGTGTTGTTTTAGTGGTTGTCGCTTTAGTAGTACTGGCAGTGGTAATAATGGTCGTAGTAGCTGTCATAACACTCTCTACAGGAGAAGCAGGTGTACTACCAATATAAGGACCACCAACACCAATCGGCAAAAAGGGATTAGCTCGGCTAATAGGCTTTGGCGTCACCGGCACGGTGTAATCTTTTAAGACCAAGAAAAATTCATCCTTAACAAAATCTTCCCGTAATTTGGTTCCGACATCTTTAACGCTAGCCAAAAGCACTAAAAATTGTTGTGATTCATAATCAGTCACGGGCTCACCAGAGATGGCTTGGCCATCAGCTCCGAGGGTAATGACTCCGGCCGGTTCACTACTCTGGCCAAAAAAATAGCGGTAGCCAAAAAACGCACCGGCACAAACCGCGACTATCAGAACTAATTTCATTATTGTTTTAGTATTCATGATAGTTAAGTTATTTTAGCCAATATGTCTGAATAGTGACATCATATTTATAAAAGTTGGCTCCTTTGTCATCAGCACTAAACTTGATAGACAAAACATCAAGCAAGCGTAGGCTCTTTGATAAATTATCCAAAAAACCCAGAAAAGTCTCGTAGGAACCTTCGACAGTAAAACTCATTTTAAGTTTGGAGACTTGGGGTTCGGTGCTACTAGCAATCGGCAAAGTCACATCGGTAGATTTTTGTTCAGAGTCATCAATCTTTATATTTTTAATTTTCATTCCAGAAGAAACCGCGATGGAATTAACGTCGAGGACTAGCTGGACATTATCTAGACTATCAGGCAAAAAACGGTCGAGATTTTGCAACTGGGTCTGATCAATACTGTTGACCCTCATTTTTAATTCGGCGTCAATTTCACTAAGTTGTTTAGTAATCTCGAGGGCTGAATTTAGACGATTAGCTTCGGCTTGCAAGCCTTTAATACCCAGACCTTGGCCAGATTTGTCAGACTCTCGGCCAGTCAGGACATATTGTTGCAACAAAGCCGATTCGCTACCATTGATGAGAGGCATGCCCACATAAAAGAAGATGAGGGCAGATAAGGCAAGTAAAAAGATGGAAAATAAAGATTTCATTCTATTGTTGGGTGGGCATCTGGAGAGACGCTTTACTAAAACTCAAAATCGACGAATCTGGCGCTAAATCAAGTTTAAAAATAACATTACCCTTATCGTCTAAATTTAAATCATAAAAACGATAACTTTTGACTTTACCCTTGGCGTCTTTACTATTAAAAACTTCGGCCTGGAAAGCCACATCCTCGTAGCTTCTGGCCTGACCACCAATGATCACTCCCTTTTCTCCAAAATCAAAACTCTTATAACTAATACCCTCGGAAGTCAGTGGGCTAAAAATCTGTCTAAAGAGTGGTGAGACGGAAACGTGCTGGTCTAATAGACTGCGACCGTTGGAAGTTTTTACTTCCAAACGCTTGGCTCTAATCAAATTTTCGGTACCGAGTTGTTGACGATCTCTTTTTAGAGATTCAACTAGGCCACACGAGCCTTGTTCATTGCAAGGATTATAAACTTTTTGGAAAGCCATCAGACGATAAATGAAGGCTCCAGCTGTAAAAACTAAAGTCACAGCGAGGAGAGCAAAAGAAACAACCCCGAGGAAACTATAGGCCCCAGAGAGTCTAGGACTAGAAGAGGAAGATGAGGCACGACTAATATTTCCCCCAGTTGGAATACCCGTCAAACCACTCGGGGAAGTGGAATTTTTAGGAATAAAAGATGTGAGTTTGCTATTACTATCCATAAAATTAAATTTCTTCTAAACCTCGGAGGGCCAAACCGACAGCCACGGCAAACGAGGGACCAGCCTCATTAAGCATACCTGATAAGAAAACGGGAGCTTCTGTTTTTTCAAATGGACTACCGATGACGATCGGCACACCAACAGCCTGCTCAGCAATCGCTATCAATCCCTTGAGATTAGAACCGCCACCAGTCAAAATTACTTTATCAACTGAACGACGATTATCCTTTTGATATTTTATCACTACTCGCTCTACTTCTGCAAATATATATTCCACAGATGGACTAATTGCTGACTCAACATTGGAATAATTTTCTGGTTTTTCAATCAAACCAACTTCTCTTTTAATTTCTTCGGCCTTGGCAAAAGGCACCGACAGTGAACGAGAGACGGCAATAGAAATATCTTGGGCCCCTTTGCTAATAGTGTGTGATTCGCGGATGACACCACGATCAATAATCGCCATCTTGGTCGATCCAGCTCCCAAATCAATCAAGGCGGTCGCCCCCATATCATTACGCAAACAAGATCGGATCGAGCTAAAGGTCTCAATCTCCATCACGGGGACTTGTAATTTTAAATCCTTGGCCAGAGTTTGATAATTTCTGAGCGAATCGTTTTGGATAGCAACTAACAAAACTTTCATCATTCCTTTGGTGGGCTGACCCTCGGGATTATTTTCGGTGGCCGTTCTGATATCCGAGGGCATCGGAATCCGAAGCCAATCTAAAGTTACTTCCGATATCGCCACTGGCACATATTTACGAGCTTCAATCGGTATCACCGTCGCCATTTTATCCTCGGTCATTTCTGGTAAATCAATATCCACGATTAGACTTGATCGAGTGGGAATAGACATTACTCCAGAAGTGGCTGTCACTTTGGCTTCGGCCAACAAATCGGTAATTAACTTTTTTAGATTTTCTAGCGAGAGATTCACCGCCTGTCCGACAGCTAGACCTCCATAAGGACCAGTGGATAACTCGCCATAAGTTTCTAATACTACCTTGCCACGACCGCGACGAAGCTGAACCACTTTGACTGACGACAGACCAATGTCTAGGCCAAAAACACTCTCGCCTTTTTTCGAAGAAAAAATTTGCGGAGTTCTTTTTAACAAATCTGTGAAAAAGTCAGTGACACTCATTCTAGTGATTATTGCTATAATTATAGCACAGGAGCAATAAAAAATAGTATCAAAATGCGAATTATCCACAACCCAATTATCAAAGAATTTTTTGTATTAAAAGATTGGTTATTAGATTTTTTCTTTCCCCTTTATTGCCTTGATTGTAAGACGGAGGGATATTTTTTATGCCCAGTTTGTAGGCAGAAATTACCACCACCTGGTGGCGACCAGTTACCAGATTGGATCATGGCCGGCTTTGATTACCGCGATGAGAAGGTCCGAGAATTGATTTGGCGGCTGAAATATCAAAAACAAACCGCAGTCGCCAGCGAAATGGCCGAGATGATGTGGTCGGCAAGCGAGATCAATGCCGTCAATTCCAATGGACCAATCTGGCTAGTACCAGTCCCCCTCTTTTGGTGGCGCCGATTTCAACGAGGGTATAATCAAGCGGAGATTTTAGCCAGAGAAATCGCCAAGCTCCAACCAGGAAAATTTGTCGTCAAAAATAAATTGATTAAAAAAATAAAAAACACCACCTCGCAAGCCAAAATTAAAAAACGAAGCGAGCGTTTAGAAAATCTAAAGGGAGCTTTTGCTCTAGTAAAAAATATCGGAGAAATTCCTCACCACCAAACGATTATCCTGATTGATGATGTCACCACCACTGGTGCCACTCTGACCGAACTGCGCCGGCTTCTTACCAGAGCCGGCGCCCGCCACATCCACGCCTTAGTTTTCGCTCATGGGTAAAATTTAATTTTTCCGCGTCTTATCCGCATCCGCCAGCTGGCGGAATCAGCGTTTTTATCGGCATTATTTTGTTATCCACCGCCAGCTTGTTTTTGTTTTTTGATTATGATAAATTTTTAGAGGAAGTTTGGTGTAGTTCACTGGGTGAAAAACACCCAAACATGCACGGAGGAACCAAGTTATGAAGAGTCGAGAAGAAGCATTGGTCGGCCGCGCGCTGACAACCACCGGGATGACGATTGAAGACGCGAAGACGGCGAACGGCGACGATGCCCTCAAGAAGGAGGCTTTCGCCACCTAGGACAAATGCTGATGGGACGGACGAGAAGTAAATGGTCTCGTCCACGACCCGTCTGAGGCCAGGGGCGCATCACTGATGCGCCCCTACCCCAAAATTCCCCGAGAGACCCTCACGGTCCCGGGGGATGTTTTTTTACTTAATTTTTATCAACAACATCAAACCCCAGCTCTTCTACTTCTTCTGTTTCGTTGATAGTAAATTTAAAGACCCCCACAAAAGCGTTATGGCCGTCTTCGTAGCTAACTACCGCCGTCTGATTATCACGAAAAGTGAGATTGGTCAGATAAAACTTACCGCCCAAGACAGCCTTTTCTGACGACAAAGTGGAAATATTTTTTTCTAAATAAGCTCGCACTAGGTACACCACGGCCGGTGCTGGTTCGAATTTAACATCCTTAGTATCCAGCGTCTGCTCAGCACAAGGCCGATCGGGTTTATTCGTCGAGGGTTTACCATGAGCCACCCACTCACCATCCTGACAAAGCCAGACATCTTCCGCCCCACCAAAATAAAAACGGATGGAAAACAAAGCCAAGATGACCACTAGTCCAATCAGTAGGGCCAGCCAAAACTTACGGCCAAAAAACCAGCCTAGCAGAACGAGAATGATCGCCAAAACAACAATCAAACCCAAAGCAAAAAGTCCAACCCGATTAGAGTAGGCACCCCAGGGAGAAGTTTCAAAAAAATCTTTTTTCAAAGTGGGCAAAACAGCAAAAGTGTTGATGATTTCAGCTAGGGGCCAAGATTCTTTCGTCCCCACCACTAAAACATATTTACCAGTATTACCAGGATCGCCGACATTAATAGTATAATCGCCAGCTTTAAGGTAGACAGTTTTTTCTGGACCCTTTAAATAATTGTCACCAGCAAATTCTTCATAGTATTTACTCCAAGTTTTTTCTCCGGCTAAAACTTGCCATACTTCCCGACCGTCAACATCGCGACCTGACAAACGAGCAGTGTAATCAGTCTTCGTCCCAGAAACATCAGGCACCAGGAGGCTAAAATAAAAATCCTGGTCATTATCAATTTTTAGATTATAGACGTCGGCTTCGCCCCGCAGTTGACCATAGAAAGCTTGCGAAACATCAGGCTTTTCAATCATCATGACCGTACCTGTCGCCTGTTTAAAAACCAAGCGCGGATTATGGGCCGCGGCCGTCTGAGCGGTAAAAATAAGACCGAAAACAAAGAGACTTAGAAGTATTTTTTTCATAGTTATCATTATAGATTTAATTTCCCAATCCATACAGCACCCCTAGTAATTCTGAATTTGGCGCCATAGTCTCGTGAACACTAAATTCATTGGTACGGACAAACGACGGCAGATCAGCATAACGAAGCATGATCGGGCTAGCGGAAAAAGCGGGGTAAAAAGTATTGAGACCAAAATCATAATACACTCGATTAGGCACCGCTCCAACGGGACCAAAAACAGAGATACCTGGAGCGACCGCGCCACCAGCCCGAATTGAAGCATCCGAATCAAAATGAAGTGGATATTCAGTATGGCGTGAGCCGAGACCAGTGACATAAATCATACCACTAGGATTGCCACCCAACATAAAATCGGCTGAGAGACTGATCGCATCAATATACTTCTGCCGATCAGTCGGGTTGGCCATTTGAAAATAATTCCAAATATCTCGCACATAACGGCCCGAGATCATGCCCTGACCCCAAGTCGGATCCCAGCCCGCCGGCCGGCCATTGCGATGAGCATGACTATTGTCTACAGCCACCACCGACTGATCAGCTAAACTTTTTAGTTTGGCTACTGATTGGTCGCGGTAAGTAGTATTGACTCCAGCCCCCGACCAATAATCAACAACGAAATCGCTAAGAATTGGTTGGACTGGGGCCAAGAAATAAGCCGGTTGATAAAGACCAGTCACAATACCCGGGGCGTACTTACCATAAGAAACATTAGCTAGCCAAACTTTTTCAAACATCGCTTGGTATTTTTTATCGCCAGTCAGACGATACAGTTCGCCAGTAGCAAACAAGATCCCACCCTTACTGGATTCGGTGACCCCATGACCATAAGCATAATTATAAGCACGAATTGCTCGGTCGGTCAGATCAGCCGACTTGGCTTTATCAAAAGGTGCCACGAGACGAGCAGCTTGAGCAAAGAGGGCCGCCATCCTCATCGTATGATAAGGTTCACGGGCCCAAGTCCAATAGGTTTGAGTTTGTTGATCAGCCCAAAGAGTATTAGTCCCCTCGGCATAAGATTCAACACCCGCTCGCACTCCACCATCAGCTTCCTGCAATTGAGCCCAGCCTTTTAAGTTATACAAAGCTTCATCTAATAAATCAGGAATACCATTACCACTTTCGGGAATATTGGTTTGACCATCTCTAAAAGCCTTCGGGTTCATTTCGTAGGCTCTCATCAGCATCATTGGCACTTGAAAATGAAAGACTCGTTGGTCATTGTCAGCCGCATCATGATGGCCACCAGACAGTGGTCGCTCACCCACTTTGGGATCTTTGGCAGTAAAAGCCGCATTCTCACCTAGAAAATTGGTACTCTCCGAAGTATAGACGAGCGGGTGATCGGCAGGTCGTGGCCCGAGATTAGTCCAAGGTTGTTGCAAAGCTCGCCCCCAGCGATTGAAATACAGACCCTTGACCACCACACCAAAAGCCTCACCGACGGCTTTATTACTCACTCGAGTCGGCCAAGAAACTCCCACCCCAGGAATCTTGACCCGATAAACAGCGCTATCCGAAGAGGTCAAACCAGAGAGATTTATTTCTTTGACGGGCGCATTGGCATCAGTATCGAGACCTGAACGAGTAGTAATGTTTAGACCTGACAGAGCTCTGCTTGGTAATTGGAGTGGATCAGCAGGCTGAATCAACACTTCAGCCGTCGCAGGAAAATTGGCCAAAGACAGACCACCGCCATCCCCCAGCCAAGCCGAAACATAAGCATAGCGCCGTGAAGCCTTGGGCGAATAACCAACTTGATTAAGCTGGATAACCGTCGTTTCTAAATAATTATCACTGAAGGGTAAAATAATATCAGTGTTTTTTGGACCTTTGATGTTGAGCACTTCGCTCTGGCCAATTGACTCACTCAAGACCAAATAAATATGGTGATCAACATCAATTCGGCCCGCCTTAGTAATATCAGACATCCACACCGGAATCGAATGACGATAAACAGTATTGACGGTAATTTTTTTACCATCGGCTCGGGTGATATTCCATGGTCCGGCTTGCAGGCTAGGACCAGTACTACCAATTAGCGAAGTCGCGCCATTGTCGATGGCATTATTGTCGGCCGAATTAGCACTATAAGAATAAACGTTTTTATTTTCAAAAACTAATTCGAGAATATTGGGCGAGACCATATGAACTTCACGTAAAGGGGTAGCGAGTTTGGCCCTCGGACCGCCAAGGGTACGAACATGAAGATTGGCGCCAGCCAAAACCTTGCCCGCCTCATCAAGATTTTCTACTCGCACAAAAGCATCCGCCGAAGCCGCCAAACGATCAAGACGATAAGCAGGCGTGCTGGCAGGAATAGTCGCGACTAACTTTTGTTTTTTTAATGCACCGTTAGATTCAGCAGTTGGTTCTGGTGCGACATAGATTTTAATAGTTTTAGCACTAGAGGCCGGACGGAAAGATAAATCAGCTGAATTGGAAGTAATATTATTAACACCGACAATTTGACCAGCTGGTGGCAAAATAGCTTGGATAGGATCCACTGGGTCATAAACAACATCCATAGTGGTAGTGGGATTATTATTGGGGCTAACTGGTTTTACTACCACCGGAGCCACGACGTTATTCCCTACCGCCGAGATATCATCAATATAGATTTTATAACCAGCCAACTTCGCGGTACTAAAATAAAAACTCTCCACTGTGGCTAGTTTATAATTAGTATTTTTCAAAGCTGAGATGGGCACGCGCACCAAACGGTAAGTCGTATCTAATTTCCCGCCCTCTATATACTGATTGAGATCAATAACATTACTTTTACCATTCCAAGCATTAACATAAAAATTTACCTTTTTGCCAGGCAAGGTTGTCTTAGCATAAAACTGAATTTCATCATAACTTGAGAGATTGATGCGCCAGGTGCTGAGGCCAACCATTCTTACCACGGGTGGGCTATAGGTAGGCGAACCTTCAAAGCTGAAACGGCCAGCATGAGCCTGAGAGCTTAAAACCCCATTAGCGCTTGAGGATAACCCAGACTCACCATCCCACAGAGTGGTTTTAGTTTTAAAAGAAACACCAAGAGAATCATCAGAGGTGATTTGATTTTGACTGGTAGTATTATTGGAAACAATAGCAGCACCACTACCGCCTACAGCATAAATATCATCAATATATATTTTGTGGTCTGGGTTAGAAGTACCAAAATAAAAACTCTCGACGATCTCGAGACGATAGGTAGAATTTTTCAGCACCGAAATTGGGACGCGCACTAGACGATAGGTCGTATCTAATTTTCCACCCTCTATATATTGATCAATGTCAACAACATTGCTTTTACCATTCCAGGCATTAACATAAAAATTTATTTTAGTGCCGATTTTAGTGGTTTTGGCATAAAACTGAATTTCATCATAATTTGAAAGATTGACACGCCAAGTGCTGAGGCCAATCATCCGCACCACTGGCGGATTGTATCCGGTAGGAGAACCTTCAAAGCTAAAACGGCCGGTATGAGGTTGGCTACTATTAAGCGCCCCATTTTGGCCAACGAAAGATCCACTCTCACCATTCCACAATAGAGTTCTGGTCTCTGCTCGTGAAGAAGAAGCCACAACAAAAAAAGACAGCGAAATCAAAAACAATAAAAAAAAGTTTTTCATAGGCGATTTCTTAGCTAACAAGTCGAGAATAATTTCTAAATGTAGTCTGCGCTCTTCTAGACAAAAACGCAATAGCATTTTTGTTATTCGTTTAAAGGATTTTAGGACATCAGCAACCGGCCCAACCTGATTTCCTCATAAGTATAGCCAGCCCCTAGTTTGATTTTAGCCGGCGTTAGACGATAACCGCCCCCCTCCTCTACTCCACTAGCTCGCAAGGCGGCTTGAATTTTTTTCAAACGAGCGGCCAATATCCCTTTTCCGATAGCACTAAAATCAAAATCCGGTTCACGAGTTTTAATTTCTTCCAGATGACTAATAATTGTCTCCGGTTTCAGTCCTCGTTCACGGGCAATCTTGGCTACCGTCCAACCCGCTTCAGCCAGTTTTTTAGTTTCTGATACTGTATCTGGTTTTTTAGACTTTTTTTCTTTATCCGCCCCGATCCGCGCCAAAAATTCTCGTTTAGCTTCTTCTTTTTGTTTATCTGACATTTTTTGCCACTCAGCTACCACTTTTTTTGAGGACAGCCGAAACTCAGCATCATGGTTTAAAACTTCTTCACTCACTCGCAGAGCCATATCATTGAGCCCACGCAAAACTAAACCGTCGAGACTCCTGACCCGTGACAAGGCCACATAACCCATCCCTCGTTCAAAAGACTGTGACAAATCTACTTCGGCCGCATCGAGACTCATCCCCTGACTTTTATGCACCGTGATAGCCCAAGCCAGACGCAAAGGGTATTGCATAATCTGGGCTTTGACTTTGCCGTCTTCTTCGATAGCCCAACTGGCCGGCTCTACTTTGATCAATTTACCAGAGCGAACTCTGACCTTAATCCCAAAATCATCACATTCTTCCACTAGTCCCAAAGTGCCATTAACATAGCCAACTTCAAAATTATTTTTTACAAACATCACTTTAGCCCCTTTTTTCAAGCGTAAATTTTCTGGCGCCAAACAACCTTTTTTCAAAATCGCCGCCAGATTTTCCCGACCAGTGGCCGTCATCGGCATCTCGATCAGATCATCATCAATCTTGGCCAACTCTCGTTCATTTTCCAAATCAACATCCGCATTATGGGTATAGAGTCGAGTGGGATCAATCGCCGTCAGAGTTTGATTGAACCGTGATTGTAAAATTTCAATTGCTTCTGTTTCCAGTTCCCCACTTCTGATAGCGTTGAGCAACTTTAGATAATTCTGATCTTGCTGACGCCACTGTTCCTCGAGATAACAAATTTTTAAATCTAAATCCCGCCAAACTTTGGCCTCGTAAGCAAAACTGGCGGGCGGCTCACCACTACGCGACACTGGTGGTAGTTGAAAAAAATCACCACAAAAAATTACCTGCAATCCACCAAAAGGCGCATCAACATTTTTAAAATTGCGGGCCAGCTGATCGAGTAAGTCCAATCGAAAATGATGGAGCATGGAGACTTCATCAATGATCAAAACTTTTGCCTCTTCAAATCTTTTCCAGAGATATGATTTTTCCGACAAATCTTCAATGTCTTTTTTAGTTAAGCGATCACGAATGCCGAGTCCTGACCAAGCATGGATCGTCATACCACCCATATGAGTAGCAGCGATGCCGGTACTAGCCGTGATCCCGAGGCCAACTTTGTGCTGTTTGAGATATTTAATGTATTCGTTTAAGAGATGGGTCTTACCCGAACCAGCCGCACCAGTAATAAAGGCGTTATGCCCCATTTTTAAAATATCTAAAGCCTCCTTTTGTGTCATAGTCTTTCGATTATAGCACAGCGGAGGCTTTGGATTTTACTAGCTAAATTAGGCCTATTATCTACCTAAAAATGATCGTCCTGACTGCCGACAAGAATTTCTGGAAAAGGCGGGAGCTAATAGGTGGTTGAACATTGAGGTAAATGGTTTGGGCGGTGGTAGAACCTTTCAGGTCCCAAGCCTTGACCATTAGTTTGTATTGACCAGCTGTGAGAGTAGTAGTGTCCCAAGTTAGAGTGTAAGGAGAAGCGGTGGAGGGAGACTGACCGAGGTAACTGCTGCTACCTCCGACTAGTCCACCATAGAGTTGGACTTTGAGAATACCGAGGTCACTGGTGGCATTGGCAGTTAAGGTAACTTTGCCACTGACGGTAGCATTGGCAGTAGGGCTAACGATGGAGACGACGGGAAGGGTGGAAGGAGTGGTGGTAGGGGTGGTAGTCGCGATGGGAGGAGTAGTCACCTTAATCAAAGAAACTTTGATGGGAGCAGAGAGAGTGGAGTTGTTGCTGGTGTCGTAGGCTTTAGCGGTGATGGTGTGATCACCAACTTGGTAGTTGTTGGTGTCCCAAGATTGAGTGTAAGGGGCAGTGGTGCTTTGTTTAATGACTGAACCATCGATGAGGAGTTCGACTTTTGACATTTTAGTTTCGTCTTTAGCATTAACCGTGACTGGGACGAGTTCTTTAACGATGGAGTTGGTAGCTGGACTAGTGATGGAGATGGTGGGAGGGGTGATGTCGAGGTTGATAATGTCGGTACCGGTAGCAAAACCGACAATGAGGTCGATAGATTTGGAATTGACGGTAGAAGCATTGTCAAAAGCTTTGACCGTCATGGTGTATTTACCAGGAGTAAGAGTGGTGGTATCCCAAATCATGGTGTAGGGGGAAGTAGTTTCTTTGGCTTGGTATTTCATAGTGCTTCCAGAGAGGAGTTGGACTTTAGCAATACCCGCGTCGCTAGTAGCGTTAGCGGTGATAGTGACTTTACCACTGACAGTGGCGTTGGGAGCGGGACTGGTGATGGTGACAGTAGTGTTGGCGTTGGATTGGACTTTAGTGTTATAGACGGTAGAAGTACCAACATTGCCATCAGTATCATAGGCTTTGGCGTAGATGGTGTGGTAGCCATTGTCGGCTAGAGTGATGGGCCAGACGAAAGTACAAGGGAGTGGTCCTTCTTTAGTCACATATTTTTGCAAAGCCTCATCCCAAGACGACAATAGGGGTATGGTTAAGGTCTTCGCTAATTTGTTGTCAACATAATATTCCAATTTGGTAATTTGTTTAGCAGAAGCAAAATTAGCACCAACAACAGCATTTGAAACTCCGACATAGGTTGGAGACACGTTTAAACCCACCAATGGGATTTTAAAATCATCTTGGTTGGCTTTGGCCATAGCCACCGCTTTGGCAGCATTGACTCGTCCCCAACCATATCTAACATCATAGCCGGTAGTACCAAGGTCATCAGCAGAGCGCTGGAGAATATTCATTACTTGTCTCCCAGTTAAAGCGGGATTAGCAGACAGAACTAAACCAGCTACACCAGACACGATGGAAGCAGAGAAAGACGTACCGGAACCAGAGTTATAACCGCCGCTTCGGCTAGCCAATAGAACTCCTGCCCCCTGGAGCCACTAAATCTATATCGGCACCCGAGTTAGAAAATGAAGCTAATTGGTCAGTATTGGTGGTAGCTCCAACGATTAAAATAAATTGTTTTTCAGATGCATAAAGAGAAAGGAGGCCTTCATTACCAGCTGGCATTATAACTATTCCTCCTTTGTTCATAAAATATTTTGCACCATCAGTCACAGTATCGGAGTAATTCAGACCATAGCTCACATTAGCAACGCGCGCTCCGTGGTCGGCGGCCCAGGTAAGGCCACTAGAAATAGTAGCGCCATAACCTCCCGCTGCCACATCACTTATACGCACATTATGCAGTCTACAGCCCCAACAAGGTGAAGCAATTCCAATACCGTTATTACTGCTAGCCATCACTGCGCTAGCTACCATCGTGCCATGACCCAAGACATCAGTAGTTGAGCCATTATCATAAGCGTTCCAATTTAATATTATTTTATCTTTCAAATCCGCCACCGGGTTTATACCAGAATCCAAGATGGCAATCGTGACTGTGCTCGATCCAGTCGTGGTCTCCCAAGCCAGCGGCGCTTGGATTTTTGTTAAAGCCCATTGTTGAGGAAACAAAGGATCATTAGGAGTAACAACTGCCCAAACAAAAATAGGTGCCAGCAAAAGCGATAGCAGCCCAGCCCTAACGATAATTTTTTTCATCATAAAATTAAATTACTAACTAAAAAACATCAGGGGATGTTTACTTAAGTATATACCCTTCTTATTAGGCATGGCCAGGATTTTGTCCACAGGCTTACAAAAACCAAAACCGGTTCGCGCTAGCGCGAACCGGTTTTGGTTTTTATATCCCCCCCGACCTAAACATGATCGTCCTGACTGCCGACAAGAATTTCTGGAAAATCTTTGAAGCAACGGTCTGCTGGACAGTGACATTGACCGTTTGGGCAGCGGTGTTGGCCGTCGGTTTAGCTGTATCGTAGGCTTTGATCATGACTTTGTGCGGACCAGGTGTGACAGTGCTAGTATCCCAAATAATTTCATAAGGAGCGGTTAGATCTTGAGCGGAGTATTTACTATCAACGTAGAGCTGAACTTTTAAAATACCGACATCATCACTGGCCGTGGCTACAAAAGTAACCTTACCGCTGACAGTCTGTCCTTCGACCGGACTCGAGAAATAAACAGTTGGTTTGGTAGTATCAGCAGTAGTGGTCGCTGTGGTAGTGGCAACAGGATTGACCACAATTACATCATTTACATTGGAACCTTGAACTGTCAGAACGAGTGATTGGGAAGCGGTGTTGGCCGTCGGACTAGCTGTATCGTAGGCTTTGATCATAACAGTATGAGCGCCAGCCACCACGGTCGAAGTGTCCCAGGATATCTCGTAGGGAGCAGTAGTATCTTGAGCGGTATATTTACCATCGACATAGAGCTGGACTTTGGCAATACCAACATTATCACTCGCTGTCGCTTTAAAAATAACATTACCACCAATAACCATTCCACTAACAGGACTGGTCACAGACACAATAGGTTTTATCGTGTCAGTAGCAACAACCACCGTCGTCGTCGCTGTTGTTGTGGCAGTTGTTGATTTGGTGGTAGTAGCAACGGTAGTTGTCGCTGTCTTTGTTGTCACATTAGCAACCCCAATCTCAACAGTGATAGGGTCAGAATCACCAATAAAACCATCAGCATTTGTTGCTCGAGCCATTAGAGTATGTTGGCCAGGAGTAAAGTCGGCAACCTTCCAACTGAAAGTATAAGGAATAAATTTAGCATTGCCATAAACCACATCGTCTATCAACAGACTAACATTGCTAATATTAGAAATACTAGTAGCGGTCACCCTAACAGTAGTGGTAGATTTAACGATCGCGCCATCGATTGGCGAGGTGATGTCGACATTTGGAGTATTGGTATCTTTTTCAACCGTTACAATTAGCGGATTAGAAATACCCATATTGCCAGCCGTGTCGTAAGCTTTGACTAAGATAGTATGACTACCATTGGTCATACTAGACATCATCCAGGGATAAATAAAAGGGATGGAAGTACTAGCCTTAACAAGTTTGCCATCGATGTACAACTCGATTTTATTGATCGGACTAGCATCAGCAATATTAACACCAATATTTGTGTCATTGGTGACATTGCCGACCGGCACTCCCACTCCAACCAAAGGTGCTTCGGTATCAGCCTGACCACTTTTAGTTTGAGTAGCTAAGGCTACGGCTTTAGCGGCATTAATTCTCCCCCAACCATAAACAACATCGTAACCGGGAGTACCGAGATCATATGTCGAACGTTTGAGAATATTAATTACCTGCGTTGGAGTCAAATTAGGATTAATCGAAAAGACCAGACCCGCCACTCCAGACACGGTTGGGGCAGAAAATGAGGTACCACCAAACGATCCGAAAGTTCCGTCTCTTTTGGCGAGAAACATATTGCCACCAGGGGCAACTAAATCAACGTGCGCTCCAGTGTTAGAAAAAGGAGCGATAGTATCACCAGAGCCAGTTGCTCCAACGTTTAAAATATTTGGGTTATCGGTAGATTTATACGACAAACTTGCATTACCAACCGCCATAATTACTACCCCACCCTTGGACATAAAATATTGGGAAGCATCTGCCACCGTAGCACTATGGTCCATCCTAAAACTAACATTGGCGATTTTTGCTCCCCTGTCGGCCGACCAGTGCAAAGCACCAGCAATCGCATTACCGTAACCATTTCCAGATAAATCTGTTATCCGTATCGGCATGATCTTACAACCCCAACAAGGCGAGGCAATACCGATAGCATTGTTACTACTAGCCGCAGCGGCACTAGCTCCAGCGGTACCATGCCCAACAGGATCAGCGGTTGAGGTGGCATTACCTTGATAACTATAATCACCCAATCCAGGGAAAACCCAACCAGGAACCATTTTATCTATCAGATCGGGAACGGGGGTAACGCCAGTATCCAAATAAGCAATAACAACCGTACTCGATCCGGTCGTCGTCTCCCAAGCTAGAGGGGCTTGAATTTTTTTCAGAGCCCATTGCTGAGCAAATGAAGGGTCGTTGGGAGTAATAACCGCCCAAACAAAAATAGGTGCCAGTAAAAGAGAAAGCAATCCGGCCTTAATTAAAAATTTATTCATAACAAAAATTAGATGATTAAAAAGTAATAAAAAAAACACTTCTACATAAAATCAAGTATATACCCAATAGCGAAAAAATCGGCGACGTTTTATCCACAATACAAAAATGACCCCCAGTCGCCGGTTTGACTTTTATGACTAATTAACTAAGCTAGACGAGGACGTAGCCATCGGGGCTACAATTGAAAACTAACAACGCGGGAGGATGAGTCTATGCCGAGCTCAGCAGAAGAAATCAGTCATACTACTTTCCTATCAAGGAGAGAAACACTGGATGTTTGCCGAAGGCAACTCGCCAACATAAGTCTGCTCAGAGGGCAGCTCGACGAAGGGGAGGCCAGAGTCAGAAGCAACATGGAGGGATTGTTGGCGGATTCAGTGATAGACGACCAGACCCTTTCCCTGTTTGGGGAAACGGTAGCGGCCATCGGTCACCAACCCGAAAAACGGGAAACAAGGCCCGCCGCCTCAACCCAGAAACCGGAGCCGGCAAGGAAATCAACACCGACCAATGGCAATGGACGAGTAAAGGAGGGGTCGACGGCCAGTAAGATCCAAAGCTTCCTCTCCCAAAGAAGCAGTGCTTGCTACGAAGAAATCCAGAATTGGGCCGAGAAAACGGGAGTCTCCGACAACAGCAAACAGGGAAAAGGGAGAATCTACGCGACCCTCTTCTTCATGAAAAAGAAAGGAATGTTGAAGTCCGAACTAGGACCGAACCCTAAAGGGGGCAAGGGCAGGAAGGGTCAAGTCTTGTACTACTCTATAGCGACAACCGGGCACAACAACCAAGGCGGAAACGGCAATGGCCAAAAAGCCAAAGTCCCCAAGACGTCGCCGGGCCGTCGTGAGGCTGATGAAGAAGATGAGCTCACAAAAGGTGGGACATCGCTGCCAAAGTTGAGAGAGGTCACTGACAAGAGTCAGTTCTTCGAGATAGTGAGGAAGGTTCTCGAAAGTAGAAAGGATGAACCGAAAAGTAGTATGACTTTCGAGGATCTCCAAACTCACGTCAAGGATGAAGCTGGAAGATATGGTTATGATCTGTCATACACAGCAAACAGCTTCTTCCAAAACGGGGTCGCGCACGCCCTGGAAAAACTCCAGGGAGACGGACTAGTCACTAAGGGTGAAAGATTCAAATGGCGGACGCCAATCAATCTGCCGAATTCCCAAAAACCCCCTCTCCCTCCGCCTCGGAAGTTCTACACCGATGACGATTTGGAAGAAGTTATAGTGGCCTTGGTCAACGAGAGACCAGATGAACTGTCTTCTGACGATATCGTACCCACTCTAATGAGAGACGGTACGATCGAGTGGAGGCATGACCCAAGAATATCGGCCAGTCGCCTCAAAACTCAGGTCGAGGAGGCCTTGGAAAGGCTCCTCCGATCAGAAGATCTTTTCGAAGACGAGGGAGTCCTCGTCGCAAGGGAAAAGATCGCCTGTTGAGAAACAGGCACACAACCTCATGGCGCGTACATCGCGCCATGAGGTTTCGTTTTTTCTAAAAAATGCGGAGAGGGAGGGATTCGAAACTTACAGTTTCAGTACCCCGATTGGATTTTTTATTTCGCCGACTCATAAAAAATGCTCAATCGGGCTTCGAATCCCTCACGAAAGTCATATTATGACTTTCTCCTCTCTCTCAAAGTAAAAGCCCGCAAATGCGGGCTAAACTTTGCGGTGTGTATTAAACAAAGTTCGAATGTATTTTGCTGATAATCCTGATGCCGACTAATCGCACGCGCGGAGCGCGTGGTGGCTTGAAACTGCCTCGTACGCTCGTATCGTTCCGCCACT
>JBAYKU010000008.1:0-31043 GCA_041664425.1 Minisyncoccota bacterium | reverse complement strand
TGGCTTCGCCTAGCTCAGCCAGTTCGGCTGGAGTGAGAGGACGATAGCTAGCCTTGAACTCGTCAGCGGGGACGGTGAAGAGCTGGTGGTTGGTGGGGTTGAGGGGGTTTTCGGGGGACATGGGGTTATTATAGACAAACAATCAATAAATTTCAATCAATTTTGCCTAATCTTTTTACTCTTTCTTGCAATTTAAAGCCCTGGCCATGGCTCAAAAGCCCCAAATAAGAATTTATTACCGCTGGAGACGGCTGGTCTTTGATTTTGATAAACATTCTCTTTTTGGTGACTGTCCGTAAAACTCGATGCTTAAAAAAATGAACCCAACCAAGGAAATCTGCGCCCGAAGAAAAAGTGGTTATCGAAACCTTGGTCGGATGCAGAGTAAGTTTTAAACTACCAGCCAAAAATAAATTAATTTGAGAAATCAGATTTTTTAATCTTTCTTGATCTCGACTTAAAATAACAAAATCATCAGTGTAGCGAATATAATATTTTTCTTTGAGGCGATGTTTAACAAAACGGTCAAATTCATTGAGATAGACATTGACGAAAAGCTGGCTAGTCAGGTTGCCGAGCGGTAAACCTATTTTCTTGCCCTCAGGTGAAAAACTACTAATGACATCATTCAAAAGATTCATCGTTTTTTGGTCTTTAACCTGTTTAGCCAGAATCGATTTGAGTACCAGGTGATCAATAGAGGCAAAACATTTTTTAATATCCCCTTTCAAAATAAAGACTGGTAGAGTTTGATTTTTACTAACCCGATTGGCAAACTCGGCCAAACGTCCAAGCGCCCGATGAGTTCCCTTCTTTAGTCGACAAGAATAGGAATCAAAAATAAATAAACTTTCGAAATAGGGGTAGAGGGCCCGATAAATAGCATGGTGGACGACCCGATCCCTAACTGAAGCCTTGTGGATATCGCGCGGTTTAGGGTCGCTAATTTTAAAATGATAATATGGACCATGTCGATAAAAACCAGATTTTAGTTCCCGTTCCAATTTTGATAAATTAGTAATTAAATTAGCGGCAAAAAGAGCCACATCGGCTTTATTTTTTTTATCTCGTTTAAAATCATTCCAACTGGCAAAAAGATTATCGAGAGAAATAATTTCATCAAAAGACGGTATTTTGTATTTGGTCATAAATATGTATTAATAACACCATGAACACAAACCACGAGGTCACCCCCCCCCGAAGCTTTCAGGTATAGCCACTAAACTATTAGCAATCTATAGCGAGTGGCAACAATATATCCATGGAATTCCTAAGATTCTGCGTCATTCTCTGGGTATCAAAATTGACAACCTTTTTACCGACTTGGTCAGTTTGACAGCCGAAGCCCAATTTTCACCAAAAGAAATAAGGGTGATTTTGGTCAGTCAAGCCATTGTTAAAAATGACACTTTAAAATTTATGCTCTACACCCTTTTTGAGTTAAGGGGTATTAACGATAAAAAATTCTTGTCTTTATCAACAAAAATAGAAGAAATAGGTCGAATGCTTTATGGTTGGAAAAATCAATGTCCCAAAATACCGACTCAAAAAACAACCGAGGAAACAAAAACGAAACCCCACTAAAAACCAGCTGGTTTTTAGTGGGGAAACGAAAAAGAGTAACGAGAAGCACGACACGGTAGTTCGAGTTCCAATCGTTGTCTAGCCAATTCGCGTTGCGGTTCCACTTCGAGCCATTCCAGTTCACATACGGCACGTTCCAGTGGCCATTCGAGTTGCGAAGTTTATCGCCAATAATCACCATTTCCACCACCGACCGAGATCTAGGTATACCAAAGTTTCAACGGTCAATTGTATATTATCCGGTATCTAAAATACCCTAATTATTAGCGCTGATTCTTTATCGTTTTTTACCATCCGAGCAAGCCACTCTTTCTCAAACCTTAGTCTAAAGAAATTCTCGGCATTGCCAGACTGGAGCGGTAGTTCGCAAGCATACCCGCAAACATATTCACCACTCAAAGATATATTAGCATTTTAAAAAACAAGTTCAAAAGACAAAAATTCAAGAGGCACCCGCCTTTGCCAAGACTCCGGCGTGGCAAAGCAAGAATCACCCGCCAAAATTTTTCTGAGAAAAACTTAGGCGGACAAGAATCAAAAAGCAAAAGGCAAAATCTTAGCGGTAAAAAATCATTTCTCGAGAAGCACGACACGGTAGCTCGAGCGCCAATCGTCGTCTAGCCAACGCGCGTCGCGGCGCCACCCCGAGCCACGCCAGCGCACACACGGCACGTTCCAGTGGCCACTCGAGCGGCGAAGCGTTGAACCAAACAAAAATTGGGATTTGCCATCTTTGAGTTCGCTGGGGGATTTATCGGGATTGGAAGCCAACCACTGCCAGTATTCGATACCAGGGAGATAATATTTGTCGCCGTAGGTTTTGATAATATATGAAGCTACTTCGGCCAAGGGTTTACCGTTCCAATCATCTGGCAATTTTTCCGTCTTAAATTTGCCCGATTTGGACATCTGCTCGAAATCAGCGTCACTAAAACTCCCCATCTCCGGGTTGAGGGTATATTCGCCGAACTTATCTTCATCAGTATCAGCTTTTAATTTTTCCCAATCTTCTGCTTTCAGCTTTTTAGGATCAAGAGAAATCGGTACAAGTTCGGCCTTAGAAATTCTTTCAGCGTCTATGCTCCATATCCCAAAAGTTTCTTTGAGAAAAGCCTCTTTCTTTTCGGTATCACTGGTTATTTCGGGTCGGCTCAAACCAGACGCTGTTTTTTCTCCCTCGTATGGTTTTAAAACGGGCGACCCATCAGCTTTAGACACCCCCACAAAAACACTAACCTTACCATCTGGCCCTTTGACCAATTGACCAGGCTTGATTTTCTCTTTACCCTTACCAAAAGCTTTGGCTAAATACTCCAAGTTCTCTTCGTCTTTTGATTCTTCAGCCGATGCTTCTTCTAAAGTCCGACGACGACTGTTGGCCGGAGCCACATATTTGATGTGGGCAATCATTTCCTCTACCTTGGCCCGATCAGAATCGCTCTCAAAGCGGTTGGCATAATAATATCTCAAAGCTTTTTGGAAAGTGTCGTTGATATCGCCACGATAAAATGACTGAACAAAATTTATCACGCGATCGTAATCACGTTGAAAAGAAAAATAGGGTGGCTGAGATTGATCGGCTCCCAACTCTCCTTTTTCGGCCATGGCCTCTACGGTCTCGGTAAATTCTATATATTTATCCACTAGTTCTTCGATGCCAGGAATTTCTTTGAGCGCTTCAAGTGAAAGATCACCAGAAAATAGATATTCTTCGTCCCCAATCGTGATTTTATTATCCTTGCCTAAAAAGCCGAGAGCTCTGGCTCTTTTGACTTCTTTGGGCAAATCTTCCGGCAATTTAACATGACTAAACCTGGTATATTGAGCCGGATCGAGTACTTCTCGATCGCCGTGTTTGCCACCAGGTGGGTTTTGGGCAGCGATAATCCTAAAGTCGGGATGGACTGGCACTCTTTCGCCATGGTTGTCCACTAAAGTAATCTCATCTTTACCCTGCAAAATAGCATCAATGACTTCGTGCAGAGCCGCCCGCGTCTCACCTTTCATAAAGTTATACTCATCCAGAAAAAGGACACCGCCATGGCGAATAGCGTTGATAACGACACCATCACGCCAACCAAAACCACTTTTAGCGTCTTCGGCCGTCGTCATTTTACCAATCAACACGTCAGCATCAAAATCATGACAATTGGCATAATATGATTCTCGATCTAGCTGGGAGCACATCCGATCGATAGTGCGGGACTTGCCAATACCGGAACCGCCCTCGATCAAAACTGGCTGATTGAGCCTCAGGGTGACAGCAATATCCCTCATCAAGCGAAAATCAAAATCAGTCAAAACATCAGTAGAAAAACGCTCGGAGCTAGGCACTCTCTCGCCACCCTGACCCTTGGTCACTTCGACACCTAAAAAGGAGACACTCTCCCCACCCTCTTTGACAGGTGATAGCTTTTCGGCATCTTCGACTGGTAATTCCAAACTATCCGGTGGTGGAGTAGTCTTGGCTTTCCTTTTGGAGCCAGATTTTTCTTCGTCGGGAGGGATAATATTAAATTGTTGTTCTGGGCCAGTCATATTATTTTATTCTTTCGATTAAACCAATCTTATTTTTCAAATTATATTCTTCATCAAGTCGTTGCCAATCACTCTCGGTGGTTAAAATCAATAAATGACAATCTCGGGGATTAAACTCTATTTGTTCCAAATCTATAGTGGCGGGATTGACCAGCTGGATTTCACCAGCTCGATCAGAGTACTGGGCAATCAAAGAATAAATTTCTGGCGATAGTTTTTCACCGAGCATCAAGGCTACTGATTGTTTGCCTTTCAAAGAAGTCATAATCTGAGCCCAGTCGTCAGCCAAGATAAAACCTTGTTTTGTCAACAAAAGCTTTGTCTCCTCGAGGTCTGCGCCGGAAGCAAAGACCAGCAAACCTGCTTCTGGTCGAGATTTAAAATAATCTAGAAACTCTTTTATTTTTTTGGTGTTTAAGATGTCCATATGTGTTTATCTTATCAAAACTTATCATAATCAACAATCAGCTCTTTGAGCAAATCCGCTAGCCGACTCGCCATCTCAGCGAGACCGACATTGGCCAAATGATGACGATAAAAGCCGGCCACATGATCCGTATTGGGCCCAATGCCCAGACCAACTAGCTTTTGCTCGCCGGTTTTTTCTATCCCCTCGATCACTCTAGACAAATCATAGGCCAAACCGCCATGAGCCGACGATGGCTCAGGGATACCATCAGACAAAACTACCAAGAATTTTTCCCTCTCTCTCCTTTGAGCTAGACGCGCCGAAGCCTCACCCAGCGCCCAACCGTCATCATTCCACTCGGCCCGAGGAGACTGAACCTCGCTCGCCAATGTTCCCATTTTTGATCTGATTTCCGGTGACAATCGTTCTTTAAATTTTTGATATTCATAGAGGCGGTCATTAAACCCTAGGATTTCGGTCATCACAGATAATTTATTCAGGACTTCGGCTAAAACGACAACGGCCTTGAAAGTTTCAGTTATTTTTTCTCCTCGCATAGAGCCAGACAAGTCCACCAAAAGGGAAATGGCATAATCTTTTTCGGCCGGCGCTTCGCGTTTTTCCCATGCCCGACTCTCCATTGGTAAAATCCCTTTGGCAATCTCTCTAATTCTTTTAACAATACTAATCTTGGGACCCGATTTATGGCCGGCCTCATGTTTGACTTTTCGACGTTCACGGAATATTTCCCTCAACTCATCGGTCAGCTTGTTGACGATAGGCATCACCTCTCGGCGAGCTTTTTCATAAGCACCCTGATCCTTTTCCATGATACGCTCCAATTCGCTTCTTAATTTAGACAAACTTTTTTTCCGGGCCGTTTCTTTTTCAATCTTGTCTCCGTCTTTTTCTTCCTCAACAGATTCATCGCCCGGCTCTTTGGCATGATTATCTCTGTCTTCTTGTTCTCTGGCCTCTTTTTTCTCTGGACTATCAGCCAATTTGCCAGCCACTTCTTCATTGAGCTCTTTTTCAAAATCAGCCAAAGCTTTGGCGGCTTTTTCCGCCAATTCTTTCTTTTGATCTTCGGGTAAAGATTCAATAAAATCCTTTATTTTTTGTTTTAATTCTGGCGGTAAAGAATCGAGAGGAATAGGCCGACCTCCCGCTTCACTTGGCGACTTAGGCTCACCAGAGGCTGATTCTTTTTGTTCGCCCGCTTCACCCTTGGCTTCTTGGTCAGACATAGCCTTGTCTAGTGCCGACTCCAAATCGGCCACTTCTTCTGGTGTCAATTTGTCCTTTAATTCTTGGGGAATAGAACCAGTCGATGGCTCTTTTTTACTGCCCTCGGCCTGTTCTTTTTGCATATCTTTAATAAACTCTTCCATCTTTTGGTCGGCCAAATCCTGTTCAACCAGCTTTTTAAATTCTGGCCAGATTTCTTCGCGATTGACTCGATAAGAAGCCTGAGCATAACGTTTGATGGTATCTTCACTCTCATCAGCTTCGGCTTTGGCTGGGTAAAGCCACCAAGACCGGCTCGCTGATTCTAGAGTTTTTCCCAGCACTGCTTGGACTTCGGGTGGTAAATCTGGCGATATTTTTTGGTCCTGGTTTTGTCTTTGGCGATACCATTGTTTGATATATTCGAAACCCGCTTGCATAAAGCGAGGGGTATAGCCGAGCTGGCCGAGAGCTTTATCTTTCGATTTTTCTTCGATATCAAATTCTGGTTCATAGGCCACGGCCATCTGGTCGGCAAAAACTGGGTAATTATCCGCCACAAAATTGTTATCGCGCGGATCTTCAATCGAATTCATTAAAAAAGAAAAACCTTTCTCTTGCCACTCCTGCATCGGGATAAATTCTGTGCGAGAGATTCGCCGATGCCCACCTTCGTGGGCGATGACAAAACGCAAAAAATCCATTGGTTTTTCCAATAAATCTTTTGGGTCGATTCTAATAATATTGGCCTTAAAATCCCAATGCCAGCCAGCCCCTGGATCATTGAGCTCGACAGGAATAGAAAAATCCCGACCAATAAAATAGGCCAGGGAAGATAATATTTTTTGTTTAGCTTTGATGGTCTCGGCCTGTTCTGGTGAAAATTGCTCTAGGATTTTTTCTTCCCGTTGATTGTCTTGATAAAAAAGGACTTCCGGTGTCTCTGGTTTAATGGCTTCTTTGGACATATCTACCATTCTATATTTTATTTTAAGAAAAAGAAATACTGGCAATTAAGCAAAAATCGCCTTCGTTAAAACTACGGCGTACCGAAGGCGGGCCCACCCCGGCTCGAACGGGGAACGGCGGATTTGGAGTCCGATGTTTTACCATTGAAACTATGGGCCCAGACACAGCAATCTTACCCGAAAAAGGGTCAAAAGAAAAGCCCCGTAAAGCTCGTTTTGCTCACTACGGGGCGCGCCCTCAGAGGACTATTTCTTTACTTCTCCGTGTTTAGTTTGCTTTTTGCACCATTTGCAGTATTTTTTGAGCTCGATTTTACGCTCCACAGTCTTGCGGTTTTTTCGGCTCCAGTAATTGATGCGTTTGCACTCCTTACAGGCTAGTTTGATAAGTTGGTCTTGGGACATATTGTTTAAAAATTAGACCTCAGCAGTCTAACAGATTTTTCGCTCTAAATCAAGCTTTCAAATAAAAACAGCTTATTGCTGCTTTTATTTGTGCGTAGGGAGGGACTCGAACCCCCGAAGGTTAGAAA
Source organism: Minisyncoccota bacterium (assembly GCA_041664425.1). GTDB lineage: Bacteria > Patescibacteriota > Minisyncoccia > Phycocordibacterales > XYD1-FULL-46-19 > XYB1-FULL-42-16. The sequence continues at coordinate 23,784 of JBAYKU010000008.1, read as the reverse complement.
CCACTTGATTTACAGTCAAGCCTCGTTGCCACTTGAGTACCTACGCTTACTATTTTTTACAATCCTCTATCCATTCCTTAATTTTCATAAGCAATTTTTTATCACCGTAACGTACGTGAATTAGACCATGAGGCATTTTGCCTTCTTTTTCGGGCAAAAAATCTTCCCTGACATACGGCTTAGAGAACTGCTTAGGACTAACCTTGGTTATTTTACTCCAAAACTTGATTAAATCAAGTGGTTTTTGATTAGAATAACAATACAGAAGTATCCTTAACTTACTTTCGTCAACACCACAAATTTGACGTAAAAATTTGATGAAAATACTGACCATTTTTGGGTCGCTATTAGCCAAATCAACAACATTCGTTTTGTCAGACTTAGCACCTTCTCCCCAATAAATAACAGTGCCAATTATTTTTAATCTCTCATCTTTTAGAGAAAGTTTTTTCTTTAATTTAAAAGATGGTAATTTGGCCTCAAAACGGCGACGGCTTATCTCGACCAAACTTCGTCTTTTTAAATTATGTCGACGCATAAAATAACAAACAGAGTGAATTGAGCAATTCAACTTCTCAGCAATTTCTCCCATCCCCAAACCCTTTTGGTAATAAAGATTTTTTACGACTGAAAGTTTGTTATCTTTTATGCTCGCCATCAATCATAATTATAACTCGACCAGCGGTTTTTAGTCAATTAGACAAGTACAAGAAAACTCCAATATTTATCATCACAATATACAAAAACCAGTGAGGCTGGTTTTTGTGGCTTTTAAATTTTACACCTTCGTTCGCCCTCTTGTCGTGACTTTGCGCGAATGATTACTTTTCTTCAACTCAATATTGGGCACGCCGTCTTTCATCGTCACTTCGACTACCCCACCATTTTCCACTCGCCTGGCAATGATAAACTCCGCCACAGGATTGAGAATTTTACTCTGGATTAGGCGTTTGAGCGGTCGAGCACCATACTCTGGACTATAGCCTTCTTTGGCCAAATAAGCCGACACTTCGGAATCAACATGCAAGATGATGCCTTTGGCGGTCAGGCGAGACTTAACGATCGCCAACTGCAATTCAACGATTTCCCTGATAGTCTCTTGACTTAACGGCTCAAAAATCAAAATCTCATCCAGACGATTGAGAAATTCTGGTCGAAAATTATTTTTGAGAGTTTCCATAATCTTTACCTTGGTATCTTCAAAACTAGCTTTGATATCATTACTCTGGAAACCAATTTTCTGGAAACTGTTGATGAAATTGCTACCCAAGTTAGAAGTCAAAATGATGATCGTGTTTTTGAAGTTGACGACGCGACCCTTGGAATCAGTTAGGCGACCGTTATCGAGCACCTGCAGTAAAATGTTAAAGACCTCAGGATGGGCCTTTTCAATTTCATCAAAAAGCAAAACCGAGTATGGCCGATGGCGAACCGTCTCAGTCAGAGAACCACCTTCTTCATGACCAACATAGCCGGGAGGTGAACCAATCAGCTTAGAGACAGAATACTTTTCCATATACTCGGACATATCGATTCGGATCAAGGCTTTTTCATCATTAAAAAGGAAAGAAGCCAACGAGCGAGCGAGCTCAGTTTTACCCACCCCCGATGGACCGAGGAAAATAAAGGAGCCAATCGGTCGATCAGGATCAGCGATACCAGCACGGGAGCGTTTGACCGCTTCAGCAATCTTTTTAATGGCTTCATTCTGACCCCGGACACGAGTCTCGACGAGATCCACCATTTTCTGTAATTTTTCGGCTTCTTCTTCCAACATTTTTTCTACCGGAATACCAGTCCAGCGTGACACCACTCGGGCAATGTCGGATTCATTGACTTCCTCTTTCAAGATCTTGCGCCCAGTCTGGAGACGCTTGAGTTTTTGCTCTTTGGTCGCCAGCACTTTTTGGGCTTCGGGAATTTTGCCATAGCGAATCTCGGCGGCTTTGGCCAAATCAGCATGGAGCTCGGCCTGACTGGCTTCCATGCGCAAAGATTCCAACATCTTTTTAGTATCACGAATTTCGTTGATGATTTGTTTTTCGTTTTTCCATTTTAATTCCAGCTCACCCGTTTCTTCGCGGAGTTCACCAATCATTTTCTCGATATCTTTAACTCGAGTCTTAACATCACGGCTGTCAGTCCCCGCTTCGATTTCTTTGTTCAAAGCCTGTTTTTCTACTTCCAGACGCATGATTTTGCGCTCACCATCTTCGAGTTGAGCTGGCTTGTTTTCTAACTGTAAACGCAGAGCCGAAGCCGCTTCGTCAATCAAATCAATCGCTTTGTCAGGGAGAAAACGATCAGAAATATAACGACTAGACAGATTGACCGCTGACACGATGGCGTCATCAGTAATATGAACGCCGTGATGAACTTCATACTTGTCTTTTAAGCCACGTAAAATAGTCACCGCGTCCTCGATCGATGGCTCCTCTACCATCACCGGCTGGAAACGCCGAGTCAGGGCCTGATCTTTTTCAATGTATTTTTGATATTCTTTGATGGTCGTCGCACCGATGGCTCGCAAATCACCCCGAGCCAAAGCGGGTTTCAACATATTCGAGGCATCGATCGAACCCTCAGCCGCTCCTGCCCCGACGATAGTATGGATTTCATCAATAAAAAGAATGATCTGACCTTCGGCTTTTTCAATTTCTTTCATGATATTTTTCAGACGCTCTTCGAATTCACCACGGAATTTAGTCCCCGCCAAAAGCATACCTAAATCAAGGGAGACGATTTCCTTGTCACGCAAAGATTCTGGCACATCACCCTTGGCAATACGATTAGCCAAGCCTTCAACTATGGCCGTCTTACCAGTCCCCGCCTCACCGATCAAAACCGGATTATTTTTGGTCCGACGAGAGAGGATTTCCATAATCCGCCGGATTTCATTATCTCGGCCGATAACTGGATCAAGTTTATCCTTACGAGCGAGATCAGTTAAATTTTTAGTATATTTTTCTATTGAACGATTTTTCTTTGGAGCATCGCCAATCTGATCAGTATCGCGCAATTCCTCGATTATTCTCACCACCGCATCATGGGTCAATTTGAAACGAGCCAAAACTTCTTTGGCTGGACTGGGAGTATCAATCAAGGCCAAAAGAAGATGCTCGGTCGAAACAAATTCATCATTCATCGCTTGGGCATTTTTAGCAGAACTATCAAAAACTTTGACCAATTCAGGGGTCAAATAAATCTGATAAGACGGAGCCAACGCTTGACTACCATTAGAATTTTCCAATAATTCCAATAAATAATCGGTCAGCATCATCGAATCCACTTCTAGGCGCTCCACCACCGAAGGGATAGCGCCTTCTTCTTGCAACATCAAAGCCGCCAAGAGATGGAGAGGATTGACTTGGTTCTGGCCCCGCTCGAGAGCGAGTTCATGAGACCGGCGAATAGCTTCGCGGGCCTTCGAGGTGAAGTTTTGGAATGGAGGCATAGATTGTGATATTAAAACGGCTACTTAATACTGTCAATCAACACACCGATGTCATTGATCGACAAGACGACACCCGTACGAACAACTAAACCAACTAGCTCACCACTAATATTTAGCACTGGTCCGCCGAGAGTATCGGCGTTGGCGGCATTGGTTTTAAAGAAACTCGGATTGGTCGAGGAGGCATTATTACTACCAGCTGATAGTAAAATACCTACCGACAAAGGATTATTATCAGCTCCTTCACTAGATCCCAGTCCCACTACCGTCTGGCCGATAACCGAGGCTTTAGCAAAAGATAAGGCAGGGATATTCTTAGTCAGGGTACTAAAATCACCAACTAATTTGAAAATGGCCAAATCTCGAGCACTATCTAATACGGCTAAATTCAAATTAATTTTCTGATCTTTATCTAATTTCAAAACATAATTATTGTTGCGATCAATCCCCTTGGCAGTAGTGACCACTATTTTTTTATCAATCAAGACGATACTGGAATCGAGAGCTTGATAGGTGCCGTCGTATTTATAGGCATAGATTTTAAAGACTGTTGGCGAGGCCGCATTGATAGCGGTGACGATTTTTTCACCTTCATTGGTCGGAACTGACACTTCTTTGGTCACCGTCTGGATAATAGTCTGAGGGACAACTTTTTCGATGGTTCTTTCCACTACTTGATTAATAGATCTGGAAACATTCTGCGAATCAGCGCTATTGAGCAAAGAGGTCGTCAAAATACCAGTGGCAATCGCGGTCACAAAACTAACCAAAGCTGTCAACAAAATAATTTGGCTATGAGTGAGATCTTCTAGTCGCATATGTTTTTTATTAATGATTAATATTAAGTATTGTATATTTCCTCTACCCGATTCCAATCAATGACTTGGAAAAAAGCTTCGACAAATTCTACTCGACGATTTTGGTATTTTAAATAATAAGCGTGCTCCCAGACATCGCAAGCCAGCAAGGGTTTGGAACCGGCTGATAATGGACAATCCTGATTAGCGCTGGTGACAATCGCCAACTGCCCATCAGAATTTTTAACTAACCAACCCCAGCCCGAACCAAATACAGTGACAGTTTTATCAGTAAATTCCTTTTTAAAATTATCAAAAGAGCCAAAACTTTTTTCCAAAACTTCCATTAAACCACCAGTCGGTACTAGATTATCAACTTTTGGTCCAATTATGTCAAAAAAGAAATTATGATTATAGAAACCCCCACCAAAATTTCTGACTGCCTGACGAACTTCCTCTGGTACTGCCTCTAAATTTTTTAATAATTCTTCGATGGACAGAGCAGATAGTTCTGGAAAATCAGCCAGAGCGGTGTTGAGTTTATCAACATAGGTCTGATGATGCTTGCCATAGTGAAGCTTCATCGTCGCCTCATCAAAATAAGGTTCGAGTTCACTAAAATCATATTTTAGAGTGGGTAATTGGTACATCCCATTAGAAACAGATCGCGACCAAAATGTCGTTTTCTGTCTTTTTTACTTTAGTTAATAAAATTTTCTTCATATTATTTTTTGATGTCCTCTACGGTCGCGGTTTCTAACGGGATAAATAAAATTAATATGACTATTTAGGCTATTATAGCATCTCCGTCAAAATCAAGAAGTGATTTAGTTATTTACAATTTTTGGCTCAAAACTACGGAGTTTAGTAATGATTTTAACCAAAATAGACACTACTTTTTTTAGATCATTTTTGGTTATTGAACGATCCAGGGAAAACCGCAAAGAACTATCCGCTAGCTGGGGAATCAAGCCAATCGCTCGCAAAGTGCGAGAACCACCTCCACCCAAGACTGAGCAAGCACTACCTGCCGAACAAGCAACACCGTTGACTGATAACTCGATTACTAACTGTTCTCCCAATAGACCAGGAATTGAAATATGGAGATTTGACGGCAAGCGATTATTTAAATCACCGCTAACAATCACTTCCGGAATTTTCTTTTTTATTTCTTGGGCTAAAAAATCTCGTAGGGGAGTCAATCTCGCTTTTTCTTTTTTATATTCCTTTTTACAAATCGTTAGCGCTTCACCCAATCCGACAATCCCAGGAACATTACTGGTCCCACTACGCTTGCCAGCTTCCTGACCACCACCAAAAAGCAGTGGCCCAATATTGATTCCCCGACGAATATACAAGGCCCCAATCCCCTTTGGACCATAAATTTTTGAACCATTCAAAACCAAAAAATCAACCCCGAGTTTGTCTACCACTAAATCCAACGCTCGAGGCGCTTGGCAAGCATCAGTTAGAAAATAAAGTGGGTGACCAAGGCGATCTTTACGCAAAGCTCGAATAACTTTAGCAATGTCTTTGATTGGTTGGATGGTGCCAATTTCATTGTTAGCCGTCATGACAGCCACTAAAACCGTGTCCTCGGTCAGAGCCTCCCTTATGGCTTCGGGTTTAATCACTCCGTTTTTATCAGGCGAAACAAAAGTCAGCTTCCACCCCTGTTTTTCTAAAAATAGACAGGGCTCAATTACGGCTTCATGTTCAATAGCGCTTATCACTAAATGTTTAGGAGTTTTAAAAAGTCTCGCTACGCCAAAAATAGCCCAGTTGAGAGCTTCGGTTCCCCCACTGGTAAAGTAAATTTCATCAGTATGAGCTTGTAAAAAATCAGCGGTTTGCTGGCGAGCTAAAGTGACAGCCTTTTGAGCCTCAGTCCCCAGTCGATGCAAGCTGGCAGGATTACCAAATTTTTCGGTAAAATAAGGCTTCATCACCCTAAAAACCCTCTTATCTAGAGGGGTGGTACTGGCGGTATCAAGGTTGATTATTTTCTTAACTACCATTCAGCAAATCTAACACGAAAATAGCAGTTTGTTTAGAGTCATTAAAAACAGGAAACGAAAACCCGCCACATGCGATGGAGAGTTTCCATCGCCTGTGGCGGGAGACTAGTAGTTATTCCCCGAGATAGCCCTTAGGGCATTGTTGGTGCTTTCCAAAATCGTTTGATCAACAAAGGCAACAACCTTGTCCTTTTTCTTTTCATCTGTAATGCCAGCCTTGGCCAAGGCTTGTCGCAGTTTGTTCTCTTCTTTCTGAGTCATGGAAATGCTCTCCTCCAAGTTGACTTCACCAAATCCTAACCCATTTAACACCCTTTACTATATTTTTGTCAATTCAAGAACTTTTGCAAACAAACTGATTTGGGTCTATAATTTGCCTGTATTTATCCCGTTAGAAACTACGACCAGCAAGGTAATAAAAACAAGTATGAAATTAAGCTTATTAACCAGCATAAATATAACAGGAAACGATTTTTTGGTCGTAAACTGTTTCTAATGGGATGGATATCACTAATCCCACTCTTCTTATTTACACTCTAGCGGCAATCATCATCGCTTTGGTGGTTTGGATTGTCCTATTAGAATGGCGACTGACAAAAATTTTTCAAGGCAAACATGCCAGAGATCTGGAAGATATTTTAGCTGACATGGGCCAGTTTATAGAAGAGCTGTCACAAAAACATGATGACTTAGAAAATTTTTCTCAAATTATGGACGCTAGACTGCGCAAATCAATCCAAAAAGTACACACGGTCCGTTTCAATCCTTTTCGTGATCAGGGAGGAAACCAGAGCTTTGCCACCAGTTTATTGGACGAAGATGGGAACGGAGTAGTCATCTCCAGCCTTTATTCCCGAGACAAGGTTGGTATTTATGCCAAACCGATTACCGCCGGCAAAAGCGACTTTGAACTTTCCGAGGAGGAACTAGAGTCAATCAATTCGGCCAGAGCTTCCCAAAAGAGCTAAAAAGAGGTAGAATAGTTAGCAAATAAAGGCCTACGGCCTTTTTTGCCTACTATGCCCACCAAATCCCCTAAAAATGAGTCCAAAATAGAACGACCACCCGTAATTGCCATCATGGGCCATATTGACCATGGCAAATCAAAACTCCTAGATTATATCCGCCAAACCAATATTGTTGACTCCGAAAGTGGTGGCATCACCCAGCACACTAGTGCCTACGAAGTCATCCATAAAAACAAAGACGGGATAGATAAAAAAATTACCTTTCTCGATACTCCCGGTCATGCCGCTTTTGAAACTATGCGTGAGCGCGGAGCGGTTATTTGCGATATTGCCATCTTAATTGTTTCAGCCGAGGAAGGAGTCAAAGCTCAAACCCTCGAAGCTCTCCGTTCTATCCAAAGCGCTAGCAAGCCTTTCATTATCGCTTTCAGTAAAATCGATAAAACTAATGCCGACATTGAGCGAACCAAACAAAGTCTAGCGGAAAATAGTATTTTGGTTGAAGGTTATGGCGGTTCTATTCCTTGGGTCGCGATTTCTTCCAAAACAGGCGAAGGGGTACCAGAACTACTCGATCTGATGTTGTTGGTGGCGGAAATGGAAGAATTAAAGGGTGAGGCCAATGAGCCAGGGAGTGGCTATGTCTTGGAAGCTGGGCTGGATCCCAAAGTCGGCATCACCTCCACCATTATCATCAAAAACGGCAAGATCAAGGTCAACGACTTCATCGTCGTCGGCGGAATTTCTACCAAAATTAAGCGGATGGAAAACTTCCTCGGTAAAAATGTCACCGAGATGACTTTCTCCTCCCCTGTTAAAATTTATGGTTTTGCTAAAGTCCCAGAAATCGGCGCCGAATTTACTTCCACTGACGATAAAAAAACAGCTGACTGTCTAACCGAGAAATTTCTCCAAGAAATAGTTGGCGATAAAATGTGTGCCAAATTGGAGGCCAGCTGTCTCAACCAAATCAGCATCCCATTGATTATTAAAAGTGATACCGCCGGTACCAAACAAGCCGTCGAAAAAGAAATTGGCTTATTAAAACACGAGCGGGTTAACTTCAAAATCATCAAATCGGAGATCGGCGCTATTACAGAAAATGATGTAAAATCACTAACCAATAGCAGTGAAGGCGGTTTGATTGTGGGCTTTCGAGTTAAGGCCGAAAAATCCGCTCTAGATGTAGCAGAAAAATTTGGCGTGGCTATTCAAACTGACGATATCATCTACAAACTATCCGAATGGCTCCAAGAAGAAATGAGCAAGCGGGCACCAAAAATCACTACCGAAGAGACTGTTGGTCGAGCCAAGATTCTAAAGACATTCAATCGCAACAAAGATAAACAAGTAGTCGGCGGATCCGTTCTGACCGGGAAAATTTCTCGTAGCGATCAATTTAAAATTATGCGTCGCGAAACCGAAATCGGTCGGGGCCGAATTTCTGGCTTGCAACAACAAAAGATCAAAGCTCAGACCGTCGAAGAAGGTATCCAATTCGGAGCTGAAGTTGAAAGCAAATTTGAGATCATGCCTAGCGATATTTTAGAAGTCTTTGAACTGGTGACTAAATAAGATGGGGATTTTTCCCGTTAGAAACCGTGACCGCAGAAACAAAGTAAAACGAATATGAAGAAATTTTTATTAACTAAAATTAAAAAAACAGATAAAGACGCTTTGGTCGCGATCTGTTTCTAATGGGATGAATTTGCACCAACAAAAAAGTCTTTCGGTTATCCGCGAGCTCGCGGCTCGTTTTTTTCGTGACCAATCTAGCACCAAATCTCTAATTACTGTCACCAACTGTATCCCCTCCAGAGACGGCAAAAATGTCACGATCCTAATTACTGTTCTACCAGAACAATTTGAAGATGAAGCTATTTTCTTTGCTCGCCGTCACCGGACCGAACTCCGCAATTTCATCAAGAAAAATAGCCGGCTACAGATTTTACCTTTTTTCGAGGTTGAGTTAGACTTGATCGAGAAGGGACAGCAGTTAGTTGATAGAGTGAAAAGCGAGGAACAACCCGCCAAAATTTTGTAAAACAAAACTTAGGAGGGCAAGAAAGGCCTGGTCGCCAAGTGGTAAGGCAAGAGTCTGCAAAACTCTTATACGGCGGTTCAATTCCGCCCCAGGCCTCCCTAAAACATTTTGTAATACGAAATGTTCGGGCGAACATTTCGTCCGAAACGAAATGTTTTAGCCAAAATCTGCTGGGATGGCGTAATGGTAGCCGCGCCAGTTTTAGGAACTGGTGGAGTAATCCGTGGAGGTTCGAGTCCTCTTCCCAGCACAAAAAAGCAAAACAAAAAAAATCGGCGTAAAAGCCGATTTTTTTGTGCCCCGTGTAGGATTCTTCCGCAACTCAAAATTTGCCGTCGCAAATTTTGGTCGTGTCCGCAGCTCGCGTGTTTCTTCTGTTGAAGAAACACCTCTCCGCTTTTCGAATCCTACGCGCGAGCAAAGCAGTTTGCTCGCTACGGGGCACAAATAAAAAACTGGCCGAAACCAGTTTTTTTTTGTGCCCCGTGTAGGATTCGAACCTACGACCGTTTGCTTAAGAGGCAACTGCTCTACCAACTGAGCTAACGAGGCAACAGATATAATATAAATGAAAAACTGTGTTTTTACAACTGGCGGCAACCCGCGAAGCGGAGCAGCCATCGTATAACAACAATCAGCAATATTGAAAAAAGAGCGTAATTAGCTTAATCTATATGTTGTAAGCCCGGGTGGTGGAATGGTATACACGAGAGACTTAAAATCTCTTGGCCTTACGGTCTTGTGGGTTCGAGTCCCACCCCGGGCACTTTTTTCAAAATAAAACCCCATGCACATCTCCAAGGAGACAGGCATGGGGTTTGTTGTCGTAACGATCTCGCGGACGTTACGACGTGGGAGGGGGAAAACATTTACTCGCCCGGACAAATCCGAGCGACGTGTTTGAGGTAGATGAGCTCCATCTCGGTGTTCTTGCCAACCAGCGGGCCAATTTCCCGAAACTCCTTTTCCAATTGGGCCAGTTGGATCCACCGCAGCAGAGCAGTGAACCTTTTCGGGCTACGGCCAACCTGCTGGTAGTGACACTTGGCCTTAATTGGAGTTTCGATACTCATCAATTCTTCGCCAAGATCAGGGACAACAACCCCGTCAATCCTTTCAGCCAAGCTACAAATAAGTTCCCTTGACCGGCCAGAAATAGCGGACATTCGATTAATATTAATTGGATGTCCAGTGATATTAATACCCAACAATGCACAGGTCATACTTACTCCCTCCGTTTTTGTTTAGATCAACCTGATGGCGAGAATACATTACTTTAATGATTTTGTCAATATTTATGGCTCTAATGAGCCATTTTTAGTCCCCTTTTTTTCAGCCTTGCCGTCATGCGACGACTGCTCCATCGCTACGCTCAGGGTTGACCCGGTAGTAGATTTTGGCATAGCCAGCTTTAAGACTGGCGCTCTGTGAGCAATGCCAAAATTCACTACCGGGTTGACTTTTTAGGTGATATGGTGTATAATAGTAGGTAGATGTTGGACTGTTCGAGGGGCTGTATCCCCTCTTTGACAAAGGATGTGAATTGGAGTAAAAAATTGTTTTCGCATTAGGCGAAGACATGGAAGGAGAAGGTTATGAGTACAGGTTACAAGAGTTCGTGGTTCAATCTGAACTGGATCACTCTAGTAGTCAACGCCATCGGTCTAACTGTGTTTAATGGAGTATCTTACCTCATCACCGAAAGTGTAGGTCTCAATTCTCCGATCATGATCACGGCTCCGGCCACCATTTTGTGGTTTGCCATCTATCTCAAACAAGGGTTGATGGTCGTACCGGAAAATGAATTCCGGGTCGTGGAAAGATTCGGACAATACTATCGTTGTGTTGGTGGTGGCCTGAGATTACTTTGCTTACCCGGCATAATCGACGGTGTAGCCAAAAATGGTGGCACAGGCGATCATAAGTGGCACCGTATAGACCTCTATAAAGACGAGAAGGACAACCTGATCGACTTTGTTGATGGATCAGCTGCGGTAAAGATTCAAGTCTGGTATCGCATCATGAAGAGTGCCGACGCGGCCGCCAGATCGGTGTATGTTGTTAAGGACACCGAAAACCGAATCGAGGAAATCGTTGACGGAGAGGTGCGACCAATCCTTCAGAAACTTTCGCTTGATGAAGCGGGAAAAACCCTCGACGAAATCGGTAAGCAAGTCATTGGTGAAGTCAAGGAATCTCTAGAAGAAATGGGGATTGAACTTGATACTAAGAAGGGTGTGATATTAACCGATATCGTCCTGTCAGACGATGTGGTGAAGATCAGGCAAGAAATGCTCAAAGGTGAACGCGAGGCCCAAAAACAATTGGCACTGGGTGGTGGCTATGTCGGAGCGATTCTGGCGATAGTCAGAGCAGCCAAGGCCGATGGTCACGAGATCAGCTTCGAGGAAGCGACCGAGATCTACCAGACCCAACGCGGATTGGAAACAATCGCAACCAAGCCTGGTGACCTCAATTTCGTTTCTTCGGGTATGAGCGGAGTGCTTGTATCCCTAGGTGTCGGCAGTAAGGAAGCGACCGCTTCACCGAAACCCAACCCCAAGAAAGAAGGCAAGGAAACCAAACCCGAACCCGCAGAAGGTTCTGAAGGAGGCAAGAAATGAAGAGTCTTATCGATTGGTTGCAGCTACAGCCAAAAGAGTTATATGTCTATATAGGTCTCGGGACGTTAGCTCTCCTCTACCTGACCTGGGTGTTCTATACCAAAGTCAAGACGCCCACACCCACTGCCTCTTCCTCTGGAAGCAGTAGTGGTACCACGACAACGCCCGCAACACCAGCAACTTCTCCATCAGCTACCTCAGCCCAAGCGGGAAACAACCCAGCCCCAGCAAAACGTTCATGGGGAGAAGTGAGGGAGAATAACCTCGTAGTGGGGTTGCTCTCCATCGCAATGATCGCAGGAGTGGTGTATTTTATCTTTCCTGGTTTCTATATGGACCAGTGGATAAATCACCGCTCGACGGTATGGGTGGCAGTCATCCTCATCGTTGGATCATTCATCCTACCTGCCTTCAAGCCGGCACCACAAAAAACGGCCTGGAGGGCCTGGATGCTCTGCCTAGCGATGTTGGTCCTGTTTGGATTCAACATTGACTGGGTGGACACCGCCGGGGGTGCCATGAATACAATCGTGGAATCCCAGCAAGAAAAATCCGATGAGCCAGTGGTCTTCGTCGCCGAACCCAGTAAATGGAGTCGGTGGCAAACCATCTCCTCGCGCCACGGCTGGAGTGCATCCGCTGAAGGTAAAGAAGGTGGTATTGTTGAAATTCAGGAAGAGGGTCGCCAACCGTTCGCTTACAACGAAAAAAATGGCGACAATGCCCACATGGTTGGCGGAATTCCTTTCCGTCTACGGTCCCTCGAAAAGGGAAAGGTGACGGTCACCTTCCGACCAAAGTAATTCACACATCCTAAAAAACTACAAAGGGCGGAACACACAGTGTTCCGCCCTTTTCCAATGGTTATGTTTTCCTGTTTAGAACGAGGAGATGGTGCTAGAAACGACATTCAAGATGCCGTAGACCGTCACCATAATAAAAATACCAATTAAACCCCACATGATATGCTGACTACCCGTTTTTCTCTTAGCAGAATCGTCTCCCGAAGTGATAGTTTCTAATAGACCCCAAATGAAATACATCACAGCCAAAGCAAACAGCAAAGTAATCAGGGGGTCGAGAATTACTCTTTCAATATTATCAATCAAGGCAATTCGGCCAACGGCAGCGTAAGCAATCATGAATAATTTTTAACTAGGCAAAAGTGTACCCTCGAGATCAGTTGGAGCATTTCCCTCTCCTAGAGATCCTTGCAAAATGCCGACCAGACCCCAGACCGAAACCATGACGAAGATGATAACAATCCCCCAAATCATTTGGCTTTTAGCTTCGTCTTTCTTGGAACCTGATTCTTTCAAAAACATCAACAACGACCAAATAAAAAAGATGACCGCCAAACCAATTAAAATTGGCAAAATAGCACTCATCAAACCTTGAAAAAAAGTAAAGAGAGAGCTTATATCTGTAACTTGTGTATCCATATTTTTAAACTATTAATTTATAATTGCTTTTAATTCGACTTGTTTTTATTAATACTTGTATTATCCCATAACTAGGCCTAGTAAGCAAAATATTTATACACATTTATTGCCCCTGAAAATAAGGAACTTGAACCTGATTACCACCTCCACCCCAACCAGTAAAAGTGTTAGTCAAAATTGAAACCAAACCCCACAACGAGATCATCACAAAGAGCACTAAAATACCCCAGCTAATTCGACTCAGAGCGTTCCCTTTTTTGGCGGCATCTCCCTGGAGATATTCAAACAGACTCCAAAAGAAAACGATGACCGCCCAACCCACCATCGCCACCAGTAGTGGCCCCATGATAGTAGAAACAAAATTTGTTATTACCCCCCCTAAAGTTAAATTCATTTTTTCTAAAATTAAATTTAATAAATTTTAATTACCAATATTGGGAACGGCAATATCGCCGAGCTCAGCCACGGTATTTCTCAGAGCTTCCGAAATAGCAAAACAGCCCAAGACAATAAAGGCCCCAATCATCAAATTCAAAAAGGTGTCCTTGGCTTTGGTTAATTCACCAGGATTACCCCGAGCTTTTACAAACAAAAAACCGGTATAGATGGTCATAAAGACCAGAATCGGCACACCGATTTGAACGAGGATATTCAGAATATCCGCTAGAAATTGTTCAAAATTGGTGGCTTGGATTGGGTTTTTAAGCTGAAAAGAACTGATGCCACCACCTGTGTCAATACCGCCAGTACCCACATCAACAGCCGCATAAGTAAAAATGACCGGCAAAACCATCAGACCAAAGACAAACAAAGAAATAACAATGCTTTTAAATTTATTTTTTGTCATACCGTTAATTAAAAGTCTCTTTTAAGGTCTGGCCGACTTCATTATCCGCCACCAGACTATTGATAATCGCTTGAACAATAAAATAAGCCGAGTAAATAATGACTAACCCTAAGACGAGGGTCCATAAAAGTTTTTTTACTTCTGACTTAGCATTGACACTTTCTGGCTGAGAGACCACCCGAATACCCGCCCATAGAATCACTCCCGTAGCGATAAGCGGTACCAAACGAAAAGCAAAGAAATCAATCACTTTATTGACCATGGTTAGTAATTTGTTGAGATCACAAACTGTCCCACCAGAAATACCAACTGGCCCATCACAGGTGACAAACTCTCCCACCGCCAAGGCGATCATTGGCACGACGACCACCACCAAAGCTAAAACAAAGGACGAAACAATTTGTAATTTTTTATTGGGCATAACTATTGGAAATTAGAGTATTTAATTCTCCGGCGGCCGAAGACACCGCCCCCTCAGCCCCAACCCGACCGATGGTCATGGACTCAATCATGCTATTGAAAATTTGCCGGCTTTTTACTGGATCTGGATCAAGCCAAGCTCGACTAGCCAGAGCGCTCTTGTAGATGACGTCTTTCTTAGGATCACTAGCTCCAGCCGACAGGAGATCTCGTCGGGCCGGTGCTAGACTGGTCGCCTCAGCAAAAACTTTCGCCGAAGAGGCATTGGTTAAAATTTGAGCAACCGAAGCCGCGTAGGCCTGCTTTTTACTACTAGCCATTACGGCTACGGTCATAATCCGGCCATAGGTCAGACGAGAGAGATTGTTGTCGCGTTGGGGAATAATCGAGATATCATAATAAAGGTGAGGATTTTTCGAATTAATAGTAGTGATAGCGCTACCAAAATCAAAATAAGTGCCCAAAAGACCTCCCAAAAAAGATTCTTGGGCTTCGGGTAGAGAGCGGTTCCAACTATAAGTCGCCTTGGTCGGATCGGAAAATTGAGTGAAAAACTGGGTGGCCGCTTTGGCTGAAGACATAGTTTGGACATTAGGATTCTCTCCTAGCACCACCGTCAAACCTTTTTCTCCAAGTTTGATGATGGGGTTACCAGACTGCATCAATAAAGCGACAACGATCTCTTTGGTATTGGCAATATTGAAAAAATCACCCAAGGCTGTGCCGTACTGCAAAAGATTGCCAGCGTCGTTTTGTTTGGTTAAAGTTTTTTGTACTCGTAGAAAATCTGACCAATTGGCTGGCGGAAAAGCGATATTGTTGGCCGAAAACAAATCTTTGTTGTAATACATGACCAATGGATCAACCATCAAGGGCAAGGCGGTAATACCAGCGGTCGTCAGCAAAATATCGGCTCCGTCAAAATAGGTGTCCTGAAAAGTGCGGGCGGTGATAGTGCTATAAGGGATCGGAACTATCTTATTGCTATGCTTGATCAGTAAATCCTGTGGCAAAATAGCCAAATCTGGTCCCTGGCCCGAAGCCATGGCTTCCACCAGATCCGCCTCATAATTGGTTGGGTTTTTGGCGACGTATTTCAAAACAAAACTTTTTTCGTATTGTCTGTTTAGATTTCCAACAAAAGTCTGTAAACTTGATTCCGGTAGAGTCCCCCATAAAACAATCGTTCCACCAGTTCCGCCAGTGACTGTTCTAAAACCAGGTATAAATCCACCAAAAATCAAGACAGCGACAATACCAGCAAAGGCGAGAAAGACGAGGAGACCAATTTGAAAGAAATTAGATTTATCCATAAAATTTTATTTAAGTCTGTTTTTGAAAAATTAGACCGTAGTGATGATCACCGGCCTGAAAACTTTTGACCTTTTTAAAACCATTGGTAGTAAATAAATTTTCAGCAGTGTCTGACCCAAAAACATCTTCTGGCTTAGGCCCTAGACCACCAAAAGAGTCTGACCAGTCAATAAAAACAATGCGCCCACCAGATCGCAATAAGCGTTGAGCTTCCTTGACCGCTCCCAATTTATCAGCCAATTGGAAAAAGACGCTGGCCATTAAAACCACATCCACGAGATGATCCTTCAGCTTGGTGCCACCAACTTCTTCGATGTCGCCCCAAATATATTCAATATTGGTTATGCCTAAATTTTTAGCGTCATTACGCAGACGTTCCAATAAATCTTTTTGGACATCAATAGCATAAATTTTACCACTACCACCCACAATTTTGGCACAAGCTAAAGTATAGGCACCGATACCGGTTCCAAACTCGGCCACTTCTTCTCCAGACATCAAACCAAATTCTTTGGCGACATCTTCGGGGACAGCAAAAGACATAGTTATATTATATAAGTCAAAGGGTAAAACTCAAAGCTTGCCCTGTGGAGTAAATTTTTTGCAAAAAATTTTGACTACCCCACCAGGGTGCAAAACTAAACTCCCCCGATTTTCGCTTTGCGAAAATCGGGGGAGTTTTTATTGTTTTATTACTTTATTACTTTTACTACTGATTTTTACAAACACGTTACCGAAGCGATACCATCACCCTCTTTTAATTTCATAACCTTGACCCCCTGAGTGGCGCGACCAATCATCGGAATCTCATTGATGTTGGTACGAATAATCTGACCCTGCTTACTAATAGCAATGATTTCTTCCTGACTACCATCGAGAACCTTGCTTACCATCAACGGACCAGTTTTTTTGGTAATATTAGCCGCCTTGATACCAGAACCACCTCGTTTTTGCACTTTGAATTCTTTCAAGAGGGTACGCTTGCCATGGCCAGTATCGGTCATGACCAACAAACTGCCATTTTTCAGCTCCGCGGGAATCTTGCCAGCGCCGACGACTAAATCTCCCTTTTTGAGCTTGATCGCTCGCACCCCACCAGCCGCTCGGCCCATTTCTCTCACTTCTGATTCTTTAAAACAAATTGATTGGCCTGATTGAGCCGTCAAAATCATCTGATCCCCCTTCTCTACTGTTGAGACAGACAAAAGTAAATCCCCAGTTTCGAGTTTGATAGCGATGATGCCACTCCGACGAACATCTTTGAAACTATCGGCTGATACTTTTTTAACCTCACCATTTTGAGTCACCAACACCAGAGAGAATTTAACATTCTTTAGCTCCTTAGGCATCGGTAAGATACTAGTGACAGTTTCATCATCAGACAAAGACAAGAAATTCATGATTGATTTACCACGAGTAGCCCGTTTACCTTCTGGCACATCGTACATTTTGATTTGGTAGGCCTTGCCCCGATTGGTAAAGAAGAGTAGGTCGTCATGAGTATTGGCCGTCAACAAAGTGGTGACAAAATCTTCTTCTTTCATATTGAGATCAATAACACCCACCCCACCACGCTTCTGTGATCGATATTCACTCGGATCAGTGCGTTTGATATAGCCACCAGCGGTCAAAACTAGCACATCTTCCTTTTCCGGGACTAAATCTTCCACATTGATTTCCTTAGCTCCACCTTTGATCACCTTGGTCCGACGAGCATCACCATATTTCTCGCGAATTTCCACAAATTCTTTTTTGATAATCGCCAGCACTTTTTTCGGATCAGCCAAGATTGCCTTGAGTTCCTTGATCAGGTCTAATTTTTCTTTCAATTCGTCTTCAATTTTCTGACGCTCTAGACCCGCCAATTTTTGTAAGCGCATTTCGAGAATCGCCACCGCCTGAAGCTCGGAAAACTTGAAAACTTTAATCAGGTTGGCCTTGGCTTCTTCGGTATCTTTGGATTTTTTGATCAGCTTAATAATCTCATCAATATGATCCAGAGCTTTTTTCAAACCTTCCAAAATATGAGCCCGTTCTTCGGCCTTGCGCAAATCATACTTGGTCCGACGAGTGACAATAATCTGGCGATGACTAAGGAATTCTTCCAAAATCGAACGCAGAGGTAACAGTTTCGGTACCCCCGCCACCAGCGTCAGCATGTTGTAGTTAAAGGTTGATTCTAAATCAGTGTGTTTGTAGAGAGCATTGAGAATTTTCTGGGGATGAGCACCGGCTTTGAGATCAATCACCACGCGAATATCTCTGGTCGATTCATCGCGAATATCACGGATACCTTCGACTTTTTTATCGCGCACCAGATCAGCAATCTTAACAATCATTTCTGATTTATTGACTTGGTAGGGAATCGAGGAGACGACAATTTGGTAGTTGCCAGCTTTGTTTTCAATAATTTCAGCTTCCCCTCGCATTAAAACTCCACCCCGACCAGTGGCATAGGCATGACGAATATCTTCTTGATTGAAAACCAAGCCACCCGTCGGAAAATCTGGCCCTTTGACAAATTCTAGTAAATCTTCAGTCGTCGCTTCTGGATGATCAGCTAGGTGAGAGAGTGCGTCCATCAACTCTGTTAGATTGTGGGGTGGAATCTTGGTAGCCATACCGACCGCAATACCCATCGCGCCGTTCAAAAGTAAATTAGGGACGACACTAGGCATAACGCTCGGTTCCTGACGAGTACCATCATAGTTGGGAGTAAAATCTACCGTCTCCTTTTCAATATCACGTAAAAGCTCCGCCGTCAGTTTAGACATCTTGGCTTCGGTATAACGCATAGCCGCGGCCGAGTCACCATCAATCGAGCCAAAGTTACCCTGACCAGTCACCAGTGGATAACGCATAGCAAAATCCTGAGCCATACGCACCATGGCATCATAACAAGCCGAATCACCATGGGGATGATATTTACCCAACACATCTCCCACCACGGTCGCTGATTTGCGGAATTTACTACTGGCGGTCAAGCCGAGCTCATTCATCGAAAAAAGAATGCGACGATGAACTGGCTTCAAACCATCACGGACATCTGGCAGGGCGCGCCCAACAATAACCGACATTGAATAGTCGAGATAAGCTTCGCGCATTTCGGTGACAATATTGATAGCGGAAATTCGCTCCTCACCCTCAGCAAACACCCGATCAGCAGTCGGTTCTTTTTTATTTGATTTTTTATCTCGTCCCTTCATTATCTTTTATATTTCGGATTATATTTTCTTTTTTAAAAAATTCAATTGGCCACATGATTATTTCATAACCCCATCGGCTGTAATTTTGATCCCCTGCCAAATTGACAATACCGCCTCAGTCGAACCAGACGAAACCTTTTGCCACCAAGAGATTTGATCAGTCGTGGTCGCCACTGCTTCGACAGCGACGGGCGCTTTGGTGACTGGCGCGGGCGTAGGAGAACTTAAATCAAAAGCGACAATAAACAACCAGCAAACAAAAATCAGTCCCGTCCCCGCCACCGCCATCATCACGGCTAATTGTTGCTTTTTTTCATCCGACTCGTTGCGCCATTGATTAAGTTTATTTTGCCAAGACATAGTTTTTTATAAAAATATAATTAAATGTCTGCTTTAAGAACAATCACTTCACCCGCCTTGCCATCTAAATCTTTGCGTTTGACGGTCAGCTTATCAACGTAAGTTTCCTTGCCATCACTCGCCTCCTTGAGAAAGGTCTTCAAGATACTGTCATTATCATACATCACCGGCACAATCACGCTCGGTTCGAGACCCGCCACGACTTTGGCGGCTTCTTTGGGATCCAAAACTTGACCACCACCAATCGGCACAAAAAGGATATCAATCGAACCCAGGTCTTCGATCGCCTCAGCAGGCAGGTTGGGATCCTTGAGTAAGCCCAGGTGGCAGATATTGATCCCGTCGAGAGTCATCGTATATATAGTATTGACTGAACCATCTACTCCGCCAGAAGAAATACCCCGGATGAAAATACCGGCTTTTTCGTATTCACCAGGCCCTTCTACAACAAAAGGGATTTTGTTGGCATAAGTGACAGAGTCCAAGCCGTTGGCCTCTGGCACATTGGATGAGACTAAGCATAAATCGGCTCCAAAACGGGTCGTTTTTGCCTCAGACTCTTTGGCGATAGGGTTAAAAGCAACTACCGTATCACCAAACTGGGCCTTAATAAAGGCTTGGCCATAAAAATTAACGATCATAAAATTATTAGTTTATTTTTGATTTAAAATTTTTGAGTTTCCGGCAAGAACTTAAGTTAAAAACCCAGACCCAAGCCCAACCATTTTTAACTTAAGTTCTTGCCGGATTTACACTACAAAAATCTTAAATCAAACTAGGTTTTTTTAGTTTAAATTTTTTAACCTTGCGCAGTGCGACTGGCGCGAGCAGAGCAAAAATTCAGCAGAATTTTATGCGTGTTAAAAAATTAAAACCTAAAAAAACCGTTCCTACCCCCCTATTATAGCAAAAAAACCTTAATTTGCAAAATCCTTTTTTTCCTATATACTCTAACCCATTAATAGGACTGCAGGAAAAGCTTTGCGAGGTTCAAAAAAGGCTTAAAAACCCCAAAAATCTTCCAAAACCCGACCTCAGTGTTCGACCCCAAGTCGAGCTAAAATAATAAAATTTAATGTCAAAAGATGTAGATATTCGACCGTTAGAGGTTGATACCGAGGAGGCTGGCGCCGTAAAGACCGTCAACCGAGTCGTCATGGAGGAAATTACTAAAAATTCCACCGCCCTGCCAGAAGTTGGCGCTCTCGTTGAAGGCCGAGTCATTGCCAAGGAAAAGATGACTTTGTATGTTGACGTACCACCATTTGGGACTGGAATTATTTTTGGTCGCGAATACCTAAACGCCCGCGATGTAATCAAAAAGGTCAACGTCGGTGATACTGTTACTGCTAAGATAGTCGATCTCGAAGGTGAGGAAGGTTATATTGAATTATCACTCAAAGAAGCCAAACAAGCTCTCGTTTGGAATGAGGCCGAAAAAGCCATCAAGTCCAAGGCCGTTTTTGACCTGATGGTCAAAGATGCCAACAAGGGTGGTTTAATCCTCGAATGGCAAGGTATCGATGGTTTTATCCCTGCTTCTCAGCTCAAAGCCGATCACTATCCTCGCGTGACTGATGGTGATAAAGACAAGATTGCTGACGAATTGCGTAAATTGGTTGGTAAAATGATTACCGTCACAGTTATTACGGCTGACCCTCGAGAAAATAAATTAATCTTCTCAGAAAAGAGCCAGGACAATAAGATTAAAAAATCTTTAATCGAAAAGTATAGTCTTGGTGATGTGGTTGACGGTGAAGTCACTGGAACGGTTGATTTTGGTATTTTCGTTAAAGTGGAAGATGGCCTCGAAGGCTTGGTCCACATTTCTGAAATTGACTGGTCACTCGTCGAAAATCCTCGTGATATCTTCAAAGTAGGCGAGAAAGTTAAGGCTAAAATCATTGAAATCAAAGACGACAAGATTTCCCTCTCCATCAAAGCTCTCAAACCAAATCCTTGGTCTGAAACTGATAAAAAATACAAGCGGGGCGATGTGGTCAAGGGTGTAGTTATCAAATACAACAAACATGGCGCTCTGGTTTCTATCGAAGAAGGGGTAGCTGGTTTAGTTCATGTGTCTGAGTTCAAAACCGAAGAAGATCTACGCAAAACTTTGGAATTGGGCAAGACTTATACCTTTACCATCAACCTCTTTGAACCAAAGAGCCAAAAGATGACCTTGGCCTTTGGCGCTGTCACTCTGCCGGCGATCGAAAAAACTGCCGACAAAGTTGTTGAAGAAAAAGCTTAATTAGCTCAAAAAAACTCCCCCGGTTTCGCTTCGCGAAACCGGGGGAGTTTGTTTAATTTTTATTCCTCAACCGTCACTGCCGTCCCATAACACAACACCTCTGTCACGCCCTGCATGACTTCGGTGGCATCATAACGAACCGCGATGATGGCGTTGGCCCCAAGGTCCTCGGCATGTTTGACCATTAGATCAAAAGCATCTTGGCGAGTTTTCTCACACAGTTCGGTAAAGAGCGAAATGTTTCCACCGACGATAGTCTGGAGCGAAGCGCCGATCGAGCCAATGATCGAACGCGAGCGAACGACAATCCCCTTGACCAAACCGAAATTTTTGATAATTTTCTGCCCCGGCAATTCCAAAGCAGTGGTAATATTGTTGTGGTTCATAATTTTTACCCTACTGAATAAATTTATTTATAAATTTAGCTTTGCTATTCATGTAGGGTTTATTTACCCTCCTAAGTTTATTGCGAATCCACCAAATTTTTTAATAAAAACTTAAGTGGACAAGAAATTTTGGCGGGCTACTTACTGCTATTTATTTCCCCCATCGCTTTCTCCTTCCCTTCACCCAAAATCAAATCAATCGCTTCCACGGCGCGCTTCTCGATTTTCTTGAAAACTTTCTCCTCATCGGGCTTAAATTCACCCACGATAAAATCCACCAATTTATCCCCCACTGGTTTTTTTGGTTTGCCGGTCGGTGTCGTCGGACAGACGCCGAGACGAATGCGAATGAAGCCTTGAGTTTTGATCGCTTTGATGATCGACTCGAGACCTTTGTGTCCACCGGAGCCACGATTAAAAACCATCTTCATCGTCCCGAGTGGTAAATCGAGGTCATCGTGGACCACTATCAATTTCTCCGCCGCTTTGACGCTTTTGATTTTATCTTTTAGCGCCTTACCCGAATTATTCATAAAAGTTTCCGGCAGTAGCACCAGCACTTTCTCACCTTTTTTATTTTTCTTGCCCGACAGCAATTCCGGAAAAACTTCACCACTACTTTTTTGGGCATTTAAAACTTTGTCGAATTTCCACTCGCTGAGATCTTCGGCTTTTTGATAAGCTTTGGCCCAAGCGGTCACCGCCAAGCGACCGGCATTGTGCCGAGTATTTACGTATTCTTCGCCTGGATTGCCCAAGCCGACGATAATGTAGGACATGTTGCTAGTATAGCAAATTTAAAATTTTCCTAAACAATTGTGCGAAATCCAATTTCGCACAAAAACAACAAACCCGCCTCGCAACTGACGACGGGTTGTCGTCCCTTGCGGGCGGGCGATATTACGATGGTGCCAGGCGAAGGTGTTGGTAAACCTTCTTCCTGATATCCTCTGCCACGAGAGAGTAGCTGACATTTGGAGGCTTGATCCATTCGTTCAGAGACCTACTTTGGCCCGAACCGGCATCAAAACCATCAAGACGTTCGCATCCCCCCATAGCGTTACCGACATAGAAAGCTAAACATGGTTCAAAGCGGGAATTTCCACCTCCTCGTGAGTAGGTCATTGTCCCAACGACCGCGGTGTACGACACCCCGTACTCATCGTAGAAGGTGACAGCGACAGGAACACCAGCCGCCGAAAATGTCGTCCACGACTCTTGCAAACCGCTCGCTAGACGATTTTCCTCGGCTTGCTTTACCAATTTCGTCCAAACAAGGGCATCGCTAGGCGAAAGCTTGGCAAGAAAATCCTTGTTTCCGATGGCGCTAGTGACAAAGCTGTCGGCCAGCTTTTCTTTTTCCACCTTGTCGGTCAAGACCAGGCGAACCTCCTTGATGGCATGAAGTTGAATGACCGCAAAAACAGCCATTGCAAACACCAAAACGATAGTGAACAACAACGGTTGCTTATTCATGTGATCTTTCTCCTCTATTGGTTGTCAGAGCTCAACCCTTATGGTTGGCTTACCTAAATTCCGTTCTCAATTAGGACACTCTGTAATAGAGTAACCACATGAAAAAAGCCAAGGATTTGTCTTCGGCCGAACGGTTGGAGATTAAGATTTTGCTCGACAAAGGATATTCAAAAC
>JBAYKU010000007.1:0-36577 GCA_041664425.1 Minisyncoccota bacterium | reverse complement strand
TGAATATCCTTTGTCGAGCAAAATCTTAATCTCCAACCGTTCGGCCGAAGACAAATCCTTGGCTTTTTTCATGTGGTTACTCTATTACAGAGTGTCCTAATTGAGAACGGAATTTAGGAACAAGGAGGAATAAGCCGTGCCAGATACCGAACATCAAAGCGGAGAGAATCCGCTTCAGGAAGAAGGTGGAAGGGATAAGGGTTTTACCCTGTCTCAGGCCGCCGAACTGCTTTTCAACCAAAAACACAACAAGGAGGAAAGCTGAGTTGAATTTTTACGAGATCGTCGCAATGAAAACCGATCACAAAATCGATGATTTGATTTTGTTTGTCGGAAAAAAGCTTAGGGAAATAAACTGGGTGAGAGTCAGGGATAACAAAATCTCACTAGTCTTTTCCGTCGAAGAAAGAGCATTTTTCCAGACGGTTGAAAACATCAAAAGTGCTCGATTCGCTAAGTCTTGTCACTACGATAGGTCAAGATGCCAATTGGAAACGATGCTGCTAGAAGCAGAGATTAATCGTTTCTCCGGAACCCCGGAGCTGGTGGCCTAGTCACCCTCCCCTTCAAACACAAGTCGCCCGAGCTGGTAAAACCATGCACCGGGCGATTTTCTTTTTAATTGCCGTTAACTTTAACTGTGCCACCATTTATATTCATTGTTCCACCATTAATTTTAACAGACGGCATTACCACTGAATAGGTAACATCTAGATATGGGTCTTGGGAAGTGCCAATCAGTTCGGAGGTGGCAAAAGATATACCACTTGCGCCTTCCATGGCTATGTTTTGATCCGTCACATCATGACCATCTCTTATTCCTAGACAAGTCCAGCCAGCAGATACACCACAAGAAGAGGTCTGACCGGATTTCTTAATCCAAGACAAACCAGTGGAGTTCAATGCGACTGTATTATAGACCGAAGTAGAGACAGTGACACTAGACATATTAGTATCACTAGCTCCAGCGGTTGGAGCATCCAAAGAACCACATTTGGAATAATCACCATTAGCTAAAGTGGAATTACTGTCCTGACTGGTTTGGACCACTCTAAAGTAATTATAACCATCAGCAATAGTATATTTATAATTAATCATAAGATTTAGGTTAGCAGACGAAATGATCGCATCTGATGGTATATTCGAAGTATTAAAAGGTAAAAAAACTCGCCATAGCTCATAATAACCACCATAGTCAGAAGTTAAGTAGACATAAACCTGGGTACCATTACTTGATGAGTCTGAATAACCACTAGCTAAACTGCGTACAGGACTTATATCGTACTCTCCGTCTTCTCCTGTTCCCATACTAGCTCCATCCCCCCCTCCCGCATAATAAGTGGCAGCAAACACAGGCTGACCCAGCAAACCTTTCATTTGGGTCAGGATGGTGGGTTTGGTTTGGAGGAGGAAGGCAGATTTGGTGGTGGTGGCATATTCTACTGTTCGCCACTCCCCGTCTTTTTGGTTGCTAAAAGTGGGGCCAGAGTAGAATTTACCCACATAGGTGACTTGGCTTTCTTTGGCGTTGAGAGGTTTAACTTCTTTCACGAAGGCTTGGGAGGTGGGAGTTCTGAGATTAATATCTTCTTTGAGACCTTTGTACTGTTGGGGGCCAATGACTTGTTCTGAGAGATAAGTGTATTTAATCACTTCTTCTTGATTGCTGTTTTTACCAGCGTCAGTGTATTCAATGATGTTGTCTAGAGGGATTTTGATTAAGCTGGCATCAGGGAGAGAAGCTAAAGCTTCTTGCTGAGCTTTGGTTTGGTAAAAATAAACACCAGAAAAGACAAGGAGGACCACCACTAAAAAAGAGGAAATTAAAATTTTATTTTTTAAAAATAACATACAAGAAAATTAAGGAGCGGGAGTTTCTACTGGTGGGGTGGAAGGTTCGGCAGGGGCGGGCTCCACTACTGGCGGTTCAGGGGTGGTTTCGGTATTGGAAACTGGGTCTGTGGCCAGCCCTGAATCGGTCGAGGAAGCAGTAGCATCCGTCGAAGTGGCAACGGGAGGAGTGGTGGTGTCTGGGGTAGTCGATGAGGTGTCGCCAGAACCAGTGTTGTCGGTCGGAACAGGGGCACCAAAAACCTCCTCACAGGTGCCTTTGACTGTTGACTGTTGACCATTATCAACATAGAGACAGTAGAATTCGCCAGTTGATTTATCCTTGAAGGTTACTCCCTTCTCCACCTCGAACCATTTGGTCTTGACTCGGTCAAAGAGTCCCACCATAGCTACCACTTTGGCTGAAATAAATTCTCTCGTCAATGATGCTCCCTGAGAAATCTTATCAAACAGACTTTGACTGGCCGAATCAGTCGCACTGAGAGAAATATTATTTAATTCATCGGTGGAATAAATTAGAGAATCGATGGTCGTCGTGGCAGTCAGACCTAGTTGAGCACGAATCGATTCAATTTGTTTTTGTTGTTCTTGGACCGCCCCCACAATCAAAGGCGAAAATTCAGCATAAGACAAACCTTTGTAGCCATTGGCTTCACTCACCAATTCAGGCAAGAGAGTTTCGACTTCCTGAGCGATAAAACCAATATGATTAGTGGCAGAATTGATAGTGTTTTCCGTTTTCCAATTGTAGCGGACTGGTCGTAATTTCATCAAAATATCTAGCGACGAATCCAGATTGACAATATCTTTTTTCAAACGCAGGTCGGAACTGTTCATCCAAGCCCCAGATGAAGCCAGGACTCCACCCCAAACAGAAGCTGATGGATAGACCAAGAATTTACTAGAAGAGGAAGCGGTCGAGGTGCCGATGGCCACATTGCCAGTAGTATAGTCGGCCATAAAAACATTATTGGTGCCCAGTGTGCTGGTAGAGAGAGTAAAGGATCCATTGGTCACATCGTGTCCCATCACCCACTTTGTAACACTACTAGAAGCAAAAGCTAAAATACTGTCTGTACCGATAGCGCCAGTACCAAAAGTAGTATCACCATAGACATCGAGTTTGGTGGCGGGGGTGGAGGTGCCAATGCCGACGTTGCCACCATCTCGGACGACTAAAACATTAGCCCCAGCATCTTGGAGCTGGAAGATATCGCTAGTCCCCCGCTGGTCAAAGATACCAGCCACTAGACTGGTGCTCGAAGCGGCAAATTGAGCAATAACAGAAGTGGTGCCAACGCCGAGAGTATTGGAAGTGGTATTGGTAAAGGAAGCAGTGGTAGCATCAATACTAGTCAGAGAGAGAGCACCATCAACCGTCAAATCACCAGTGACGTAGAAAGCGCCAGTGATTTTCGTCTTAAAACCAGCCTGAGGCGCACCACCAATGCCAATGTTGCCATTTTTATCCACGATTAAAATGTTTTGGTTGGTGGAAGTAGCAATACGGAAGAAGTCAGTAGCGGTGTTGGTGGGAGTGCCAATAGTTAGGAGAGCATTAGGTGTCGTAGTACCAATACCAACCGAACCATCAGCATTGATTCTAAAAATAGAACTAGTAGCATAGGCTGCTGAAGTAGAAGTAGCGATATCAAACAATGGAACAATAGAGCCATAGGTGTTTTGGATAGAAAACTTAGCAAAAGTAGACGTTGTACCAACTCCAATATTACCAATTGGATCAATAATTAATCTAGTTTGTGCTGTTTGGTTAACACCACGAGAACCAGCTATAAACCTAAAGCCAGCACCCCCACCATTAGAAAATCCCGGGCCCATACTGAGAAAATCAGTCATCGTATCCCAATTGTAGCCCATAGACCCAGTCTGTGTAGCGCCACCATTCCAAGTATGGTTACTAATAAATAAACCGTTGTTTTGCTGGTCGTTGGAATTGCCAATATTGGAATAAGTGGGAACATTATTGTTGGAAGTACTAGTCCAACCAATATTCAAAGTACCAATATTGCGAGTAGTAGAAGCGGCAGATGAGACACCAGACAGTGTTAAACGTCCAGAAGTAGTAGCATTGCCAGAACCATCAATTTGGAATTTACTACCACTACCAACAGAAAATAGGGAATTTGGATTTGGAGTTCCGATACCAATATAACCACCATTGGTGACAATTAAATTTGTCGCCGTCGATGAACCAATAACAAACGAGGGTCCAGTAATACCATTGGGATTAATAGATAACTTACCCCAAGGTGTCGTGGTGCTAATACCGATATCATTCGTCGCTAAAAGTCGAGTAGTAGAAGCCGTGCCATAAACATTAAGAGTGGCATTACTCCAAGTAGGACTGCCAATAGTTACTATACCATCCAAACCTCCAGTTCCCTCGCTACCGGCGGCGACCATAGAGATATTACCTCCCCGACCAGCAACATGCCCCCCACCGCTAACAGTTCCACCATTTCCTAAATAGACATTACCACCATAACCAGCATCTCCACCAAAAGCACCAGAAGAACCATTACCTCCAATACCAATATAAACAGAGGCGGCATTCTGCCCGCTGCCCAAGCCCAAGAATGTCCCACCAGTGCCAATATAAGTATTAATCGGCGTAGTAAGAAACCCGTCACCATTATTTATATAACCGCTGGTGACACGAAGATTAGTGGTTGAAGCCGTGCCATAAACATTAAGAGTGGCAGTTTTTTGGCCCATAGGGTTGCCAATGTTGACTGTGCCGTCGATACCAAAAGATGATTCGCCTGGACCATCGTTTCCACCAAACGCTAGATTAACCGTCCCTCCTGCTCCGCCATCAGTGTTGTTTCCACCTGCGCCTCCGCCAACGATATTAACTGTTCCGCCGGCGCCACCAGCGCCGGTAAAAAAACTATCACCACCCATACCAAGATAAACCTTTCCTCCAGTCTCTGACCCTGTCCTACCGCTGGAAATATAAGTAGAGGTAGCGGAAATAGTAGAAGAGTAAAATACAGTTTTCGGATCACCACCATTGATATATCTAACACCCAAAAAGCCGTTGCTTGTTGAGGTAGCTAAACCTAAAATTTTATTCGTATTATCCCAGAACAAATCACCACTCGCGCCCATCGCTCCGCCATTATTGTACTGAATCTGCCCCGTGGCTCCAGCCGCTGAAGCAGCGATATTCAATCCTGACGTCGCTGTCAAAGTATAACCACCAGAGGCGTTACCGAGTAGAAGCTGTCCATAAGTCGGAGCAGTAGACAGACCGGTGCCACCATAGACAATAGATAGAGTAGAGGAAGAAGAAATCAAACCATTGTTGGCTTGGAGGAGACCGGTGAGAGAGGCCAGCCGAATGGAACCGGAGGCGTAAAGATTGGTGGTAGTGGCGTTGGTGGTGGTAGCATAAGTAGCCTCGAGACCTCCGAGCGATAGGGTTCCACCAACATTTAAATCACCCGTAACATACATGGCCCCGCTAACTTTTGCCTTATAACCAGCCTGGGGAGCACTGCCAATACCCATGTTGCCATTTTTGTCGACTAACAAAATGTTTTGATTGGTAGAGGTGCCGATACGGAAGAAGTCAGTAGCGGTGTTGGTGGGAGTGCCGATCGTTAGGAGAGCGTTCGGGGTAGTAGTCCCAATACCAATATCGTTTGTTGCTAAAAGTCGAGTAGTAGAAGCGGTGCCCCAAATATTGAGAGCGGTAGTGGTAGCAGAACCAAATATTCTCAAAGAAGCATTTTTCTGACCAGAGGGATTGCCAATATAAACGATGCCGTCATTTCCATATGGTTCTCCTGAACCACCAGCCACTAAAGTTATACTACCAGCATGGCCGCCAGTATAACTAGTATAATCAGTTTTATCACCACCATTGGCAATATAAACATTACCACCAGTCCCCGCCCTGTCATTATCACTACTGTCGCTCTGCCCCGCAGAAATATACGTATTACCACCTCGATAATTTCTCGTATAACCACCAGCTCCCATAGAAATATAGGTGTCGACTCCACTAATCTGATCTATCGCTCGATTTATATAATTAACATCAATGGTACCGCTTTGAGTGGCAGTAGCGATACCTAAGATTTTATTAGAGTTATCCCAATATAAATTGCTGCTCGCCCCCAATACTCCACCGTTATTAAATTGCAGTTGACCATTTGCCCCATCCGCGGCGGCGGAAATGTTCAAACCCGATGTCGCTGTCAAAGTATAGCCACCAGTGGCATTACCGACTAAAAGCTGACCATAGGTAGGTGCAGTAGAGAGACCGGTTCCACCGTAAGCAATCGAGAGGGTGGAAGAGGAAGACAGAAGGCCATTGTTGGCTTGGAGGAGACCAGTGAGATTAGAAACGGTTAGTGAGTTGGAAATATAACTATTGGTACTGGTCGCACTGGTGGTAGTAGCGTTAGTGGCGACCAGATTAGTCGCAGTCAGATTAGTAAACCAGCCAGATACAGCCGACAAGATAGAAGAGTAAAAATTGGTCGAAGTAGCGTTGGTGGCCGTGGCATAAGTCGTCCGGAAATAAGTCGAGGAAGCCACCGAAGAAGAAGCGGTGCCAGTGACACTGAGGTCGCCAGAGATTTTAGCATTGCCTACTACTTCAAATTTAACATTGGAAGTGGTAGCCGATGAACCAATGACGATGGCATAACCAGTATTGAGACCAGAAGTAAAGCCTACAAGATTGTCAGTGGAAGTGGCCCACCAAATACCACCGCTGCCGCCGCCAGAAATATCCACCGCGCAAACCCAGCCAGAGCCACTCCATTTCAAAAGTTCGTTGCTAGCACAGCTACCCTTGGCCAGAGTGGAGGAAGCGTTGAGTAAGGTATTGACGAGGGTATCGGAATAATATTTATTGGTCAGACCTTCGGCCAGAGCATCAGTAGTAGTACCAGCTAAACTACTAGCAAAGAGTACAGTGGAATAGAATTTATTAGTGACCCCTTCCGTCAGATCATCAGTAGTAGAAGCCAATTTGAAAAAAGCCGAGGACTCAAACCCATCAAGTTTATCAGCTTCAAAAGCAGACGGCACCGCCCCGAGAGTTTTGCGCGGAGTCATTTCGTTGTCAGCGCCAACTTTTACTCCCAGATACAAAGTTTGATTGAAATTAACTGAAGTCAGTGGAGTAACTGAGCCGAGCATGACGGAGAAGAGACCGTTAGTGACAGCCACAGTTTGAGTTTCGGTCCAAATATTTGAACCACCACTACTGACTGTATAAAAAGAGAAAACTATAGAGTAATTACCATCAGGCACATTGACATTGAGAGCGGTCGTCATCTTGCCCTGGTAATTGATTTGTTGATTGAAGGCAAAAGTGGTGATTGGCAACAGCACAAACAAGCTCGAGACGATAAGAATGAGCGAAAGAAACCTCATATTTAATTCCCCTACTAATTTAGTTGTGAATAGCTGAAAAGACATTAGTAGCTAATGATTATTTTAGCATTTTTAAAAGAAAAAATCGCTAAAATTTACATCAAAAAAGTGGATAACTTTACCCTATCGAGTATAAATTAAAGACCATTTTATTTTCAAAAATTGTCTTTAATTTAAATCACAAAAATAACAAAAAATTTCGTTGTTATTTTCGTGATTACTCTATAGGGTGAACCCCGTGGAATAATTTTTTTAAAAAATTAGCTTTGCTATTCCACTGGGGTTTTTAGGTTAAAAAAACAAAACATAGAAATACAAAAATTCCTAGTTAACTAGGAATTTTTTGTGGTTATTTTTTCTTTGGTTTCATCGCATCTAAAACTCTTTTTAGATATTTGGCCGTATGTGAACCGGGAGCATAAGCGACTTCTTCGGGGGTGCCCTTGGCCACTAATTTTCCACCCTCGTTGCCACCTTCAGGACCCATATCAAGCAGATAATCACAATTTTTTATCACTTCCAAATTGTGTTCAATCACGACGACAGTATGTCCACGATTGACCAAAGCATGCAGGATTTCCACTAGTTTTTTAACATCTTCAAAGTGTAGGCCGACTGTTGGTTCGTCGAGAATATAAATCGTGCGCTCGATTTGTGGCCGATAAAGTTCCGAAGAAATTTTTACTCGTTGAGCTTCACCACCAGACAGCGTCGTAGCTGACTGACCGAGTTCGAGATAGCCGAGACCGACTTCGTTGAGCGTTTTTAGGCGATCATAAATCGCTGGAATATCAGCAAAGAAATCTAAAGCTTCCTCGACAGTCATATGCAAAACTTCGCTGATATTTTTCTTCTTATAAGTCACTTCCAGGGTTTCTTTTTGATAGCGTTTACCGCTACAAACATCGCAAGGTACATAAACAGTCGGTAAAAAATGCATTTCAACGGCAATCTGACCATTACCCTGACAAGCTTCACAGCGTCCACCTGTCACATTGAAAGAAAAACGGGAAGCTTTCCAACCTCGAGTTTGAGCCAGAGTAGTCGAAGCAAAAAGATCACGAATAAAAGTAAAAGCGCCAGTGTAGGTCGCTGGGTTAGAACGGGGCGTCCGACCGATAGCCGACTGGTCAATCATCACTACTCGCGAAATGTATTCGCTACCAGAAAATTCCTTGCAATTATAAACCTCATTGGTGCGATAGCGACGCTCCAGCCGACCTTGGAGATTTTTGTGTAAAATTTCATAGACCAAAGATGATTTACCAGAACCGGACACCCCAGTGATGCCAACCAGCTTACCCAAAGGGATATCAACATTGAGATTTTTGATATTAAAAATATTGCCCCCGCGAATTTTAATCACGCCTTTTTCATTGGTCCGACGTTTATCCGGCATGGGCACTTGTTTTTCTCCCCGCAAATAATCAACCGTTAGAGAATTAAAATCATTCTTCTTGGCCGTCAATAATTTCTCAGTTTTATCAGCCACCACGATATGACCACCGTGCACACCCGCCCCTGGTCCAATATCCACCAAATAATCTGAGGCGTAGATAGTGTCTTCATCGTGTTCTACTACTACAATCGAGTTGCCCAGATCTCGTAAATCAATCAAAGTTTTGATCAAACGATCATTGTCCCGACTATGCAAACCAATCGTCGGCTCATCGAGAACATACAGAGTGCCAACCAGACGTGAACCTAGCTGGCTGGCCAAACGAATGCGTTGAGCTTCACCACCCGAGAGCGTATCAGCTCGACGATCGAGGGCTAGATAATCCAATCCAACATCGAGTAAAAATTTTAAGCGGGCCTGAATTTCTTTCAAGACTACCGCCGAGATTGCTTTTTGCCGAACGGTTAATTTTAGATGCTGGAAGAATTCAACCGCTTGGCCAATCGGCAGAGCCGTCAAATCTACAATGTTCTTGCCACCCACTAAAACATGTAAAGCTTCTTGACGTAGACGAGCACCCTGACAATCAGTACAAGGATCGGTACCAAAAAGATGTTTAGTGCCGAGACCATGACAAGTCGGACAAGCGCCATAAGGTGAATTAAAAGAAAATAAACGTGGTTCGATTTCTGGATAAGAAAAACCATCATTAACACAAGCAAACTTGGCCGACAATAAAAATTCTTCTTCTGCCACCACCACCCGGACCAATCCTTCCGATTCGGCCAGAGCCTTTTCTACGGCTTCATTGAGCCTTTCTTTGGCCGAGTCACCGATAGCTTGGCTGACAGCTGTCCCCACTTTGGTCTCTTTTTTCGGCTGACTAGGAGTTAGGAGTTCACCGACAGAAATAGCATCCACCTGAGCATCAATGTCATGTTTTTTGGTCTTGGCTAAAATAATTCGCTCGCGCAATTTTTTCTTGGCCCCATCTACTCGCACCAACGAATATCCTTTTTCCAACAGATCATAGAGGAGTTGATAATATTCACCTTTGCGACCGCGAATCATTGGCGCATAGATTTCCACTTCGCTAATATTGGTAATTTTTTTCTCTACCAACAAATCAGCAATTTTTTCTTTGATAAAATTAATAATTTCTTCTGAAGATAATTTTTCGATTTTAGCCCCACAAACTAAACAATGAGGTGCCCCAATCCGAGCGTACAGAACGCGCAAATAATCATAGATCTCAGTGATAGTCGCCACGGTCGAGCGCGGATTTTGCGAGCGAGATTTTTGATCAATAGAAATAGCTGGCGAGAGACCGGTAATTTCATCGACATCGGGCTTTTGCATTTGATGTAAAAATTGTCGGGCATAAGCTGATAGCGATTCGACATAGCGACGCTGACCTTCGGCAAAAATTGTATCAAAAGCCAACGATGATTTTCCTGAGCCAGACAAACCAGTAAAAACCACCAGCTTATTTCTGGGGATTTCTAGATTGATATTTTTGAGGTTGTGCGTGCGCGCCCCCTTGATTTTGATCAGGTCTTCGGACATTGACGTGTTATTTTAACACAAAAATTTAAAAAAGTATAGACAAAGACGGGACGTTGCCATTTGGCAACGTCCCCCATGATCCCTCCTGTGTAGACGGTCTCAACTAGCCAGCCTTCTTGTCCCAACCATAGCGGTGGGGCGTGATAGTCTTGCAAGAAGTACAATACGCTTTGTCTTTGGTTAATTGATCCCAATGCTTCAACCGACATTGTTTGCAAGTAATCTTTTCCGCAGCCTTGTTCCGTTGAGACATGGTGTTTCTCCTCCGTAAAGATAGACAAAACTCCACAAGAACTTCTTTATTTAGGCTATCAATATTCCTTTATGGCGTCAATCTTAAGCAAACAGAAAGCCCACCGAAGTAGACTGTCTGCGTCACTTCGATGGGCTCGATATTTGTTCGTTTACACCCGACTATGCCACGTCGTTCGGCGGCAAAAGGGGCATTTCTGCCATTTATTGTCCTCGATCTTTGCCAAAAGAATTGCGCGAGTACGCCCACAAGGACATTTGCACATCGCCCGCTTCACTACACTTTTGCGGATGACCCGCCTGGCGCCCTCCAGACTTCGATCAAAGACTGTGCTGGCTTTAGTCTTTCTCCTACCCATGAACACACCTCCACTTGTTAACTACACTAGACAGAATTCACGAATGACCTGGTTGTAAATACCTAGCCAGATCTCCGCAAACGAACGACTACACGGGGGATCTTGCTCGCGCCAAACTTTGTTGGCACAACGATCGGCAATATCAGCCGCTCGTTGGGCTGGATTTGTGGTTCTATGATGGAGCATCCTTCTATCCTCCCACGGTTAGAGTTGAACACCCAATTTTTCTATCTAGACCATACATATAAAAGCAATGCATGTCAATCTGCGTTTACCCGCCTAAGTTTTGCTTCGCAAAATTTTGGTGGGTGAATCCGCATTATTTCCGCGTCTGATCGGCATTTAGCGCCCTAATCTCATCCCGCAGGATGGCCGCTGTTTCGAAATCGAGCTCTTTGACCGCGACGGTCATCTGCTTTTCTTTATCTTTAATCAATTTTTTCAAACCACGCTTGTCGAGACCGACAGTTTCGATGGCGAGCAGATTGGCGGCCACTTGGGCTTTTTCGGCCGACATACTAGTAGTGATATCGTGGATTTTTTTGATAATAGTTTGCGGGGTGATGCCATGCTTTTTATTATAAGCCAGCTGAATAGTCCGACGACGATTGGTCTCGCCGATCGCTCGCTCCATAGAACCAGTCACTTTGTCGGCATAGAGAATAACGCGTCCAGCCACATTACGCGCGGCCCGACCGATCGTCTGGATGAGAGCCACCTCCGAACGCAAGAAACCTTCCTTGTCAGCGTCGAGAATACCAATAAAAGACACTTCTGGTAGGTCCAAACCTTCGCGCAACAAGTTGACCCCGACAATACAATCAAATCCACCATGATCGCTACCCTGACGGAAGCCAGTGAGAATTTTAATTCTTTCAATAGTTTTAATGTCGCTGTGTAAATATTCCGCTTTAATCCCCTCTTTTTTCAAAAAGTCGCTGAGATCTTCGGCCATTTTTTTAGTCAGCGTCGTAGCAATCACTCGCCGACCAGCAGTGATTTCTTTTTTAGCTTCGGCAATAAAATCTTTGATTTGCCCAGGATAGTTTTTCCCAGAGACGACCGAGCGAACTTCGAGAGCGGGATCAGTCAGCCCCGTCGGTCGAATAATTTGCTCTACCACTTTTGTTGAATGCTCTCGTTCGTAGTCTCCCGGTGTGGCTGAAGTAAAAATCACCTGGCCGATACTTTTTTCGAATTCTGGAAAACGTAGTGGGCGGTTGTCAAAAGCGCTCGGCAAACGGAAACCGTTGTCCACTAAGGATTTTTTTCGACTAGCATCACCGGCATACATCCCACCAATCTGCGGAATCGAAACATGTGATTCGTCAATCACGGTTAGAAAATCTGGGGTCCCGTCTGGGTGATGAGGAAAATAGGACAATAAAGTTTCTGGCGGTTCGCCCGCTTCCCGACCAGAGAGATGGCGAGAATAATTTTCAATGCCATTGCAATAACCAACCTCGCGAATCATCGCTAGGTCATAGTTGGTGCGCCGTTTGAGACGGTCGGCTTCGAGCAATTTACCTTCTTTGGTAAATTTTTCTAATTGTTCATCTAGCTCTGTTTGGATTACCTTGATGGCTCGCTCGCGATCAGCTTCATTGGTAATAAAATGTTTAGCCGGAAAAAGAAAAAAAGTTTCGTGGCGCGCCTGCTCGGCCCGAGAAATAGCATCATACTCGATGATCGCTTCGATACCTTTTTCGCCTAATTCAAAACGAATAATTTGACGGTCACCCGGTGGCATTACTTCGACGGTGTTGCCGAGGGCTCGGAAAGTACCGGAATTGAGATCGGCGTTGGTGCGTTCATAGTGAATATTAACCAGCGCCAATAATAATTCCTGACGACTGAGACTTTGACCCTGCGATAATTGGAGATGACTTTTGCGATATTCGTCAGGGCTTCCCAGACCGTAGATACAGGAAACCGAAGCCACAATAATCACATCGCGCCGAGTGAGCAGGGCCTGGGTAGAAGCGTGACGAAGGCGTTCGATTTCTTCGTTGATACTGGCGTCTTTTTCAATATAAGTATCCGAGTGAGCAATATAAGCTTCCGGCTGATAGTAGTCGTAATAAGAAACAAAATAATGAACGGCATGATCAGGAAAGAAGTCGCGATATTCCTGAGCCAGCTGAGCAGCCAGAGTTTTGTTATGAGCGATAACGAGAGTCGGCTGATTATTGGCGGCGATAACATTGGCCATGCTAAAAGTCTTGCCCGAACCAGTCACGCCGAGCAAAGTCTGAAATCTCTCGCCTTTTTTCAGCCCAGCCAAAAGCCCCGCGATAGCGGTGGGTTGATCGCCGTCGGGTTTGAATTCACTCTTAAGTTTAAAAATCTTTTTGGACATAAATTATTTTTTTAGAAACCCCAACAAAAACTCCTGCTTAAATTCAGCAAATTTATCATCGAGAATCGACTGACGGATTTTTTTGACCAAATTAACGAAAAAATACAGGTTATGAATCGAGGCGAGGGTGGCCGCTAGCATTTCTTTCGAACGGAAGAGATGGGCTAGATAAGCACGAGTAAAATGCTGACAAGTATAACAACCGCAGTCTTTTTCTAGTGGCGTAAAATCAGTCCGATAAGTAGCATTATTGATATTGATCCGGCCAGTAGCAGTATAGAGTGAACCATTGCGCGCTTCGCGAGTGGGCGCCACACAATCAAAAGTATCAGCGCCATTTTCTATGCCCGTAAAAATATCTTCGACCGCGCCAATACCGAGCAGGTGGCGTGGCTTATCTGGCGGCAAATGTTCACAGACCCAGTGCACCGCCGTACCCATGTCATCCTTATCAAACGACCCACCAATACCAAAACCAGCAAACGGTAGTGAACCTATAAACTTGGCACTTTCTTGGCGTAAATCTTGGTGACGGCCACCTTGGACAATGCCAAAGAGAGACTGACCCCCTCCTAATTTTTGATGTTCAGCCAAGCTCCGCTCCGCCCAAGCATGAGTACGAGCTAGGGCTTTTTTCTGATATTCATAATCAGCCGATGGGGCCGTGCATTCATCAAAAGCAAAAATGATATCAGCGCCCAAATGGTGTTGGATCTGAATTGATTTCTCTGGGGTTAGGCGATGCTCCGAACCATCGAGATGCGAACGAAAAGTGACACCTTCATCATCAATCTTAGCCAGCTTGTCCCCGTAAAACTCACTTCGTTCGTCACGGGGCAGGCATGATTTTTCAACATCAGTAGATTTTTGTCCGACAGCGAACTTCGTCAGGCCACCCTCACCAAAAGCCGCGCCGAGCGAGAAAACTTGGAAACCACCCGAGTCAGTAAAAGTTGGACCAGACCAATTCATAAAAGGTTGCAGTCCGCCCGCTTTTGCCACCAACTCATCGCCCGGTTCGAGATAGAGATGATAAGTGTTGGCCAAAACCGCTTGCGCCCCCAGACTACTCACCTGCTCTGGGGTCAGGGCTTTGACGGTCGCTTTAGTCCCCACCACAATAAAAGCTGGCGTTTCAATATCACCATGGGGAGTCTCAATCAGGCCAGCGCGACCTAGTCCATTGGGTAATTCTTTTTCGATTTGAAAATTAAAATCTTTCACAAATCCCATGCTAACAAAAATTAAGCAAAAGAATAGCCCCATCTCGATTTTTTAACCGAAACAGAGCTAAATACGACAGAGGATAGAACACCTAACCACGGCGAACGTAACGACGACGCGGTGTTTTGGGAACTGCAATCTGCCGACCCTTGTCATCATCACCGAACATATCGTCGGAAATGACATGATCCATTCTCAGGGGTCTGAGACTGATTTTTCCTTCAGCGGCCGAGCCAAAGAAAATATCTCGCAGAGCCCTGACATCCCGGCTCTGCGACGAACCTGGATTGTCGACAAAACTTTTACTTCTACTTCCCATTACAAATCCCTCCGGTTGAAGATCTCCT
This sequence comes from Minisyncoccota bacterium, assembly GCA_041664425.1. Classification (GTDB taxonomy): domain Bacteria; phylum Patescibacteriota; class Minisyncoccia; order Phycocordibacterales; family XYD1-FULL-46-19; genus XYB1-FULL-42-16. The sequence goes on along the minus strand of JBAYKU010000007.1, from coordinate 21,805 downwards.
TTTTTTATTATATCACAAAAAGACCAAAAAGCAATGGTCTATATCCTAACAGCCTTATTTTACTATATTTACTGGAGAACCAGCAGAGAAACCCTTGATATCCTCCACACTAGTATCCAGAATCCGACGGAGGGCTTCCCCAGTATTGAAAGCATTGTGCGGAGTGATAATCACATTAGGCATATCGATCAGCAGATGGTCAGCCAGGACGGCTTTCAGATCATGCCCTTCCAGCTTGCCAGCCGAGAGAACATTGAGTTCATCTTTGACCAACCCCTCTTCTTCGAGGACATCCAGCGCTGCTCCGGCCACTTGACCAGAACGCAGAGCATTGACTAGGGCCATAGTATCAACGAGCGCGCCCCGAGCGGTATTAACGAAATAAACACCTTTTTTCATTTTGGCAAAAGCGGACCCGTCGATCAGATGATGATTGCTTTCCATGTATGGCACGTGCAAAGTGATAATATCCGCCTGAGCTAAAACTTCATCGAGCGGGGCGTAGGTATAATTCATCTTGGTGGCGTACTCAATGTTGGGTTTAGGATCGTAGGCGACGATTTTCATATTGAAGCCAGTGGCGATTTCAATCACGTTGCGTCCGATTCGACCCGTGCCGATCACCCCTAAAGTTTTGCCATTGAGATCAAAACCACGCAGGCCATCTAAACTAAAACTGCCGGTCTCACGAATCCGATCGAAACTAAGATAAACTTTTCGTGACAAATTCAGAAGTAGAGCAAAAGTATATTCCGCCACTGTTTCCTCGCCATAGCTCGGTACATTGGCCACCGCCACCCCACGACTGCGACACAGGTCGAGGTCAATATGATCAAAACCGGTCGAACGAGTCACAATCAATTTTAGTTTTGGTAAATGATCGAGAACGCGAGCATCAATGACTGAGTTAACAAAAACTGACACGACTTCGTAATCAGTGGCGGTCGATAAATGTTCGGCACTTAAAATACCGTCTACCATCTCTACCTCACCTAGAGACGAGATCTTGTCTCCTAGGTATTCTTTCTCCCAATTTTCTAATTCAAAAAATCCAATACGCATAGTGGTGTAATATTTATTTATTATTACTTTCCGCCTTCCCAATATTTTCTATCGTTTTGACGACTGAATCAGGGTTGAGCGACATGCTACTAATACCTTCTTTGACCAAAAACTCAGCGAAATCTGGATAATCGGACGGTGCCTGACCACAGATACCGATGTATTTATTTTTAGCTTTACAGATCTGGATAATCTCACTAATCAACTTTTTCACCGCTGGGTCTTTTTCGTTGGCGATACCACTGACGATACTGGAGTCGCGATCGATACCGAGAGTCAGCTGGGCCAAATCGTTGGAACCGATAGACATGCCGTCAAACTCTTTGAGAAAATCATCAGCCCGAAGAATGTTTGAAGGAATTTCGCACATAACATAAATCTTCAGACTAGAATCTTTGGCTCGATCGAGACCAGACTGGGTCATGACTTCAATCACTTTGGCGCCCTCTTCTGGCGTCCGGCAGAATGGAATCATCGGGATAACATTAGTCAAACCAAATTCTTCCCGCACTTTTTTCAAAGCTTGGCATTCGAGAGCGAACGCCGCTTTGAATTTGGGATGATAGTAGCGAGAAGCTCCGCGCCAGCCAATCATCGGATTTTCCTCACTCGGCTCATACATTTCTCCGCCGATCAGGGTGCGATATTCATTGGTCTTGAAATCAGAGAAACGAATAATAACATCGTTGGGATAAAAACCAGCCGCAATCATGGCGACACCCTCAGCCAGTTCATCAACATAAAATTTTGATTTGTCTTCGTAGCCGACAGTCAACCCCTCGATTTCTTTGACAGTTTTTTGGACCGCTTTATCGCGGGACTTTTGCAATTCGGCAAAATCAAGCAGAGCGTTGGGATGAATTTTGATATAGGAAGTAATAATAAATTCCAATCGGCCGAGACCGACACCTTTGATCGGCAATTTGTGATAACGGAAAGCTTCATCGGGTGAGCCGACATTGACCATCAGCTTGGTGGTAATATTTGGCAACTTATCGAGACGATGTTCGATAGTCTCAAATTCTAATTTGCCTTCATAAACAATACCTTCGGCCCCAGACGAACAGTCAATCGTCACCTCCTGGCCAGTTTTCAGCACCTTGGAACCATTACCGCAACCGACGATACAAGGCACGCCGAGCTCACGCGAGACAATCGCCGCGTGGCTAGTCCGACCACCCTTGTCGGTGATGATAGCCGAAGCCATTTTCATAATTGGCTCCCAATCCGGATCAGTCATTTCGGTCACTAAAATTTCGCCTTGTTGAAAATCACTCAGACGATCAGCACTCTTGATAATTCGGACCTTACCAGAAGCAATTTTTGACCCGACAGAGGCACCTTTGACTAAAATCGCACTTTTACCTTTCAATTTGTATTCTAGATAAGCATTTTTGTCTTCGGTGGCATGGATGGTCTCTGGTCGAGCTTGAACAATAAAAAGCTCACCCGTTTTGCCATCCTTGGCCCACTCAGTATCCATCGGCTGGTAGCGATTATGTTTTTTGGAAAAATATTCTTCAATTTTATTCACCCAAGTGGCGAGCTGGGTGATTTCAGCATCAGTTAAAGCATATTGATCGCGATCTTTTGGTGGTACCGATACTTTGACTGTGCCATGACGACCATAAATCAACTTCACATCCTTTGGCCCGAGAGTTTTCGACAAGACGGCGTTGTGACCAGAAGCGAGTGACGGTTTGAAAACAATATACTCATCGGGCGTCACCATACCTTTGACCACCATCTCACCGAGACCATAGGAAGCATTGATGACGACAACCTTATCGAAACCGGTTTCAGTATCGAGAGAGAAAGCCACACCGCTACAACCCACATCGCTATGGACCATCTGCTGAACCCCGACCGACAAAGCGATATCAAAATGAGAAAAGTTTTTATCAACCCGATAAGAAATAGCCCGATCGGTAAAGAGCGAAGAAATACACATCTTGATGGCCGCTTGGAGTTCCTTCTCGCCCACTACATTGAGATAAGTTTCCTGCTGACCAGCAAAAGAGGCATCGGGTAAATCTTCCGCCGTGGCTGATGACCGGACAGCGACATCGAGATTTTTGACCCCAGCCGAAGCGCTCAACTTTTCATACGCTTCGTAAGCCACCTTTTCCAGCTCTGGCGGCATTTTGGTTTTTAAAATCATATCGCGGACAGCCTTACCGCGTTTTTGTAAATCACGAAGATTGTGAGTGTCGAGACCATCGAGAGCCTTCTTGATGCCATCCTTCAGACCAGTTTTTTCTAAAAAGTAACGGTAGGCATAGGCGGTAATAGCGAAACCATTTGGTACCCGTAGACCGAGTTCAGTCAGATTGGAATACATTTCACCTAAAGCGGCATTTTTCCCACCGACTAGTGGTACGTCTTCAATGCCTAGATTTTCAAACCACAAAATAAATTCTTGATCACGCATAAGTTATTCCCTTAAATTAGCTTACAATTAAAGGTGATTATACTATGGGAAAAGTTATCCACCGGTCTTGACTTTATTTTTTAAATGATTTAATATACTGAGTAGCAAAGTTCCTAGCGGGCAATCGTAGTTTCGGTCCCTGAATCCCTCCGAAAGACCTCCTGCAACACCAGGGACCGATAAAGGGCTGCGGCGCTCGTGCGGGTGGGGGCCCAGCTGAAATCTCAGCTGGGCCCACCAAAAATCTAATGGCCGTCTCTCTCCAACAGGAGAAAGGCGGCCATTTTCTTTTGGCGGCAAACTATGAAGCCACCATTTTAGCGAGGGCGGATTCTTGGGATAAACGCGGACAGACACCACCATTCCTTTCCATCGCCCGGCAAGGAACACCAGGCACGACCTGAGTTTCTCCCCCTTCCACTTCCACTCGGATCGGCAAGCACTGACAACCAGCAAACACTCCGTTACTATCTATAATGATCATGACCGTTCGATTGTGGCGACAAGGTGTTCTCTTGGTATTCATCTCTCAACCCTCCTCCTGTTCGTAAAGACCAAATTTGAATTAAAAACTGATCCGCCCGTTCTGCAGTAGGCAGAACGGGCGGATTTAGATTTCTTTTTAAGTCGAAAACTAAACCACTCGGCTCTGCCGGGTAGTAAAGTAAAACAAATTTTGTGTTGAACACAAAATACTATGGTTGTTTTTTTGGAATAGGAATGGCTCACCAGCCATCCAAAACACATCGCCTGTTTTCCATTCCGCGACTAAGTCGTCGGAATATCCAAACAAGGCTCTCCAATAAAACCAGAAGTTATTTCGACTTATCTTCATACTGAACTTATTGTAGCACCATTAAAATTGCCGACAATTGACTTTTTTCTAAAATAAAGTAAAACAAGGACAGAAGGGAGGTAAACCAATGGAGAGAGGTAGGTACTTACACCTCGATAAAGAGGTTGAAGGGGAAACAACGAAGACTGTACAAGAAGATACAGCCCAAGGAGAATCCCCCGAACCTCCTGAGTATTATCAGGAGTGGGTTGAAGATTTTAATCATCAGATTGAGACTTACCAACCCAACATCATCAGGCCCCCAAGGACTGTCGTTAATCAGTCTTAGCCCCCGGACGCGCGCCAAGCACGCGTCCGGGGTTTCATTTTACCTAACCCTTGATAGCAATAATAATATCCGCCACGTTTATCTCAGTCGGACCAGTTTTTATTTCATCTCCTACTGTTTGGAAAAATTCTCCCGAATCGTGATCACACAAATATTTCTGAGGATCGAGACCGAGAACCTTGGCTCGATCGATAGTCTCTCGGTCGACAATAGCGCCAGCAATCGGGCCGTTGTCGCGCCCATCAGAAGCAAGAGCTAGGACTAGTGAATCCTTTGGCAAAGTCAGAAGTGACCCCAGAGCCAGCTCGCGGTTACGACCACCTCGGCCATCGCATTTTTCAATATTGACCGTCGTCTCTCCGCCATACAATAAAACAGTTTTCTCTGGAGTTTGAGCTAGAACTTTTGCAATCGTTTCCCCTACTTGTTTAGCTTCACCAGCCAAATTGCAGTCACAAACGATCGCCTGGTAGCCCAGAGATGATGCGATCTCGGCTCCAGCGGATAGGGCTTGTTCATTGGTCACGAGAGTAACTTTTTTAACCCGAGAAAAATATTTACGATCTTTCGGCGTCTCGATAAGCTGATCAAAATCAACGGCTAGCTTTTTACCAATTTGATATTTATCTAAAATAAAATCTGCTTTATAACAATCTGTCTCGTCAGGCTCAAACGGCCCCGAGGCCACAAAGCCAAAATTATTGCCTGGGACATCAGAAAAAATCAAAGTTGCTATCTGAGCAGGATAGGCATATTGAGCCAACCAGCCACCACGAGCGAGCGAGAGGTGTTTGCGGACAGTATTGAGTTCTTGGATGGTCGCTCCCTGGCGAGTTAGGTCAGCAAAAATAGCTTGCTCGGTTCCCATCGACACGCCTTTTTTTGCTGGTGCACAGAGTAGAGTCGAACCGCCGCCCGAGACAATAAAAATCACCAGGTCATCAGACCGCACTTCTTTTAGCAGGTGGATCAGCTGGGCCGTCGCCTCGACATTGGCCTGACTAGGCAGGGGGTGAGTTCCTCGAAAATAATTAAAATAATGATCCCGCTCGTCTTTCTCCAGGCCGATCACCACTCCACCAGATAGACGCTCACCCAATAAAGCTTCGACTTCGTTAGCGGCTTCGAGGGCACACTTGCCTACCCCACACAGAAAAACTCTTTTGATAGTTTGAAGATCGTAAACATTTTTACCTAAATGCAATTTATCATTGTCGAGATAGACTTCACGCTCAACGGCACCCTTGGTATCAATAGCTGATAAAATTTTCTCAGCAACAGCCAAAGCATCTCGTCGTAAATCGGTTCGAGCGAGTAGAGAATGGTTTTTAATCCAATGAGATGGCATTGGGTTTAATTATAAACTATTTGCTATAATTTTAAATTAAAAATACACCTACTTAATGGTTTTATTATGGGTATCGAGCTCGCGGATTTGTTTTATTTTTTACTTACCAGTTTTTTCATCTCAGCGATCTCAGTTCGGCCACGATCACAAAACACACATGGACCGACATCTTCGCAATACTGACAATCAGTTTTTTCTAAAACTGGTTTAGGCTGAGGTTGAGCTGGCTCAGGTGGCAAATCGCTGAATTGCATTTGCCCTTCTTCGATAGTAGACATGGTTTTTTAATTATAATTTTAATTTTTTATTAATCCAATATCCGCTCGAGATTGAAAGGTCGTGCCTCCATGAATAACTAAGATTTGTTGTTTTGTCATATATTCTCTAATGGATACACATCCAGAGCGACTTCGTCATATGGATGGACTTCCTTGATTGCTTTTATTACCGCCAGCATTTTTTCTCGCGAACAAATTGTTTCAATTCTCTCTTCGGCTACCTCTTCAAACTTCCCCACTTCTCCAATATGCGGATTAGCGCCCTGCTCCGGTTTGAATCGCCCGATGCCCTTGGTGGAAAAAGTGCAAAAGCTGTAATTACCAATCACCCCGGCGCCAGCCTGACCCATCGCCTCGCGCACGATATCAGTATGACTTTCTGGCACGAATACTACAATTTTTACATTTTTTGAATCCATGTGTTTATAGTATCAGCCAATTCCTGTCCATATCCATTATAGGCATGATCGGCATCACCCAAAATTTTAGTTTCAACTTTAGGAGATACTACCATCGCCTTTTTAATTCTTTCCATCAGGTTCTCAATTGGGATAATTACCACATGATCTTTTCGGCCCATAACAGTAATACTTGGGATAATAATTTTTCCTAAAACTTTCAATTCATCTTGGGGATTATAAAAGTTAAAAATTGCCACCTCTGACTGCTCGCCAGAAAGACTCATATAGCTATCCGCGGACAGAATACAATCTTCCCAGACATCAAAAGGCATAATCTCCTTACCATGACCTTCGGCAATCATTTTCTTTGCCGTAGCGATATCTCTTTCAAAATTTTTATCATTACGAGACAGACCAACCATATCAGCTGGGGAGAGAAAGATAACAGAGACGACTCTTTTGTCTCCGGCCTTAGCTGTATAATAAGCAACTTTAGGTCCAGCGAGACTGTGACCAGAAAGGTGAACAACCTTAAATCCTTTTTGCTCAACAAAATCTATGGCGGCACCAATATCCAAAATACAATCTTCAAATTTCTCATATGTATCACCAAGTCTAACTATATCCCTCTTTTCACCATCAACCTTACACATATCTTTAATAAATTCTGTACCCCGATTATTGAAAGTAAAAAATGCTACTCCATTGGCGGTGAGTGTCTCGGCAATAAAATCGAGAAATTTGTTCTCGTAAAAATTCCCCGCCATACCATGAACATGCACGAGCACCTTGTTGGTAGAATTTTCTGGCTCATACAAAAGCCCTACTAATTCAAGATCATCTTTTGTCTTTATTCTGTGTAGTGATGTTTTCATCTTTTTAATAAAAATTAATCAAATTGCAAAACATAAAATCCCTTGTCCATAAGCTCAGGCTGACTTTCAACCCAACTCTTCAAGTCAACCTTTCTCACATATCTTATCTTTTTTTCGACAAATCGGCCAGTTGGCTTCCTGTCGGCACCAGTACCGACCCATTCCTCGAGACGAAGAGTATCACCATCTTCAACCTCAAAATCCGCCAGCCTTAACTCGTATTTCTTCTTGCCAGCTATAATCATTTCAAACCATTCTGTATCAATTTTTTTAGTGATTGTTTTCATTTAAAATCTCTAAATTTTGTACTCCCACCCGGGCTGCCATTTGAATTTGGTCGTGGTCAATTGCTCAAGTGAGACACCGTTGATAATATTTTCTAGACCAAATTGAGTAGCGCGGTGGCCAATAATCATTACTTTCTTGCCATCATAGTTTTTCTTCAAATCTTCCAAAAAGCTCTTCATCCGAGATGTCGTTTGTTCATAACTTTCTCCATTAGGGAAAGGAACGGAGATTCTTTGTGGTTTTTCTCTATCAACCTCGTCACTAGGATGCTGAGTGAAGTCGCCATAGTCACATTCTCGCAAGCGTTTGTCTTTGATAATTGACCACTTATCACCAAAACCAATCTCCGCGCTTTTATAGGATCGTTGTAAATCTGAGCAAAAAATAGCATCGAAGTAGTCATCTTTGTATCGCTCGCCCATTTCTCGTGATTGTTGCTCGCCCAAAGGCGACAGGGCCACATCATTATGCCCAGAAGCCAAGTGAGCTTCGTTATCAAAGGTGGTACCGTGGGCTTCGAAAATGATGGTTAGCATGGGTTTTATTTGTGAATGTTACAACACATATTTTTTAAAAGAAAGGTTCAACCTTTCCCTGTTCACTATTTTATACGACACATCTCAAATACATATTTTATCAAAATTCCCATTTTATGAACTGACACAGACCTATCCATGATTGGATAACAATACCTTCCAACAATAAAACCGCAATGAAGATACTAATTATTGAAAAATAATTCATTTCCATATTAATGATTAGACTTCCTCCGATTTTATAATTTAAAATGAGCTCTTTATTGCCGTCATTCAATACTTCTGGTTTTATGTTTATATTTGGAAGATAATATAAATCATTTATTTTAGAAAGAGACTCTAATCTGGTTATATTAAGAAATATGATATTTGGTTCTTTATATCTCATCTTAATTTTTTCTTGATTAGATTTATTATATTTAAAGTATATTTCTACTTTATGTTCATATTCTTTTACATCACCCTTAATAGTATATGTAACATCATTATATATTGTTGTGTTATATTTTAAGAGTTTTATGTCTAAGTTTAGAGGATTACTAAGAGCCTCAAGTGGTTCCTTTGGAATTGCAATACTACCATCTGTATCTATTAATGGGTGAATTTCAAGCCTTACTCTTTCGGCATTAAAAATACATAATGTAATGAAAATTGGGGCTAGACAGACGGTCGCCAATCGTAGGTATTTATATTTAAAAAATTTTCTCACTTGGCTGGGAGACATGGATTCGAACCATGATTCACGGCTTCAAAGGCCGCTGTCCTACCATTAGACGATCTCCCAATATTATTAACTTAACAAATAATTCTTTAACTTTCCATTCAATACCTCTCGACCATATCCTGTCTTATAAAACTTTTCAGCATTTTCGGCGTCTTTTTTGTTCACATAGGATTCATAATATATGAGAACAAGTGGTCTGTTGTTACTCGTATATTTTCCACCCTGGCCACTATTATGCTCCCGAAATCTTCTTTTTAGATCTTCAGTCGAGCCAACATACTTTCTACCATTTTTCTTACTTTGTAAAATATATGTATAAAACATGTTTTCAAAGGCCGCTGTCCCCGCCTCTTCGGCGGGTCGCCGGGGAGGCGACTACCATTACCTGCCTGCGCAGGCAGGGACGATCTCCCAATATTATTGAATTTTCAATACCTTCTATTAAAACAATTAGGATCGTTGCCACATTACTTGCCCGCCAACCAGGGTGGGGACGATCTCCCAATATCACTTAATTTGTGGCTATATCCTACCACGATTTTTGGTCAGTTCGCAAATCAACTTGTTCTTTTTAAAACAATTCTATGTTAAAATAAAGGTAAATTAAAGGTCGTTCTATTTATTATTTTTAACTAAAACGCCCGTGTCTAGATTAAACTTCATGGATTGGGTTGCGATTATTCTCTCCGTCGTCGGAGCGGTTAATTGGGGCCTAGTTGGTGTTTTCAATTTTGACCTAGTGAGTTCTTTGTTCGGCGTCATGACCTCGTTGAGTAGAATTATCTACGTCCTCGTCGGCCTGAGCGGACTCTATCTTATTGTTACGGCGATGAAAGTTTCCAAGCCGTAAAGTCACTGTCTCTTAGGTGGCGCAAAACTTTGTGCCACCACTAGAGATACCGACAAAATATTTTATGAATAAAGATTCTAAGGAACTTTTAGCATTAGCCTTCCTTTGCCTAATGGTAGTAACCGCCATTGTTTTACATTTTCGAGTTTTCATTTCTAGCTTTTTTAATTAAAAGAAAATCCGCCTAGTGACGTCTGAGAGACGTCACTAGGCGGATGATATAGGAGTAGTTATTTCAGAAGAAGGGTCTTCCTCCACTTCTCCCGGAGCTCTCGCCTTCTTTGCTGATCAGTATGATAGCGAAGGTTGACGAGGTGGATAACCCCGAAAAACATCAATCCAGCGACAGGCACCATGGTGAGATTTTTGTAGGCCAGCCAGATATAGACCGCCAACAAATTCTCAATCACTGCCAGAGCAGTGAAGCTCCTCTGGTTGATCAACTGGAGCCACAGGGGATCTTTGTACTGCCAGATCCGATGCACGATGTCATACCGAGCATCCAGAAACAGCCGACAAGCAAAAAAGAACAATAGAACAAAGGTGCTGACATATAGCATAGAAACATCCTCCCAAAGGTTGTAGTTTTAAGTCCGATCACATTTTCCTCTTTTTTTTCAAAAAAAGCAATTTATTTACAAAAAACTATTTGCTCCAGCCATGTTCATGTTATAATAGCTCCAGTAATTTTTAAATTAGCAGTTTAATAAAAAACATATGGCCAAGGGCATGTCACACAAAAAAGAGACCAAAAAACCGAAGAAACCAAAGAAGTAATTATCTCGTTCTAGTAGTCTCTCGATTAGTCAAAGAAACCGGCCGGCACGCTTTGCGTGCCGGCCGGTTTCTTTTCCCCTACTAAACATTGACTTAAACATCTTTTTCTTGTACTGTATATAGACATTCCGCTCGAGACGCGGTTTTTTTCAGCCCAAGGCTGATCGGCCTTGGGCCGAGATTAAAATTTTTAAACTACCTCAGATGGAAATTCGCAATATCGCTATCATCGCCCACCCCAGTCGTTTTGATTACAAACCGAAGGGGCAAGCGTCGACCATAAGCAACAATAAATAAAATGGAGATAAGGAACATAGCAATTATAGCGCACGTAGATCATGGCAAGACCACCTTGACCGATGCTTTAATGCGCCAGACAGGAGCCGTCGAAGAAGGTGTCTCCATGGACTCTAACGCTCTCGAACAAGAGCGCGGTATCACGATCTATTCTAAAAATACTTCGATTGTTTATCAGGGCACCAAAATCAACATCGTTGACACCCCCGGCCACGCCGACTTCGGTTCAGAGGTAGAGCGCGTTCTCCGCTCTATTGATTCTGTCCTTCTCGTCGTTGACGCTCAGGAGGGCCCAATGCCCCAGACTCGTTTCGTTTTAAAAAAATCTCTCGAGCTCGGTCTCAAACCAATCGTCGTCATCAACAAAATTGACAAACCAGCGGCTGATCCTGTTCGTTGTGAAGAGCAAGTCCTCGAACTCTTTCTCGAACTCGGTTGCAACGATGCCCAAGCCGACTTCCCTGTCGTCTATGCCATCGGCCGTGAAGGTATTGCCAAAAATAATCTAGCTGACGAATCAACTGACCTCACCCCCCTGATTGAAACCGTTTTAAAATATGTGCCACCCGCTTCTTCGCCAGAACTTTTGGCTAAACCACTTCGTTTACAAACTTTCAACCTCGGTTACGACAACTTCCTCGGTCGCCTGGCTATCGCTCGTATTTACGAAGGTGAAATCAAACCCAATCAAACTGTTTTAATTAAAAAACCAGATGGCACCACTCGCACTGGCAAACTAACCAAGATTTTTACTTTCCAAGGTATTAAAAAAACCGAAGCCGAATCAGCCGGCGCCGGTGATATTATTATGCTCGCTGGTCTGCCAGACATTTATATCGGCGAAACTATCTGTGTTGATCCAGAAACTAAACCTCTACCAGCGATTGATGTTGACGAGCCAACCATCTCACTCAACTTCTTAGTCAACAACTCCCCTTTTGCTGGTCGTGAAGGCACCTATGTCACTTCACGCCAGATTCGCGAATATCTCGAACGCGAGCTCGAAGTCAACGTCGGCCTAAGAGTAGAATTTGACGCCACTGATACTTTTAAGGTCTCTGGCCGGGGCGAACTCCATATCGCTATCTTGCTCGAAAACATGCGCCGTAAAGGCTACGAGCTCCAAGTTTCCCAACCACAGGTCATCACTCACGAAGTCGATGGACATAAACATGAACCATTCGAAGAAGTGATAGTCGATGCTCCGAGCACCTACCAAGGCACTATCATCGAACGACTCGGCACTCGCAGTTTTGTCATGAAAGATTTAAAAATGCATGGTGACTCAGTCCGTCTCACTTTCGAAGGTCCGACTCGTGGACTACTTGGCTATCGCAACCAGTTTATCATCGATACCAAAGGCGAAGGTATTCTCTCCTCACGCGTGATTGGTTTCAAACCATACGCTGGTGAAATCCGCCGTCGCGCAGTCGGCTCCATGACCTCTATGACCTCCGGTAAAGTCCTCGGCTATGCTCTCTGGAATCTCCAGGAACGCGGAACGCTGTATATTGGTCCTAACGTCGAAGTCTACGAAGGTATGATTCTCGGTAACACCGCCAAGGGTGAAGAAATGGTGGCTAATCCGACCAAGGGTAAAAATCTCACCAACGTCCGGGCCTCTGGTACCGACGAAGCCATGGTCCTCTTCCCTCATTACGAAATTACAATTGAACGCGGTTTGGAAATAATCAACGAAGATGAATATTTAGAAATCACCCCCAAAAGCGTACGCCTCCGCAAACAACTCCTAACTGAAAACGATCGCAATCGGTCAAAGAGAACGACTTTCAAACCAGGAGCTTAAGGGCAGTAGTAGAGTAGTAAGGTAGTAAAAGTAGTAAACAAAACCACCTTCGCGTTCGCGAAGGTGGTTTTGTTTTTGTCGATTAAATTTAAGCGACTGCTTCGTCGGCAGGAGTTTCCTCTACCATATCTACAACCTCTTCCGCTACTGGAGCAGTTTCGGCTACTGGGCAGGTGCAAGGCTCGTTGCCACACACTGTGCACTTTGTTGTTTCGTCCATATTGTTTTATGAATTAAACTATCCGTTCGCTGATAATTAGACCATCCTAACCTGTTTAAAGCTCTTAGGCAATTTTTAGACAACAGAATCACCAGCTAAGTAACCCGTAGTCCAACAAAGTTGAAGAGAAAATCCGCCAGACGGTCGATCAATGTCCAACACATCACCAACTAAATACAAATTTGAAAAGAGGTGGGAGCGCATAGTTTTAAAATCCACTTCCGTCAAATCAACTCCACCAGAAGTGACAATCGCAGTATCGAGACCGAGAATTCGATCAACGGTCATGGGTAAAGATTTGAATATTTTTACTAGCCGATTGCGTTCTTCTTTAGTGACGCTATGACAAAAGACATCTGATTTTATTTCTGACATCGTTAGAATGGTTTCAATCAAGGCTTCTGGCACCAAAGAACCGAGTGAATTTTTTAATTTTTTATTACTATCTGTTTTAAAAATTTCTTGCAATTTAGTATTGAGCTGGTCATAGCCCAAAGCCGGCAAGACATCGAGGAGTAATGTCACTTCGCCTTCTTTTTTCCACTGACCGATTTCTCGGCTGAGATTTAAGACTAGCGGGCCAGATAGGCCAAAGTGAGTAAATAAAATTTTACCAGTTTTAGCTTTTTGTTTAACCCCATCAATAAAAATAGTTAATTTAGCTTTTTCCAAAGCGAGTCCCGACAGCTGCTTGACCCATGCTTCACGAATCGCCACTGGCACTAGGGCTGCGCTAGGCTCTATGACTTTATGACCGAGAGTTTTGAGCCAAATAAAACCATCACCAGTCGAGCCCGTCTCGCGATGAGATTTACCACCAGTCGCCAGGACAAAAGACCTGGCGCGAATTTCTTGGCCAGTAGTTAATTTAATCGCCTCTATCCGACCAGTCTGAGAGACAAAACTTGCCACCACTGCCTCGACCCTAATTTCCACTCCACCAGCTTTCAAATAATCAGTCAAAGAGTTGAGAATAGTTTGGGAACGATCAGAAACAGGAAAAACTCTATCACCGGGCTCAATTTTAGTTTCTACCCCCTGATGTTTAAAGAAAGCCAGAGTATCTTTTACTCCAAACCGGGCAAAAGCGGAAAAAAGAAATTTTCCAGCTGGGCCATATTTTGATAAAAATTTTTGCTGGTCTGACTCGGCATTGGTTAGATTACAACGCCCACCACCAGTCAATAGAAGTTTCCGACCCAAATCAGAATTTTTTTCTAACAATAAAACCTTGGCTCCTTTTTCGGCAGCTCGGCCCGCCGCCATCATTCCAGCCGGCCCACCACCGATCACGACCACATCCCAAAGCTGGTTAGCCATTATGATTTTATTGGTGTGTAATACCCCGTCAGCTGTGCTGCGGGGATTACACTAGAAATTAAGTTTCGGCGGTGGCCGATTCCTATTCCAAAAAAACAGCCCCGGTTCCGCGCCCCGAATACCTCGTCAGCCATGCTACGTGAATCGAGGGCGCGGGCTTGTTTTATTAGATGATCTACGACTTTAAATTTACTCGTTTTTTCTACTGTCGGATCGGCCGACATTGGTTCATTGTCACCACGATCGAGATACTTAACATTCAAATCGTAAGCATCGTCACCAGTCAAAAGAGCGGTGGCTGACAAAGTTTTAATCCTATCCCCTAAGGCGCCAGAAGAAACATGATTAGCCGTCGTAGTGGCTAAATGAAAAATAGCAACATTGTGGAAAATACCCGTACCGCCAGAATTAAAAGCTAAGTCTGCAAAAACATCGTAGCCGTCAGCCATTTTGATTTTACCCAAAACTGACACGAGAAAAACATCGCCCTTTAAATTCATTTTGGAATCAATAATAAACTCTCCAACGCCATCTCTGAGAACAACAAAAGAAGGTGCGGGCTGAACACTACTATTGCCAGAAAACATTTCGATCGAGACCTGACTATTTTTAATCAATTTTTCCAGACGAATAGGATCACTGACCAACTCTTCGAGCACCACGGAATTTTTAGCCAAATCATCCCTATCCTGCCAAGAAGGCAGACTATTTTTCTGGTACCACCAAGCCCCGAAAGCGATGATAGCGACAACGACTAGCAACCAAATAATTTTTTTTGTCATGGTTGTTTTTATTCTTTTTGAGTGGATAATTTTATTTGTTTAACAATAGAAATAATGGCCAACTCCACTGGCAAGGATTGAATCGTCGCCAAACCAGTCTCAGTATAAGCAGTCAATAATTCACGCAAGATCGCCGACAAAAATTTAGCGTTGTCATGTTTGGATAAGGTTTGATAAAAAATCAGCTCGTCTTCATCCACCGCCAGATAATTCTCACCTAAAAGTTCAGGCGCGTAGCCAACCAACATTCCCCGACGCAATTCCTCCAAGCTTAAGCGTAACATGACTTTTATTTCTACTCCCGCTCGGCTAAGGTTGGCGACCGTTAATAGAGCCTGATTAGAATCAGACGAAATCAGAGCCAATAAAAATTCTTTGATCATTTCACGTTTGGGCGCACCAGTAATCTTTTCTACTTCACTGATTGATAATTTTTTATCACTCGAGGAAACTATCACTTTTTGCAGAGTGCCTAAGGCATCACGGAAGGAACCCTCGGCTAGCAAAGCAATCAAATGGCTGGATTTTTCATCAATGCTATAACCCTCCTTCTTAGCTACCTCTTTGATGTGTTTTTGCAAAGCGGGAATTTCTGGCTGGTGAAAACGAAAGGTCTGGCAGCGAGACACCACCGTCTCTGGTACCTTATGGAGTTCAGTGGTCGCTAAGATGAAGATAACATGTCGGGGAGGCTCTTCTAGAGTTTTCAACAGCGCATTGAAAGCAGCATTGCTGAGCATATGAACCTCGTCAATAATATAAACCTTGTAGGGTGAGGAAAATGGCAGAGAACCCACCGCCTCACGCAATTCGCGAATCTCTCCCACGCCATTGTTGGAGGCACCATCGATCTCATAGAGATCATTGCCATTACAACCCAATTCCTCGGCAAAAATTCGAGCAATGCTAGTCTTACCAGTCCCGCGTGGACCAGCAAAAAGATAGGCATGGGCAATCTGACCAGAGGCAATTGAGCCCTCCAGAGCGGTAATTATCGGCTCCTGGCCAACAACTTCCTTGAATATAGAGGGACGATATTTACGATAGAGGGCTATTTCGGACATATAGCGCCTATCATAACACTTAAGCTGATTTGAGAAAATCCCTGACAATAGCTTCGACGGCCTGACTATTTTCTGTCGCCATTAGTTTAATCCGCAAATCTGACGCCCCAGGAAAACCAGTCACATAAGCTTTAAAATGTTTTTTCATCACGGCAAAATTTTTCGTATGCCCACCAAAAGTTTTAGTATTAAAACTGCCTGGGCAATACATTTTTTCGAAAAGTTTGGAATGTTTGAGGAGAGTTTTGAGACTAAATTTTGTGCGACATCCGATTTCGCACAGTCCGGCTTTAGAGTTTAAGCAAGGATCGTCCTTGATTGGCTTTGTTCGACATCCGATTTCAAGGGGGTCCGAAATCGGATGTCGAACAAACAGCCACGGCTGACCGAAAACTCCCCGGCCGATCATAGCTCCAGCTAAACCATATTTTTTACTAAGCTCAGTGGCTTCAGCGACTGTTTTAACGTCACCATTACCCATAATTGGAATACCGCTACCCCGAGCCAGTTTAACAGCCAACGGTGCATATTCTTCCCAATGAGCTTTTGGTTCAGACATTTCGTTGCGCGTTCGAAAATGCACCGTAATCGCCGCTGGCTCAGCTTTTAAAATCGCCTTGAACCATTTAGTAAATTCTTTTTTATCTGGCGCACCCCAACCAATCCTCATTTTGACCGACACTGGCATTTTACCAGCGACTGATTTAGCTGCTTCAATAATTTCCTGAGCCAATTTCGGAGTTTTGATCAAAGCGGCCCCAGCGCCGATTTTATTGACCGCCCGATCGGGACAGCCCATATTAATATCCACCCCATCGAAACCGAGTTCGCGAATAATTTCCACCGCCTTTTTAATCGTCTCGAGTTTGGAACCAAAAATTTGGGCCACAATCGGTCGCTCCGCTTCGGTAAAATAAAGTTCACGCAAAAGCTTCGCCCGGCCAGCTTCACTCGCTAGACCGTCTGCTGAAACAAATTCCGTAAAAAAAACATCCGGACCACCAAAGCCAGCGATCGTTTGTCGAAAAGCGCTATCAGTCACATCATACATTGGGGCCAAAGTAACGAGTGGTTTTTTCAGTTTTAGCCAAAAATTAGCCATAGCCAGAATACTAGCTTAAAAATCTTAATTAGCCAAAAAGTTACAGCACGGTCGGGGTAAAAGCACTCTTAGTCTCACGCGAGACATTATTGGTTAAAAATTTGATGATTTCAGCGGTATCTTGTTTGCGATTTTCACTTCGCAAGAGAATCAAAGCAACCGTCCGAGTTTCAAATTCTGACAAAGGTAAATTAAAGAGGGCCACTAAAGTTCGGTTGGCCTCATCAGTATAGCCATTTTTACCACCAATATAATTTTCGAGCGAATAAATATTGTTAACATTGCGCCACTCGTGCTTACCCACAGCCTTTTTTGACTCTTTAGTAATATCAAAAATGTATTTTTTGTATTTGTAAATATAGCGAGCCTGTTTAAATAAATCAGAAGCAGTCGAAATATTGTTTTCCGACAAACCACTCGGATCATCGAAAGAGGTATTGGCCATACCTATCGCTTTAGCTTTTTCATTCATTTGAGCAATAAAACTGACTCGGTTATGAGCTTGAGCGATCGCCTCAGCCGACATATTGCTCGATTCTAATAAAAGTGGATAAATGAGGTCACCAATAGAAATTTTTTCGTTCAGATACAACCGCCCAGTTTTACTATAGGTTTTATAAGACTCTTTTTTTATAGTTGTTGATTCTGTTTGATTGAGGGTTTCGAGCGAGACCAAAGCGGTCATGAGTTTGGTAATAGAAGCAATCGGCAAAATACGATCTTTATTTTTTTCAATAATTATTTCACCAGTATCGATATCAGCCACCAAATAAGATTCGGCTGAGAGGGGCATCTTGTCGGGATTTTTTAGTGACAAATAAGATGAAGCCAAACTAGACAAACCCAAATTGGAAACACTATTTGAAACTTTCGATAAAATTTTATCTGAACCAAAAACTAAAACCATCGTCCCATTGTCGGCAAAATCATAAACCTTTTTAGCTTCAACATCGGCCAAACGAATACAACCACCAGAATAAGAGCTGGCGACGGCCCGACCACGATTGTCATATGGCCAACCATGAATAAAAAAGTTGCCAAAAAATTGCAGACTATAAGGCATCCAAACTTTACCGATTGAAGAAAAATGTTTGGCTTCTTTTATTTTGACACTATATTCACCAACTGGCGTCTCCCAGGGTGAACCTGGTCGTCCCTTGGCCAAAACAGTCGAAGTAGAAACTAGTTTGCCATCTCGGTAGAGATATATCACCATATGGCCCAAATCCGCGACGATTACTTTGCCAGTCGCCGGCACCTCTGGATTATCCTGATCAAAATTAGCAAAACTAATTTTTTTGTTGGGATTTTTAAAACCCACCTCTTTGAAAGCTAGACCAGAGGAGGCTTGGTAGATTTGGCCACCGAGGATAGAAGGGTTGGGTAAAATTCTAGCTGCCGTCGAAACCGCCCACATACTACCGGCGCCAAAAAACACTGCCATTACGGACCAAAAAACATATTGGAAAATGTTCTTATTTGAAAGCATCTAATACAATCTACAGGTTTTTTACTTTTATTTCCAAGTCAGCTGGGGATAATGATGATGCCACAAAAGATATTTTGGAACCAGCCACTATTTCGCCCGCGATTATTTTATCTGCCACTTTTTGCTCAACTTGGTCTTGGATATAGCGCAACATTGGTCGAGCACCGAAAAACTTGTCAGCGCCATTTTTAGCCACAGAAGCTGTCAGGTCTGGAGTAATCTCCAAAGTAAAGCCTTTTTCGGTTAGACGTTTAGCCAGCTTTTTCAACTGCAATTCGGCAATCTTGGCCAACTCGATCTCACCCAAAGGTCGAAAGATGACAGTCGCATCAAAACGATTGAGTAACTCTGGTTTATAAATCCCCCGTTCGACGATAGCATCAATTAAAACTGAACGCGACAACTCTTGATTAGGATTTTTCTCTACCATTTCCCAAATCAAATCGGCGCCGGCATTGGAGGTGGCAATAAAAATAATATTTTTTACCCCCACTCTTTTACCGTTCATATCAGAAAAGAAACCTTCATCAAAAATCGGCAAAAAGATGTTTAAAACAGCCGGCGAAGTCTTTTCAAATTCATCAAGAAGAATCACTCCATAAGGATGATCGCGCACCATCGTACTCAAAACGCCGGTGGCCCCACTAGAAAAAGATCCGATTAGCTTATCAACAGCGTCTGGTCCCTGATACTCCGACATATCGAGGCGATAGAGTTCATTTTCATTATCAAAAAAAGTAGCAGCTAAAGCTTTGGCTGTTTCGGTTTTACCAACTCCGGTCGGACCTAAAAAGAGAAAAGTACCGATCGGCTTGTTGGGATTGCGAACCCCAGCCCGCGACCGTCGGACAGCACTAGCCACCGCCGCCACCGCCTCACGCTGACCAATTACTCGCAAACCGAGAATACTCTCCAGATTGAGCAATTTGTCTTTTTCCTTAGCTGTCACTTCACCGATTGGAATGTTGGTTTTGTTTTGGATAAAAGATCGGACTTCTTTGGAATCAATAATCAAAAAACCAGCCCTTCTGGCCCAAGGAGCAATTTCGGTCAGCAGGTCTATCGCCTTGTCCGAACCAACACTGTCGGGGAAGTAATAACTAGCACCCTGAGCAATCTCGTTGACCGCTTGATAAGTGAAAAATAGCTTAAAATTATTTTCCACTTCCCAAATTGCTCGCAAAAGCATCTCGGTAATATCTTTCTGTGATAAGCTCGCCAAACTAACTTTTTCAAAACGAGTCATTAAGGAACTGCGTGATTCAATAAACCGGTGGAAATTGTCTGTATCGCACAAGGCAATAACTTGAATAGAATTGCCAGACAGATAAGAATCCATGAGTGAAATAATATTGGAACCAAATCTATCGGCCGAAGCTACGAGATTGGCTAAATCGTCTATGACCAACAAAATATTACCCGCTTGTGAAGCCTCAGAAAAAATCTTTAGGATGGTTTGTTCAAAAGAATTTTTTTCCTTACAGGCCGCCATCAAAAGCGACACCTCCAACAAAACCGGCCTCTTGCCAGCCAGAGCGGGAATGGTTTGACCCTCTTTTATTTGGTGAGCCAAATGATAAATAATATCCATCTTATCCGGCCCAGCCTCGCCAATTAGCAGAGCATTGGCTTCCCGACCTCGAGACAAGACGGCCTCGAGCTGGCGAATCTCCGATTCACGAGTAGTCGTATTGGCTTCCAGACTATTAGTCTCACGGTCCACCAGTAAATCTCGGCCATACAAGTCAAGGTTGTAGGTTCCACCATAGGACCAATCTCGAGCCAGACTGGGCACCCGAGTTAAATTATCCAATTCCCACCACCGACTTTCCCAGATTTGCAATTCAATCCCCAATACTACCCACTGAGCAGCACCAATAAATTCTGTCTCTTTGGCCGAATGTGACAATAAAAATTCTCGAAAAGCCTGACTTTGATCAAAGATATATTTGGTTAAATCTTTGAGCTTGATGACAGGACCATCGGTCGGGGCCAAAAGCATAGCTGAGACCGGTGATGGATTGGTAGCTAAAAAGAGATCAGCTTCTGGCCGACCAATACCCAATCGACGAATTATCTGACCACCAATATCCGAATGTAAAAAAGCTACCAGCAAATCATCAGTCTTGGCACCATACAAAATTCGTCCGACCGTCATCGTAAAAATATCATCAGACCGATAGAGATTTTTAGCCACCAGTTCTAAATAATAAAAAGAGGAAAAATAAACTTCAATCAAAATTGCGACCATAAAAATACTCAAGCTGATTAGCATCAGGCCGAGAACTTTATTTTTTAACAACATAATCAAACCGAGATAGTCGGTCAAAAAAGTCGGCAAATAATCTTGGGATAAATAAAAAGCAAAAATCAAACCTAAAAAGACAATAGCAAATCGACAAAAATGAATTAGTCTTCCCCGTCGGTCTGAGGAGATAAGACTGTCCAGCATTAAAACCGGATAGAGACGACTCTTGTGTAATAAATCAGTAATAGTGTTCATTTTATTATTTGAAAAGCAAGCCGATACCCAGTAAAAAGAGGAAGATGATAATAAATGGCAACAAAAGCCAGATAGCCAAAACCAGAGGCAAAAGTAAAGTTAAAAACAAAATAGTCAGAAGGCCAATAGCAATCACCCCTGTCCGCATAATAAAGCCGACCAATCTCATTAAAATATTTAACACCAAGGTGCTCGCAATGGCGCCAATATCTGTGATATTTTTTGTATAACCCTCATCGAGACGACGCCAGGGCGACAGCCAAGTTCTAAAAAGTAACGGCAAAGAAAAAAGATTGGTAATAAATAAAAAGAGATTGCGGAAGACCAACAGCAAAGACACCACTGCTTTTGAGTAATGCCATAAAAGATAATCTATTAGTATTGTGATTACCCCCATAGTTAAGATTTACCCTATTAAGTAAGATTTGACCCTGTTTTTAATAAACTTTTTACCATAAACGGTTTTAAGATATTTCTCTCGATGAGTAGCATCATCTTGATCTAGACATGCTTCATAATAAACAAGT
>JBAYKU010000006.1:0-42435 GCA_041664425.1 Minisyncoccota bacterium | reverse complement strand
TTGTCGAAGGCTCACCTTTTTAAGGGGGTCGTGAGGCTGTCGAGCCGAACGCTTCAGGATTTTCTAAGCTTCAGAAAATCCGTACCCTTAAAAAGGTGTGCCGAGTAAAAAGTTTGATAAATTAAACAAAAAAGACCCCGCAGGGCCCTCTTTGACAATCGAGATCATAAACCTCTAAGCAATCCCTTAGGTAGTGCTACTTAAGTTAGGAAAGTCAGAAAGGATAGTCTCAGCGCTCTCTAGTTCAAGCCAGAGTGCCATTACGTCCTTTTAGAAAAACCCGTTAGACCTTTCGGTCTAAATTGCTTAGAGGTTTATGAACTTGATTTTAAAATAACAAAAAAGTGCTTCTTTTAAGCCCTTTTTAACTACACTAGAAGTATAGCATAAACCAAAATATATGTCAATAGGCAAGACACAGGAAGACAATTTTTCTATCGCCTCCAACAATGAGGATTCTTACCTCGATAAATCTCTTCGCCCTTTAATTTGGGACGAGTATATTGGCCAAAAGTCCATTAAAGACAATCTCCATATTCTACTGACGGCTGCCAAAGAACGAAATCATCCGCCGGAGCACTTGCTCTTTTATGGCCCTCCGGGCCTAGGAAAAACGACGTTAGCTTATCTTATCGCAAAGGAGTTGGGGGTGCAAGTCAAGGTTACCTCTGGACCAGCTATCGCTAAAGTCGGCGATTTGGCTTCTATCCTCACCAACCTCTCGGCCGGGGACATTCTCTTTATTGATGAAGTCCACCGTTTAAACAAAATGATCGAGGAAGTCCTCTACCCCGCCATGGAGTCAGGCTCTCTCAATATCATTATTGGTAAAGGCCCAGGGGCCAGAATCATTCAACTAGACCTACCGCCCTTTACCCTCATATCTGCTACTACGCGGGTGGCCCTGATTTCTTCTCCCCTTCGTTCTCGTTTTTCTGGTGGCACTTTCCGCTTGGAATTTTATAACGAAGATGAGATCGGTCAAATCATTAAACGCTCGGCGAAGATTCTCAATATTTTAGTTGAAGATGAAGCGGTTAATGAAATTGCTCGTCGCAGTCGTTTTACCCCTCGTATTGCCAACCACCTTTTAAAGCGTTGTCGTGATTATGCCCAAGTCGCCAAAGAGCCCATCAGCCTTAAAACTGTTCGGGGGGCTTTGGCCTTATTGGGAATTGATGAATTGGGTCTAAACCAAACTGATCGCCAAATCATTGAGACTATTATTGAAAAATTTGGCGGTGGCCCCGTCGGCCTCAACACCATCGCCACCGCTCTCTCAGAAGAAGATGCCACCGTCGAAGATGTTAATGAACCTTATCTAATTCAAGTGGGGCTGTTGGAACGCACTCCTCGTGGCCGAGTAGTGACCCAAAAAGCCTATGAGCATTTAGGGTTTGATTACCCGGAAGAAAAAAATAAATTATTTAATTAAACCTTGTTCACTGGGTAAAAAAGTAGTAAATTAGTACCAGAGAAAGGAGGTGGCGCAGTATGTCCAATGGTCACCACCGCAAAAAAGGTTCTCGTTCTGGCCAACGAGGATTAAAGAACAGGTGGCGACGGTTTACCAGACCACTTCGCCATCTCCTCCGCTCAATTTTGAGCGTGTTCAATCCATAGACCAAGCCCTGGACGCAAACAACACTGCGTATCCAGGGCTTTCATTTTTTAATGAACCGAGTAGAATGGTGCCAGAATAAGGGCCAACCAGGAAAGGAGCCTTATGTGATGAATAAGCATCAACCACCATTAAACATCACCTTCAATGATGATGGTTGGCTGAGGAGAATCGTAACATTTATGAAAGATGTGTTCGGGGCTATCGCCAACGCCATTTTTCAATGTTTTCACTAACCTCTCTGTTTCTCGGTGTGGCTGTCACAAAAAACAGCCACACCCCAATTTTTTCCAAAAAATTTTTCACCCTATCTAAGTAAGAATTTATTAAAATTTTTCTAAATTTGAATAAATTCTAGATTTGACCTAGCCATTTTTAACTGATAAAACTAATTGAGGAAATACTTATCTTTATAAACAAAATTAACTTAGAAGTAGGGTCAAATCTTACTTAATAGGGTAAATGTCTGGTCATAACAAATGGTCACAAATTAAAGTAAAAAAAGGGGCTGAGGACGCCAAACGGAGTAAGCTATTTTCTATGCTTGTCCGTCAAATCACTATCGAAGCCAAACGGGCTCTCGGTAATCGCGAAGACCCTGGTTTGAAAGGGGCCATGAGTCGAGCTCAGGACGCCAATATGCCAAAAGATAATATTGAACGAGCGATCACTAAAGCGACAGGATCCGGAGCTGAATCTTTTGAAAATATGACCTATGAGGCCTTTGGACCAGGTGGTGTCGCGATTGTTATAGAGGCTATCACCGACAACAAAAATCGCACCACCCCAGAAATTAAACATTTACTCTCTAAACAAGGTCTAGCTCTGGGTGGACAAGGTTCAGCCATGTGGGCTTTCGACCGAATTAACGGCGAGCTACAACCAAAATCAACGGTGGCCATTACCGAAGAAGATGGCCTAAAATTAGCAGAGATTCTTGATCAACTTGAAGATCATCCTGACATTAAAAATGTCATCACTAATGCTGAATAATCTACGAATATTGGGTATCGACCCAGGCTATGACCGCCTAGGGGTAGCCATAATAGAAAAAACAAAAACTGGAGAAAAATTAATCTTTTCCACCTGTTTAACTAGCAACAAAAAAGAGGCTTGGGAAAAACGCCTTTTGTCCCTAGGTCAAGAAATAGAAAAAATCATTAAAAAATATCATCCGAACACTTTAGCGATGGAGAGACTCTTTGTCACCGTCAATCAAAAAACCGCCATGGCCGTAGCAGAAGTCAGGGGGATGATTTTATTTTTAGCAGCCAAACACAGTCTTTCAACCACCGACTATACACCAATGGAAATCAAGAGTTGTCTAACTGGTTATGGCCATGCTGATAAAAAACAAATGATGAATTTAGTAGGTAGAATAATGAAAATTGACCCACAGAAAAAAATTCTCGATGACGAATATGATGCCATTGCTATTGCCCTCACCCACCTGGCCAGAAAAAATTTTAACTAACAATCAACTTAGATATCCACAAGTAGGGCTGGTAGAACTTGCAAAAAAACTCCATTATTGGAGTGCGACGTTTTGAAGCCTCGACAGCGTAGCTGCGAGAATAAAAAACGCGCGAGGTGTTTTGTATCCGCGGCGGCGGATACCTATTCCAAAAAAACATCCCAGGTATTTTGTGTCTCAAATTACACAAAATTTAGATGACGGTAAACGGCCAAATTATAGATATCCACAGCCAAATATTGCCAAAATGTGGACACAAAATATGTTTTATGTTAAAAAGTCAAAATTGCACTATAAAAATCAGGTGCTTTGATTTCGAACAAACGCTTAGGTCGTGTAAAATAAATTATATAAATAATAGATAATTTAAATAAAATATGGACGACGATAGAGATCCATTATTAGGAGACGCCGGGGATTTACCTAGCGGTGTTGGCCTAGATGATTTAGGAGAAGATGTTCTAGATGTCTTGGGAGATTTGGATGAGGAAAATCCAGATGATTTTCCTGTCGAAGACGACACTTTGTTAGATGGATAATTTCCCTAAAAACAAAAAACCGCACCTTGGTGCGGTTTTTTGTTTTAATCTACTATCACTTTTATAAATCTTTTTTTACCTACTTTAAAAGTGGTAGTTTTTATAATCTTTTGAAACAAATCAACGATTGGCTCGCCAGATTCAAAAGCCAACCCCCGACCGAGGACCAAACGTTTAAATTCAGATTTAGAGGCAATAACATTTTCTTTAACTAAAACTTCAGCTAACAGCTCCCCAACAGAGGCTTTTATTTCCTGAACCTCTTCTGGCACTTCCCTTTTTTGGAAAGTATCAATAAAATATTTTTCCGCCTTTTTAGCCTTGGTTTCACTAAACATTATTCGAACAATCTCTTTGGCTAAAACCATCTTAGCGTCGCGTGGCCCCACTTTTATAATGGTGGCTATTTTTTCCTCTGGTAATTTGGTACAAATTTCAAAACTCAAAGGCATCATCTCGTCTGACCAACTCATCACTTTGCCGTAGACATCGTTTGGTTCATCAGTAAACATCACCATATTACCTTCACTTTTGCCCATTTTTTTACCCGTGGGATCGACTAGGAGTTTAGTGGTGATGACAAATTTTTCTTTACCTCTCTTTTTCATCATTGTCCGACCGGTCAACATATTGAAAGTTTGATCATTGCCCCCAATCTCAGCATCTACTCCTAGTTGAATCGAATCGTAACCCTGCATCAGAGGATACATAAACTCATGCAAAAAGATTGGCTTATTGGCTTTAATTCTCTCTTGGAACATATCCCGTTCCACCACTTGTCCCAAAGTAAACTCAGAAGCGATTTCCAAAATCTGAGAAAAATTTAATTTTTTCAACCAATGGCTATTGTAGACAAATTTTACTTTCTTAACATCTAAAATCTGGCCAATTTGTTTTTTGTACAGTCGGCAATTGGTCAAAACTTGCTCATGAGTCAAAACTTTGCGCGCTTCCCCCTTGTCGGTCGGATCGCCAATCTGAGCGGTAAAATCACCAATCAAAACAATAATCTCACTACCCAGAGCCTGAAGCTCCTTCAACTTAAGCATAATGGAAAGATGACCTAAGTGGAGAGTGGGTCCGGTGGGATCAATACCCCAATAAATCTTCAAGGGTTGACTTTGGGCTAAACGAGCGCTAAATTCAGCCGGCGCCGGGTAAACATTCTCGATTCCTCGAGAGAGAAAGTCTTTTATTTGGGAATCAGTTATTTTTTCCATAGGGATAATTTAACACATTAAAACTATAAAATCTAATCAACAAGTGGTATAATCAATGAAATTTTTTTACTAACAAAAAACATATGCGTATAAAAACTAAGCCAAAATTTAGTCACAACCTAGCCAAGGCCGTAGTCCTAATTGGAGCGATTATCCTCTTAATTATGGGCACTTCTTTAGTTTGGGCGGTCACTATCCCTATCCCCGACTTTAACGCCAGCCTCCAAGAAAAGAAGCTCAGTAACTCCACCAAAATCTATGACCGAACTGGCAAGATTCTTCTTTATGATGTCAACGGCAACATTCGCCGAACCGTCGTACCAATAGCCTCAGTCTCAGCCAATATGAAAAAGGCTGTCTTAGCCGCAGAAGATGCTAATTTTTATAATCACTACGGTATTCAACCAAGCTCTATTATGAGGGCCTTCTTTGTTAACCTAAGCGCTGGCTCAGTCAAACAAGGTGGTTCAACCATCACCCAACAAGTAGTAAAAAACCTACTCTTAACCAACGACAAAACTATCACCCGAAAAATCAAAGAGGCGGCGATGGCGATTAAAATAGAACGGGAAATGACCAAGGATCAAATTTTCGAGCTCTATCTCAATATCGCCCCCTTTGGTGGTAATATTTATGGGGTAGAAGAAGCTTCTCTGGGTTATTTTGGTAAAAATGCTAAAGACCTTACTCTAATAGAATCAGCATATTTAGCGGCCCTACCTCAGGCACCCACCTTTTTCTCTCCCTACGGCAATAATCGAGAAAAACTAGAGGAAAGAAAGAATTTTGTTCTAGATCGAATGTTAAGCTTAGGTTGGATTAAGGCTGACGAAGCAAAAACAGCAAAAAAACAACGACTGACTTTTGCCCCAGTGGAAAATCACGGTATTAAAGCTCCTCATTTTGTCTTTTTTATTAAACAGTATCTAGAAAATAAATATGGCACTGAGCGAGTAGATAGTGAGGGTTTAAGAGTAATCACCACTCTCGATTGGGAATTTCAACAAAAAGCGGAAAATATTGTTAAGGTTTATGGTGAAAAAAATAAAATTACCTATAACGCCGGTAATGCCGCCCTTGTTGCTATTGACCCTAAAACTGGTCAGATTATTTCAATGGTTGGTTCTAGGGATTATTTCGACATTGAAAATGATGGTAACTACAACATCACCACTGCTGTCCGCCAACCAGGCTCCTCCTTTAAACCTATCGTCTATGCCGCCGCTTTTAATAAAGGCTATACACCAGAAACAGTGCTCTTTGACGTTCCAACGGAATTTAGCGTCAATTGTAACCCTGATGGCACCCCTAGAGGAAACCTTAAAGCCTCTGATTGTTATATGCCAGAAAACTACGACAGTAAGTATGAGGGGCCACTTAAAATTCGCGCCGCCTTGGCTGAATCACGAAACATCCCAGCCATTAAAGCTCTGTATCTAGCCGGAATTAATAATTCTCTTGATTTAGCTAAACAAATGGGTGTCACCACCCTAAAAGATAAGAAGCGTTATGGTTTAACTTTGGTTTTGGGTGGTGGAGAAGTTTCCCTACTTGATTTAACTAGTGCTTATAGTGTCTTTGCTAATGATGGGGTCAGAAATCCTCAAACTGGTATTCTGCGAGTGGAAGATAAAAATGGTAACATTTTAGAAGAATTTAAAACTAATAATTCAAAAGTCCTACCAGAAAATACCGCTCGTCAGATTTCTAGTATTCTAGCTGATAATGAAGCGAGAATTCCCGCTTATGGTGCCAACTCTCCCCTCTTCTTCCCAGGCAGACAAGTGGCAGTAAAAACAGGAACCACTAATGATTTCCGTGATACTTGGATTCTTGGTTACACCCCTAATATTGCGGTCGGGGTCTGGTCTGGTAATAATGACAATTCTCCAATGGAGAAAAAGGTGGCTGGTTATATTGTTGCTCCAATGTGGAATGCTTTTATGAATGAGATTTTACCTAAATTAAATGATGAGCGTTTTGTCCAACCTACCCCCACCCCAAACACAGTCAAACCAATTTTACGGGGAATCTGGCAGGGAGGAGAGATTTTGAACGGCACTGTAAAAATAAACGTCCACTCTATTCTCTATTGGTTAAATAAAGATAATCCAAATGGTCCAGCCCCAATTTATCCAGCTGGCGATGATCAATTTAACAATTGGGAATATGCAGTAAAAAAATGGGCTAATAATCATGATTATGTTAGTGCGGGAACTGATATAACTATCCCTACTCCCTCCAATACAAACACCACCCAAGAGGGTATGATTGAATCAATTAATATTACCTCCCCTATTGCCGGAGAAGTTTATCCTCATGACAATCCCTTAATAGTTAATCTTACGATTAGTTCAAAACTACCAATCAATCGGGTTGATTATTTTATGAACGATAATCTGATTGGTTCAACTAAAATTGCCCCCTTTGGTTTTGTGGTTAAGGCTGAAGATATGAATAATAATTCTGAGCAAGTATTGTCGGTAGTAGTTTACGACACTATGGGTAATAAAAAAGAACAAACAATCACTTATAAACTAGAAAATTAGTAGATTATTTTAGTAAATTAAAACCCCTTAGTTAAGGGGTTTTAATTTACTTCATCTATTTTAAAAGGTTTTAATTCTTTTAATAAATCTCGCTTATAGAGTAGAATTTCGTTTCTATTTAAAGGTTTAGTTTTTATAAAAATTTTGTTATTTTTCTTTTCAATCATTTTAACCGTTAATTCAATCCCGGTTTTTTCTTTTATCCAACAGCAAATAAATTCCTTTAATTCTAAATCCTTAATTCCTATTCCTTTATAACGATCTAAAAAAGAATTTATTAATTCCATATTTAACGATTGATCGGCATCACAATATACTGAAAATCATTTTCCGAACCCCTAACTAATAAAGGGCGGTTTTTTTCATTAATTTTTAACTCCACTATATTATTTTCAATGATTGGTAAACAATCTAGTAAATATTTGGCATTTAAATTTAAACCAATCTCATTACCAGTTATCTTTCCTTTTATTACAATTGTATTTTCACCAATATCTTGATTTTGAGAGTTGATCATCAACTCCTCCTCTTTTGGTTTAATAGTAAATTCAATTTGATTAAAACGGTCTGAAAAAATACTAGATATTTTAAGACTATTTAATAATTCATCTTTTCTTAATGTTGCTTCGGTTTTAAAATCTACTGGCATAATTTGACGATAATCAGGGTAAATTCCATCAATCACTCTCGAGGTTAAGCGCACACTGGCTGTAATAAGCGATAATTGGTGCTTATCAGCTAAAATATCTACTTCTTTATCCTCTACCCCTTCTAAGACCCTAATGATCTCTAAGACGTTTTTAAGAGGTATTATAAGGCGAGGAAAATCATTGGAACTTTTAGCTATTATTTTCTTCTCCGCTAAACGAAAAGAATCAGTAGCCACAAAGAAAATTGCACCATCTTGTGAGTAAATATAAACGCTGGAAATTTCTGGTTTAATATCAGAGGTCGCCGCCGCAAAAACTACCGATTTGAGACCAGAGATTAATTCTTTAACTTCAATCCTAGCTTTCTCCCCTTCTTGTTCATCAACAATAGGGATTAAAGGAAAATCTTCTGTTCCTAAACTCTTAATGGTGGTTTTAGTGGAGTTGGTGGCAATATTTATATTATTATTAATTAAATCTATTTTTAATTTTTCTTCATTATTATTAGTTAAAAAGTTACCTAAAATTAAAGCATTAATGGTCACACTACCTTCTTCCTCAATTTTAGCTGGAATAGAAATTTCCAAACCCACTTCTAAGTTTGTAGCCTTAATAGTTAATTTACTATTCTTAGCTTCTAATAAAACAGAACTTAAGACTGGTAGAGTTAAATTTTTTCCAGTTACTCTCTCCGCTTGAAGTACTGCTTGTCTTAATCGATCTTTTAAACATTCTAATTTCATATATTTATATATATTTATTTTATTATTACTATTAGTCTGTGGATATGTGGGAAAGATTATTTTAACCTTATTTTTCAACTTACTTTCCAATAACTACTTTGTTGAAAAAAATAACTAATTTTTAACATTTATTAACTATTCTCACTTTTTACCAATAATTAACATTTTTAATCACAAGTTATTTAAAGATAATCCACAGGTTTCTATTAACTTATCCACAAAGTAATACACAACTTAAAATTTTAAACACTGTTGTATAACAACCCTCTTATCTGCTCTATTTCCTGGGCTAATAATTGATCAACTAAAATATCACGCTTTATTTTTTCATAAGCATGCATCACTGTAGTGTGATCACGGCCACCAAGTTTTTGACCAATATAAGGATAAGAAGTATCAAAATCTTCTCGGAGTAAATACATCACAATTTGACGAGGTTTAACTACTTCTTTGCGACGAGTTTTTTCATAGAGAATTTTTTCTTCAATACTATAAAAATCAGAGACAATTTTCATTACATCTTTTATAGATACTGATTTTTGAGGTTTGATGCTGTTTTTAAGGAGAGATTTAACTTCTTGGAGATTAAGATGTCTATTTTTAGCTTGGGCTTGGCAGTGAATAGTATTTACCGCTCCTTCTAATTCCCGAATACTATCCTGGACAATAGAGGCAATATATTCCAAAACATCATCTGTTACTAAATAATTATTGTTTTTTACTTTTGTTTTTATGATCGATAGTCGTGATTCATAATCTGGTTTGGAAATATCCACAATCATCCCCCCTTCAAAACGAGACCGCAATCGTTCCTCTAAATTAGAAATATGTTTAGGTGATTTATCTGAGGAAAAGATAATTTGTTTTCCTGTTTCATAATAACTATTAAAAAGATGAAAAAGTTCCTCTTGAACCTTTATTTTTCCTGAGACAAATTGAATATCATCAATTACTAAAACATCATATTTACGATATTTTTCCTTAAAGAGATTAGCTTTCTTGTTAATGATGGAATTAATTAAATCACTAGCAAAGGTCTCGGAAGTAATATAAAAAACATTTTTCTTGGTGGTGTTATTACGGAAATGGTTGCCAACTGATTGGATAAGGTGGGTTTTTCCTAATCCTGTGCCACCATAAATAAAAAGCGGATTGTATTTTGTGCCTGGTTCCTTTATAACAGCTAGGGCGGCCGCGTAAGCCACCTCATTAAACGAACCAACAACGAAACTATCTAAAGTGTACTTCGGGTTAAGATTACTCTCTTTGTTGATGTAGAGCTCATTTAGACCCAAATTAGCGGTCATTACCTGCTTACCAAAAGACAGATCTTTTGGTTTATCTTCCCTAGTTTCAATTTTGGAAATAATATATTCAATAGAACGAATACCCTCATCTAAATTACGAAGAATATGAAGGATATTTTTATGATATTTATTAATCAACCAATCACGAACAAAAGTGTTGGGGACACTAACAAAAACCGCCCCCTCTTCTTGTTTGGCAATACTCGTGTTTCTAAACCAGGTGCTGAAGTTGGCTTTAGAAAGCGAGAGCTCCATTTCTGCTAGAACGCCGTCCCAAAGTTGATTTGTGTCGATCATAGCGAGAAAAAACTAAAGAATTACTAAAATTTAATAGACAAATTATATTATTCCCCGAGATTATATCAAACCTTTTACAGATGTTAATAAAAAGTGGATAGTCTAATCACTAATTCATCATTAAAAAACAAATTTGAAAAAAAGACGAGTTTAGTCTATACTCCCTCTATATGTCACAAACATTTAAACCAAAGAAGCGCAAGCGGGCTAAAACCCACGGCTTTCTCGTGAGAACCGCTTCTAGTACCGGCAAGAGGGTTTTGACTCGCCGTCGTCGCAAAGGACGAGCCAAACTGGCTGTTTAGACGTTATTTTGGGCCATTATTTAGATTTTTGGGGCCCTAAATAGTATAAAATGCTTCCTAAAAACCAAAGAATTAAAAAGGGCGACTTTGGAGAATTAATTAATTCTGGTCGCTCTTTTTATTCCCCTAATTTTAATCTTAGGGCCATGAAAAAAAAGGATATTACCACTAAGAGCCTCCTGGCAGTGGTGGTGTCAAAAAAAGTAGCCAATAAGGCGGTCACGAGGAATTTTTTGAAAAGACGCTTAAAATATGCTTTAGTTAAGAAATCGCTAGATCTAAAAAGTGGCTTCCTAATCGCTTTTTGGCTCAAAAAAGACTTATCAAAGACTAAATATGCTGATTTTGAGGCCGAGGTCTTAACCTTACTCAAACAAGCCAATCTCACCAATGCTTAAAACTATTTTTTTTAATCCAATCTATAACGTTTATGTGGTTTTAGTTAATATTATTCCCGGCCATGACTTAGGTTTGGCTATTATTTTACTAACTGTTTTATTTAAACTAGCTATTTATCCCCTCTACCGTAAGGCGATTATTACCAACCTTCGCCTAAAGGAAATCAACCCCCAACTCGAAGAAATCAAAAAAAAATATAAAGATAACCAGACTGAACAGGCTAAAAAGATGATGGAGCTGTATAAAAACAACAATATCAATCCTTTTAGTGGTTTTTGGGTGATTATTGTTCAGATCCCAATCTTCCTTACCCTCTTTTATGTTTTTAGGGGTGATATCAATTCCCATCTCAGCTCCCTTTATAGTTTTGTTCAGGCACCAGAAAATTTTAATAAGTTGTTTTTAGGTATTTTTGATTTGTCGGCTAATAAAAATTATCTCTTTGCTGTTTTGACTGGCCTAACCCAGTATTATCAAACCAAATTAACCTTACCAGCCAGCTCCCCTGCTCCCACCAATGGTGCGGAAAGATCTTTCGCTGATGATTTTGGGCGCAGTATGAATACTCAAATGCTCTATGTGATGCCGGTGGTTATCGCTTTTGTCTCGGCCTCAGTTCCAGCCGCCGTTTGTCTCTATTGGATAACTAGTAATACCATGTCGATTGTTTTAGAGTTGATTTATCAGAAGAAGAAATAAGTTATTTCTTTAGACCAAACAAAAAGCCTGATCAAATCAGGCTTTTTGTTTGGTCTTTTTAAGTTCCTGGGTCGAAAACGTTTTGGCCATTTAGGCGGTATAGTTGCGAAGTATTCTTGTCAATAAAATAACAGTTTTCAAACTCATCTCTACCCTGGGGAACAAGATCTAAATTAATATTTTCCTTTTCTGGATTGTAGATTTGGATACTTTGACCGTTTTCACTATAGTACAGCCAAATTGAGTCACTAAAAGAGATGTTCCCTTGATACCAGTCGTCGGGGTAATTGGCCGAGGGGAGGTTGTTGGGGACAGCACAAATAAAGGCGGTGTTGTTGCTCAGCCAAAGGCATTTTTCGGGTAGAGTTTTTGGAGTGTAGTTAGAGGCTTTGTTGGTGGTAAAATTTCTAACCACCAGACTAAAACTTTGACCAAAACTGGTGCTGTAAATAATACTTTTGGCGTCGGGATTAATAAGGGTAGTCAAACCTAAAATGTTAGCGCCCACCCTTCTAAAAGAGGCGTCTTTGAGGTTGAGATAATACACTGAGCCTGGCACATCACTACTGGCTCTGGTTTGAAAAGCGACGACATCGGAGCTGACCCAAGAAACAAGCCAATCAGTAAAGGGTAAAACTTTGATGATTTTTTTATTTTTTAAATCAAAATCAGTTGTGTAGATAATGGCTCGGCTACCCACTTCTTCTACTAAAAGTAACTGATCTTTTTGAGGTGAGAGGGTGATTGATTTTATGGCTACTGGTAAGACTCTCTTGGTAATTCGCAGGCTAGGGTCACTAGAAGTACTAAAAGCGGTGTTGTTGTTTAAATTAAGGATAATTGATTGAAGTTGGTCGTTGACTACCGAGCGGACAACCACTCGAATATTTTTACTTTTATCTATTCCAAAATAAGCGTCGAAAACTTCCGGAATAGTTAGATTGGAAATTCTCTCTGCTTGACCACCATTTTTTATTTGAAAGATATTTCCCGTTTCTTTTTCTATAAATACCAGAGTGCTAGACGCTCCTGGTAGGTTTAAGACGCTGGCGCTAGCAACTGGCTTCTCGGCTATTTTTTCAAATTGAACTTTTTGTTCCAGGGCTGGATCCCCTCCTGCCACGGGGGTGCTATTGGTGGTGGAACCGGTATTATTCCAGCTTGGTTGTTTGGTGGCAGAGCCGAGAGGAAAATAATTTATTATATTTTTACCCAATTGGACGGTGTTAGAAACAATGGTGGTGCGTTGTTGATAAAAAATTACCCCAATAATAAGCAGGGATAAAATTATGACGATAATGGAAATTATTTTTACAATATTGTTTGATCTCATGTTTTCAAATTAAGGAGTTTAACTATGGTTCTACCTTTAAATCCCAATGCGCTCCCCTTCCTGGGATGTTTCTTTCGTCAGCGACTGTCATTTTTCCCTTTTTATACATTGGGGCATTATCGTCTCTTCTCCTCCCAGTGTATGTCCAACCAGAGAAATAGTTATCAACTTCCGCCGTGGGTCTAAGATCAACCTTATAGCCATTACTATGACTATACGGGTCAGTACTATATTTTTTTCTTGTCCCATCTGTGACCGTTAGACTACAAGTAGGACAGTCTGCTTGAATTTGTTTGAGGCCATCAATGGTGGTCGGCTGGATACCCTCCAGAGTAGTTTTAGGGGGGTCGGCATTAATACCTATTCCCATGTCGCTGAGAGTTTTTCTGGCGTCGGCTTCGGTTATATTTGATTGGCCCGTGGCACCAGAACCAGTATTACCGCCTGGGTTCGTGTTACCACTACCAGTAGGGTTACCAGTAGGTCCTGCTGAACCGACGGTACCATTGCCGACGTTTTCCAGATCAAGTTGGAAATTGGTAAAGGTACCACCGCTACTAATCGTTTCTAATATTAACCAGGCTACCAGAGCTAAAATAAACCCTTTGAGAGCTCGTTGGATTTTTTCTTTACCATTGGCTTTTACTGATGGAATAGAACTGGTGACATAATCAACCCCGCCCGAGACAATCAACATAAAAGTAATAATGGCAATAATGGCAAAAAAGGCGTTGTAGAGCCAGCCGAGATAGGTGTTGATACCTGGTGAAGCGACAGTACCGCTTTGGCCAACGATGCTTGGTTCGAGAAGATTGTATTCAGCTAAAACAATCATTGGTAGTAATAAAACTACTAAGCTCACTAAAATAGAGATTGTTTTTCTGTTTTTGAAGGTCATGGTTAAAATATTCCTCCCCCCGTGTTGCTTCTAATAATAATATCTTTAGAAATGTTTTGCAGGAGTTTATCGGAATGATAGACATTTAAGTTTATTCGGCTGGAAACATTTTTGTCGGCCACTTTGAGGAGTAGCCTGGCGGGATTGTTTTCATCGTTAACTACCGGACTGTTATTTATTTTCCAATTATATTTAAGCCAGTCTTTATCGGAAAAGAAAAAAGGTTCGGCTCGAAGGATCATTTGGCCCGTTATTGACGATTCCAAGGAGAGAGCTTTTTCCCTAGCCGTCCCTAATAAGGGTTTGTCTTCGTAAAAAATTACTTTTGGCTCGCCAATTGGAATATCAATCGTGGCACCACCGGCAACATATTTGGTTGGGTCGCTAACCCCCACACTGACTTTGTTGATTACCCCCTTTTTTCCACCCTTGAAGGTGAGAGAGCTTTTTCCTATCCCTGATTGACTACTTAAAACCTTTCCATCTTTTTTCCATTCATAAATTAATGACTCGGGGGGAATTTGTTTGCCGTTTTTATCGAAGATGCGAGTAATGGCGGCGACAGTGATGTTAGACTCAGAACTCGGTTTGGCTTTACCTTTATACCAAAAAGGGACATAGGTATCAGTTTGCCAGATCAAACTGACCTCTAGTGGGTCAAAAATTAAGACCAACTCTGTCGGCGTAACCATGTTTACTCCCCCGATGGAAATACCAATATTTGTTTTAGTCCCCACTGCTCCAGTTTGAAAGACGAAAGTTTTCAGGCCGTTATTACTGGTTGAAATTTTACCGTCCTTGTACCAAGTAATTCGGCTATGGTCCAGATCAAGGCGATAGCTTTGGAGTTCAATGTTAACTTGTTGGAGGGGTCCAGGATTTTCTGGACTTACTGTAATACTAACATCCGCTCCCCCGCGCGAATAAAGCTGATAAGCCTGAGATGAGGTTGGTATCAGGAGAAGAGAAAAAATAAAAATTTTAATTAGCAAATTCCGCATCTTTGATTGCTTGTTGATCTTTTATGCTTTGTCTCCATAATAACACCGTTGAAATGGTCCATAAAGGTATAAGTCCAACAATGTCATTTATAACAGGAACAATTTTTGTAAATAAAGTCACTCCCAAAACTCGGCCAAGTATTCTCGCGGTCACTTTTTCTCCAACTTTAGCGGCGGCTTGGCCTGCGACTTTTTCTCCAGTTTTGACCGCGGCTCCTTCTACGGCCTTGGCACCAGCTTGGGCGGCCACTTCCCCTGCTCCTCTTTCGATCGCTCCGGCCCCGGCTTTGGTGGCGGCCTGTTCCGCTACTTGGGCTCCTTCTTTTTCTACAGAACTAGTAATTGCTGTTTCGCCCGTCGTTTTCGCTGCCCTGGTGGAGATTTCCTCCCCCACTTTGGCGGTGGTACTCTCTGTGGCTTGAGCCCCTTCTCTTTCCGCTGTTTGTGTAGCGGCTTGATCGGATAGTTTTTTTATTTCTTGGCCAACTGCTTTTTCTGCTGCTTCTGCCTCGGTGGCGGTTTCTTCTGCTACTATTTCTGCCGCCGCCGCTTCTTGGGATGCAGCATCCAGTTGCTGTTTTTTTCTAAGGTTGTATTTGGCTCGTTCCGTGGAAATATCACTATAAGGGTTGTCTTCTCCTTCCTCCTCTTCTTCGCTCACAAATTGGTTTTTGAGCATAAACCACATGGCCATTATTCCGCCAAAAATCAGGTTGACCACGGTATTTAAAATAATAGTTGGGGCCAATAAAATATTTATCACATCAAAAACAACAGATAAAATAGTTAGGACTACCCCTTCAAAAGTACCAATTTTCATATTTTTTACTCCAATTTACCACCACCAGCTGCCTTTAGTTCCTCTTTGGATCGTTTGATCGATAAAATTTCTGAAGGATCGGAGGTGATAATTTGGTTTTCAGTGTAAGACGCTTTGATCGATAAAGCTACTCTTCGTAGGCCGGCGATAAAAATACCCTCTCCTACTCCGGATTCCAGTAAGAGATATTTCTCTTCGTTGGTGAGATTAAAGGTTTGTTGTAGTAGGCCGATAGCGGCTGGCGACTGTTTGAGTAATAACTGTAGCGAAGAGTTATTAATAATCTGTTTACCGTATTGGGTACCGAGAAAGTCTTCAACGTCCTGAGTGACAGTGGCTACTCCTAAATAGTATTTGCGACCTCTTTTAACCATTGAATACAAGAAAGAAGCTGTGTCTTCTGATTTCATCATCCACCAAGCCTCATCAATAACTAGGAGGCGTTTTTTGAGATTGCGACGAACAGTATTCCAGATGTGGTGCATAACAATATACATCGCCACTGGTTTGAGCTCGTCTTCCATGTCACGAACAGAAAAAACTACGAATTTTTTATTGATATCAACGTTGGTTGGCCGATTCATGAAACCAGACCAGCTACCCTGAGTATATTTGGCTAGACGTTGGGCTAAAGACTCCCCTCCCTCCATGCCAGCCAAAACCATTTCTAAGTCAGACAAGAGCGGGGCGGGTTTGTTGGTAAAATCACTATCAGCCGAAATATCTTTGAGGGCGTAAGTTTCGGCGATGGCGTTGTCCATAATCGAATCTTCTTCTGGCGTTAAACCGCCCAACATAATACGGAAAAGGCCGACGAGGTTGATGATGTTACTGCGTAAAACATCAGCCGGCGATTCATCTTCTCTGGTTGGTGGTAGATCAAAAGGGTTGATGTGGTGTTCTGAAGATAGAGAGATATTAAAGTAGCGGCCACCAATAGCCTCAGACAAGTATTCGTATTCCCGTTCTGGATCAATCACAATAACGTCAGTATCAAACATTAAACTGCGGATGATTTCTAGTTTGGTGGTATAAGATTTACCAGAACCGGATTTAGCAAAGATCACTGAGTTATAGTTTTCTAAAGAAAAACGGTCAAACAAAACCAGTGAAGCATTCTGCATATTAATACCAAAAAGAATACCTTTGTTGGAGGTTAGATCGAAAGAGATAAAAGGAAAAAGACTGGAGAGGGGTGAAGAGTTAAGTTTGGAATTTATTAGAAGTTTGTCGTCGCAGACTGGAATAGTGCTCAAAAAAGCCTCCGCTTGTTGGTAGTGGGCTGGTTTGAGATAGACCATTTTGGAATCAAGAATGGTTTTGAGTTCGGCTTCAACTTTATCCAGTTCGTTTTCTGTTTCTCCGTAGATGGTGATATAGACTCCAACATCAAAGATTTTTTCCTGAGCTTGCTGGAGCTGGTCACGGAGATTTTCAATGTCTTGGAAAGCGGTATCGAGGACGGGGTCACGCACCATACCCCTCTCCTCTCGGATGCGGACTTGGCTTTGGACTTCGGCAATTTTTTTCTGTAGAGTTTTGAGGGCGTCGGAGGTGTTGATGGGATGAATAAAAATAGAAACATCAAACATTTTATCTAGGTTGATGACGGGTGAAAACCATTCCTCGGTTAAAAAACGAGGAAAGGAAATAACAAAAAGGGTGCGAGCTATTTTTTCTCCTAGATTGAGGCCTTTGATATTTATCCGTAAGGCTGATGGGGCGATAACATCATTGAGCTCGAGAATACTCGTCTCGTAGATATCCTGCGGTAAAATAGCCATTAAATTTTCTGGCCCTTTTTCCTCCTCTTTTTTTCCGTTTAAGTTGAATGGATTTAACATATTTTTATTTTTGGCCTAGAGACTGACTGGTTTTTCTGGATTAAATGGCGGCACATCACCACCCTCAGGATTAAATAACTTAAAGAATAATTCTACCAATTCTTCTGTTCCCAGAGGGGTGGTCTGTAGTCCGAGTCTTTTTAGCCCTTGCTCAACCACGCCTACTTTTTGCTCTAATTGGGAACGCGATTCGGCAAAATCTAAATCTAGAGTAGCAGCTTGTTTTTCCCCACCAAAGAGGCCGGTGACATTGGAAAAAAATCCACCCTTGCGACCCGCATCAAATAGCGGTGGGTAGTAAGGAACAGAAACAAAAAAAGATTTTTGCATCACGTTAAAATTCTCTGTAAAAGTCCTGATAAATTCGATATATTCTCTAGTTTGGACTTTTAAGAGTTCATTGGTTTGCTCTTTGATCCGATCTTCTAGGGTTTGGAGATATGGCCTGATGTCTAGTCGTCGTGACATTAGAAAAATCTGAATAGTAAAATCCAGAGAGTTTAAAAAATTTTGATATTGAAAAAGAATCGCCTGTCTCTCGTCCACTGATTTCAA
This sequence comes from Minisyncoccota bacterium, assembly GCA_041664425.1. Lineage (GTDB taxonomy): Bacteria > Patescibacteriota > Minisyncoccia > Phycocordibacterales > XYD1-FULL-46-19 > XYB1-FULL-42-16. The sequence continues at coordinate 24,181 of JBAYKU010000006.1, read as the reverse complement.
AGAGAAGTTGGTCGAGGAAACCAAAAGAATTGATCGCATAGAGCCATCTTTTAAAACGATAATACTATCGCGAATTTCTTTTATCGGGACAAAGTCCTGAGTAGCTTTAGCGTTTATCATGTAATTTTTTTAGAGTTACTCTCGTCTATCACTTCTTTGATATTTAGTCTCCAGGTCAACTCATGGAGCCTATCCTTTGGTATGGTTGAAATATTTTCGGTTGGCCTGGGTTCTTTGGTTTGAATCTTACCCTGGTTTGCCTGATTAGGGATTTTTTTCCAAAGAAAAAGTTTGTTGGAGAGGTGAAAGCGGATAAAAGCTTCGGCAATATTAATAAAAGGCCGATCATTTACTTTATAAAAAGCCAAGGCCGCCGCTAGACTCAGAATGGCAACAATGGGAACAGCCCCAATATAAACACCCAACCAAGCATAACAAATAAAAGCCAAACCAGCTCCACCTGCTAAATAGATAAACTGTTTAAAGGTTAGTGGACCAATGGCCTTATCTTCAATTTCAATAAATTGAGGAACCTGGAAATTCATTTTTAAATCAAACTTAATCCCCTTCTCCTAAAAAGAGTCGGGCAGTTATTTTTGAATATTTTTATTTGGTAATTTTCAAAAACAATTGTCTGAATCTTTTTCTTTTACAATATATCACAAACTAATCAATCGGTTCTCGGTAGGGATCAGATTTGGCTTTGACCCCAGCCTCTTTGGCCTGATCTGGGGCCATTTTCTTGCTGGTTGGTGAAAGATTGGTCGCTTCTTTCGTTTGGCCAGAGGAAACCAGACCCTCTTTTTTCTGGGAAAAGACGTCTCTAGTAAAAACCGTGGCCGGAACTGGGTTTTCTAGCTCATTGATAAGGTCGTTTTTCTCTCCCTCCTCCTTTGGACTTTTAGGATTTTCGTATGGCTGGGAGGAAAAACCGAGGTCTTCGCGCTCAACATTGGTCGGCAGGTTATTTTTCCCTTCTAGTGTTTGGTAGTGGTCAATCAATTGTTGGCGAATGGGTTTGAGAATCTGGTCGTTAATGTCATGCGTCAAAAGATTAACTACATCTTCACTAAGGCCCGTTTCCTTGATTACAAATGGCACAAAATCATTGGGTTTGAGTAAGCCGAGCATAATATCGTAGATGGCATCTTGGACGTTACCAATTTGGTCTAAATGTTTAACCCCATGATCAACGCAGATTTGATAGATTTCATCCAATATTTCTGGATCGCTATAAACAGCCTTGATTTCATCTGGCAAGAGTGAATAATATTTTTTGATAGTTTCTTTATTTGTGGACATATTTTTTAGAAGAACTCAGGATTTTTACCGATAAATGTAAGTGCATTGGCTAAGTCTTTATCACTTAGACCCGCCGCAGTTAGTCTTGCGTCATAATCATTCAAAACTCTGACAACGTCAGAACTTTGGACCTTACTTATTGTTGAATTATTAACCAGAGATTTTAATTGTTTGCCAGTTAGGAATTTTACAAAATTTTCGGCAGCTAGGAATTTTACTGGATCAGTTTCAAACATGGAAACAATGTCGTCATTATTGATTGATCTGATCGAAGCTTTTCTACCGTCTATCTCGGTTGTAGTAGCTGTGGATCCGGTCCAAATATTGTCATCAACGTTCCTAGTTGGATTGTCTAGTATTTCTTTGGCAATATTCTTTCCAGCTGACGACTCAGCCTTGCCTTCAATATTACGATAGGCCTTATTGATTTCAGTCTTGTCTTTTCCTGATAGGACATTTTTTAGACCAGTAACACTACCCTGGGTGGCGGTAATCTTTGTTGGATCATCCAAAATAGGATCAATTTTTTCTGAAACTTCTTTTCGTCGTGAATTAGCCTTAATTCTTGCTTCTTGTTGTTTTCCAGGATCAGTAATGAGAGCAATAGAAGCTGAGTCTAGCTTTTCAGCTTTGAGAATACTGTCGACAATACTACTTTTATTGGTTGGATTGGCTAAAGTGTGATCAAGGAGGGCTCGTTGTTTTTCACTCATTTTAGAATAAGCAAACCTCTGGTCAGCGGCACCTAGGCCCATAAAGTTGGCCATAACCGCTTCATCGCTAAACTTATTATCACCAGAGCCAAAAGTCCTTTCCTCGAGTTGCTTTTCGCGATTCTTTTTTGATTCTTCTGCCATATTGGCCCAGGATGTAGCCGTTCCCATGTTGATAGGATTACCACCAAAAGTGCCACCAAGTTTGCCAACTCCAGTCAGGGTGCCACTAATTGGGCTACGAGCAAAAGTGCCGATCGCTTGACCGGAAGCTGAACGGCCGATTGCCCTGGCGGTCCCAGCCCCAAATTTTTCGCTACCATACCATCGATTGAAAGCCGCTCCAGCCCGTTTGGTTGCGGGAAAACTACCCATTCTACTACCAATAGCAGCCGCGGCGGCTGTTCCCCCACCCAAGATAGCTCCAGTGGCTTTGCCGGCCCAACCTTTAGCCAAATCCGATCCCATAGCCCCAAGGTCTTTGGCTAGACTGACTGATTTCAAAATTAGTCCGAGAATAATACTATAAAAGACAACTTGGGTAATAAGACCACCAAACAAAGCACCCGAAACTCCTGTATAATCGGATTCTGTTATAGGCAGCCCCTTTTCCATAATTTTTAAAATACCATAGAGTAAAAATAAGAGGACGGGGGCAAAAATAGCTTGATCAATAAGTTTTTTCAGCCAATTGTAGAATTTACCCTGCTGACCAGGGATAGCATAAGCGAGAACAATGAGGGGGCTAATCATGAAGATACCCAACACCGTGACTGTTCTCAAAAAGAAGAGAATGGCAATATAAATAAAGACAAAAGCGGTAAAAATGGCAAAAACCGTACCCAATAAAAAATTACCAAAAGCTTTGCCTAAAGACATGTTTTGTACCGATAAGCCATAGTCCGATGCGCCATTGTTTGAGCCAAAAGCATCAAAAGTATTTTTCATTAATTTTCCCACTTCCATGTTGGCTAAAAATTTACCACCAATACCCCAACCAGACCCACTCTGACTCCCCCCGCTGAGAACTTGATAAAATTCATAAGCGAGCACATTGGAAACATCAACGACGGCTCTGACGAAAAAGCCACTGAAATTAACCATGAGAGCCACTACAATCACAGCGGTGATTAATTTTTTAGGATCACCACCAGCACTGCGGTCCACAATAATATTAAAGGCGGTATAAAGCAGAATAAAAATCAAAGCCATGTTGGCTAGATCTCTGGCCAGGGTCCAGACATAGATAATGCCAGCCATTTCTAGGAGTGACTGCATCTTTTCGATTGAAATCCAAATGGAAACATCTAAAATTTTTCCACCAATAATTAGAAAAACCGATGAAATTGTGCCTGAAATTAAAGAAAAGAACCAATTAATTGCTTCTACTAAACAGCGCCCAATACTAAAATTTGTAAATGAACAAGTAGATTCATTTTTAGGTCTAGTCGCGGCAACATCTACGGCAGCCATTCTTTTTATGGCATCTGTGTCGGAAATAATCTTGTCATAATTGGCTATGGTGTTATTCAGATTAGTTCTGGTTATATCATCTAGAAGAATGTTCGGGTCTGATGCATAATTACGCGCAAGAACAGCCCTCATTGCCTCACGTTGTTTTTTAAGTTGGTCTAAATACTGGCTAGCGTTACTTTGAGCCATAGTGTATTCACTAGGTGGAATTATCCCAGTGGCAACCATATAGTTGATACCCGGCGTGTTATCAATACTGTAGCTAATAAAATTTCTGGTAGCTACCCCCAACCTTGCCGCCCAAGACTCTCCTGCTGCAAAAGTTTTTAGCGGGCCAAGCAAAGCAAACAACATCACAAAGAGTGTTGCGATAATGATTGTTTTTTTGTAGCCCCCTACTTTTATCATGATTTTTATTGATTGGTTTGTGCTTCAGCCGATCCTCCTGCTCCCGTACATTTGATCTTGTAGTTGGTGATGAGAGAAACGGTAATTTTGCCAGCACTGGCACTAAAGACTATTTTTAACTGGCTAAATTTTTTACCAGCTTCGGAGCTTGTTCCCAGAGCTTTGGTGGCGGTGCTGAGACCAGTAATACCATCAGCTACTTTATCGGTCTTGTTGGTATAAGAAACTGATTGGTTGCCATACTCTAGAGTATAGACATCGCCAACTTGTGGCTTGTAAATTTCATCAGCCGTCAGAGAAAAATCTGTTTCTTTGGCTAAGCCGTCAGCCCGAGTGATAACCGAAGTGCCAATCTCGTAGATTTGGGCATTTTGTTTTATTTTTAATTTTACCGTCGTAGCTGGAATAGGAATTTTGATGTTTAGAGAATTGGTACCTGAGCCGACTGTACTACCACTAGCTTTGATTATCTGAGTCTCATTGTTGGTCGAGTCGAGACTATACCAGTCATTGTTAGCTTTACAGACAGCGGTACCGCCAACCGTCCATTTTATTTGGGCTGAACTGGCGCTGGTTTTTGTCAAACTAATAGAAACTGTCGGCTTAGAGGTCTGGCCACCAGTTAGAGAAGATAAATCTAGGCCACCACCCTGAAGTAAGTTTAGGATTGAGGATAAGTCTAGACCTCCCCCACCACTACTGCCACCGCCCTGACCTTGGAATAAGCCAATCAGCGATGATAGGTCGAAACCACCGCCACTACCGCCACCACTGCTGGCGCCATTACTAGCGCCACCACCACTAGTGGATGGCTTCATGGTCGCTATTTCGTTGACCTGTGGTTCGTTGCCTTGGGCAATGTCACTAGCTTCTCTGGCTTGGATATATTCATCTACTCTGGCGTTCATTGATTTACTAGAAGCGTCTTTGATGGTGATCGCCGGGGTGACTGTTTCGTATTTAGCACAATACTCGCCCACTTTTTCTACACATTTTCTGGTTGGTAGATAACCACTACCAGCCTGGATTTCTTCTCGAGCATTTTGTTCGGCTTTGACTTGTCTTTGATTGAGGGCATCTTGGGCTAGCAGGACTGAGGTTGGATTATTTCTCATCTCACCATATTTAATCAGAGCATCGTAGAAATCTTCACCGCTTTCCATAGAAGTCGGGTCTTGGAGGAGTTTATCCTTAGCTGATTTTTCTAATGTTGGTTTGATGGCGTCTAAATCAGAGGCATTGTTATCTTTTTCTAATGTTTGTCTGATTGAATCAACGTAATCATTTTCTGAATCTTTTAATTGAGTTTGGAAAACATTGTATTGTTCTTCTCGAACAGAATTGATCTGAGTGGCCGTGTCTTTCACATAGAGTGGGCTATCAGCTCCGCTACCGGTGCTGTCATAACCCTGCTCCAACATCTTTGACATCCCCTGACGGTATTGCTCAGTTTTGGTGCGCGCCTCACGGGTGGCTTCGGCATCAGCTACAAATTCTTTTTCTTCAAAAGCCTGTTGGACGCGCTTGATAGACTTGGTGTGTTTGCAGATTTCCACTGTTAGTTTTTTGATTTCGTCAGTTGTGGAATCAATACTCTTGGTGGCTTTCAATAATGGACCGTTTTGTTCTTTGACCGGGACAAAACCGCCACCGATCAATCCTCCGACGACGCCACCTGCAATACCACCAACTGCTCCGCCCAAGGTGTTGCCGACGGCTCCACCTACTGTATCACCAACAGCTGCTCCCACTGTATCGCCGACGGCCGCTCCGACAGTATCACCGACAGTTTCAGCAATTTTGCCTGTGATATTATTCATCATGTCTGTGACTGGTGACATAATCGAACTCATCATATCGTCCATCATGCCAGTAATCGGATCCATGATCGAACTCATCATATCGTCCATCATGCCAGTAATCGGATCCATGATCGAACTCATCATATCGTCCATCATGCCAGTAATCGGATCCATAATTGAACTCATCATATCGTCCATCATGCCATTGATTGGGTCCATGATTGAGCCCATCATTTCATTGATAGTTCCATTTAGTTGGTCGGTGATACCACTCAAGGCTTGATTTAAGGGGTCAGTCAAACTGGAAGATAATTGGTTGATTACCGAGTCTAATTGCCCAGTTAAACTATTGGTGATGGAATCGGTTAGCCCAGCCGAGAGGGTGCTACCGAGGTCGTTTAGTGTTCCGCTTAAATTTTCTGCCAGACCACTGGTAATAGAATCGGTGATACTACCCATGTTTTGGGTGATAGCACCGGTCAATTGATCAGAAATTTGGCTAAAGGCGTTGGCATCAATAGAAGAAATAACTTGTTCGCTTAGGGAGCTACCACTTTCCTCTAGGGCTGAGCGAAGGGCGGAATCAATTTGGTCGCTAATGTCGCCGGATGATAAAGCTTGGCTTAAATTGTCTTGGATGTTGGCCGGTAGATTGGCTGAAACATTTTGGGAAATTAAATCAGAGAGGTTGCCTTGTAAATATTGACTGAGAGCGGCTGGTAGATTACTACTCAGTGACTGGCTTAAAATACCTGGAATGCCATTGTTGAGGGTTTTGTTGAACTCGTCTTTGACGATAGCATCCAAAATATTGTTATTGGACAAATCGGTCCCTACGGCTCTTTCCTGGGTCAGGCGATTCTGAAGGTTGGTGGGAAGTTGGTTTTGTATTAAGGCTGGTAGTTTTTCTTTTAGAGCCGAGTTGACTATTTTCGGTACTGATTCCTGGACGCCTTTCTCAATAGCGGCCGGGATTGATTTTTTTATCCCCTGCTGAATAGTTTCCTGGACGGCTTGTTCCATGGCTGGCTGGACCGCTTGACTGAGAGGATTGGAAGCCCCACCTAAGCCACCGCCTTGCTTATTGCACTCATCTTCGTCTGATTTTTGTTTTTGTTCTAGGGCCTGAGCTTCTTTTTGGTCAGCCTGAGAATCTTTGTTGCTACGATCTTTGAGAGTTAAATCGGGGTCTGATTGGGTGCTGTTGGCAGAGGCTTCATCAAAACCAGAAAGAGTAAGATTGCCACCAGTGAGGTTACCAAGATTAAGAGCCCCATCAGTAGAACCGCCACCAGTAGTTCCACTAGTTGGTGGCCACCAAGCGTCTTCGTCGACATTGTCCCAAGCGTTTGTTTGTGAAAAAGTGGTCAGAGCTGGTCCAAAAACTAGGCCAAAAACCACAATGCTGGTTAAAAATTTTTTAAGTTTCGAATTTTTTGAATTCATCCCTTTTTAATTATAAATTGATATAAATATCAACCTTTTTTTCCTCGTCCAATTTTACACCCTTGCGTCCGAGATAGCTATTAATTTCACTGATAGTTGTGTAAAAAATAATTTTTTTCTGTCTAAAAATATCAGCACTTTCTAGGGCGAGCACTGGATTGCGTAAAATATTGATCATGTTGGCCGAGAGCATGGACATTTCTCGTAAATTGTTAGTCATTTTTAGATGAAGGTTTACAGCTTCGGTCGGGACTTTGGTATTGGTCAGCTGATTGATGGCTTGGTCGTAGAGATCTTTGCTTAATAAAATCTTTTGCGCCTCCATCTCACTCTGCTGGTCAAGCGCTCGGAGCATTATTTCTGCCTCATTTTCTCTCTCGGCGCCAAAGGGTTGGATAATCTTGGCCATGATCAAGGTATAACTGGCGAGAGTGCTAGAGCTAGTGGGGACAGTTTTTAGATTTTTGGCGGTTAGTCTCTTTGGTAGGCTAGCCAAATCGAAATCTTCCAGGGTACTAGAAGAAGTCCCGATGGCCTGGGCGACTAGTGATTGCAGGCGAGCTTCTTTTTGTAAAATATCTGCGTAATGTTTTTGTTGGACGAGACGATTTTTTTCTCGGTAATTGCTACCCACATACCAAAAAACCAAAATCGCTATGGCGATAAGAAAAAAAACCGCTAGACCAATTTTTTTCTTGGCGGACATTACTGAATAAATTATAGCATCTATATATATAAAATAAGCCTAAAAAAGTGGATAATTTTTATTGAGACGAGTATAATTTTAATAATGAATTTTAAAACTGGCCGTTCTAAATTAATTTTATTTTCTGCCCTAGTCGCTTTTCTGGTTTTGCCCTCTCTGCTTTTGTCTGCTGTCGGTTTATCAATCCCCTTTGGTGGCAGGATTAGCGCTGTTATTCCCTGCCTTTTTTCTGGTGGCAATCTTTTAATTACACAAATTCCCGTTGCTGGCCCGCCTTTGTTGATTTTACGCCCTGGTATAAGCAAGCTCTACGCTTATTATCAGCCGACGCCCGGTGCTCATATTCTAGGCACCGCCCTCGGGTCTGATCTTTGTATTATTTTTCCCTTTCCACCAGTGATTGTTCCTGCTCCTCTTATTACCATGATTGGTACTTCGGGGGTGGCCGGGATGGTTGGCGGTCTGGGTAGTGGCGGAGATTCTGATAGCTCAGACTCTTCTGGTCAGGGTGGAAATCAGACCCAAAATCCTACTCAGAACCAAAATAATGACCCTTGTAGTGGTGCCAATGGCCAATCCAGCTCCTATATTACAGCCAATGAAGGCTGGAGAAATAACATGTATCTTGATTCTGAGGGCAATCGCACTATCGGTGTCGGTCATAAAATTACCGCTAGTGACAACTTTTCTTCCCCAATATCAGATAGCCAAGTCCGTCAGTTATATAATAAAGACTATGCCTCCGCTAGAAGTGGTGCTATGGCCTCTGCGGCTAGTCATGGAGTAGATTGGAATAGTCTTAGTGCTACTCGTCAAACCGTTCTAACCGACATGGCCTTTAATATGGGTGCTTCTGGCGGGCAAGGTCTCGATGGCTTTGTTAATATGTGGTCAGCCATAAAAAGACAAGATTGGTCTACTGCTGGGCGGGAAGTTTATGGGTCTGGCTATCGAGGTAGTCGCGCTGACCGCAACAGTCGGGCCATGGCCAATAATGACAGTAGCGAAATAAACGATCGAATCAATAGTGACCAGAGGGCCAGAGAAAATTGTGCTGGGTAGACGACCTCAAATTAAAACCACAAAAAACCGAAATGTTTGAAGCCGAGGTGGCTACCGATTTTTATTTTTAGATTATCAATTTCTCCAGCTTTCATTTCTAAAACATATTTGATTGGTAGTGGCGATTGAAAAATTTGCGGATAAGTGTTGGGTGAAATATTTTTGTTTAAAAAAACAACATTACGATTAGTATCAAGCCAGATTATATCCAGCGGAAAATTCATCTCTCTCATCCAAAAGCCTGGTTTACCTGCTCGATCAAAAATAAATAACATCCCCGCATCAGATTTAATTTCCTGGCGATAAGACAATCCTCTCCCCCGTTGTTTTTCCGAGGTGGCTAATTCAACAAATAATTTGTGGCCAGAAATTTTTATCTCGCCGGTTTCAAAAGTAATTTTTTCTTGGGGGTCATCACTGGCTGAAGAAAAAATTAGAGTGGTACGAAAGACCGCAAAAATTCCGATAATAATTAGTGACCATAGAATTATTTTTCTCGGCGTATCCATAAAACTATATTTTAGCGGCTAAACAGAGCCAGTTTTCGACAGTGAGATTTTCCGCTCGGGCTTTTTCTCCTACTCCACATTCAGTGAGAACAGTGGGGGAAATTTTTAAATTACTGGCGAGTAATTTTCTTTTTTGCGCAAATCCGCGATGTAGCAAATCAAAAAACTTTTCTTCACTAATGCTAATTGATTTTAATTTATCTTGATTGATTTTATCAATTAGTAAAATTGCCGAATCAACTTTAGGGATCGGTCGGAAAGCTCCGGCTGGTACTTTTTTAATATATTGTGGTTCGCCAAAAATTTTTACCGCGATGGAAAGTAGACTCTCTTTTTTATCTTTGGCGACGATCCGATCAGCTACTTCTTTTTGCACCAATAAAACGGCCGTGGCTGGAGAATTTTTAGCGGATAGAAATTTTCTAATTATCTGACCAGTTAAATAATAGGGAATGTTGGCCACCAGCTTGTACGGAGCTTTTAGGTGAGAGCTTTTAGCTTCTAGATTAAAATTTAGGATGTCATCATTGATTAGTATCAATTTACCAGATGATATTTCGGAGACAAACTTTTCTTTTAAAATTGGCATGAGATCTCGATCTTTCTCGATAGCTATAACCTGACAGCCAACAGCTAACAGCTTGCTCGTCAAAGCTCCCTGACCAGGGCCGATTTCGAGAACAGTGTCGCGGTCGGTAACTTGTCCGGCTTCGATAATTGATTGCAAGGCAGACGGTGAGTTGAGCCAATTTTGACCGAGTGATTTTTTAGCGAACATTTACCCTGTGGAATAAATTATGAAATAAATTTAGCTTTGCTATTCTACAGGGTTAATCCTAACATAAAGCCCGAAAAGTTCATCCTGTGGACTCGGATGCGGTTTTAGAAGTGAATTGTGTCGCTGTGGTCGCTGGTTTCGGCTTCGAGGAGGCTATCGTCGATATCAAAGATGAATTCGGAGGGCATGCCGACCTGGCGGTTGCCATAAATCATTCGTGTTTGGGCATAGGAGAGGAAGAGTTTCTCACGGGCGCGAGTGACGGCCACATAGAAGAGGCGTCTCTCCTCCTCCATATCTTTTTTCTCATCACCAAAGCCGGTATGGGGAAAGAGGTCTTGCTCGAGACCGACGATAAAAACGTAATCAAATTCTAGTCCCTTGGCGGCGTGGACGGTCATCAATTTGACCCCATCACGCTTTTCATTGAGCGAATCTTGGTCGGAAGTCAGGGACATTTCAGTCACTAGATCCATCATACCTTCGCCGAGGGGCCGATCGTCATATTTGGTGGCGATAGAGACCAATTCTCGCAAGTTCTCCAGTCTCTCCGTCCCCTCCTCACCGCCTTCTTTGAGCTCTTGCTCAATGCCGGTTTTTTCTAAAATAAATTTAATGGCCTCAGAACAGGTCTTGGTATCGATCATTTGCCGGATTTTGGCCAATAAATCTCTAAATTCAGCGATTTTTTGACGCATTTTGGCTGGTAATTCAGCTTCCTGGCCAGCCAGGATTTTTAGGAGGGTGACTTTGCCAATTCCTCGGGGTGGAATATTGATGGCCCGCTTGAGACCTTCCATATCATTTTCGTTTAAAGCTAAACGGATGAAAGCCAAGAGATCTTTGACTTCTTTGCGTTCAAAAAAGCGCGTACCGAGGACTTGGTAAGGCACAGATTCTCGCAAAAATGATTCTTCGAGGACACGAGATTGGAAATTGGCTCGGTACAAGACTGCGATACTGGCCGGATTGATGCCCTCATTGATCAGATGGCCAGCTTTTCTAGCTACAAACTCCCCTTCCCCCATTTCGTCGAGACTGGCAAAAATACCGATTTTTTGACCGTCTTTGTTTTTAGTAAAGAGAGTTTTGTCATGGCGTTGGCGGTTTTTCTTGATGATGGCGTTGGCAGCGGTCAGGATTGTTTGAGTAGAGCGATAATTTTCCTCGAGTAAGACAATTTTGGCGTCAGGATAATCTTTTTCAAAATGAAGCAAATTGGTGAAATCGGCTCCTCGCCAGCCATAAATCGACTGGTCCATATCACCAACCACACAAATATTTTTGGCGGGGCCAATGAGAAGCTGGCTGAGTTCGTATTGGACGGAGTTAGTATCCTGATATTCATCAATATGAATATACTGCCAGCGTTTTTGGTAGTGTTCGCGAATATCGGGGTGATTTTTCAGTAAACGGACGGTTTTTAGGAGTAAATCATCAAAATCGAGCACTTGTTCACGGTTCAAGATGGCGTCGTAGTGGTGCCAGACGGCAGCGACGGTTTGCGAAAAGTAGTCGCGGGCGTTACTGGTGTATTCAGCGACAGTTAAGCCACCACCCTTCTGGCGAGAGATAGCAGCCAGCATTTTACGGGGTTCAAAGCGTTTTTCATCAACATTAGCTAGGCGAATGGCCTCTTTGATCTTGCTCATTGATTCGTCACGATCGAGAATTGAGAAAAATTTAGGTAAGCCAATGGCGTGGCCTGATTGGCGGAGAATATAGACGCCGAGAGCATGAAAGGTACTAGTAAAAGGCATACTCATGGTGGCGGGGTTGGTGCCCTCCCCGCTTTTATCATGGAGGAGCTTCTCGATTCGTTCGCGCATTTCGGCAGCGGCTTTGTTAGTAAAAGTGATAGCGAGAATAGCATTGGGCGCGATGCCCTGCTCGATCAAGCGAAAAATACGATAAGTGATAGTGCGAGTCTTGCCGGCTCCAGCTCCTGCCACGATCAATAGAGGCCCGTCTTGATGAAGAACGGCCTCCTTCTGAGGTGGGTTTAGTTCATCTAAATAACTCATAGTAAGGTAGATAATAGCACGCAGACCACAAATGCAAAATGTAAAAATCAAAATGAAAAATGACATATTTTTAATTAAAAATTTTTGAATTGCAATTTTCCATTTTGATTTTTAAATTTTAAATTTACCGAGTGTCTTTTTATCTTTTTGGCGTTATAATAATGACAATTACCATTTTTAGAAAAAATAAAATTTAAATTATGACAGAAGGAAATGTAACTAACAATTTAGAAGGAGAAATCGCTGACTTATCGCGTCAGATTGAAGCCAAGCGCCTGCAACTCGAACAAGAGAAAGGGGTGATGATCGAAGACCGTGAGGCTGTAGCTGAGGTCGTCAAAGATCACCTGGGTTCTAATAGTTTTGAAACAACCGTTCCGCCTGTCGCGGCTACTACCACTGCCACCCCAGCCAATACTAGTGGCGACGACTATCTGGAAACTTTAGATGAAAGTACGGCTCAGGTAATAAATAATCTAATTGCTAAATTGCCGGAAATTGGTTTGGCTAAAACGATTGAATTAGCTCGCGAGACCAATCCTTTCTATTTGGATGTTTTACATGACGCTCTAGTCACTAGACTTTACGATGAATTGGTCGCTCAAGGTTATTTAAAAAAAGTTTAAAATATGTCCAGTATTTTCTCTCTCTTGCTTCTCTTAGCCATTATCATTTTGTCGGCCTATTGGGTAGCCAGTTTCTTAAAAGGAAAAAAGTCTAAATTTAATGCTTTAGATTACCGAGTGATTTCGGTAAAAATTCCTCGTGGAGAATTGGAGACTTCAGCTGGTCAAGATTCTGGCCGGGAGTGGGAGCGAGAAATAAATTTGTCGGAACAATTGATTGGCTCGCTCTCGGCTATTAAGAGGCCGGTGGTATTCGAAGTAGCTGTCCGTCGTGATCGTGAAGAGATAGATTTTGTGGTGGCGGTACCGGCGACTTTTGTTGATTTTACTATTCGTGAATTGCACGGTCATTTTCCAACAGCTTCTGTTCTCGTTGAGTCTGATTACACCATCTTCTTTCCGAGTGGTAGTCACGCTGAAGCTTACTTGGCTCTAGATAAACCGTATGTGTTTCCGATCAATACTTTTCGCGAAGCGGGTATGGATACCTTTGCGCCTATTCTCAGCACCTTCTCTAAAATAAAAGAGAAAACCGAAGGCGCCGCTTTGCAGATAATTATTGAACCAGCCGACGAGGGTCAACACAAGTTGGCTATGAAAGCTTTCGAGGGTATTAAACAAGGTCTAAAAGCCAAAGATGTAGTTGACGGTAACCTAAAAATTTCAGCTGGTGATGTGCGCAAGGCTTTGTTTGAAAACAAAAAAGACGGCGAAGGTTCCGAAGATAAAAAAGTTGATGAAGATGCTATCAAGGCGGTGCAAATGAAAATCAGCAAGCCACTTTTTTATACCAATGTCAGAATTGTCACTTCCGCCACTGATGCGGATCGGGCGGACGACCTCATGCTCTCGATCAGTAATTCTTTTGCTTCTTTTTCTTCTCCCCACCGCAACAGTTTTAAAGTCGTCAAACTAAATCGCTTATCCGAGGCTCGTCGCTTGGTTTTCGATTATATTTTCCGCGAATTTAACTATGAGGAAAAAATGATTCTAAACGCCGAGGAACTGGCCAGCGTCTTTCATTTTCCTACTAAGACTACCGAAATTCCTCGAGTTAACGTGGTGCGAGCCAAAGAGGCGGCGGCCCCTTCTGGCATTCCGACTGAGGGTGTGACTATTGGCCAGAATATTTTTCGTGGCGAATCCCGTGATATTAAAATTTCTGATGAGGATCGTCGTCGTCACCTTTACTTGATTGGTCAAACGGGTACTGGTAAATCAACCATGTTGCTCAATATGGCCATCCAAGATATGAAAGACGGCAAGGGGCTCTGTGTGATTGATCCACACGGAGATTTGGTCCAGAAAATTTTATCTTTTGTTCCGACTGATCGAGCCGAAGATGTGATTGTTTTTGATCCAGGAGACCTCGCTCGCCCTCTCGGTCTCAATATGCTCGAATATGATTTAGCTAAACCCCAAGAAAAAACTTTTATCGTCAACGAGATGCAGTCAATTTTTAATCAGCTCTTCTCTAAAGAGACGATGGGTCCAATGTTTGAAAAGTATATGCGTGGAGCCTTGTTGCTTTTAATGGAGGACGCGGTCAATGAGCCAGCGACTCTAATGGAAATTCCTCGCGTCTTTACTGATCCTGAATATCGAGAGAGAAAGTTGGCTCGTATTACTAACCCGACCGTGGTTGATTTCTGGACCAAGGAAGCCCCAAAAACTTCTGGTGAGCAGGGTTTGGCTAACATGGGACCATACATTACTTCCAAGTTCGACAACTTTATTTCTAACGATTACCTGCGTCCGATTATTGGCCAGCCAAAGTCAGCTTTCAATTTTCGCCAAGTGATGGATGAAGGTAAAATTTTATTGGTCAATCTCTCAAAGGGAAAAATTGGCGACATCAACTCAGCTTTACTCGGTATGATTATCACTGGTCGCCTCCTCCTCGCTGCTCTGTCGCGTGAAGACATGAGCGCGGAAACTCGCCGCGACTTCTATCTCTATATTGATGAATTCCAAAACTACACCACTGACTCTATTGCCACGATTTTATCCGAAGCTAGAAAGTATCGTTTGAATTTAGTGATTGCCCATCAGTTCATTGCTCAGCTCAAAGATAATATTCGCGAGGCGGTTTTTGGCAACGTTGGTAATATGGTCGCCTTCCGTGTTGGCGATACTGATGGTGAAAAATTGTCCAAGTTTTTTGAGCCCACCTTTAATCAGAAAGATTTGATTGGGATCGAGAACCTGAGTGCAGTGGCCAAAGTTATGGTCAAGGGCGAACCATCAGTACCTTTTAGTTTGAAATTCACTTGGCCCAAGGGTGGCTCCGATCAATTGGCCGAAAAAATTCACGAATTGTCCCGCCTCTCTTATGGCAAGGACTTAAATGAGATAGAGATTGATATTATAAAGAGATTACGGTCATAGAAAAAATGTAGCAAAAAAAACAGGCTTTGGGCTTCGCCCAAAGCCTGTTTTTTGCTATAATACAGATGATATTTTACCCTTCCGTCTGGTCTGTATGATTGATTATCAAACTAAAAAAGCTCTTATTTCTAGCCAGTTTTCAGAGATGAAGTCGAGGGGTCTCCTTCCCCGCTTTATCCACATAGTGTCTATTTGGTTCGCCAATTATCGCCTGCGCCTTTTGACAGCGTTGATTTTATTGGTGATAATTTTTGGCGCTCGGACAGTCGAGGCCGGTCTTTTTTCTTCTGTGGCCAAGTTATTAGGTCTTCCGGTCAAGGTGGAGGGGTCAAAAGACTTAAATTCCCAAAACATGCCCCTGCTTCAGCCCGCCGTGAATTCCAATCCCGAACCAGTCAAGGTTGATAATTTGACGGCGATGGTGGGCGGGGCGGCTATTTTGCCAGAATCTGGTCCCAATGGCACAGTGGCAGATATTAAAGATCGTCCCAATTCCGATCAAGTCAGTGTTTACGTGGCTCGCAAGGGAGATACTATGAAAGCTATTGCTAAAATGTTTGAGGTTGAAGCCAATACTATTCTTTGGGCCAACGACCTAGCTTCCAGCTATATTCCCAAGGAGGGTGACGTTTTAGTGATTCTACCAGTCGACGGCATTATCCATACTGTCCTCAAGGGCGAGACTTTGGCTGGTATTGCTAAAAAATATGGCGGTGATCAGGCTGACATTATTGATTATAACGATCTTGACCCAACCGGAGAGTTGGCCGTTGGTGATCAGATTATTATTCCTGGCGGAGAAGAGAAGCCAACTCCTGGCAAAGTATCTAAACCAAAAACTAAATTAGCCGCTCGTTATAGTGGTCCAGATGCTGGTGGTTATTTCCTCCGCCCAGTGTCGGGTGGTCGTAAATCCCAAGGTATTCATGGCCGTAACGGTATTGATATTGCCATTACACCTGGTTCGGCTCTCTATGCCGCTGCTGCCGGGACAGTGATCTTGGCCAAAGATGGTGGTTGGAACGGCGGTTATGGTAGCTATATTATTATTCAACATCCCAACGGTACTCAGACTTTATATGGCCACCTCAGTCGTGTCGGCATCAGCCGTGGTGCCAAAGTGACTCGTGGGCAAGTCATCGGGGCGACTGGCAATACTGGCCGTTCGACTGGCCCCCACCTCCACTTCGAAATTCACGGGGCAACGAATCCGTTCTAAGCTGATGCGGATTTACCCACTTAAGTTTTTCTTCGAAAAATTTTGGTGGGTAAACGCGGATAATCTCATGCGGATAAAACGCAGATCGTCGCCGATTAATGCGAAAACAACTTCTTGAATTTTAATTGTGTTTTTGCTAGGTTGGGTATGGAATTGAAACTTAACCTAAACCTCAAGAAAGGAGGTCTTCATGCTTGAAGAACTGCAGGTTATCAGACCTCCCGAGTGGGGGTGTTCTTTGTCGGATGGAGACATTTTTCCAATTAGACATTTACAGAAGTCCGAGTGCCGTTGTGGTAAAAGGTATGCGGAGATATCTGGTCTGCTTGATAAAAATGTGGTTGGATTTTCTCACGTAATTTACCCAAGTTTATACAAGAGATCTAGCGCAAAGGTAATCGGGACTATAATCTTCGCGTGTCCAATTTGTGGTTGTCGTTTTTGGGGACACTACTACGATGACTATATCGACTATTATCGCAGCTTTGAACTTTGGCCTAAGGATGAAAATGGTAAGCCGCTCTGAAATACGAGCGGCTCTTCTTTTGCAAACTCAAACGAAAAATATTTTTTGATCCGCGTTTACCCACCAAAATTTTTCGAAGAAAAACTTAGGTGGGTAAATCCGCATTAGCTAAAGATATTCTTCGGGCGGTATTGTAGAGCTTCGAGTAGGTGCTTGTCGGCGATATTTTCAGCTCCGTCTAGATCGGCGATAGTGCGAGCGATTTTGATCACGCGATGATAAGCGCGAGCGGACAGGCCTAGGGCTTCGGCTGATTGGTCTAGTAGGTTTTGAACCTTGTCGGTTAGGGGCGCAAATTTTTTCAACTCACGAGTATTGAGGTCACTGTTTTGTGAGACCTTATTCAAATCGGCATAACGACTTCGTTGGAGTTCTCGAGCCGTAGTGACACGAGTGCGGATCGTCTCCGAATTTTCTCCGCCACTTTTTCCGGCTAAATCTTTCATTGGTATGGACCCGACTTCCAGCCACAAATCGATGCGGTCAATAATCGGTCCGGACACCCGTCGTTGATATTTGAAAAGTTGAGCCGATGAGCAAATACATTCATGAGTGCGTGAACCGCGATGGCCACACGGACAAGGATTCATGGTGGCGACTAGAATAAAATTGGCGGGAAAAGTCATTGACCCGCGTGAGCGTGAGACCGATACAACTTTATCTTCTAATGGTTGGCGCAAGGCTTCAATGGTTCGTCTTTCAAATTCTGGAAATTCATCGAGAAACAAAACTCCACGATGAGCCAAAGTAATTTCGCCAGGGGTCGGATTGCTACCACCACCGACTAGAGAAATATGTGATGAGGTGTGATGGGGACTGCGGAAGGGTGGCGCGATAATCAAATCGCCATCTTCGATCGTGCCTCGAGCGGAATGAATACCGGTGGCTTCTAGAATTTCTTCAAATGATAGTGGTGGTAGGATACTGGTCAGGGCGCGAGCCAGCATGGTTTTACCGGTGCCGGGTGGACCGTACATGGCGATGTTGTGTCCGCCGGCGGCGGCAATCTCTAATCCCCTTTTCGCTAAATGTTGTCCGACCACGTCAGCGAAATCGATAGCGGTATTTTTTATTTTTTTATCAATCTCAGTTTTTGATTGAACCAGAATCTTTTTAGTTTGTGGCTGGTCAGAAAAATGTTCAACTAATTGTTTTAAATTTTTGACCGGAAAAATTTTTAGACCATGGATCAAGCCGGCTTCGCGGGCATTGTCGGCGGGTAAATAAATTTCTTCGTAACCTTTACCTATTGCTTCGCGGGCAATCAGAAGAGCTCCTTTGATCGGTCGGAGTTCACCATCTAGTCCGAGCTCGCCCAACAAAAGTTTTTTAGTAAAATCAAAGTCTAATTCTTTTTGGGCAATCAAAGTCGCGACCGCAATCGCCAAGTCAAAAACCGTTCCCTCTTTTTTAATGTTGGCCGGAGCCAGAGAAATGATAATTTTTTTGTTGCCTTTCTGGGGAGATTTAAAACCGGAATTTTTAATGGCGGCACTGATGCGATCTTTAGCCTCGGTCACGGCTTTATCGCCGAGACCGACAATCGAAAAAGAATGCAGACCTTTGGAGATATCTACTTCGACTTCAATAAAGTCTGTATGAAGCCCGGTGAGTTGGGCTGAGTAAACTTTAGCGAGCATAATAAAAAAGATTAAAGATCGAAGATAAAAAATAGAAACAAATGATTAGTTTAACTATAAAACAAATAAACCAAAATCGCGAGAATTATTTTAAAATAATTCTCGCGATTTAATAATTTAATTAGGACTCCAGATGTTCTTTGCAGGTGGTAGCGGCGGGGCTAGCATCCAATCTTTCTGTTTCTATTTCTTTGCCACAAATTTTACAGTGGCCGTAGGTACCCTGGTCGATCGCCTCGAGGGCATCGTTGATGCTGGCCAATTCTGATTCCAGAGAAAACTCGGTGGCTTTGCGTTCGTCCATTTCCTCAAAACGATCAGCAACTTCGTCGTGAAAGGTTACTTCACTAACATCGACCGGTTTAACATCCCAATTTTCTTTGTTCTTGGGATCGCGCTTACCGATTTCATCGAGAGCCAATTCTACCCTAGTTTTGTCCTCAGCTAACTTTTTTTGATATTTATTGATGTCGATCATATGCCGAAATTGTAGCACCAAAATTATTCTCTGGCCAGTGTTTCATTGGACCCTTTTTAGGGTCCTAATTGGCTGGAGAGGGAGTGTTGAAAGCGTCGATAATTTTAGTGAAACTAGCCTCATCTTGAGCAACCAACAGAGTCTTCTGATCAAGCCAGGAATATAGAGCGATAGTCTGACCATTTTTATTTTTAACCAAACGGGCATCCTTATTTTTAATGGTCACATCAATAATCTTTTGACCACTGAGCTCGTTGATGTAGTTTTTGTTGGCATGAAACGGTCCGAGAGCGGTAGCGAGAAGCATCATTTCGTTTTTGAGAATCCAGCTTTTTGCATAGTCTGTTTCTGCTACGGTAAAAATGATAAAAGTTTTTGGTCCAGTTTGACCTTGGAAAAAACCAATCATAAATTTATCACCTAAATAGCGGGTTAGATCCAGAGGGAGGTTCATTTTTGTCAGATTAATAAACTCGCTAAAAACAATATTTTTTGTTTCAATTTGGCCACTAGTGGAAGTGCCAGAAAAATACATTTGCAGGTTGGTGATAGTGTTGTCTGCTCCACCGACTGAAACTAGAGAGTTGATAGTGTTATAAATAATCAAACTGTGTTTACCGGCCACGTTAAAAGAAATATTTTTCTCGGAAAAAATTAATGGTCGGACGGACGGGGTGGAAGTGACTTGCTCAACTGTTGTATCTTTTTGATTCAAATAAAAAGCGACGACTCCGGCTAAAATTATGGGCAGAACAATGAGAGTTACAATCAGCGCTAGCTTTCGATTAGGTCTCTGATTTGTGCCCCCTTCCCCACCCTGACGATAGATAATATTTTTTTCTGTCTGTTGACCGGCTGTTTTTTGGAAACCTAAATTATCATGATTGACCAAGCGAGACATGTCGTTGCTCAGCGTTCTGATCGGCGACAGGCCGACCGTGGTCTCACTTTTTAGATCCTCAATTAAATTTTTCTTGGCTTCAAATTTTTGTTGGCGACGAAGGTGTTCTAACTCACGTCGAGATTTTTCTTGGCGCTCTTGCTCGGTTTGCTCAGCCTGTTTTTTTGCCAACTGTTCGGCGTGACGAGCTTTTTCTTCGGCAATCAAACGGCGACCTTCTTCGCGTTGGTGGGCCATTCTTTCTTGTTCTAGTCGGATAGTTTTAAACTGCGGGCTTTCCATGGCCATTTGCGCTTCGCGTCGACGAGCAGCCAAGTCTTCGGTTTTTATTTTTTCTCGATTGGAAAAATCTTCACCCCCCATGGCTAAACGAGCCCCCCGTCTTTTTTCTGCCAGATTTTTTTCCTCATCATTCATTAGTGTCAAAATTTTGTTTTATCTTTTAGAAAATAAAAATTAGATACTGCTTCTTTCTACTCTGTCTCGCTCGGTCAAGAGGGCTGTTTCTTCATCTAGAATTTTTTGGTAAGCGCTAGTGTTGTCTTTGATTTGATCTTCGACTTTAAATAAGCGACTGTCATAAACCCATTTTTCTTCTTCGGCTTTATGTCGGTCTTCTTGGATGGCCCAACGTTTTTGTTCAATCACCATTCGCTCTTTTTCGCCGACAGTATTTTTTTCTTGTTCTTCTAGTTGACTCTCGTCAACTTCTAATTTTGTTTCTCGTTCCACGATCGGGTCAATCATTTTTCTTAAACCGGTGCGGTTTTCATCCAGCTTGATCCAGGTGATTTCCAAAGCCTCTTTTTGTTTGGCAATCTCGGCCAGCTTAGCATCGATCGTGGCTAATTTATTTTTTACATCAAAATCGTGTTCGCGTTCTTCACGGACCGCTGTTCTCTCTGGCCCTTCCATGGCCAGCTTGGCGCGTTCGAGTTTATTGGCGATTTCTTTTTCGGCCGGAGTTGTTTCTGTGGTTGGAGTGATGGGGGTGGAATTTTCAACAACCGTTTTTTCTGCGACGACTGGTTCTGCCATGGGAGCGATAATTGGTGCCGCCACTATTGGTTCTGGCTGAACAGTTGGTGTTGCCACTGGCTCTGTTGGTGCCACCTGTCCTAAATCATTTTTTATTTGATCGTCCATATTTTATGAATTAACTATTCTGTTGTGTTAAGTATAACTCGGCTCTATTTTTTCTGCTACAAAAAATCCTGCATTTTTGCAGGATTTTTTTTGTTTAATCTAATATCTCGGGCGATCGTAGTGGGGACGGCTAGGTCCGTCACGGCGTGGTCCACCATTACCCATTGGTGGGTTGGTCGAAGGTTTGGCCCCTTTGCGAGTAGCGTATTCAGGATCAGCTGTTTTGATTGAAAGATTGACTCTCCCCTTTTCATCAACTTCCTTGACCACTACTGGCACCTTGTCGCCAATTTGAACGACATCGGTCACTTTATCAACCCGGAATGGAGCCAGTTCAGAAATGTGGACTAGGCCCTCAGTGTCGCGGCCGATTTTAACGAAAGCGCCGAAATCGAGCATGCGAGTGACTTCACCCTCAAAGGTTTCGCCAGGTTTGTATTCGTGAACAATATCTTCAATGATGGCTTGAGCTTCTTTAACCCCGTCTTGTTTACCAGTGATGTAGACTGTGCCATCATCTTCAATTTCAATCTCAGCGCCGGTGTCCTCAGTAATTTGCTGGATGACTTTACCACCCTGACCGATGACCGCTCCGATTTTTTCCGGATTGATCATAATTTTTACGATCATGGGGGCCGAAGAGGCGATGGCTTCACGAGGAGAGGCAATAGCACTGGTGATGGTGTCGAGAATTTGCATTCTGGCTACCTTAGCTCGGTCGAGAGCTTCGCTGAGGATTTTTATAGGGATGCCACCAGTTTTGATGTCGAGCTGGATGCCAGTGATGCCATCTTTGGTGCCAGCTACTTTGAAGTCCATATCACCATAATGGTCTTCGAGACCTTGGATATCGGTGAGAAGTTTATACTTATCATCACTTTCCATCATTAGGCCGACAGAAATACCGGCCACTGGATTTTTGATTGGTACCCCACCGTCCATCATGGCTAAAGTACTAGCGCAGATGGAAGCTTGGGAGCTAGAGCCATTGGAAGCAAAAACTTCTGACACTAGACGAATAGTATAAGGGAAAATTTCTCGAGCTGGCAAGACGGCGCGTAAAGATTTTTCCACTAAAGCGCCATGGCCGATAGAGCGACGACTGGGATTACCCATGCGACCAGTCTCCGCCACTGAAAATGGTGGGAAGTTGTAGTGGTGCATGAAGTATTTGGTGCCATTGATTTCCATTCCTTCGACGAGCTGTGAATCTTTTGGTCCACCGAGAGTGAGAGAGGTCATGACGTGAGTGGCTCCGCGATAGAAGAGGCCAGTCCCATGAATAACTGTCGAGAAACCACCGGCTTGGGCAAAGAGTGGTCGAACTTCGTCCACTTTGCGACCGTCGGCCCGACGTTCACTAGTAATGGCCTCGAGGTGGAGGCGATCATTGATGGCGTCTTCAAAATAACCAAGCCAGACACCGAGATTGGTCTCAGGCATTTTTTCGGCGCGTAAAGCTAACCATTCCTCCTTGAGATCGTCGGCCGAAGCTTTACCTGCCTGCCCTGCATGCGCAGGCATGGCAGGCAGGCCTGGCCCACCGAAAATTCCTTCGCTAATTTTCCCTTCGATTTGGTCGGTAAATAATTGCTTGGCTTCAGCTGGTAATTCTACTTTATCAAAAGTCATTTTAGGTACAGTTCGTTCGGCAATAATACTTTTCTGCCAAGCTTGAACTTTTTCGATTTCAGTCGAAGAGAGAGCAAAGGCTTCGCGGACTTTGTCCTCGCCGATCTGATCTGCCTCGGTCTCGAGCATGGTGATGTGACCATCTTTGCCACAAACTAGAAAATCAAACAGCCCAGACTCTCGTTCTTTGTAAGTGGGGTTGATGATCAATTCCTCCCCTTTTTCAGTGGTTAGGCCTAATCGGACAGCACTGACCGGTCCACCCCAAGGGATATTGGAAGTAGCTAGAGCGAGCGAGGCTCCGATCACGGCTGGCACGTCCGGGTCATTGTCTTCATCGAGAGCGAGGACCGTGATGACGAGCTGGATTTCGTTGCGAATCGAGCTATCGAAAAGTGGGCGGAGAGTGCGATCGACAATGCGACCGGTGAGGACGGCTTCTTCGGAAGGTTTGCCTTCACGTTTTTGGAAACGGCCGCCACCGATTTTACCAGCAGCATAGTAGCGTTCCTCGTATTCCACCGTCAGCGGAAAATAATCAATGTCCTCACGCTTATTTTTTGACATGACGACCGTGGCCAAAATCACTGTTTGGCCATATTTGAGCATGACTGAACCATTAGTTTGGTCAGCAATGTCAGTAAAGATGGCCGACATGGTGCGACCACCTACTTCGAGCGAGTATTCTTTTTTTTGCATAAGCTTGCGCCGATAGCCAGATTCTAGATTTGAAAACTCCTTTCGGCTTTTCAAAGCTATCTATCTGCCTGTCGGCAAATTAATTTAGTTTCGATTGTCTCGAAACTCCCCTATTAATGTCTCCAAAATAACATAATTTGCCAGTCTCGGCAATTTGCCCACAAAAGAAAATCCCCGGGTTCGCGCAAGCGCGAACCCGGGGACGGTATCGAGATCTAGTCTCTCGATTGGGGGCGGGCGTCTTTCGCCCAACTCCCGTCATCTTTTGGACAAGGTTCCCAACCAATGTGGCGGTTTGTCCTCATCCTTCGGCAGTAGTCGACCAGATTGTCGGCTTGTTTGGTGCCGTCACCTCGACCCTGTTTCGGGGCGGGCGAGTTTTTTGGCGCCGGCCAAACGTAGCAGATTACCGCTACGGCTAGCACCATCGCGATGGGGACCTTGATCCCCGGTTCGAGGTTGTACAAGTACAACCCCACACCGTCAACCGCGTCCAGACCAACTAGGATGAAACCCCATAGCATATCCATGTTCATCTCCTCTCGGCTCATGCCGATTCGTGAGTTACCTGAATTATCTAACCTAAATTCCGTTCTCAATTAGGACACTCTGTAATAGAGTAACCACATGAAAAAAGCCAAGGATTTGTCTTCGGCCGAACGGTTGGAGATTAAGATTTTGCTCGACAAAGGATATTCAAAAC
>JBAYKU010000005.1:0-43550 GCA_041664425.1 Minisyncoccota bacterium | reverse complement strand
TTTTGAATATCCTTTGTCGAGCAAAATCTTAATCTCCAACCGTTCGGCCGAAGACAAATCCTTGGCTTTTTTCATGTGGTTACTCTATTACAGAGTGTCCTAATTGAGAACGGAATTTAGGGAACGTTAAAAATGATTACTTGCGAAGTGGTCATAGCCAAAAGGTCTTGTAAGTACGAGATTTTCTGGCTATGACCACGAACGGTTCGGGGTCGTTTAGTGTTTGCCACATAGTGTGGCCTCTTGCTCAATGGGCGAGAGAAAAATACTGGTTAATAGCCAGAGAAAGTCGAGGGTATCTGTATGCCGGAAGCTGAAGTCACGAATAAGTACAAAGACGTTTCCTTCGGAGACGCCGAAGCGGTGTTCAACATTCTTGGTGGGGTAGAAGGGATTGCGCGTCTCAAAAAGGGCGACTTGGTCGTCGTTGAGCGCAAAACTCAAATCATCCCTCGTCGCATCAGCCTCGCGAAACTCACAGTTTTGGCCAGTCCCGAGGGTACAGTGTCCACCGAAGACATCAAGAAATGCCTCGAGCCCAAGTGGACGGTGGATGAAAACGGAGTTATCTACCTCACCTTACCTGCGACCACTGGTCGTACGGGCGAGGAGTGGATTACCCACTTCGAGCAGAAGGGTGACCGACCCACTAGCTACGCCAAGAGCGTTCTACGCTCGAAGAAGTTCAAGCCGAGCATCGGTGTCGTGAACAAGATCGCGATCCTACCAGCGAAACTCTGGAAGGATAGCGACCGGCTCACGAAGCAGATTCGCCGGGATGCACACGCTGGCACCTTCTCTAAGGGGCAGAAGCTATCTGATCCCCAGGCCGAAGTCGCCTGTCTCATTCGCGACTATCTCACGGACGAAGAGATCGAAGCCCTAGGACTGCGTTATATCGTGGATATGCACGAGCCAATCGAGGATTCCGACGGCGATCCGCGCCTCCTCAGTGCCGACCGTTGCGGCGGTGGTCGGGGGTTGAGCACGTACTTCGACAACCCCGACTGTCAGTGGAACGACAGTAGTGGGTTCGCGTTCCTCGTCTCGCAAGTAATTGTTCCTCAGACCTAGACTCTTTGGACTTCGGTCCTTTGAACTTAGACCTTACCCCGCCCTCTCGCGTAGAGGGTGGGGTAATTTTTTTTTGGGTAAAAATCAAAAAGTACGTCGCGGGCGAAGTAAATTGAAAAAACTCTCCGGAGCGGTTAAGATTGAAGGAATGAGCGAAAAACCTAAAATTGGCTTTATCGGCCAGGGCTGGATCGGCAAAAATTATGCCGATAATTTTGTCGAGCGAGGGTTTGAGGTAATTCGCTATGCCCTGGAGCCAGAACATGCTGGTAATAAAGAAAAGATTATTGATTGCGATATTGTTTTTATTGCGGTGCCGACGCCGACCACGCCAGCTGGCTTTGATGATAGTATTGTTCGCCAGGCTGTGGCTCTAGTGGGGCAGGGTAAAATCGCGGTTATTAAATCGACAATCTTACCCGGCACGACCGAATCTATCCAAGCGCAATATCCAGAGGTTTTTGTTTTTCATAGTCCGGAGTTTTTGACCGAGCGAACGGCGGCTTATGATGTGTCCAATCCTGGTAGAAATATTATTGGTAGTTCAATTGAATCAGAACTTTATCATCAAAAAGCGGAATTTGTTTTGTCTAATTTACCACCGGCCCCAATCCATATGGTTTGCCGAGCTAGGGAGGCTGAACTCTTTAAATACGGTCGCAATTGTTTTTTTTACACCAAGGTGATCTTTATGAATATGCTTTATGACTTGGCTGAGAAAAATAATTGTCGCTGGGAAGTTTTGCATGAAATTATGACGGCTGATCCTTGGATTGGCAATATGCATATCGATCCGGTTCATAAAAGCGGGCGAGGGGCGGGTGGGCATTGCTTTATCAAAGATTACGCCGCTTTGGCCGATTTTTATAAAAAGACCGTCGGTGATAAAAATGGGTTGGATATTTTTATAGCCACTGAAAAGAAAAATATTGAACTTTTGTTGCAAACAAACAAAGACCTAGATTTATTAAAAGGTGTTTATGGTGATGAGGCTATCAAAGGAAAATGAAATTATTAGTTGTCACTCAAAAAGTAGATTATAACGATGCTGTGCTCGGTTTTTTCCACAGATGGTTGGAAGAATTTGCCAAACATTGCGATCAGATAACAGTTATTTGTTTGGGCCAAGGGCAATATGGTTTACCTAATAATGTTAGAGTTTTGTCATTGGGAAAAGAAAATGGACAATCACGTCTAAAATACCTTTTTAATTTTTATAAATATCTCTGGCAAGAACGAAAAAATTACGATACCGTTTTTGTCCATATGAATCAAGAGTATGTTTTACTAGCCGGCTGGTGGTGGCGTCTCTCTGGACAGCGAATTTGGTTTTGGCGCAACCATCCCCAAGGTAATCTTGGTACGAGATTGGCAGCATTATTGGCCAATCGTCTTTTTTGCACTTCTTCTCAATCATTTACGGCTCGTTTTAAAAAAACAGAAATTATGCCGGCTGGTATTGATACCGACTTTTTTAAAAGGGATGACCTTATTGAAAAGACGCCCAATAGTATTTTGTTTTTGAGCAGAATTTCACCGATAAAAAAACCAGAAATTTTGATTGAAGCTCTAGCTTTATTACCAAAAGATTTTGATTTCAAAGTATCTTTTGTTGGTGATTGTCTACCAAAAGATCAAAAGTATTATAACAATCTGAAACAAAGAGTGGAGACTTTAAGCCTGGTTGATAAGGTAAGTTTTTTGCCCGCAGTGCCCAACAGGGAAACGGTGAGATTATATAATCAATATGAATTATTTATTAATTTGACGCCGACCGGTAGCTTTGATAAAACGATTCTGGAGGCCATGGCTTGCGGTTCGCTGGTGGTTGTCTCTAATAAATCTTTTGGTCATTTAAGAGAAATCAATAGTAATTTGGTGTGCGAGGAGGGGGATCGCTTTAGCCTCAAGGAGAGTATTTTTAATTTACAAAAATTAGACCAAGGGGAGAAGGAAAAAATTGGAAAAAAGCTTAATTGTTTTGTCGAAGAAAATCATAGTTTAAAAAAAATGGCCGAGCGTCTTTTGGGTGGTAATAATAAATAAATCTATGAACGTTCTCTATATTTGTCATTCCATGAATCCGCAAACTGGCATCGGCCGTTTGGTCAATTCAATCGCAGATTCATTGCGGTTGGATCAACCCCAATCAAAATTTTTAGTTGCTACATCTGAAGATCTTCTTTCTTTTCACCATAAGATAAAATTTTTGCTAAATTTTAGAAAAGTTTTCGCCTTGGCCCAAAAGGTAGATTTAATCCACGTTTTCGATACTTATCCCTATGGTTTTTTGGCGGTGTTGGTTGGCCGATTGACTAATAAGCCTGTTATTTTAACAGCGGTAGGGACTGGTTCCATCAAGGGTCTGAGGAGTTTTCCGACTTCTTTTTTAATGAAATATACCCTCAAAAAAAGTTCTCGGATTACGGCTATTAGTCATTTTGTTAAAAATGAAATTTTGGCAGTTTGGCCAGAATTAAAAATAGAGGTGATTTGCCCAGGGGTCAGCGCCAATGAGTCTAGATTGACCAATGATAATTATTCTGAACAATTTGCCGATAAAGATTATATTTTATCTGTCGGCAGTTTTAAAAGAAGAAAGGGGTATGATGTATCAATCAAGATATTTAAATCTTTATTGGAAAAACACCCCAATCTCTACTATGTTATCGTGGCCAACCCGGATAAAAGTAACGAATATTATGGCGACATTGAGAAATTAATTCAGGATCATGATTTGGTTGGTAGGGTTATTATCGTCAATAATCTATCCGATAATCAGCTCCAGACGATTTATCGTGGAGCCAAATTATTTATTTTATTGTCTCGCAATGATAATCAGGATATTGAAGGTTTTGGTCTGGTCTTTTTGGAGGCCGCAGCCACTGGCACTCCAGTCATTGGTTGTTTGGGAACTGGAGCAGAAGATGCTATTTTAGATAAGGTTAATGGCTATCTAGTAGACATTAATGACGAGGAAGACATTATTAAAAAAGCCAATAACATTTTGTCCGACGAGGCCTTGGCGTCAAATTTTTCTCAAGGTTCCCTGTCTTTGGCTGATAAAATGAGTTGGGAAAATAAGATCAAAGATTATGTTCAAATCTATTCGCAATTTCAAAGCTAGTTATCCTTATCCTTTAGAATATCCAATTAAAGCCGTTATCGAAAAGGTGGGGCTGAGGGGAGTAGTGGCTTGGGCTTATCAAAAGTTTAGTTTACCGGTTGCCAAAGAAAATTTGGTTATCAATGAAAGAATCTTAGAATTTCCGATTGCTCACCAATGGTTAGGGCGGTGTTTTTCCAATCCTCAAAATACCAACATCTTAGAGATTGGTCATGTGGCTAGTTCTTTTTCTCTGGAGCTGGCTAGTATCGGTTTCCAATCTACCGCTATTGATTTGAGAGATTACCCTTTTACTCATCCCAATTTGGTTAGTCTCAAGGGAGATTTTTTGAAATACAATTTTGATAAAAAATTTGATGGCATTGTTTCTTTGTCGGTCATTGAACATTTTGGTTTTAGTCAGAGATATGGGGGTAAAGATGAACCGGGTAATGATTATGATGTGCAAGCTTTTGCTAAAATCGCTAGTTCTTTGGCTGGCGAAGGCCGAGCTATCATCTCCGTCCCTTATGCCAAAAGCTTTTGTGAGGGGGTTTGGTATCGAGTTTACACTCGCAAAGATATTGAAAGTAAATTGGAACAGTTTTTTACTATAGAAGAAAAGAGATACTATATTCGCAAAGATAATCAATGGGTACTGACCGACGGGAACAATGATCCAGAAAAGCCTTTTGATGGGGTAGCTTTGTTTTTGTTGTATAAAAAATAATTCGTGGTTTGTTTTATGTTTAAAAAAATTCATTATTTTTTTCAGACAATTAAAAAAGAAGATTTAAAGCCAGTTTTTCTTAGATTGTCTAAGTATGTTTTTTCTGGTTTTTTAGGAGCGGGAACTAATATTTTTATTCTATATTTATTAACTGATAAGTTTGGTTTGTGGTACTTATTGTCGGGTATAATATCCTTCGTTTGCTCTGTCTTTGTCAGTTTTGTTTTGCATAAAGAGCTTACCTTTAATGACAAGGTTCGCCATAAAATAAATAAAAAATTTATCTTATTCTTTTTGGTCGCAACGATTAATCTGTTGATAAATACTACGATGCTTTATTTATTGACTGATGTTTTTGGTATCTTCTATTTGCTTTCTCAGGTTGTTGCCAGTGTCTTGATCGCGACCTGGAGCTACTTTTTGTATCATTGGTTGGTTTTTGATGTTGACTGTGCCTAATTAAAATTTATTTTTAAAAACATGTATAATTTTTATTTGAAAGTTTATAAAAAAAGAAAATATTTTTTTATCTTGTTGTTTTTGTCTGTAGTTATCTCCGTTTTTTTTGCCCTACCTGATTTATACGTAGATTACAAAATGGGAGAAAGCCTAGACCCCATACGTTCATTACAACCTAATAATGCTCACTATCTGACTATTTTAAACGCTGCAATAAATAGTGGGCAGACTGTACCCAATTCTTATCTTCATGAACAGCAAAATATTCCCTCCCATTATGCTTTACTACAATCAATTTTTGCTCATTTACCTTTAATTTCCAACATACCGATAGCTTTGGTTTGGACTTTTTTGCGTATTTTTGTAGCCGTAGCATATTTTTTGTTGTTAATTTTTATTTTAAGGGAAGCTGGTTGTAGATTTTTAGTGGCCAGCATTATATCGTTTAGTGCTGTTTGCATTTGGGGTTATATAAGATTCCAAAGCATGGCTCTGGGTAATTGGTATTTACCACCAATGCTTCTCGGCGTTTACCTAGGATCATGGGCTATAAAAGAAGGTTTAACCACGAGAAAGCGTTTACTACTCCTGAGTCTATCCCTACTGCTATTTTCTTGGCATGCCGTTTCTTTTTCTCTTGGCGGTTTAGCTATTTTGCTTTTATGGGCCCGCCTTATTTTTATAGCTAATAAAGATAAAAGAAAAGAAATAATTTTTGCTGGTACGGCCTGGTCTTTTTGGGCGTTGTTCTTATTCATAATTTTATATGCCCCTTATTTTGGGGGCGGTAGTGATACCGCTGTTTCTACTTTAGGGCGAGTGGTCCAATTTTCAAAAACTTATTTAATATATCATCCAATAGAAACCACGGTGGTCTTAGTCGCCACTTGGGCCCTACTGCTATCTCGTCGTTATGGTTATGCTTTTTTCGGTCTAGCCGCAATCGTTGGGTTAAATAGTAACATTATCACTGGTTTTTATTTTGCCAATGATCACTATGTTGTTTTGACTGAAGTTTTGGCAATGGTCGCAGCTGCTTCTTTATGGTTTGATAATCGTCGGCCTTCTTATCCGAGAGGGTTAGGAATTTTAGCTTTTATTGCTAGTGGGTGGTACCTCTTAGCTGGGCTTAGTCATCTAGGCTTTAATGTAGCTTTTGTGGGTAGATACTTAGTGGTGACCTTGGCAATGATGACTATTACTGCTCTGGTTTTCTTTAAACAGCCGGTCATTAACTTTTTTTCTCGTTATCGCAATATTACTCTGGTTTTGATTTTTGTTTTTACTTCTTTGTACACCTCCGCTTTGGTTTATAAAGGTGCAATCTATCCTTTAAAAACTCAACAGGAAGCAAAAAAAATGGTACCGTTAATCAATTATTTACGCGATAATGAATATTCAGTTGTGTTGGCCAATTCGGTAGTTTCCAGTTATGTGGCTCTGTATACTAAAGATCGAGTGTATTGGTCTGACTTACTTTTTACTGATGTTATTAATGACGAAGAAATTTTACATCGTTGGTTGGTGTCGAGAGTCTTTTTCCCGAATGATCAATTGGCAAATGGTGAGCTAGCCATTGACAGTGTCTATGGAGCTGAAATCCGTTGTCGGCATTTTCGTTTATTTGCTAAACCATTGTTGGGGTCAGCTGGCGATTCTTTTATTAGTCGTTTTCGAGAAAAGGATTGTCCCAAGATTGAAGCTTTACGCCAAGAACAAAAAAAGTATCTTGACCAATCGTTGGAAAAATATCTAACAAAAATAAGAGAAACAAAATTTTCTCCAAGTTATCGTTTGGACATAATGGTGGTAGCTGACACTGATAGTGCTCCTAAAGATATTTTACAAGACAACTTCAATTTTATTGCTAAAGTAGGGGATTTTTCGATTTACAAACCACAAAAGTAGATCTATCTGCTGGTGGTAAATCTATTCTTAAAAATCCATCTCAGATGGTCAAAACCGGTTTTCCAATAATTTTGCTTAGTTTGACCTAGTCGGAGGCTTTGACCAATACTAAATTCAGAAAAATTAATATCCTTGGTTGAAGCAGCATTTAATTTGATTTGAGGACTGAGATTCCAGTCGCCTTCGGTTAAACCAAGGTGTTTTATGGTGTCCTGTCTGACTAGCCACATGCCGGAAAGGATGTCATTAATTTTAAGACCATAGAGTAATCGTACCTCCCAATTTAGTAAGTTGACCCCCAGTTGTAATTTAAAAGGTATTTTTGTCCCTGGTTGCAGTGGATAGCGATTGCATGAGATAAAATCTTTTTTTTGATCAAGCATAAAATCAATAGCCTCGGCCAGTTTTTCTAGGGGGTAGGTGCCATCACCGTCGGCGGTGGCGACAATGTCACCGGTCGAATTTTCTAAACCAGTCATATGAGCAAAGCCATAACCGATGCCACCTTTTTCTCGGTCGTCTTGGATGGCTCGCACACCTAGCTTCTGGGCCATTTCCATTGTATTGTCAGTCGAACGATTGCTAATAATGATAACTTCGTCGACAAATTTAGGAATTTTAGAAATAATGTTTTGGAGGTGGGCGGCCTCGTTGCGACATGGAAGATAAACAGATATTTTCTTATTATGGTACATATTTTTGTTTAATTATAACATGATTTTACTCAATTTTGCTCAAGATTCAAACTCGACAGTTTTTTGTTTTTAATGATATAGTTGGATATACTCATTGCCTAATATTATGCTTCCTAAAACCAAAACGATTTTTATTACCATCTTCCATGGCCATTTGGCTAGGAATATCTTAAGAACCAAGGTCCTAAGTTTATTGGCCAGACAGGCTAATTTAGAGATTGTAATTATTGCGCCAGATTTTAAAAAAGAATATTATCAAAAAGAATTTGGTCAATCTAATGTCGTGATAGAAGGCCTTTCAGTTTTTAGACCGACTCGCTTGGATAGTTTTTTCCGCTCCTTATATTATTATTTTGTTGACACTCAGACTGTAAAAATAGTTCAGCAAGAACAGTTTTTTTTAACCGGGAGGTATGTAAAATATTTTGTTGTTAGGCTACTAACCCTTATTTTTGGTAATTTAGCTTTTTTACGTCGATTGGTGCGATTTTTTGATAGTCATCTGGTTGGTTTAAATAAAGAAGTCGAGCTGTTGTTTGAAAGATATCAGCCGACTTTGGTGGTAGCCTCTCAAGTCATGGCTGATCAAGATGTGATGTTTTTACGATCAGCCAAAAGCCGTCATATTCGTTCGATTGGGATGGTGCGATCTTGGGATAACATCACTGTTAATAAGGGAAATGTTAGAGTCCATCCCGATAATTATTTGGCCCAAAATGAACTGATGAAAAACGAGTTGGTAAAATACACAGAGGCAAATATTGAAAATATTAAAGTTACGGGTCTAACTCATTTTGATTATTACGCTGATGAAAAATCTAGAATTCCACGTACTGATTTCGCAAAATCAATCGGAGCTGATCCTGAAAAAAGATATATTTATTTTATGCCGATTGGGTTAAGTGACGAAGGACAAGACGAGAGAATGATAATGTTCCTGTCTAAGATTTTAGCTAAACACGATGAGTTAAAAAATTATGAATTATTGGTCAGTCTTCATCCTAATACTGAAAAAACTTTTTGTACCGATAAAATCCCTGGGGTGGTATTTATCAACACTTCCCATTGCTTGATTTCTTTTAGCGATGGAAAAATAACTGATCGAGAAATATCTAATCAGGCGATGGAGATAATGGCGAGTTCAATTTACCATTCAGATTTGGTGATTAATTATCAAGGAACATCTTCGATCGACGCCGCCGCTTTCGATAAACCAGTAATCAATATAGATTTTGACGAGATAAAAAAACCCTATTTGAATAGCATTCGAAGGTATTATGATTTTGAACATTATCAACCGATTCTTAAGAGCAAGGGGGTTCGCCTTGCACATAATTTTGAACAATTAGAAGAACTTATTCTTTTATACATCAAAGACCCTTCTTTAGATAGAGAGTATCGGGCTAGGATGGTCTATGAACAGGGATTTTATTCTGACGGTAAATCATGCGAACAAACCGTTCTGGCTATTTTGAAAAATATCGAGTAAAAATTATGGCAGAGGTATAAAACGAATGTTTGCTTGCTGTTTTTCTAGGTGTTCTGTAATCATCCCTGTTTCCATATTGTGGTAATATTTTTTCATTATTTCTTCAGTCAAGTCTTTTGTTTCGTAATAATGGGCAATAGATGTTTTCCATTGTTTATGACGGGGGAGAATTCTACCCTCTTTTACTATCTTTAGCAGTCGGACCAAGCCAAAAGCTCCATCCCTTATGGTTTTACAGCCCAATGTGTGTACATTGTCATCTTTTTCTATTTTTGGTCTTACGTGGGCGATAATATCTCCAGTATCAATCCCGGGGTCGAGATGGAGAAGGGTTGCTCCCACATATTCCAATTCGCGATTAACAAAAGGCCAGAAATTTGTTCCTGATCCGCGGTAGTAGGGTGACAGACCTAGATGCATATTAATGGTTTTTCCGGGTTCTAGGATAGAAACAAAAGGTTCTTTTATAATAGATGATCCGTAAACAAAGATCATATCTGGGGAAAACTTTTTTACGATTTCATATAGTTTTGGTAGATTTATTTCTTTCCAAAGTATGGGTATTACAGGAAAACGAAAAGATTCATTGCCGACAAAGAAACGCTCTTCAGTTTCAAATCTCTCATTTAGACTTTTGGCTATGAGTGGATTGGCGGTCTCTAGATTTTCGTTTTCTGCCGTGTCGTGTTTACGGCATTCAGAGATAATTAAAGCTTCTTCCGCAGCCTCACCCAAAAGATTAGCTACAAAACGATGGCGAGTAGCGTTACTAGTGCAAATGAGAATTTTCATGTTAAGTGTTTTTTTCTATTGTTATTAATTTTTCGGCTAAGGTTTTTTCATCCTCATCTCCCCAGGGCATATAGCGTCCTAAATCAAAAGGGGAACTTTTTTTTGTATTAATCTTATTTTCTACCGTAAAAGCCAATTTGTAATTTTTGTTATGATTAATAAGGTCTTTTGTTTGGAGGCAGTCTTTTTTTTTCTCCAAAAGGATAACTCATGCTAATGACCGGAATTTTGAATGTCTTAGCTAAAAATTCTTGGGGTTCGTTGATTTCTTTTTCAAATTCTGAGGCAGATAACTTAGTAGCGGCTACTGAAATGTGACTTCGTGAATGAGCACCAATAGAATGACCTAAGGTGATGATTTCCCTTACCGCGTCTGACGTTAGATGCATTTTTTTAAGAATCTCGGGGTCATTTTTTTTGAGCAAGTTCTTGTAAATATCCAAGAGAATGCCCCGCCCGGTTTTGTAGGGAAAATCATATTTAAATTTTTCTTTGATCAATTTTATAGTTTTCCAGGCGTCATCTTTTTTCCCGCTCCACAAGATATTATTTTTTTTAATATCTAATCCCAGACGAATTAAAGCTTCTCTGTAAGCTTTAATAAAACCTTCGATTCGATAAATAGCTAGTGCGTAATGAATAATTATTGGGTTAGCTGGGGTTTTGTCTTCAAAGATACAGGTAGGTATAAAGAATGTTCCCCGTATGTTTTCTTCGGCTAAAATTCTAGCGGCAATTAAGTGATCAGCTAAGCCATCGTCGAAAGTTATATGCATACCAAGCCTAGATGTTTCGGGGTCAAAAGAGGAGGAAGAATAATTGTCAACTTCTTCCAGGCTTAGAAAGTGATATCTTTCCTTAAGCATTTTTAAGTGGTCCCTAAATTCACTTTCGGTAATTCCTAAAAGTTTAGGATAAGGATCCTGGTTTTTTGATGGCCGAATATAGTGATAGCAAAGGGAGAGATAACCACGCATAATACCGTTTATTTATTATGGTTAATCCTAGCAGAAGTCAGGGTGGAACAAAAGTAGATTTTTAGATTAGGGGGTGTTATATTTACTCCACAAGTTTAAGGCCAAAATGAAAAATTTAGTAGATAAAAAAATACTAGCCATTATCCCGGCTCGCGGTGGGTCTAAACGGCTACCTGGCAAGAATATTAAGGATTTTTTGGGAAAACCATTAGTGGCTTGGACAATTGAGGCCGCTTTGACTAGCGGAGTCTTTGATCGGGTGATTGTTTTGACCGATAGTGAGGAGATTGCCACGGTGGCTCAAAAACATGGCGCCGAGGTGCCTTTTCTGGAACCGGCCGAATTGGCTGAGGATACTTCCTATGTAGCTGACGCTTTGCGTTATACTTTGCAAAAATTAGCCGATGATGAAGGTTACGAACCGGAAAATTTTATTATGTTGGAACCAACCGCGGTTGGTCGAGAAATAAAACATATCAGGGAGGTGGCTGAAATACTTAAGACGCAAGAAAATTTTGATTCCTTGACTGGGATTTCCGAAGTACCTGGCCATGTTAGTCATTTGAAACAATTTGATCTTCGTGATGACGGAATAATAGTTAGAGTGGGTGATGGAGCACCACTCCAATCTTTA
Source organism: Minisyncoccota bacterium (assembly GCA_041664425.1). Lineage (GTDB taxonomy): Bacteria > Patescibacteriota > Minisyncoccia > Phycocordibacterales > XYD1-FULL-46-19 > XYB1-FULL-42-16. Next base: position 31,686 of record JBAYKU010000005.1, on the reverse strand, counting down.
ATTCATCATAACCAGGATATTGGAAAATCACATTTTATCAATTCGGCTATTTATGGTTTTCGTCGGCGCAACTTATTTGAAGGTGAGAAAAATCTCTGGGGTGAGCGAACTCATGGTTATCTAATGGACGGTTCAACTCTGATTGATATTGATACACCTGAAGAATGGCAAATAGCCGAAATAAAAATGAAAATAAAGTTAGATTTGATTTAAATAAAAAAATGAAAACTCTTAATTTTGGAAAATTAATTATTGGTGGGCCTCAGACAATTATTATCGCTGAAATTGCCGATTCCCATAATGGTTCGGTTGAAGAGGCAAAAAAACTTGTTTTGGCGGCTAAGGAGGCTGGAGCTGACGTGGCTAAGTTTCAGATTCATTTGCCTGATATTGAAATGGTGGCCGGAAAAGTCCAGATGTGGGATGGCGATTTATATGAAATTCTTAAACGAAATCTTTTTACATCCGAACAGCATAAAGAAATGATGAAGTATTGTGAGGAAATAGGAATTGAGTATCTTTGTACACCCTTTTGTCCAACAGCCGTTGATGTGCTCGAGGATCTTGGGGTAAAAGCTTTTAAAACTGGTTCAGGAGAGATTACCAATCTTCCTCACCATCGCAAATTGGCCAAAATTTCTGCCAAAACAGGTAAACCGGTTATCGTTTCAACCGGGATGTGTACTTGGGAAGAAATTGCTGATACCGTAAAAGTCTATGAAGAGGAGGGCGCTAAAGAAAATCTAATTTTAACCAATTGCACTTCTGAATATCCTCCCAATGATTATTCGCATGCCAATCTCGGTCTGATTAAAAAACTAGAGACTGATTTTGGTGTGATCGTTGGTCAGTCTGACCATACGATGGATAATTATACTTCCTATGCAGCGGTGGCTTTAGGGGCCAAGATTATTGAAAAACATTTTACTCTTTCGCGTCAACAAAAAGGTCCGGATCATTTTATTTCTCTCGAGCCTGCCATGTTGAAGGACTTGGTTGATGGTATTAGAAAAATAGAGGTGGCTCTGGCTGACAAAAAAAGTATTTCTAAAGAAGAACAGACAGTCCGTGATTGGGCTTTTCACAGCGTGGTCTCGATTAACGAGATTAAAAAAGGAGAAATATTTTCAATAGATAATTTAATTCCCAAAAGACCTGGTAGTGGTATCCCGGCTAAATTTTTAGATCAGCTGTATGCCGATGAATTAATTGGTAAAAAGGCTGCCCGAGACCTTCCTGCCAACACTATTCTTTCTTGGGAAGATGTTGCAAAATAATGATTTTTATGGTTGTATTTAGGGGTTCAGGGCACTTTTGACGATGATAAAAAAGAATAAAAAAAGAAAGATTGCGATTATTGCTGGCTCAAGAGGCGAGTATGGTTATTATCGACCGATTATTCGGGAAATTATCAAAAGAAAGAATTTAGATTATGGGATTATCGCTTCGAATATGCACGTATTGGACTCTTTTGGCTCTAGCATCAAAGAAATAAAAAAGGATAATTTTAAGGTTTCTGCCTCCGTTTTTAATACTTTTGATGGTTACAACCATCTGACCATGGTTAAGTCGTTGGGTGTGTTTATGCTTCAACTACCGGAAATTTTAAAACAAATGGAGGCTGATATTATTTTATTGGCAGGTGACCGTGGTGAACAGTTGGTGGGAGCGGTGACTGGGGCCTATACTTATACCCCTGTCGCTCACATCCAAGCGGGAGAAGTCTCGGGCAACATTGATGGCACTACTCGTCACGGCATCACTAAATTTTCACATATTCATTTTGCCGCCAATAAAGATGCTGCTGACCGGGTTATAAAAATGGGTGAAGAAAAATTTAGAGTTCATAATGTTGGGGCTCCGATGTTGGACGAATTGGTTAGTGGCTTTACCACTCCCAAAAAGGAAGTTTATAAGAAGTTCAACTTGGATGAAAAGAAACCAATCTTGCTTTTTGTTTATCATTCGGTGACTGAAGAATTGGCAGATTTGAGCCATCATATGGATGAAATAATGTCAGCCCTCAGATCTCTTCCTTATCAAGTGGTGGTAATATTGAATAATTCTGATGCCGGCTGTAATGTTATCCGACAAAAACTTGCCGAACATAAAACGCCACTAATGAATATTTTTCCCAATGTTACTCGCCAAGATTATGCTGGTTTAATGACCGTGGCTGATGCTGTTGTGGGGAATTCATCTAGTGGTATTTTAGAGGCCCCAACTTTTAAATTGCCAGCTGTCAATATCGGCAATCGACAAAAGGGCCGAATGCAGTCCATTAATGTTGTTAACGTTGGTTATGAAGCCGGGGCTATTAAACGAGCAATCGCTAAAGCGATATCTCCTGAATTCAAAAAAGTAGTTTCTGTTTGTAAAAATCCTTATGGTGATGGTCGGTCAGCTAAAAGGATTGTTGATATCCTAGAATCGATAGTGATCGATGATAAATTATTAATAAAGCGTATTTCCTACTAATAAAATCTTTATGTCTAAATTTGATTTTAATAAATCCGCTTATGTGATTGACGAAGAAGCTTCTATTGGAGAGGCTATGGAAAAAATTACTCTCAATAAGCGCGGAGCGGTGCTAGTGGTAAAAAAAGACGCCGTGTTGATGGGGATAGTCTCAGACGGAGACATTAGACGATCTCTACTTAAACAAGCGACCATGATTACGCCTATTTCCAAAATCTTGAATATGAACGTAGTGTCTATTTCTAAAGATGAGGCTGTGACCGAACGTAGCCAAATTATTTTTAGTACCAAAACCGTCGTTAATATTATCCCGATTATTGACAGTGAAAATAAAGTCGTCGATGTCGTTGTTCGTAGTTAGGGTTTCTCAAAAATTTTTATAGATGAAAATTATTTATCTTAGTGAGCTTCGTTTGCCAACAAAAAATGCTCACGGTTTTCAAATTATGAATATGTGTTCAGCTTTTGCTGGCCAAGAAGCAGAGATTTTATTGTTGGTGCCCCGACGGCATAATCTTTTACAGGTAGAACCATTTGATTTTTATAAATTGCCAAGAAATTTTCGGGTTAAAAAACTACCAGCGATTGATTTATACCCCATGCGTTTTATTCCAGAAAAAATATCTGGATTGCTACTTCGTTTTTCTTTTTTACTGCTAGCCAGATTTTATTTGTTGTTTGTTCCCCACGATGTTCTCTATACCAGAGAGTCCTTTGTGGGTTTGTTGTTTAAAAATTTTTGTCTGGAAGTCCATATGCCTGAGCAGAAGAAGAGATGGGGTTTTCGTCCTAAAAAATATATTGTTTTAAATAATTATATTAAAGAAGTGTTGGTGTCATCTGGAGCGAAAGGGGACAGTATTTTAGTTGCGCCAGACGCGGTCGACTTATCCGCCTTTCCTGTGAGATCTAAGGAAGAAGCCCGTCGTCATTTAGGCTGGAATGATCAAAAACGACCCATTGTTTTATATTGTGGTAACTTCAAAGCTTGGAAGGGGATAGACACTGTGGCTGGGGCGGTTAAACTCTTGCCTGAGGCTTTGATAGTGATGATTGGGGCAACTAAAGAAATGGATTTAAATCGTATTCAAGCGACAGTTGTCAGCCAAACTAATGTTTTAGTTGAAGGGTTCAAACCTCATGAAGATATACCTTGGTATTTATCTGCCGCCGATGTTTTACTTTTACCTAATACGGCCAATGATGATAACTCTAAATTTTATACTTCGCCCTTAAAGCTTTTTGAATATATGGCCACCGGTCGGCCAGTAGTAGCTTCGAACCTGCCATCCCTACGAGAAATATTAAACGAGTCTAATTGTGTCTTTTTTGAACCAGATAACTCCGGCAGTTTAGTTTTAGCGATCAAAAAATTACTTAATGATGAAAATTTAGCTAAGACTATTGGGGATCAGGCTTTGGTTGATGTTCAAAAATATACTTGGATAAATCGAGCAAAATCAATCCTTAATTTTATCGGTCAGTAAAAAGCTAGCTTAGTATGATAATATAATCCTATGAATATCGTCGCCAAAATAGCCAGAAGAAAACTCGACGAAACGGTTGCCCCTTATGCCAGTAATGGAAAGACCTTAGAAGTGGGGGCTTTTGGTCATCCTAGTTATAGACGTTTTTTTTCTAATCGAATCGGGGTGGATATTAAGCCTGGCCCTGGTGTCGATGTGGTGGCCAGTGTTTATGATTTACCATTTGAGGATAATTCCTTTGATATTGTCCTGTGTTTGGTTGTTATTGAACATCTCAAAGAACCCAGTCGAGCGATCGCCGAAATGGAGCGAGTGCTTAAACCTGGTGGAATGATTCTGGTTTCGGTGCCATTCTTACTGCCTATTCATGATGCCCCTGATGATTTCTGGCGTTTTACTAAATATGGTTTGGCAATTTTATTTAAAGATTGGCAGATTGAGAAATTGGTAGCAGAGACCGATTTAGGCGAGACTTTTGCTGTCTTGCTTCAACGGGTTGGTTATCAAACAAAATTCTACTTTAACCCAGTCGCCAAAGTCATAATTTTTGTTTTAGCTTGGATTTTGTCTTGGTGGCCAAAAACTACCAAACACATTTACGGTGATATAAAAAAGAGCCGAGAAGAGCCAGAGGCCTTTGCCAGTTCGTTTTTTTTGGCAGCGAGAAAAAAGTAATTTCTAGATTTTCTAGCTGATAGATTTTTTTAGGTGATCTGCTAGTCGAATAGCTAGGGCACAGATAGTATAGGTTGGATTAGCACAACCACTTGTCGGAAAAACTGAACCACCTAAAACATAGAGATTGGACACAGAATGAACTTGTAAATCACTGTTAACAACAGAGGTTAATGGGTCGTTACCCATTCTAGTGCCACCGAGATGGTGACTGGCGTCAGATATAATTGGCCAGGGTTGGGTTGTTTCTATTTTGCTTTCTACTGTGCCGACATTGTTTTTTACCATATCTTCTCTAAAAAGTTGGTGTAGTTTTATGACCGATTGGCGATCGAGAGGTGAAGTATTCAGATTGACGATTGGTAGCGGTTGATTGTTGTAGTCCAATTCCTCACTCAATATTAGACGATTGTCTGACTGGGGTTCCATTTCCATAAAATTCCTCAAGCGAATTGTTTTAATCCACAATTCTTTTCTGGGAAATAAACGATGGATTGAATAAGCGACCACGGCCGGGAGATTAATCATAATTTCTTTTATGGCTGTCAGCCAGCCAAATTCTTGGTTGGTTCCATCTTCCGCTTCCTTATCGTCGCCAGTTTCATTCCAATCTCTCAATTCTATTAATTGTTTTTGTTTTTTCTTCCACCAATTAAGGAAAAAAGCAGTTTTTTTTGCGATGACCACTACTGCCCAAACACCATTATTGTCAGTCCAAGAAAAAATAGGTTCAAAACGTAGATAACTGTTCAATATCCCAAGCGAACGCTGGAGATCTTCTTTGGTTCGCAAGCCGACATAGCCGGACCAGCCATCACTAAGATAACCAAACATATGAGGTAAGCTTTTGACTGGTTGATTTAAGTGAAGGAAACCAAAATTGCTTTTAGGGTGATTCATTAAAAAGCGACCGACTAGGTCGTGTTCATTACCTAGACCTGTTTGGTTGGTATCCCGAGAAAGCAGTAGTAGACGAATATTTTCCAAACCGCCGGTGGCTAGAATAAAAACTGAGGCAGAAATTTCTCCCTTTTTCCCCTCTAAGGTTTGGATATTAGCTTTGGTGACCTTGACCTGGCCGCTAGCGTCTTTGACTGACGATAAGCCAATAACGGTGGCGTTGAGATAGAGATCGATGTTTTCTTGGTCAAAGAGAGGTTGCATTTTTTTGCCAAAATTCCAGGGTGGATCAGCGGCAATAAAAATTTTCTCTTGTAAGTTTTTATAATCAGAAATAAAATCTTTGACTGGTTTAATTTTATTTTGATTCAAATCAAAAGACTCTAGGGGTGAAAAACCATAGTTCGCTGATTTTTGATAGTAGGGGAGTAATTCTTCTAATGTTATGGGCCAAGCTATAGAATTTGAAAGATAAGACCGGTTTTCAAAATCTATTTTGTCTAATGGGGCAGAGAGACCGGACCAGGTGGTAGAGGCTCCGCCGAGAATCCTTTCGCGCGAAGATGGTTTAATGATTATTTCGCCAACACTTCTGGTTTCTCGTAAACGGTTGGCTTTCTCAGTTGGGCTTTTTTTACCACTTTCGATGAGGCAAATATTTTTGCCGGATTTGGCTAATTCTGCCGCGAGCGTTAAACCAGCCGGCCCAGACCCAACAATACAAAAATCGTAATGGCGGTTTGTCAAGCCATCTAAGTCGTCTTTGATAGTCATAAATATTATGTTAGCATTGGATTGCTATTATTAACAAGATTTACAAAGGACTATGAGAATTTTGATGACCAGTGAACAATTTCTTCCCCAAATGGGTGGAGGAGAGATGCACGTTTGGTACCTATGTGATCGTTTGGTTAAATCAGGCAATCAGCTAGTCCTGCTAACTAATGAGCCAGCTGGTCCTAATCAAATTTCTGAGACAAAAACTATTTCGTATGAAGTAGTTCGTATTCCTTGGAAAAAAAGTAACATTTTGGGCTTGTTGAAAAACATTTGGAAGTTATCCAAATCGGTGGATGTTATTCATTCTCATTTTTCTTATCGTTTAGCTGCGCTGGCTGGTATCGTTGGTTTTTTTCGCCAGAAGCCAGTGGTGGTCACTCTTCATGGCCGAGGAACGCTCAATGAGCCAGGGGCCAAATTTCCTTATAGGCAAGCCCATGCTCTCTATCGGCTTCTTTCTTTGAATCTAGCAACTAAGATTATTGCCACTTCGGAGGATATGGCGGTAGTGGCTCGCCTGTATCTTTTTAATAAAAAAAAGATTGTTAATATTTTTAATGGTGTCGACACTTCTATTTTTAACCTTGGGGTGGAAACACCACCCACTCTCACTGAACGCTATAAAGGAAAAAAAATTATTTTAACAGTTCGTCGTCTGGTTCCCAAAAATGGTATTCATTTTTTGGTAGAATCTTTGCCTTATATTAAAAATAAAAATCCAGAAGCTTTTTATCTGATGGTTGGTTCTGGCCGAATGGAAGATTATATTAAGAGCCGGGTGAAAGAGTTAAACCTTTCTGACAGTATTGAAATGTTGGGGGAAATTTCTAATAGTGAAGTTGTAAAATATTTGAAATTGGCTGAGGTGGTGGTTTTCCCCTCGACAGCAGAATCTTCCAGTATTGCTTGTGCCGAAGCTATGTCTATGAAGAAAAAGGTAGTGGCTAGTCGAGTGGGTGGTTTAGTCGAGTTGTTAGGGGAAAACAACGAGAGGGGTACCTTGGTTAAATTGGTTGATTGGGAAGGGTCAAATTACGATGCCCCGATTGCTTTGCCCACTGATCGCTACGAAGCCTTGGCCGAGGCTATTAGCGATGGTTTAGCTGGAAAAAATGAAGAGCGGGCGGAGAAAGCTTACCTCTATGCCAAGAATAATTTAAGTTGGGAAGTTATTAGTAAAAAAACCGAAGGAGTTTATCGAGAATCTCTATGTCGTTAAAGATCGCTATTATTTTAGGTACTAGACCGGAAATCATTAAGATGTCACCGGTGATAAAAGCTTGCCAACAAAAAAGCTTAGATTTTTTTGTTATTCATACTGGCCAGCACTACGACCATGAGCTAGATGGCCAAATATTTGAGGATTTAGATTTGCCTAAACCGCGATTCAATTTGCAGACCGGTGGCCAGCCATACCACTTACAGATTAGTCAGATGGTTCGAGGTATTACCGAAATTTTACAACAAGAGAAGACAACCGTAGTGATTGTTCAAGGTGACACTTCCTCGGTTTTAACCGGTGCTTTGGCGGCCAGTAAATTAGTAGGAATCAAAGTTGTTCATCATGAAGCTGGCTTGCGTAGCCATGATCTAACCATGCTCGAGGAAATCAATCGTATTATTGTTGATAGTATCTCTGACCTACTCTTTACTCCTACTCAAAATTCCTCCGATATCTTAATCAAAGAAGGCAAAAAGACTGAAGATATTTATTTAGTGGGTAATACGATTGTCGATGCTGTTCAGCAAAACATCACTAAAGCTAACAGTCGAGTGTCCGAACTTGAAAAATTGGGTATTTCTGCCAAAAACTATATCTTGGCTTCTGCTCATCGGGCGGAGAATGTCGGGGTGAGAGAGCGCTTAGAGGGGATATTGGAGGGCTTAAGTTTGACGGGTCGAGAACTGGGTTTACCGGTTATATTTTCTCTACATCCTCGGACGAAAGCTAAAATAGAAGAATTTAAAATTAAAGTTCCAACCAATATTAAATTTATTAATCCTGTGGGTTTTTTGGATCTACTTTTGTTGGAAAGTAATGCGGCCTTAGTAATGACCGACTCTGGTGGCTTGCAAGAGGAAGCTCTCATCCTCAGAGTGCCTTGTGTCACTTTGAGAGATAATACTGAACGGCCAGAAACGGTAGAATCGGGGGCTAATATGCTTTGCGGTACTGAACCAAAAAATATTTTAGCTGGGGCCAAGGAAATGTTTAAAAAAGATTTAAAATCTTTAAAGTTGGATGATATTTTAGGAGATGGTCAGTCCGGATTAAAAATTATTGAAACCATCGAAAATTTATATGGGGGACAATAACATTAAAGATTTTTATAGTGGTTATAGCGATAAAATTTTTAAAAAAAGGTTTAACTCACCATACTTACTCCGTCGCTACGTTCACCTTAAACAATATGAAGCTTTCCTGAGACATATTAAGCCTGGGATGAGAGTTTTGGATGCTGGTTGTGGTGAGGGGGTTTTATCGATCATGATGGCCCAAAAAGGGGCCATGGTGGTTGGTTGTGATTTATCGGTGCCTAATATCGAGAATGCTCGGCAGTATGCTCAGTCTGAGGGTTTAAGTAATATTGAATTTATGGTGGCTGATTTAGAAAAAATTCCTTTTGCCGACGATAGTTTTGATTTAGTGGTTAGTTCTCACGTATTAGAACATCTACCAGATTTTAATCAGGGTCTGAGAGAAATAATGAGAGTGACGAAAAAGACCGCAGTAGTAGCGATCCCGACAGTGTTTAATCTATGTTCGTTGGTGCAAGTAGGTCGAGGTTGGTTTTATTTGAAGGGTTTGAGATCTTTCCTGGCTATCTTTTGGGGGTTTATAAAAATGCTCTGGGCTTTAGTTTCTGGTCAAGAGGGGGTTAATGAGTCTTATGGCCGAGAAGATATCCCTCATATTTTTCGTTTTCCGTGGATTATGAAAAATAAGATTAAAAAAGAAAATTTTAAATTGACGGAGTATGAAGCTTCTAGTATCTGTTTGCCTTATTTTTTCAGTCTTTTGCCAGTGATAAAATTTTTAGATAAAAACAAAACTAGACAGATTATGCGTAATCTGGGTTATGGTACTACTTACCTCATAGATAAGTAGTAGCCTAATCTTTTACAAACTCAAAAACTAAATAGGTGCCAATAATATTGATTATTCGGCCAAAGGCTCTGGCCAGGATCGCTCCCCAGAGACCAAACAGGGGGATGAGAGTTAATACCATCAGGATATTTACTACTGGTGATAAAATATTGGAAACATAAAGAGCTTTCATCTTGGGGATGGAATTCATGGCCGAATTGATGGGGATAACCATTACCCCGATTAGGGAGAGGGAAAATATTTGAGACATCAGAGTGATGTCTGTATATTTTGGTAAAAATATTTTAATCAAAAGTGGAGCGGAAATTATATAAGCCAAACTAATCAGTAAAGCTGTCGCCCCTACGACCAACACTTTTTTATTTAGATTTTCTCTGAGTTCTTTTTCATTTCTAGTACTAAACTTGGGCAACATTAAGGAACTAAGGTTTTTAAATAGACCCTTGAGCTGTTCGGCGGGGGCAATGGCAAAAGAGAACATAGCCAGTTCCTTGGCCCCGACTAGCTGGAACAAAATAATTTTATCTATTTGCCCTGAAATATTTGAAAGAATATTTATGACACTAAAATTAAAACCATTTTTCATCAAATCGGGACTGGTTTGGTCGTTTTTTTGATAGGCTTTCTTGATTACGATAAAGAAGAATAGGCGTAGAGCGGTATAAGAAATAAAATAAGCTAACAATAGTGGGACAATAGAACCGCCGAGTAAAACTACTGTGATAAGAATTATGGTCACTAACACCTGGACGAAGATGGAAACCAAAGAAGAAATTTTAAATAGCTTTCGGCCGTTTAGTAAAGAGTTATACATGTCTAGAGGTTCCATTAGCGGTAACACCAAGCCAATGATGAGCAAACCAATAGATAGGGTAGCGTTGCCATTTAGCCAATAGTAAATACTAGCAGTAAAAGCCATGAGCGAACCGAGCAATGAGGATAATATTTGTATTTTGAGGCCCTTGATGATGTCGCCTTCGTTGTCCTTGGCTACTGATCTGGTGACAGCCGCATTGAAGCCAGTCAGGGTCACAATGGTTAATAGTCCGTAGACAGAGAGAATATAGCGATAATTACCATAAACTTCTGGGCTCAAATAATTGCCAAAAACATAAACTAAGGCCAAAGAAGAAAAGGAGCCAATGGTGGTAGCCAAATTAAGCCAAAAACCACCCTGGGCCAAGTAGACCATATCGGTTTTGGTGTATTTTTCGCTCCAACGTAAAAGTCGATGAGTTTTATTTTTTATAAAATCAATCACAGTTTAAGTCTAACTGATTTTTTGGGTTTTTGCGAGAGGCGCTCGAGGAGTTAAATGAGGGGATTTTTCTCATTTTGTGGATATGCTATAGTTTCAGTATATGAAATTAAACAATTTTTTGCGTTACGGTATCTTTACTGGTTTGGCCCTAGTGCCATTTATTCCACTAGTCGTGACCAGCTCGATGTTCTTCCCCTTTATTACGGGTAAGAACTTTATGTTTAGAATTTTAGTCCTCTTTATTACTGCTTTGTGGTTAGTTTTAATGGCCCGAGATCCCTCGGCCCGACCCAAAAGCTCACTTATCTTGTGGGGAGCCGTTGCTCTCTTGGTAATTACCAGTCTGGCTACGGTTTTTAGCTTAAATCCTTATCGTAGTTTTTGGTCAAATTATGAACGAATGGACGGATTAATTACTCAGATTCACCTCTTCTTGTATTTTGTGGTAGCTACTGGCGTCTTAACCACTCGTCGCTATTGGTATCAATTTTTTAATATCAATCTATTGGCGGCGACCTGTGTGTCTTTCTATGCCCTTAGCCAGTTGATGGGCACTTCAGATATTCACCAGGGAAGTACTAGAATTGATGCTACTCTCGGTAACGCTGCCTATATGGCGGTCTATATGTTATTTAATTTGTTTCTGGCCCTTTATTTGTTTGTGGTGGCCACAAAAAATAATTGGTTGAGATATATTTATGGCACCCTGGCTGTTTGGTTTACTGTTTTGCTTTACCTAACCCAAACTCGTGGCACCATCTTGGGTCTAGTCGGTGGATTGTTTTTGTTGGGATTAATTGTCGCTTGGCGTGGTCAAGGACGTTTAAAAAAAGTAGCCATCGGTCTATCTATTGGTGTGATTGTCTTAGTGGGTTTGTTTTTTATTTTTAAAGATACTAGCTTAGTCAAAAATAGTCAGACCTTGAGTCGTTTTGCTTCCATCTCTTTGACTGAAACTACAACCACTTCTCGCTTTACTATTTGGAATATGAGTTTGAAAGCTGTCGCCGAGCGTCCGATTCTTGGTTGGGGGCCAGAAGGTTATGTTTATGTTTTTAGTAAATACTATGATCCGGTTTTATGGAAACAGGAGCCGTGGTTTGATCGATCTCACAATGTCTTCTTGGATTGGTTGGTGACCACTGGTGTTTTGGGTTTGGTCGCTTATCTCTTTCTTTTTGGAGCCGCGATTTACTACCTGTTTCGTTTTGGTTTGTTAAAGAAAAAAGATTCTAATTCTATCGATCAATTTGAAATGGTGGGCGCCGGTCTTTTAGTGGCGCTTTTAGCCGCTTACCTCTGTCATAACTTCTTTGTTTTTGACAACTTAATTAGCTATATTCTCTTCTTCTCTGTTCTAGGCTATGTCCATACAGTTGCAACAGAAAATAAAAAAAGTTTTTTGGGCTCCAAAGCTTTGCCAGAATGGGGAGTCTATGCCATAGGGACATTGGCCGTTGTTTTATTTGTTGGTGCCTTATATTTTGCCAACCTCAAACCGATTATAGCTTCGCAGACTTTAATTCAAGCTATCTCATCTGGTGATACTACCTCACGTTTAAATAGTTTTACTAAGGTTTTTTCGGCCAATACTTTTGGCTCTAAAGAAGCTTTAGAGCAATATCTCACTACTACTCCTGATAAGGTTTTTTCCGACCAAAAAGTATCGACAGCAGTCAAACAAACATATTTAACTTTAGCTTTAGAACAAATTAGACAGCAATTGGCTGATGTTGGTCCAGATGCCAGACCTTTTATTATTGCTAGTAACTTTATGAATAGTATTGGTCAATCTAAAGAAGCGCTTGGTTACTTGAATCAGGGTCTTTCTTTTTCTCCAAAAAAACAAATGGTTTATTTCCAGTTAGCTTCGACCTACCTTAATCAGCGGGATTTTACTAAAGCATTGGATACTGCCAAACAGGCGGTGACACTTGATCCGACTTACCCAGAAGCAAACATCACGTATGCTCTAGTGGCCATTTATAGCGGACGAATAGATCTGGCTGATCAAATTCTCTCTAGTCAACAGAATAATATTGCGGTGATTAGTGATAGTCGTCTAATTTCCGCTTATAACTATGTCAAACAAACTGACCAGGTTAACAGGCTGTTCGCTTGGCGGATTAAGTATTACGAAACCATGGCTCAAGCTGATCCGACCAACATTGATAATTACATTCAGATTTACGATTTAGCGATTACTTTAGGTGACAGACAAAAAGCGGGGGAAGCCGAAAATCAATTGATTGTCATTTTGGAAAAGAAAATTGCTCAAGCTCCCGACAATAAAGATAATTATTTGACTTTGGCTAAGGTCTATTTTGCACAAGGTGACAATACTAAGGTGATGGCAGTGTTGATGAGGCTTATTAATCGTTATGAAGATAAAATCAAAGCTAATCCACGCAATACTACCAACTATCTCACCTTGGCTGATGTCTATGCTCAGGCGGGGAGGGTAGATTTGGCCAAACAGGTGATTGAGCGAGCGGTCTCGGCCAATCCGTCTTTCCGTTATCAAGCGGCTGATTATTTGAAGACCTTACCGGCTGAAACCGCCCCCCAGACCTCGGCTCAGTAACTTATCCCTGCACACCAATTGAGGTATTGTTTTTTTGCGCTCTGCACTTCACCTGGTAATTACTTAGAATTAAAGTCATAAAAATCATAAGTGCTATTATTTTATTGAAAAACAAAGCGCGATACCTCGATTGGTGTGCAGGTTATCCACAACTAGACTTGCTTTATTTATAAGGTTGTGCTATAATGGAAAGGTGAGTGATATCCTCTTTATTTATATCGGGGATCTCCATAAACAAAATGTCTTCAAAAACCCCGCCTCACGGCGGGGTTTTTGTTTTTGCATTCTAATTTGTTCCAGTGTATATTTAGCTGACTATCGGGTTAGAGAATGTTGCCATCAAGAGTTGCCGGCTATCGCGGCTAGTGGCAGCACTCACATAAGACATTTTGTTATTGGAGTTTGACTCCACTAGCCACGATAGTTGAGCAAACAAACGCCCCTGCTTTTTTAAGTAGGGGCGTTTGAATTTTAATAATTTCTTATTTTTTTTAAAAAAACAGCTAGAAAAAATTTTTCTCGATTTAATTAATCATTTTTTTTGTTTTTCTTTTTTTTTGAATAAAAATTTTTCTTTTTGGTTATTTTTTAAAATTTGATTAAAAAAGGTTGATAAATAAAACTATTTTAAACTAGTAAAAAAATATTTTTTAAATTTATTTTTTAAATTTATTTTTTCTTAAATTTTTTTTAAAGTTATCCACAACTTTCGCAAAAAAAATCTTGTAGTGAGTTCATATTTAGAAGATAATTGTATCAGTAGTAATAACTAAATATTTTTTTATAATTTTCTGCCATCGAGGAAATTATAAAAAGGTCGAATGTTGTTACAAAACTTTTTAAAAAAATAAAAAAATTAACTATTATGGCCGCTAAGAAAAAGAAGGCTACCAAGAAGGTCGCCAAGAAGAAGGTTGCTAAGAAAAAGAAATAGTTCTTTTTGCAACGCAAGCAAACAAACTCCGCTCTCTGGCGGAGTTTGTTTTTTTGAGTTTCTACCCTTTTTTTGCTAGGATGGCACTATGAACAATATTTTCAAGTCCATTTTTGGGGATCCTAATGCTAGCTACTTAAATAAGGCTCAAAAGAAGGTTGACCAGATAAATAACCTAGAAACAACGATTTCAGCCTTAAATGACGACCAGCTAAAGTCTAAGACCCCAGAATTCAAGGCCCGCCTGACAGCAGGGGAAAAAATAGATGATATTTTACCGGAAGCTTTTGCGGTGGTGCGTGAAGCTTCTAAGCGTTTACTCAATCAACGTCATTTTGATGTCCAGCTTTTGGGTGGTGTGGCCCTTCACGAAGGCAATATTGCTGAAATGCGCACTGGTGAAGGTAAAACTCTGGTGGCTACGCTACCAGCCTATCTCAACGCTTTATCTGAGGGAGTCCATATTGTGACCGTCAATGATTACTTGGCGCGACGCGATGCCGTTTGGATGGGGCAAATTTATGTTTGGTTGGGACTAACTGTTGGTGTTTTAAATAGCCAAAGCTCTTTTGTTTACGATCCAACTATCAAAAATGAAGGAGCTGATAAGGAAAGGGATGAGCGTGGGGCTTTCCATGTAGTTTACGATTTTCTTCGGGCTTGCCATCGAAGCGAAGTTTATAAATGCGACATCATTTATGGTACTAACAACGAGTATGGTTTTGACTATCTACGGGATAACCTAACCTACAATACCGGTGCTGTTGTTCAGCGCTTTGATGAGGGAAAACCTGTTTATAATTTTGCCATTATTGACGAGGTGGACTCAATTTTGATTGATGAGGCTCGAACCCCTCTCATTATCTCGGCTCCTTCTGGTGAATCAGAAGATCTCTACCAAACCTTTGCCAAGATTGCTCGTCAATTACAAAAAGATGCTGATTATGAGGTAGATGAAAAACTTAAAGCTATTACTTTATCTGATGATGGCATCACCAAAGCCGAGAAGATTTTAGGTATCGGTGATATCTATACCGAAAAGGGGGTGAAATATGTTCATCATCTTGAAACGGCTGTCCGGGCCAAAGCTTTGTTCGAAAAAGATCGTGATTATGTCGTCAAAGAAGGCGAAATCGTCATTGTTGATGAGTTTACGGGCCGGCTCCAGCCTGGTCGGCGTTGGTCCGAAGGATTGCATCAGGCTATTGAAGCTAAAGAAGGTGTAAATATCCAAGAAGAGACTAGAACTTTTGCTACTGTTACTCTGCAGAACTATTTTCGTCTCTACCATAAACTAGGTGGGATGACTGGTACCGCTTCGACTTCCAAAGAAGAATTTCTCAAGACTTATAATTTGGACGTTATTGCTATTCCGACCAATCAGCAGTCCAAACGTCAAGACAAGCCAGACCTTATTTTCCAGACTGAAAATGGCAAAATGATGGCGACGGCCAGAAAAATAAAAGAGTTGCATAAAAAAGGTCAGCCGGTTTTGGTGGGAACGGTGTCAATTGAAAAAAATGAATTACTGGCCGCTTATCTCAAGCGCGAAGGTGTACCTCACCAAATCTTGAATGCTAAAAACCATGAATCGGAAGGAGAGATTATTGCCGGAGCTGGTAAAAAGGGTAGTGTCGTGATTGCTACCAATATGGCCGGCCGTGGAGTGGATATTAAATTGGGTGGTTCAACCCCAACCCCGACCGAAGCCGAAGAAGTTCGCTCTCTGGGAGGTTTGTTTGTACTTGGTACTGAGCGTCATGAGGCTCGACGTATCGACAATCAGCTCCGTGGTCGAGCTGGTCGCCAAGGTGATTCTGGAGAAACTCAATTTTATTTGTCGTTGGAAGATTCTCTAATGAGGATTTTTGCTCCTGACCGAGTAAAAAACATGATGGGTCGACTCGGTATTCCCGAAGATGAGCCAATTCAAAATCCGATTGTTAGCCGAGCGATTGAAAGTGCCCAGACCAAAATTGAGGGTCATAACTATGATTTGCGTAAATATTTATTGGAATATGATGATGTCACTAATCATCAGCGCCAGACTATTTATGAACGTCGCCGAATCCTGCTTTTTGGAGGAGCGCTAGAAGCAAAAGATTTTATTGACAAGGCTTTTGGGTCAATAGTTTTTGCGGAAGAATCGGAGGCTACTGACTTACAAACTAAGATAGCCGAACGGGAATCGGCCTTAGGTTCTGAAGCTTATTGGGAAAGTACCCGTCAGACTATTTTGCAGGTGATTGACATGTTCTGGGTTGAGCACTTAGAGGCGATTGAATACATGCGTAATTCTGTTCGTTTGCGGGCCTATGGTCAGCGCGACCCGCTAGTCGAGTTCAAAAAAGAGGGTTTGAAATTGTTCAAAGATATGGAAGCGGGGATTTTTGGCACAGTTCTAGAGATGGCGACAAAAGTGGGAGCTGAAGTCCGCGAAGAAAAAGTTTCTATCGAGGCGGTCAAAGAGGGGGCTGATAATATCGTCGCCGGTAATGGCAATAATAATATCCAAAGTAGCGAACCAAAAGTGGGCCGCAATGATCCTTGTCCTTGCGGAGCGAAAAAACCAGATGGAACTCCGGTTAAGTACAAACACTGTCATGGCAAGTAATTTTTTTGTGTCGTAAATAAAGCGAAGTCCATTATCAAACCCAGACCGAGTGCGTGGGCGAATAGCCCAATCCTCTTTGGGCGAAGCGCGAGGTCATATGGCTTTTGATGTTGGATGGTAGTGGTAAAAAGTATAAGAAGTGTCACGGAGCTTAAAATAATTTTCTCAAACAAAAATCCTGTTTTAAAAACAGGATTTTTTGTATAATGATTAAAATCAAATAAATATGGACGGCAACCCAAACAACAAAATAGTTTTATTCAGTAAGGTCGTCATTGTATCATCAGTGGTGGTTATATTTTTTCTGGTCATTCTCCAATCCCCGTTGTCATCTTCTGTTAATTTTAAAAAAATTGGTCAACAGCTAGCTACAGTGGTCCTAATCCATAAGCCAAAAACCCCTGCCGAAATCCAGCAACGTTACCAAGTCGCAGTTTCTAGCCCTAACGACCAGGTTAAAAAGGTTCGGATTATTTTGATGCCTGGGCATGAACCCGGCTTTGGTGGTACAGAATTTGGCCAGTTGAAGGAACGCGAAGAGACAGTGGGGCTGGCATTGAAACTGAGCAAGTTTTTAAGAGAAGACCCTCATTTTGAAGTATTGGTGGCCCGTAATAATAATAGTTGGAATAAAAATTTAGCTGACTATTTCCAAAAAAATTGGAATATTATCAAAGACTGGCGCCAGTCTTCGCATGAAGAGACTTCCTACCTGGTCTCTATTGGTTCCATGAAGAGAATCAAGCCAAAAATGGATCATCCTGTGGCCCCGACTGATGTGGCTGTTAGATTGTATGGTTTAACTAAATGGGCCAACGAAAATGATGCTGATATTATTCTCCACCTTCATTTCAACGATTATTCTCGTAATAAACTTAGTCGACCGGGAAAATATTCGGGTCTAGCTATTTACGTACCAGATAAACAGTATGGCAACGGGGAAGCCACCAGAGAAATTGCTATCTCGATTTTTAAAAGATTGATTAAATACAATCCGGTCAGCGACTTGCCTGCTGAATCTGAGGGAATAATTGATGAACAAGAATTGATCGCCATCGGAGCTAATAATACCTCCGACGCCGCTAGTATGCTGGTGGAATATTCATATATTTATGAAAAGCAGTTAGTGAACCCTGAAATTAGGGATGCTTTTATCGAGGATTTAGCCTATCAAACCTACCTCGGTCTGCGAGACTTTTTTGAACCTCAGGGGTTGGTGGATAAAGAGGCAGGTGATACCACTGTTTTATCACAAAAATTAGATAAACAAATAACTAAGAAAGACAGTGACACTAAGGATGCTTATGTACTCCAAACAGCCCTAATTAAAGCGGGAGTTTATCCACCGATCAACACAAGCTTTAATACCTGCCCTCGTTCCGGGGTTATGGCTTCTTGCACCATGGCGGCGATTGATGCTTTCCAAAAGAAATATGGGATTGAAGATGAAGGAGGAATAGTCGGCCCCAAGACGCTAGGCGCTTTAAATAAGCTTATTGAAGGCTAGGGGTGAAAACACTTGTAAAACAAGGTTTTTTATACCGTAAAAGACAACCTTAAAGGACAGCTTTAAAAATGTCCTTTATATCTTAGGGTTATGACTCCAATAATCGTGTTTTCCTCTTGCAAAGAGGTTTTTGGTGTGGTAGTAATACGATCAGTCAATAGCTCCTTTCCATTCTTAGCGAGGCATAGTCGCTCGAAGATTTGATCTTTCGTAGTCATTTTTGACTTACGGTTTGTGCGATTATCAATGTCGAAATCTGTTTTATTTTTCTAAGATTATGACATCTCTAGCCAATGCTAAAAGAATGAAATCTTTCATCCAGGCCCTCTTTGTGACGGGTCTCTTTTTAGTGTTGGTTATGCCAGTTTTGGTCTATGGAGCTGATGAAGCTACCACGACTGAAACATTGGATCAGAGTGCTATAACCGCCGTGGTGGTAGAGCCGGTTGTTCCAACGGCCGAGGCTACTTCTTCTGATATCATTTTAGCAACATCAACTAATGCAAGTGTTGAGATTGCTAATAAAGATCAAGAGAGTATTGCAACCTCTACTACCGAAGCCATTGTTAGTTTTTCTCCAGTTTTAGCCGGGGCAGTTCTCGCCGCTAAAGCTGATAGTGAAGCTAATGAACCGACAATCAGTGACGAGGTTGGCGGTAGCTCAGGTTCAGAAAATCCTGTTACTTCTAAGGGTGATGTTGTCTCAGACGAATTTTCTGGCGCTAGCGCCGAAGATAAATCTGGCACGACTACTAGTGAGGGAGGTTTTACTACCACAGGTTCAGGTAGTGAAAGTACTCCAACAGTAAGTGATGAAGTTTCTTTCACCACTTCTGGCTCTGGTAATCCTCGAACAGAGGTTGTTAGTGAAGAAATGTCCTTTACAACAACCGCTTTCACTGGAGTAATTAGCGATGAGGTATCTTTTGATACTTTGCCTGGCAATGGTGGCTGTACTAGCAACTGTGGAGGTGGCGGTGGTGGCGGAGGTGGAGGTTCCACTATCGTTCCTGTCATCACTAATTTTGTCTGCCGACCTTATCTCTTGGAATATATAAAATTTGGAGCGAACAATGATCCGTATGAGGTACGGAAATTGCAAGCCTTCCTGATAGTCTTCGAAAAAGAAAACAGATTGACTGTTTCTGGTTATTACGATCGTGCCACTTACGCGGCCGTCGAGCGATTCCAGAAGAAATATGGTACCGATGTACTTGGTCCGTGGGGCATCGCTGATTCTACTGGCTATGTTTTCATTACCACCAAGTTGGCGATTAATAATGTGTATTGCGGTCGCAGCACGGCCAACGATTTGGATTTGCGTAATTACTACGGTCAGATTGAGAACCTAATCAATCCTGCTCCAACCACTGCCACTACTACTTTGACTTTGGCGACAACCTCCACCAGCACCTTGGCCGTTGCTCCGGTAACTAATCGCTTGGGCCACTTTTTCCAATTGGCCTTTATTGGCGCCCTGGACTTTTTGCGCGACATCCCTTGCTGGTTATGGAATATGATTTTATTGCTTTTGGTTATTCTACTCTTGCTAGTTATTTGGTATATGAGCGAGGACCAAGAAGAAGAGTATTTTGATGATTTGGATAATCCTGATACTGATTCATTGGAAAGTGAAGATTTGTCTGTAATTGATCCTGTGGCGGATACTCTCGAAGAAGAAAAAGAATACGAAGCTTTGCCCGTAGAAGTAGACAAGTAATCTAATTTTTTTAAAAAAGAAGCCTAAAAAACCTAGCACGTGCTAGGTTTTTTAGGCTTCCAGGATTGTCTTTTATGACCTTTACAAATGACATATTTTGTGATAGTAATTGGAGCAGAAGAGAACCCAAAAGTCGCCTGTCGCGACTGAGGGATAAGTCATGAGAACCTCGTCAAAGAAAGCCTCAGTGAGGCAGAAAAGAGAAGGAGAACGTATCATGAAAAAAACTCTGTGGTTTGCATTGGTGGTGATCTCGACCATGTTGGTCGGGTGCCCGCCGGCGGAAGATCCGGTCATCCCGACTGGGTTTACCGATTGCTCGCGCCTGCGCGTGAGCGGTAGCGAGGGGGTCGGAGACCTGATCTTCTCGTTGTCAAAGCCCTCGACTGAGGTGGTTTACACCCCCCGGGAGGCGATTAAGCTGTGGTTGGAGCCATTGGCGGTCCGAGATTCGGACACGTCTGAACTGGATGTGCAGTGGGAGGGGACAACCCTCAAAACTGTGCTGATGCAACCAAACGCCAACGGTGGTTGGCGGGAAGTGGTGCAGTTCTGGGACAAAGACCCAGACGCTCCAACCCCGACTGGCGCTAATCGGGTGAGTCTGGCGTTCCTAACGCCGGCCCATCCGCTGGTGGTGTGGCCTATGGCAGGTATCTCAGAATGTTGGAGATATTTTCCGTACCCACACAGCGACTATCGGTGGTGGTCGACCTATGGCTATCAGCCATATTGGGATGGCTACTACTGGTCCGGAGCAAACTGGCTGTTGCGGGCTGATCTGTTGGACTATCCAGTGGTACTGGTGAAGTCCAGCGAGGAAGCTGTAAACAAGAGCCTCGTCATCAGTGACGGGAAGTGGCTGCAAATAGACACGGCCCAGAACATGTTCTGGGTGGATATCGAGTTTGGTTACTCGGTATCTATCGGCGGTCAGACCTGGTACGAGTCGACCATGTCTCGAATATGGTTCGACAACGATGAAGACGGTATTAGTAACTGGACCGAGGTCCAGGAAGGTACGGATCCCAACGATCCGGATTCCTTCCCGGGCTCGCCAGTAGCCATCCCGTCTCTGACGGGCATGACCGAGCAACAAGCTCGGGCTGCCCTGACCGGTGTTGGTTTTACCATTGGCACTGTTTCGGTCGAGGGTAGTCTTACCCCGGCCGGGATTGTAATCCGGTGGAATCCCACTGGCTCTGCACCTAGGGGAACGGCGATTAACCTCGTCATCTCGACAGGTCCGGCTCTGCCTCCCGTTCAGGTCCCTGATCTGACTGGTATGACCGAGCAACAGGCCCGGACGGCTATCACCGGCGCTAACCTAACGGTTGGTCCGGTAACTAGCCAAACCAGCTCGACTATCCCTTCGGGGAGAGTCATTAGCTGGTCACCGACCGGATCGGTGGCTCGCGGGACAGCGATTAGTATCGTCATCTCAAATGGTGCGGGTACTGTCGCTACGCCAAACCTGACTGGTATGACCGAGCAACAAGCTCGGGCAGCTATCATTGGTGCCAACCTAACGGTTGGTACCGTGACGAGCCAAGCCAGCGACACAATTCCTTCGGGAATCGTGGTCAGTTGGAGCCCCATGGGGCAAGTGGCAGTTGGGACAGCGATCAATATTGTCGTCTCGAGCGGTTCTTCTTCTCAGGAGATGTCGGTGAAGATTACCGCTCCAGTTGACGGCCGTGTCTTCACACGACAAGGTGGATCAGTGACTGTGACGGTCAAGGTCCTATCCAATGGCCGAGCCTCAGACGGTCCGTACAAACTCGTTGTGCGAGACGCAGAGGCTTATCGCTATACGGTAGAAGGCGTCACTCTGGGAGTGGAGAGAAGTTTTACCTTCACTCTGACTGTGGCCGGTAGCGGAAATTTCGCTGCGGCACTGACGAATAAGGACTGTGTCTTCTTGGAGGATGTCGTCCCATACTCCGTCGAGTAATATCGGACGGAGGGGTATTGAACAAAACACGGGGCCGAGGATGCAACACGCATTCCTCGGCCCTATTTATTTGCTGTTTTTTCTGTGGTTTGACAAAATATTTTTTATTGATTTAAGGCTTGCTTTTTTTACTTATCTGTGGTAGTAATTGGTCACGGTTTATTTCTAAACCAAAGTCGTTTTTATTAACAAAATACGTTCAAAAATATGAATAAATTACTTAAATTGTTGATTGTGGCCGTGGTTATGGTCTCCAGTTTTTCTGTAGCCATTGCTGCTGGTTTGAATGCTACTATTGATTCTCCAATAGCGGCTTCAACTGTTAATGTTGGTCAAACCGTCAACCTGTCTGCTTCGGCGACTGGTGCGACTGGAGTTGTTAACTATCTCTGGTCGTTTAGTGACGGCACTGCTAGCCGTATTGGTCAGAATCAGACCATTGCTTTTGCCACTGCTGGTTCTAAAACTATCAACCTAATGGCTAGTGATGCCTCGGGTATCAATAGTACCAAGACTGTGAATATTACCGTAGCTGAAGCCTCAACCGCTTTAACCATCACCAACATTCGCGTCACTGATGTTACTACTAGTAGCGCTATCGTCCGTTGGACCACCAATCGTGCCGCTGATAGCCGGGTCATTTATGATACCGTCTCTCACCCAAGCATTACTGGTGCTACTAGCCCGAACTATGGCTATGCCAATTCGACTGGTACTTCTGATAACACTACCAAGGTGACTGAACACGCTGTGACCGTTTCTGGTTTGGCTGCCAGCACCCACTATTACTTCCGCGTTATTTCCGCTGAGTAATATAAACAAAAATAAAAACGACTGAGGTTCCAAAACCGCCCACTACTTTCTAGTATTGGGCGGTTTTGTTTTTTTGCTCAAAAAACCATTCTCGGTTATGCTAAGGGGGATTTATCCCGTTAGAGATAGCGGACGCCACAAAAGTACAAGCCAACATGACTAAATCATTTTTAACAGCCATATTAATTAAAATAGGAAACGGGCCATCGTCCGCGTCCTATCTCTAACGGGATGAAAGACACCCTAATATTTTTTGCCATTATTTTAGTCTTTGGTTTCATTTTGGCTACCCAGTATTTATATTAAAATGGAAAAAAGAGCTAAATTTAACTGGCCTGGTCTCCAGCGAGGGGAAAAATTGACCAAACATACTTATTTTGGCCTCGGTGGTCCGGCCAAATATTTTTTGCCAATAACAAAAAGTGATGAATTGTTAGCCGTCTTAGCTTTAGCCAAAAAAGAAAAAATTCCTACACTTATTCTCGGTGGTGGTAGTAATGTGGCCGTGTCGGACAAAGGTTGGTCGGGGTTGGTGATTAAATTTGAGAATAAAAAACCGCGACCTAGTGATTGTAAAATTGAAAATAGTGAATTAGTCTGCGAGGCTAATATTCCATTGAGTTTCCTAATCAATTTTTCGGTCAAGCAATCCTTAGCGGGTTTGGAAAAAATGTCTGGTATCCCAGGATGTGTGAGTGGAGCGATTGTCGGTAATGCTGGCGCTTATGGTGCTAGTGTTAGTGATAGTTTAATCTGGGTAGAAATCTTTGATGGTCAAAAAGTGCGACGACTGAAAAAAGCTGATTGCCGTTTTGCTTATCGCGATAGCGTTTTCAAAAAGAAAAATTGGATTGTTCTGCGAGCTGCTTTTAGTCTAATAGCGGCTGATCAGCCTGTGCTTAAACAGGTTTCAAAAAAAATAATCCAAACTCGCCGAAGTAAATTTTCAACCGACTGGCTTTGCCCTGGTAGTTTCTTTAAAAATATTCCTGTGAATAAAATTTCTAGAAAAACTCTGTCCCAGCTAGATCAGTCAAAAATTATTGAAGGTAAAATGCCAGTGGCCGTTTTACTCGATGCGGTGGAGGCCAAGGGGGAGCGAGTGGGCGGAATAATGGTGTCTGATACTCATGCCAACTTTATTATCAATACTGGTCGAGGTAGACAGTCAGAAGTTAAAAAATTGGCTGCTAAACTTAAGGCTAAGGTCAAGAAAAAATTTGGTATTGAGTTGGTCGAAGAGGTAAGGTATATTGGCTAATAAAAATTAAATTTTAAAAAATATGACAGAAGAATATTATGGTCAAAATCCCGAGATTACTGAGACAACCTTAATCGACAATGAAGATGGTATTGCGCCTGAGTTTTCTAATGAAAAAGTTGATCAGGCTTTTGGAGAGGGTTTGATAGTAAAGGCTGATGAGGAGAATTTCAGAAATTTAAAGAAAGATTACTCCTCTCTTATTAAAACTATAAATTTTTCAGAAAACTTTGAAAAATTAACTATTTTTTTAAAAAAACTAGAGGCTAAATTTCCTTTTACTCGCCGGTCCAGCCTTTTTCATATTGCTTTTGGCAGTACTCCGCCAGAAGAAACTATTGCTTTTGACTTTGTTGACCCTGAAGACTCCATCGTCAATTTTATGTATCAGGAAATGGAAAGAATTGATCGTCCTGCTGGTGCCAAATAGTTTAGATTACTAGAGTCAATATCTTTTACAAAAAACCGACTAGGCTTTTCCTTTGGCTAAAAAACTTGCCCTATTAAGTATGACTTTAAAAGGTGGATGTTTGTAGTAACTCTAGGCTTTGAATAAAATGATAATTTCATATATAGTCTTTTATAACCATTTAAAGTCTAGTTTTTGGGCTATATTTAATTAGGCCAAAAAACTTACTTAATAGGGTGAACATAATATCTATACTATGAATGAATATCAATTGACTGTCGGTCTAGAGATTCACGTCGAGCTCAAGACCAAAACCAAAATGTTTTGCCGCTGTCTCAATGACCAAGAAGAGAAGCGTCCCAACGTCAATATCTGTCCTGTCTGTACGGCTCAGCCGGGAGCGTTACCGGTGATCAATAAAGAAGCGGTCCGGCATATTTTGCGGGTGGGTTCAGCGCTGGGTGGAACGATTGCTGACTTTACCGAGTTTGATCGCAAGAATTATTTTTACCCTGATATTCCCAAGGGTTACCAGATTAGTCAGTATAAATATCCTCTCATCGCTGGTGGGAGTTTGACTGGCGTGGATATTACTCGGGTTCATCTCGAAGAAGACACCGCTAAATCTTTTCATGAGAGTGGCCGTCAGGAGAGTTTGGTAGATTTCAATCGCTCCTCGCTCCCGCTGATGGAACTTGTCACTGAGCCAGTTATTCACGATGCTAAGACGGCTGGCAATTTTGCCAAAGAACTTCAGCTCTTGCTTCGCTATCTCGGAGCCTCGGATGCCAACATGGAAAAAGGCCAGATGCGAGTGGAAGCTAACATTTCTGTTTCCAAAGATTCTACTCTCGGTACTAAAGTTGAAGTCAAAAATCTCAACTCTTTCCGCTCGGTGGAACGCGCCATCGAATTTGAAATGAAGCGTCAGATCGAAGCACTTGAAAAAGGGGAGGAGATTGTCCAGGAGACTCGCGGTTGGGATGAAAATAAAATGACGACTTTTAGTCAGCGCAAAAAAGAGTCCTCGCACGACTATCGTTATTTCCCGGATCCAGATTTACCGAAACTTTTCATTAGTCAGATTCCAGAATTTGCCAATATAAAGGAGACTTTGCCAGAATTGCCATGGCAAAGACGAGAAAAATTTCAAACTGGTTTTGGTATTAAAAGCGAAGATGCGGAAATGTATGTGGCGGATGTGGAGCTCGGTGCCTACGTAGAAGAGGTGGCTAAACTGCTCGGGGAAGATAAAAATTTGGTCCAGCTCGCTTCCAATTACATTACTTCCGATTTGGTGGGTAAGCGCACCGCCGGGGAATTGACGGCCTTACCGGTGGCGACTGATTTTGCGGAGCTGATTAAAATGGTGGGGGCAAAAGAAGTGTCGTCGCGTGGCGCCAAAGATATTTTGGTAGTGATGATTACCGCTGGTGGTGCCCCACGAGTGGTCGCCGAAGCTAAAGGTTTATTCCAAGTTCATGATGAAGGGGCCGCGGCTAAAATTGTTGATGAAGTGATTGCGGAATTTGGTGCCGTCTTTGCCGAATATCAGGGTGGTAAAGAAGCCTCACTCCAATTTTTAGTCGGACAGGGGATGAAGAAGGGGAAGGGCTCGGCTAACCCGGAAATATTGAAAAAACTCTTTGAGGAGAGGGCGAACCTGCACACCAATTAAGGCATTATTTTTTGTGCTTCATAAAAATATCGCAAATAGCGTGATGTAAATAAGTAAAATAAGTTTGCGTGTTCCACTTTATAAAAATAACACAATGCCTTGATTGGTGTGCAGGGAGCAAGAGAAAAGGCGTCGGCTGAAATTTCCAGTCGGCGCCTTTGTCGGAGGGTGGCCAGTTTGGGGTAGCTACCCCAAGCCCAAGTTCTTTTTCTCCGCTTGCTTGCGGAGGTCGTCGGTTCGGCGTTGAGATTCGATAACGGTCAATTCGTTGTTTTTTGCTTCCGTTTCTTCTGCCGAATCGGTCACGTGAAAGTGGTCGGGCAACTTTCTCACCTCCTTCCGGTTAGGGGATCAAACTCTACTATTTATTATCCATATTTTAAAAAAAGTGTCAAGATGTGGATAACCGACCCATCAGGGGAGACGTAAATCTGCTAGAATCAAGACAAATTTAATCATTAAAGGGAAAATACACATGGCAAAAATCAAAGTGGGTATCAATGGTTTTGGACGAATCGGCCGAGCTTTTTTCAAGGCCGCTTGGGAGCGACCGGAAATCGAAATTGTGGCGGTCAATGATCTCGGCGACCTCGCTAACCTTGCTTATCTCCTCCGTTATGACAGTGCCTATGGTCAATGGGCTCATGATGTTAAAACCGTTGAAGGCAAATTGGTAGTTGACGGTAAGGAAGTAGTTTTCAAACAAGAAAAAGACCCAGCTGGCCTACCTTGGAAAGAGTTGGCAGTGGATGTGGTGGTGGAATCGACTGGGGTGTTTGAAACTTTTGCTAAAGCTAAAGCTCACGTCGATGCTGGTGCTCGCAAGGTAGTGATCTCAGCGCCGGTCAAAGATGCCCCTCTCGCTGATACTCCAAGTGGTACTTTTTTGGTCGCTATCAATGATGAAACCCTTGGCAACCAAATTATTACTTCTAACGGTTCTTGTACTACCAACTGTGCTGCCCCGATTATTCAGATTCTAGGTGACACTGTGGGAGTAGAAAAAGCTTTACTCAACACTATTCATGCTTATACCGCTACTCAGAAGCTGGTCGATGTGGCTGATGCTAAAGATTGGCGTCGGGGCCGAGCCGGAGCCGCCAACCTGATTCCTTCGACGACTGGTGCCGCCGTAGCCGTCGGCCAGGTTATCCCGTCGGTCAATGGCAAGTTTGATGGTATCGCTATCCGCGTGCCAGTCATTACTGGTTCGATGATTGATATTACTTTTGTGGCCAAGCGGGAGACGACCGTCGAGGAAGTAAACAGCATCTTGGAAAAGGCTGCTACCGATCCTCGCTGGCAGAAAACTTTTACCGTCAATAAGGAACAGCTAGTGTCTTCCGATATTATTGGTAGTCATTATGCTTCAATTGCTGACCTCTCCTACACTAAAGTAGTTGGCGGAAATCTAGTCAAAGTGATGTCCTGGTATGATAACGAAATGGGGTACACCTATTCTTTGATTGAGCATGTGATTAAGTTAGCGAGTAAATAAAAGACAAATTTTAAACTTGAGCCACCAAATCATTCTAATTTTCAAACCCAGACCCAAACGGAACCTTTGAAAATTAGAATGATTCGGTGAGTCTCCAAGTCGTTTAAAATTTTGCAATAATCAGCGTAGCGTTTCCAAAAATAAAAATGGAATAGAATTTTGAGTTATGAACCGCGACATTTTGGAGGGGTCGTGAGGCTGTCGAGCCGAACGCTTCAGGATTTTCTAAGCTTCAGAAAATCCGTACCTTCAAAATGTCGCGGGGAGTAAAAAATTCTATTCCATTTTTAGTTTTGAGCTTGATCAACCCAATCCACATTTTGGGCGAGCCAGGTAACTTTCTTTTTGCTATAATTCAACCAGTGCTAAAGAAATTTTTTACTTATCAAGTCAATAGCTTCATTGCTCGCACTTTGGGTGGTGTCTTAGTGTTGGTGGCTATGTTTCGAGCGCTGTTTTCACCAGAACCTTTTGATCAAGTCATCAATGGCCTGTTGTTGGTGTTGGCCATCCTAGTGATGGTTATCGTCTGGTGGGTTTTATCCTGGCTCGATCGCGAGAGGGTGAGAACGGCTGGCATCTTGCGGTTGCGTTCCGAATTTATTGATTTCGCTTCTTATCAGCTTCGTAGTCCTTCCTCAGCCATTATGAGTGGTTTATCTTTAATGAAAGAAGGCTTGGTGGATAAAATGACACCAGAGAATAAAATCCAGTTTATTGATAGTCTCTATCGCCGGTCCGAACAACTCGGCCAAGTAATCCGCGACATCTTGCAGGCGTCAGAATTTGATACTAAAAAAATCAGTTTTGCTGATAAACATCTCACCATGATTAACGCGGTAGAGATGGTTGAAAAAATTAAAAATGAATTTAATGAGCAGGCTGATAAAAAAAGCCTGGAATTAATTATCAAGAATGAGGCGTCAAAAACGATGGTTAAAACCTTTGCCGACTATCTGGAAGAAGCCGTGTCAAATTTGGTAGAAAATGCTATTCATTTTACTCAAAAAGGTGGAGTGATAATTTCTCTGCACAATGAAAACAAAGATTTGCTGATTGAAATTATTGATACTGGTATTGGTATTCCGGCGACTGATCTAGAGACTATTTTTGAGCGCTATGGCCGAGCTAGTAATGCCAACATGACTTATTCTGAAGGTACCGGTTTGGGTTTGTATATTGCCAAGGAGATCGTTGATGCCCATAAAGGCGGGAGTATTTCCTGTAAGAGTGTAGAGGGGAGAGGTTCGACTTTTGTTATTAGATTACCATTAGCAGAATAAAAAATGGCCAAAATTTTAATTATTGATGACGAAATAGATTTTATTTTTACTTACCAAACTTGGTTTGAGTCTGAGGGTTTTGAAGTAGTGACAGCTCTCGATGGTGGTGAGGGTCTGGAAAAAGCTGAATCAGTCAAACCAGATTTAATTACTCTAGATTTGACCATGAGTCCAGTTAGTGGCTATGTTGCTTTTGATAAGTTAAAACTTAATCCGGTTACTCAAAATATCCCAGTCATTATTCTGACCAATGTTACTCGAGCGGGTATTTATGATGAATTTATGGACAAAGGGGCGGCAGCTTTTTGCGAAAAGACAGATTACAGCCCTAAACAATTAGTCGAAAAGATAAAAGAAATATTGGGATTTATCCCGTTAGAAACCGCGACCGCAGATAAAGAATAGAATTAGTATGAAGCAAATATTATCAACTAAAATAAAAAAGACAGAGAGCGATATTTTGGTCGCGATCTGTTTCTAATGGGATGAGAATTTTTCTTGGCACCGACCATGCTGGTTTTGAATTAAAAAATCAGATAAAAAATTATTTGCACGAGCTCGGCTATGAGGTCAACGACGAAGGAGCTTTTGAATTTGACTCCAATGATGATTATCCAGATTTTATCGAAATAGTCGCCAAGCAAGTAGCTAGCGATCCTGACAACCACCGAGGGATTATTTTTGGTGGTTCGGGGCAGGGCGAAGCGATTGCGGCCAATCGTCAGCTTAAAGTACGGGCTATTGTTTATTACCACCATAACTTGGATATTATTAAAGTCAGCCGTTTGCATAATAATTCCAATATTCTTTCAATTGGCGCTCGCTATATTACCGAAGCTGAGGCTAAAGAAGCAATTAAGGTTTGGCTCTCGACCGATTTTTCAAATGAAGAGCGCCATGTTCGTCGCTTGAAAAAAATTGAAGGCGATTTTGTTAGAGAATTAAATTTTTAGAAAATTTTATTATTATGAGCGTTGAAATAATCCCATCTATTGTTAGCCGAGATTTTGCTGATTTAGAAAAGAAAATAAAAATTTTAGACGGTCGTGTTACTTGGGCGGAAATTGATGTCGCGGACGGAGTTTTTGCCAGCAACGTGACTTTCCAAGAACCAGCCATTTTAAACGAACTTGATGATAAAATAAAAATAGCCGTTCACCTAATGGTGGAACTACCAGAGACAGTGATTGAGGAATGGTTGGCGGTGGCGGATAGAGTGATCATTCATTACGAAGCGACAGATGATTTGGTAAATATTTTGGAAAAATATCAAAAACCTCATCAGGAAATTGTCGTGGCCTTAGCTCTCGATACGCCAGTGGAAGTGATTGCTGAATCTGCCGATCAAATAAAAACTATCCAATTAATGAGTATCGCCAAACTTGGTTTCCAGGGTGAAGATTTCTGTCCGGTGGTGATTGATAAAATCGAAGCCATCAAAGCTAAATGGCCAAATTTGAAAATAGTGATTGATGGAGGAATTGGTTTAGACGAGGCTCGTGACCTGATTTCTGCTGGGGCAGATGGTCTGGTCGTCGGCTCAGCTATCTGGGGGGCTATTGATCCACTCAAAGCCTTAAAAGAATTACAGAGTCTAAAATAATCAATTTTCATATTTTGAGCGCACGGATATTTTTCTGCTGAAAAATTCCTCGAGCTCGCGCCGTCGCGCTCCCTAGGCGCTCAAAACATAAAAATTTATTATTTAAATTATCTTTTAAAACATTTTTTAGCTATAATTAGGCAGATTAGAATAACTAAAATAAGTTAATGTTGACTGACAGTAAAATCGAATCTTTGTCTGAACGCGCGCGAACTATCCGCAAAGCGGTGATTAATATGCTGGTAGAAGCTCGCTCTGGTCATACGGCTAGCCCTCTGGGCACGGCGGATATTTTTGCTTTACTTTATTTCCACGTTCTCAACCATGATCCGAAGAAACCGGCTTGGTCGCAGCGCGATCGTTTGGTTTTATCTAGTGGCCATATTTGTCCGGTGCTCTACGCTACCATGGCTCTGGCTGGTTATTTCCCGGAAAAAGATTTAGCTACTTTGCGTCGCTATGGTTCACCTCTGCAAGGTCATCCACATCGGGAATGGTTGCCAGGATTAGAGACTTCTTCTGGACCTCTCGGTGAAGGTTTATCGCAAGCAGTCGGGATGGCTTTGGGTTTGCGACTGGACAATCCCCACACTAGCCAACATGTTTTTTGTGTCATGTCTGATGCGGAGATGGAATGTGGCAACACTTGGGAAGCGGCGCTCTCGGCTGGTAAAGAAAAACTTCATAACCTGATTGCTATTGTTGATCGCAACATGATTCAGATTGGTGGCACGACTGAGGAAGTCATGCCCCTGGAGCCGGTGATAGAAAAGTGGAAAGCTTTCGGCTGGCAGGTAATAGAGGTAGATGGCCACAATTTCTCTGATCTCGATGAGGCAATCGGTTTAGCCAAGGCCGCTTGGTACCGTCCGGCAGTGATTATCGCTCACACTATTCCCGGTAAAGGGGTGGCCGATTTCGAAGGTCGTTATGAATGGCACGGCAAAGCGCCGACGAAGGAAGAGGGGAAGAGGGCACTTGACAATTTAGCGTAATGGGTGTATAATATAAAGCGGATCCGCTGCCTAAATTCATCCCAGAATTAGGACACTCCCACTTTTAATCCTGTTAATATACCAGCCTTCTCCGCCACCTCCAAGGCGGAGCGATAACCTAAAATCTTTCTTGGTTTGTTGTT
>JBAYKU010000004.1:0-50911 GCA_041664425.1 Minisyncoccota bacterium | reverse complement strand
GTTTTGAATATCCTTTGTCGAGCAAAATCTTAATCTCCAACCGTTCGGCCGAAGACAAATCCTTGGCTTTTTTCATGTGGTTACTCTATTACAGAGTGTCCTAATTGAGAACGGAATTTAGGGTTCTTAGAAATTCACTTATAGAGGAGTTTAACATAGAGAAGGAGGTCTTTGAAATGGCTTTCAAGCCGATGTCGATAGGGGAGTTCAAAAGAAACACTGGTATTGCCGATGCTTTGGTACCGAGGAAGGCGACTGTAATATCTCTGAGAGAGTTGGCCCAAGTGGGTCGAGTGGAGCAGGTGCGGATTATGCCCAAGGAGGATTATTTGGACAAAATGTTACGCCGAGTTCGTCTCGCCAATGGCGGTTTCCAACTCTATGCTCAAAGTGAATTCTCTCTAGAGAGAGTCTCACCGTTTTCTTTCAAGGTTATCCAGACTTTCGTTCATGGTCGCAAGATTATGGAGTTCTTGCAGGAATTCAACAGCGTTTTTGATGGCTCCTGCGCCTCCAATGGTTTTGCCAAGAAGACACCAATGATTATCTTGGGTCGGCACAACAAGACTGGACAAGTTCTGTTGGCCAACTACCTCCCTCCGATTATTGAGTTGTGCTCTTCTGGCGAAGCCTACTTGCCAGATGGGATGCATCGTTGTTTTTTGGCCAATCGGGTCGGAACAACAGTCGAAGCCATCGTCATCAAGAATGTTCTAGCGCCACCACGAGCCGATCTGATTGATTGGAATGAGGTGTGTTTGGTCGATGAAAAACCGCCGATCGATCAGAGGGTTAGAAATAACAACCCCGATCTCTATCGCGGTTGGGAGCTGGTTGGTATTGATGGTTGACTCCTGCGTGTACACACCCCGAATTCTTGCCGATAGGCAAGAATTCGGGGTGTTTCTTTTTTATATTTTGGTATTTGAATCTTTTCTCAATCAATGGTAGTATTTGAGACATTAAACCCTCATTCTTTGGAAAATTATCCATGAAAAAACCACAAAAAACATCTAAAACTGCTGAAAAAAAAATAGAAGGACAAGTAAAATATAATCATCTCAAAATCGAGAAAAAATGGTCTAAAGAGTGGGAGAAAAATAATCTCAATAAAACTGGTGATGCTGACAAGAAGCCTAAATGCTACGTTTTAGACATGTTTCCCTACCCTTCGGGCGAAGGTCTCCATGTGGGCCACGTAGAGGGTTATACCGCCACTGACATCTATAGTCGTTACAAGCGAATGAGTGGTTTTTCTGTCCTACATCCGATGGGTTGGGATGCTTTTGGTTTGCCAGCGGAAAACTATGCCATTAAAAACAAAGTCAACCCGATGGTTTCAACCAAAAAAAATGTTGATAACTTTCGTCGCCAGTTGAAAATGATTGGTTTCAGCTACGACTGGGATCGAGAAGTAGACACGACTGATCCAGAGTATTACAAATGGACACAATGGATTTTTCTTCAACTTTACAAAAAAGGTTTAGCCTATGAATCATTTGAGCCGATCAATTGGTGCCCATCTTGTCAGACTGGTCTAGCCAACGAAGATCTCGAAGATGGCAAGTGTGAGCGTTGTGGTTCAGAAGTAGAGAAAAAGCCGATGCGTCAGTGGGTGCTCAAAATTACCAACTATGCCGATCGGTTGTTGACCGATCTCGATGGTTTGAATTGGCCGGAATCGGTCAAAGAATCACAGCGCAATTGGATCGGTCGCAGTGAGGGGGCAGAAATTGATTTTATTGTGGCTAAAAAATTTAATTATGTGCTCCTGCATGGTTTTAAAAGTAGTTCCCAGCTTTGCTTTTTCCCGTGGTTAAAAAGTGAATTAGAAAAGCGTGGCCATCGGGTAACAGCTCTCGATTTACCAGATCCTTACTTACCTCAAATTGATCAGCAAGTTGATTATGTTCTTCAAAACGCTAAATTTGATGCCAATACGATTCTGATTGGTCACAGTTTAGGGACAGTGGTGGCGATGAAAATTTTAGAGCGTTTGGAATCACCCATTGCAAAAACGGTTTTGGTTTCTGGCCTAATTGAACCTGATGTTAAAGAAAAAAATATGGCTCTTCCGCTAAAAATTTTCTTTAATTGGAAATTTGATACTGCAAAAATCAAAGCTAACGCTGGTGAAATTAAAATTTTACAAGATCTGACCGATACGGTTATTGGAGACAATCAGCCTGCTGTTATTCATAAAAACTTAGGTGGAGAATTAATTCAATTTGAGGCTGAAAAGCCGCATACTTGCGGTCGAGTGGAGCCCGTGGTTCTCGACCATGCCCTAGAACGCTTGAAAATTTTTACTACCCGCCCCGACACTTTGTTTGGTGCGACTTATATGGTGGTGGCCCCGGAGCATAAGATCGTCAATCGTTTTGCCGAGGATATCCAAAATATGGATGAAGTGAAAAAATATGTCATAGCCACAGCCAAAAAAACGGAAATGGAGAGAACAGCTGAAGGGAGAGAAAAAACCGGTGTCTTACTCAAGGGTTTGGAGGTAGTTAACCCTGCCAATGGCGAACATTTGCCAGTGTTTGTGGCCGACTATGTTTTGCCGGATTATGGTTTCGGGGCGATTATGGCTGTACCAGCTCATGATGAGCGCGATTGGGCCTTTGCCAAAAAATTTAATTTGCCGATCAAGACTGTTATTTGGAATCGAGCCATTTTGGGTGAGCCAAACGAGAGGGTGGTAGAGGACGCCTCGCAGTCAGTCTATATAGGCGATGGATTGTTAATCAATTCAGATAAGTTCAATGGTCTCGCCAACGATAAAGCCAAAATACAAATCACCAAATTTGTTCGTGGTCATATTGTCACCAAATATAAACTGCGCGAATGGGTTTTTTCCCGTCAGCGTTATTGGGGCGAACCGATTCCCATGATTCACTGCGCTAAATGTGGCGTGGTGCCAGTGCCGGAAAAAGATTTGCCAGTCACCCTACCAAAAGTTAAAAGCTATGCCCCGACCGGCACAGGCGAGTCACCTCTGGCCGATATTGATAAATGGGTCAATGTCAAATGCCCTGTTTGTGTTGATAAAGCTAAACGCGAGACCAACACCATGCCCCAATGGGCCGGTTCATCTTGGTATTATCTGCGTTTTATTGATCCTAAAAATAAAAAAGTTCTCGGCGACAAGAAAAAAATGGATCAATGGCTACCTGTTGATATGTATGTCGGCGGAGTTGAACATGCCACTCGTCATCTCATCTACGCTCGTTTTTGGCATAAGTTCCTGTTTGACCTCGGGGTGGTTGGCGCTCCCGAGCCTTTCCAACAATTAAAAAATCAGGGTCTGATTTTAGGCGAAGATAGTCGCAAGATGAGCAAGCGCTGGGGCAATGTCATCAATCCCGATGACATGGTCAAACTCTATGGTGCTGATACTTTGCGTCTCTATGAAATGTTTATGGGCCCATTTGAAATGTCTAAATCTTGGAGTACTGAAAACATGATTGGTTGTCGCCGTTTTGTGGAGCGAGTGTGGCGCGCGACTGAAAAAGTCGAAAAGAGTGGAGAAGCGCCAGAGTTGGAAAGTGAGTTGCATAAAGCGATTAAAAAAGTCAGTGCTGATATTGAAAGTTTTAGTTTTAATACCGCCATCTCGACGATGATGATTTTTGCTAATTTTCTAGAGAAGGCCCCCGTTATTCCCCAGGCGATCATGCTTGATTTTCTAACCTTATTGGCTCCGTTTACGCCCTTTTTGGCTGAGGAGCTTTGGTTGAAGCTTGGTGGTAAAAAATCTGTTCATCAGGCTTTATGGCCAGTTTTTGATGAGAAAAAAATTAAGGCTGAGGGGTTGACAATGGTCGTTTCAGTCAATGGCCGAGTCCGAGATAGCTTTAAAGTAGAGCCGGGGATGGGGGAGGAAGAAGCCAAAAAAATTGCCCTATCGCTACCAACCATTCAGAAGTGGACAAATGACAAAAAAATCATTAGAATAATCTACGTGCCTAATAAGCTTATTAATATTGTTTTAGACTAACTATTGACTTATTTATAGATTAGTGATAGAAATAAATAAACATGGTAAAAGAAACTATCAATTTTAAGCCGAAGGAAATCACCAAAAAGCTGTTGTCACCACTCCAGCCACGCGTGCGTGAGGTTTTAATTCGTCGCTATGGCCTGGGGGCAAGTACCGATCGCGCTACTTTAGAATCAATCGGTTCCGTCTATAAGATTACTCGTGAGCGTGTCCGTCAGATTGAGAATTTTGGCATTACCGCCATCAAGAAATCCAAAAATTACAACCCTGACGAGCCAGCCTTTTTGGACCTAAAGAAAAAGATGGATGATTTCGGTGGTATTGTCCACGAACAAAGCTTCCTCGATTTTATTACTAAAGATGCTTCTACTAAAAACCACCTCCATTTTATTTTGGTAGTGAGTGATGCCTTTTTCAAATTAAAAGAAGATGATAGCTTCCATCATCGCTGGACGACTGATAAAAACTTGGCCGATCGGGTCCAGGTCTCTCTCGATAGTCTGTGTAAAAATTTAAACGATGCCGATCTCTTGTCCGAAGCCGAATTACTCAATCGCTTTTTGACCGAGCTCAAAGATGTCACCAATGATCCAAAATTGGCTGATTTGGCCAAACGCTGGCTAGTGATTTCCAAACAATTGTCTAAAAATCCTTTAGGCGAATGGGGTTTGATTAAGTCGCCAAACGTCAAGATGCGTGGTATTCGTGATTTTGCCTACTTGGTATTGCGCCAGAATGGCTCACCGATGCATTTCTCAGAAGTGGCCAAAGCGATTGCTAAACATTTTGGCCGTAAGGCTCACCCTGCCACTTGTCACAATGAATTGATTAAGGATAGCCGTTTTGTGCTCGTTGGTCGTGGTCTCTATGCTCTAGTCGAATGGGGCTATTCCAAAGGTACTGTCGCTGACGTGATTCGTTCTCTGGTCAAGAAAAACGGCCCATTGACTCGCGAAGAAGTTATCACTAAAGTTTTGAAAGAGCGCCACGTCAAAGAAAATACTATTTTGGTCAATCTACAAAATCCCAAATTATTTAAAAAGACCAAAGACGGACGTTATACAGTAGTTTAAACACAAAAAATATTGTTCAAAAACGCTCTCTCGAGTATAATTGAGAGAGCGTTTTTGTATGACTGAATTTTTCCTACAATCTTTAGGGGGATTGCTGATGAACTTCATGCAGTGGTCTTATCTATGGTTACCGATTTTGACCATGTTTGTTTTTTGGGAAATATATTTACGTTACATTCGAGCCAATTATATTTACAGTGAAGAACGAGTTTTGTTAGAAGTTAAGATTCCTAAAGAAATCACCAAGTCACCAAAAGCGATGGAGCTTTTATTAGAAGTTTTTTATCAGACCTACGAAGGAACAATGATCGATAAGTATGTTGGTGGTAGTATTCGGGGCTGGTTTTCTTTGGAGTTGGTTTCTATTGGTGGGCAAATTCATTTTTATTTTCAGATTCCCAAATTCTTTAAAAATATTGTCGAGGCGCGAATCTATTCTCAATATCCAGAAGTGGAAGTTTCGGAAGCCTCCTATGACTATGTTCTCGGTGTTAATTATGGCCAGCCTGGTTCGGCTTGGGATATTAAATCTTGGGAGTTTAAATTAAACAAGGCTGATGTTTACCCGATCAAAACCTATATTGATTTTGAATTAGAAAAAGACCCTAAAGAGGAATTTAAAATTGATCCTATGACTCCCTTGTTGGAATTTCTTTCCTCGATTAAACCCACGGAGCAGATTTGGATTCAGATTATGATTATGGCTTCAAAATCAGATTGGAAAAAAGATGGCTTAAAAGTAGTAGACGAACTGATGAAGCGCAACACTGATACGGCAGATATGAGTAGCTGGATCAAATTAAGCTCTTCACCAGGTGAGAAAGCCCTGCTTGATTCTGTCGAGCGCAATCTCAGTAAGATGGGTTTTGATGTCGGTATGCGCACCCTCTATGCCGCCACCGAAGGACTTAAACCTAACGTTGGTGTTGGACTCAACTCGGCTTTTAGACAATTTGGGGTCAACAAAGACGACCGGCTCAATAGTCTCAAGCCATCTCTCATGACTAACTTCGATTATTTTTGGGAAGATCCGACTGAGTGGCGAACGAGACGCCTAAAAAAGAAGCATTTTCAGTATTATTGCAATAGAACCTATTTTTATCCGCCGGCCAGTAAAAAACCAATGCTCCTGACGACCGAGGAGATTGCTACCATTTTTCACTTCCCAGGCTCGGTGGCAACGACCCCAACCTTGCAACGTATTCCATCGAAGCGTGGCGAACCGCCAGTCAATTTGCCAACAATTTAATCCTATCGCTCGCTAAAATTACATGAAAAAACATATCGACACTATCCAAATCGATCCTAAACATGATTTTATAGAAAAAAAATTTCGGGCCGATCGCCAGCATCTCTATGTTTGGCTGGCGACGGTTGTAATTATTTTATTAACAATTTTTGTTTTGGTGACTTCACCACAAACCTTGCCACCAAAGGGGGTGCAAATGGAAATAAAAAAGGGTTCATCTTTGCCGGTGGTGACCGATCAACTTTATAACAATAAAATCATCCGTTCCAAAGCAATTTTCACTACACTGATGCGTTTGACTGGTTCAGATAAACATATTAAGACTGGTATCTATCTCTTTGCTTATCCTCGTAACATGATGCGAATAGTTTGGCAGTTGCGTCGTGGTGATTATGGGGTAGAAATGATCAAAGTGACTTTTCCCGAAGGTGCCACCAATGCTGAGTTTGCTTTGATTTTGAAAAAAGCTCTGACTAATTTTAATACTAAAGAATTTGTTACTAAGACTACCGATTTGGAAGGTCAGCTTTTCCCCGAGACCTACTATGTCTCACCACTGGCTTCGACTGATCAGATTATTGAACAGATCCATTCGATCTATCAGGAAAAAATAAAGCCTCTGCAAACAGTGATTGCCGAATCGGGCAAAAGTGAAAATGAGATTTTAACCATGGCTTCACTGTTAGAAGAAGAAGCTAAAAATTATGAAGCGAAAAAAATCATTTCTGGTATTTTGTGGCGGCGCATTGCCTCTGGTATGAAGCTCCAAGTTGATGCAGTCTTTCCTTATATTATGAATAAAAATACTTTCACTTTGACTAAAAAAGATTTGAAAGTTGATTCACCTTACAACACCTATCGTTATGCCGGCCTGCCACCTGCTCCGATTAGTAATCCAGGTATTGATTCGATTCTAGCCGCTCTCTATCCCGAGGACAGCACCTACGTCTTTTATCTTTCCGATAAACAAGGTAAGATGCATTACGCCGATACTTATGAGGAGCATTTAGTTAACAAGAAGAAGTATCTCGGCGGATAATCTTGTCCCGTTAGAAACCGCGATCGCAGAGGGTGCTAAAAATAATATGAAGAAAATTTTATTAACTAAAGTAAAAAAGACGGAAAGCGATATTTTGGTCGCGATCTGTTTCTAATGGGATGAGGAAGCATAATCTTGCTTTTATTGACCTAGAAACTACTGGGTTGGATCCTGATCGCCATGAAATTATTGAAGTGGGTTGTATTATTGTGCACCAAAGTGTTTGGCCCAATGGCGAGAGGATTTTTGAAGTAATCGAAGAATTTGAATATAAAGTCAAACCGGAACACTTAGAGACAGCTGATCCAGATGCTTTACGGATCAATAGCTACAATGAGATGGAGTGGATGTTTGCCCCCGATCTCAAAGCGGTAATGCAAATTATCGCTGATAAAACAGCCGATTGTGTCATGGTGGGACAAAATGTCTTTTTTGATTGGAGTTTCCTCAAAGAAGCTTTTGCTAAAACTGGTGTGGCCAATCGGATGCATTTCCAACGTTTAGATTTGATTTCAATGGTTTTTGCTAAACATCATGATGATGAAGCTTTAGAGCGTTTCAATCTGGGCGCCCTGGCTAGATATTTTGGTGTAGAAAATGAGAAGGCTCACTCGGCTCTGGCTGATATCCGGGCCACTTTCGAAATTTACAAAAAGCTCCTGAAGCGCTAAGTTGGTCTTATGAAGGCAAAAAAGACAGTCTTTGTTGGTATGTCAGGCGGAGTAGATTCGTCTGTTGGGGCGGCTTTGTTAAAAAAACAAGGTTATTCTGTCGTTGGTATTTTTATTAAAATCGAGATTGGGGGAGACTGCTCTTGGCGTTTGGAGAGGCGAGCCGCTTTTACCGCCGCGGCCATTCTCGATATTCCGCTTTATACTATTGATTTATCGAAAGAGTATGAGCAAGCAGTGGTAGATTATATGTTGGAGCAGTACCGCGCCGGCCGGACACCCAATCCTGATGTGATGTGCAACCAGCAGATCAAGTTCGGAGCTTTTTATGATTGGGCCATCACTCATGGCGCTGAATATGTCGCGACAGGCCACTATGCCAAGCAATCAGCTGGCCAGATGCTGATTCCGGCCGATAAGACCAAAGACCAGACTTATTTCTTGTATGCCATTGATCGTGAGAAATTATCACAAATCCTTTTTCCTCTCGGTGATCTAAAAAAAGAGGAAGTGAGAAAATTGGCTCAGAAGTTCGGCTTGGCCAACGCTGACAAGCCCGATAGTCAGGGTCTGTGCTTTGTCGGTGATTTTGATTTTAAGAAATTTTTACGAGAAAAAATCGGGGTGAAAAAGGGGATGGTGAAAAATGAACAAGGGGCGGTAGTGGGTGAACATGACGGAGTCTATTTATTTACCATCGGTGAACGCCACGGTTTTACTATTCACCAGCAAGCTAGTGATGAAAAACCTTATTATATTGTGGCTAAAGATTTGGCCAATAACATTTTGACGGTTTCGACTAATCCTCTGTCTGGCTCATCTGATCAAGTCGGCACCATCACCCTCGAAAATGTAAACCGCCTCACTGTGCGAGATTGGATTTCGCACAAATTATATCAGGCACGCTTGCGCCATCGTGGAGCTCTGACTGCTTGTCAGGTGGAGGAGAAGACCAATGGTGAGCTAGTGGTAACTTTTACCGAGCCGGTCACTTCACCCGCTTCCGGCCAGTCAGTGGTGATTTATGATGGCGAGGTTTGTTTGGGAGGTGGCATCATTCGTTAAATATGGTAAATTATCTCTATGACTTCCAATGAAATTCGCGACCGGTTTCTAAAATTTTTTGCCGATCGGGGACACACTATTATTCCGTCCGCTCCGCTCATTCCCGAAAATGATCCTTCGGTTCTCTTTAATACGGCCGGTATGATGCCGCTAGTGCCCTATCTCCTCGGTCAAAAACATCCGGCCGGTCAGAGGATTGCCGATGTTCAAAAATGCGTTCGCACTACTGATATTGATGATATTGGCGACAATACTCACCTGTCTTTTTTCCAAATGCTCGGCAATTGGTCACTCGGTGATTATTTTAAAGCCGAGGCGATCAAGTGGAGTTGGGAATTGCTCACTGATAAAAATGAAGGCTTCGGTCTCGATCCCGCGCGTCTCTATGTGACGGTTTTTGCTGGCGACGAAAATGCTCCCCGCGATGAAGAGTCGGCCCAGATCTGGCAATCTGTCGGCGTGCCAGCTAATCGGATTTTTTATTTACCGGCCGAAAACAATTGGTGGAGTCCTGGTGACAACGGCCCTTGTGGTCCCGATTCGGAAATGTTTTATGATGTCACCGAAGCTGGTCTGGGTGACATTACCCTAGAAGAATATCAATCAGCTGATGGCCGTCGTGATGTTGTCGAGATCTGGAACGACGTTTTTATGGAATACGAGAAAAAGGACGGCCAAGTGATCGGCAAGCTGGCTCAAAAGAACGTAGATACTGGTGCCGGTCTCGAACGTCTCACTATGGTCTTGCAGGGTAAAAATAATGTTTATGATACTGACCTGTTTGCTCCGCTAATCTCGACCATTCGCGCCCAAGCCCAAAAATCCGACCTCAAAGCCGAAAGAATAGTGGCGGACCACCTCCGATCCGCTGTTTTTATGATCGCCGATGGTGCTCTACCTTCCAATACTGACCGTGGTTATGTTCTCCGTCGTCTCCTGCGTCGCGCTGTGCGCTTTGCCGACCAGATTGGCCTACCTGCCGGCTCTCTGGTGACCCTAGCCGAGCAAATCATCGCTCAGTATGGTGATTTTTATCCTGAATTGACTGCCAACAAAACTAAAGTCCTCGAGGCTATTAGCGCCGAAGAAAATAAGTTTCGATTAACCCTGGAAAGAGGTCTAAAAAAATTGGAAATTAAAATTAAAGGACCGATTAACCAAGATGTAAAAGATATAAAAGCCTTTGAAAATATTCCTTTCTCTTTAACTGGTAAACAAGCATTTGATTTATATCAAGAGGATGGTTTTCCAATAGAATTAACTTTAGAAATCGCTAAAGAAAAAGGAGTAGTTGTTGATATGGATGGTTTTCAAAAAGAGATGAAACAACATCAAGATCTCTCAAAAGCTGGCGCGGAGCAAAAATTCAAAGGGGGACTAGCCGGCACGGGCGAGATGGAGACCAAATATCACACTGCCACTCACCTCCTGCTCGCTTCTTTGCGCCAAGTCCTCGGCACCGACATTGTGCAAAAGGGGAGCAATATCACCACCGAACGCCTGCGTTTTGATTTTAATTGGCCCGAAAAACTGACCGCCGAGCAATTAAAAGCAGTCGATGACCTAGTTAACGAAAAAATTGCCGAGAAAATTCCAGTGGAGATGCTTGAATTACCAAAAGAAGAAGCTCAGAAAATCGTCACCACCCTGTCTTTTGACCTGTCTAAGTACGGCGATATGGTCAAGGTTTATAAGATTGGATCATTCAGCACCGAATTCTGCGGTGGTCCTCATGTTGCCAATACCGCCGACCTGGGAACTTTCAAAATCACCAAGGAAGAAGCCGTCGCCGCCGGGGTGCGAAGAATCAAGGCGGTGTTGGAATAACTTTTAAATTTTGCACTGCAATTTTGCATTTTTTACCCTATTGAATAGTAAAGCTAATTTGTAAACAAATTATTCTATAGGGTGAATTTTTGAATTTTTAATTATCTTCGTGCTATAATTACCTCATGAGCTTTTTCTCTAGGGGTAAGAAAGAAAAAGAGTCTTTAGTTGTTGGTCTGATTGCCATCGGTAGTGGTGGTATTGAGGCTGCGATTGCTCAAAATGGAGCGATTGTCTTTTCGGCTAAAAAAGATTTAACTAGCTCGGCTCGTGATAGTATCGAAAATTTTAGCACAGCTATCTATCAAGGTCTGACCGAAGTTTTAACCGAACTCCAAAAATCTTCTGCCCCCAAACCCACTGCCTATCACTGCATTTTACCGGCCCCACTTTTTATTAACGGCATCAAGACTCTCGAAGTGAATAAAGACCAGCCTTTTCTGGTGGACAAAAAGCTGATTGATAGTCTGATGGCGGAATCGGTTAAAAGTTTTATGGCCGATCAAACACCTCTTTTTACTCAATTTACTGGTGATACTAATCGCTTGATTGAAAATGATATCTTTACCGCCGAGCTCAATGGCTATCGCGTCAATGACTGTTTGGGTCAAAAAACCAAGAGCCTGAAATTGATACATGGCCTTAGTTATGGCTCAAATAAAATTATGTCCGAGATAGAGAAGACTATCAAAGCTGGCACCCAACAGGAGAATATTCGTTTTCATACTTTCCCCGCCACCGCTTTTATGGGTCTAGATGCTCTGCTGGGTAACGACAGGGATGATTATCTAGTGATTGATGCCGGTGGGGAATTTACTGACATTGCCGTGGTTCACGATCGCGCCCTCGTCACTCATTTTTCTTTTCCTTATGGTTTTAATTTTATGCGCCGAAGTTTGGCCGAAAGTCTAGGTAGCACCCCGGCTGATGTGGTTTCCACTATCAAACTTTATTTTCAAAATAAACTAACAGATGACGCTCGGGTTAAATTTGAAGCCGTTGTAGCTAAAGAGAGAAAAGCTTGGTTGGAATATTTTTTGGCCGCTTTTAATAATATCTCAGCCACGACTTTTGTTTTTCCGACAATCTACTTATTGGGCGACGAGCTATCAACACTATTTATTCAAGATTTCATTCGTGATCCAGCTTTGCAAGAATTAGTTATCAATAAAAAGTATTTTAATTTATCCACTGTAGCGGCACTATTGAATTTGTCGCCAATAAAATCTACAATGTTTACTGGCGCTTCGCCTTTTCTCAATTTAGTAGCGCCAGTTTTTTCTAAAAGTCTGTAAAATAAATCTTTTAAAATCGTATGAAAGATATTAATCTTAAGAAATCTTCAAAAACTACTTTGCCTTCAGAAAAAAAAATTAGTCGCGCTGACGAAATAGAAGAAATTTATCGTGGGGCTAATCATAGCCATCGAGATACTAACCCCGAAGAAGATTGGTCACGAGCCGTTTCTCGTCGTCAGCCTAAATGGCGAAAATGGTTGGGAACGGCTTTGGTTTCAGTCGTTGTTGTAGCCCTATTGATGGTGGTATGGGGTATGTTTTTTGGTAAAGCTACCGTTATTATTGCTCCCAAACAGGGTGGTCTATTTTTGAGTGGGGTAGAAGATGCTACTAAACGTGATACGACCAGCAGTAGCACTGCCGCCACCTTGTCATACGATACTGTTTCCAAAGTAGAAGATAGTGAAAAGGTTCTAGTTAATGCTTCAGGTCAAGAAAAAGTGGAAAAGAGAGCCGAGGGTCAGGTCGTTGCTTACAACCAAAATACCACCAAGCAGAAACTAGTCGCCAATACTCGTTTCCAGGCCCCTGATAGCAAGATTTACCGTCTAAAAGAGGCCATTTCCATACCGGCTGCTGTCAAAAAGGGCACAGAGGTCACCCCGGGTTCAGTTTTAGCCGTCGTCATAGCCGACAAGGCTGGTGCTGAGTACAACCGCTCGGCTACCGATTTTACGATCCCTGGTTTTGCTGGTACAGCTAAGTTTAAAACTATCTTTGGTCGGTCCAAAGCCGATATT
This sequence comes from Minisyncoccota bacterium, assembly GCA_041664425.1. Lineage (GTDB taxonomy): Bacteria > Patescibacteriota > Minisyncoccia > Phycocordibacterales > XYD1-FULL-46-19 > XYB1-FULL-42-16. The sequence continues at coordinate 37,946 of JBAYKU010000004.1, read as the reverse complement.
AAAGGCGGTTTTGTTGGGACTGTTCGTAAAGTCTCTCAGGCTGATTTAGATAAAAATCGTGCTGAATTACAAAAGATTTTACGCGACCGCCTGATCGTCAAAGCCAAACAAGATGTCCCGGACGAATATATTTTGTTTACTGATGCGGTTAAAATTAATTACGAGGACCAAGTCATCAATGATACTACTTTGTCGGCTGATAAAGCTTATGTGGCAGTTAAAGCCACCCTTTCCGGCATCATCTTTAAGCGAACTGAATTAGCCGGCTTTTACGCCCAAAAATTAATTCCCAATTACGACAATACTCCAGTAGAAATCACCAATCTTGAGTCTTTAGAATTTGCCCTACAAAATAAAGATATTTTGGACTTGGAAAAGACCGCCAAAATCTCCTTTAGTTTAGACGGTACTGGTAATGTTGTTTGGACTTTTGACCAAAATAAAGTCAAAGACCGTCTAATTGGACTAGGTAAGAAAGAGGCCGAAAAAGTCTGGCCAGATTTTGGCTCTATTGGCCAAGTAAGGGTCGTCTTTTTCCCACCCTGGCTCTGGACTTTCCCCACCGACAAGGATAAAATAATAATTGAAATCGATAAGGTAGCCAAAAAGTCATAATCCCTTGACTTTAGGGGTTATAATTTGCTACTATGCATTTTGGTAAACATGAGTGAAAACAATATACTCTCCTCTAAAGGAGAAGAGCTGGTTCCGGGCGTCATTACTGAGGCCCTACCCAACACGCTTTTTAAGGTTAAAATAGAGAATCCAGAAGAAAAAGAAATCCTGGCTTATCTGTCTGGCAAGATGCGCCTCAATCGCATTCGAGTCTTGATAGGTGACAAGGTTTCTCTGGTCCTCGATCCTTATGGCGGTAAAGGGCGGATTATGCGCCGCCTGTAGACCTCTGTTTACCTAATTTTTATTTATCCCGTCAGAAATTTTACTTTCCAATAAAATTGTGTTAGAAATAACAAACGGGCTAAAAGTTTAATCAGTATTAATACAAGCAGGTATAAATTTCTATTGGGATGAAAGTACGATCCACTATTAAAAAGCGTTGTGCACAATGCAAGATGGTCAAAAGACGCGGCCATCTTTATATTATTTGCCCAAATAAACCGCGTCATAAGCAAAAACAAGCCTAAATATGCGTATCTCAGGTATTACCATTCCTAATGGCAAGCGTTTAGATATTTCTCTGACCAGTATCTTCGGTATTGGTCGTCCTTTGGCTAAGAAAATTTTAGCTGAAGCCAAAGTTGACGCCGCCGCTAAAGCTGACAAAATTTCAGCCGAAGAAGAGGCCCGTATCCGTAAGATTGTCGAATCAATGCGTATCGAAGGCGATTTAAAGCGTGAAGTTTCCGGCAATATTAAGCGTTTAAAGGATATCAAGTGCTATCGCGGATCCCGCCATGCCCACAGTCTCCCTAGTCGCGGTCAACGCACCAAGACCAACTCCCGTACTCGTCGTGGTAACACTCGTAAGACCATGGGTTCTGGTAAGAAGAAAGTAGAAAAGAAATAGTTCCCCTCCTAAATTTTCAACCAAAATGAATAAAATCAACAAAAATCAGAATAAGGTAGAAAATATGACTTTTGGCCATGGTCGCTTTATTAATGAAAACTTTGGAGGGTAAATATGGGAAAGAAACGAATCATCAAAAAGTCTGGCAGTGAAGGTGAAGGCCAAAAGCGTTCATCGGCTCGTGCTACCAAGCGCAAGATTGACCACGGTGTCTTGCATATTAATGCTTCCTACAACAACACCACTATCAACCTAGCCGACAGAGAGGGTAAAGTTGTAGCCTGGTCTTCATCCGGTTCACTTGGTTTCAAGGGTTCCAAAAAGGGGACTCCTTTTGCCGCTGGCAAGGTAGGCGAACTCTTGGCTGACAAGGCTTTGACTATGGGTATGAAGGAGGTTGATATTGTGATCAAGGGCATTGGTTCTGGTCGCGAATCAGCCATTCGTTCCTTTATTGCCAAGGGTTTTGTGATTAATCGTATCCAGGATAAAACACCGGTTCCGTTTAATGGTCCCAAGGCACCAAAGCCTCGTCGCGTTTAATATTTAATTTCAGTTTTTACTTTTCACTACTATGCAAATCGGACCACGTTATAAAATTTGTCGTCGCCTCGGAGATCGGGTTTTTTCCAAGTGTCAGACTACTAAGTTTACTGTTTCTGGTGTCGAGAAAAAGACCAAGGGTGGCGCCAATGCCAAACGCGGTCGCCGTGGTGGTAGTGAATATGGCCAGCAATTGCTGGAAAAACAAAAGGCTCGTTTTGCTTACGGTATCAGTGAGCGCCAATTTTCTAATTACGTCAAAAAAGCTCGCGCTATCAAAGGTGGCAACCCTTCACTAGAACTCTTCAAACAATTAGAGAGCCGTTTGGACAATATTGTTTTCCGTTTGGGTTTGGTACCATCTCGCTTGACTGCTCGTCAGATCGTCTCTCATGGTCATATCATGGTCAATGGTCGCAAGACCACTGTGCCTTCGGCCATGATTACTATTGGCAATATCGTTTCTATCCGTCCTGGTAGCCGAGAGATTGGTCCTTTCCGTAATTTAGCTGAACGCCAAAAGGATTACAGTTCACCTAACTGGTTGTCTTATGATTTGGACAAGAACGAAGGTTTGATTAAAGGTGAACCGATTATGGGTCAAACTGAAGTGACTTTGAACTTCAGCGCCATTCTCGAATATTATAGTCGCGTATAATTTTATAAAAGGTCTTATTTTTTTATTAATCTAGCTAATTGTCTATGCCTGATTTCAACATTATCTTACCCTCCAAGCCGAGTATCATCGCCGAAGATAGCTTCTCCGGTGTTTATGAAATAGACGGTTTGTACCCTGGTTATGGGCATACCTTGGGCAACTCATTGCGACGAATTATTCTTTCGTCTTTGCCTGGTTTTGCGATTACCACTGTCAAAATTGACGGTGTTAACCATGAGTTTTCGACGATCGAAGGTGTGAAGGAAGATGTTATTACTATCATCCTCAATTTGAAGCGCACCCGTTTCAAAGTAGTCGGTGATGAAGCCCAAACTATTTATATCAAGGCAAAAGGTGTCAAAGACATCTCGGCTGGTGATATTGAGGTACCTGGGCAGGTGGAGGTCATGAATAAAGACCAACACATCGCCACTATTACCGATAAAAATGTTTCTTTGGACATTGAGATCACTCTAGAAAAAGGTCTCGGTTATATGCCAAAGGAAGTTTTGAAAAAAGATAAAGTAGATATTGGCATGATTGCCACTGATGCTATTTTTACCCCAATTCGTCGCGTTAGCTATGAAGTCGAGCCAATGCGCGTTGGTGATCGTACTGATTACAACAAACTCCGCGTCAGTTTAGAAACTGATGGTTCCATCTCTCCTCGCGAGGCTCTCGAGCGTTCGATTCAAATCATGATTGCTCAGCTTAAAGCCGTGGTTGGTTTTATTGAAGAAGATGAAGTAGATTCGACTGATGATAGCGCCGATGGTTTTACCGCCGCTGATGGGGCTGATAAAGCTGAGACCAAAGAAGACGAGGATTTCTTGAAAACTCGGATTGAAGATTTGAATTTATCACTTCGCACTCAAAAAGCACTCGCTGGTGCTAGTATTCGCACTGTCGGGGGCTTGATCCGCAAGAAGATTGAGGATTTGCTTGAAGTTGATGGTTTAGGGGACAAGGGAATCCAAGAAATCAAGCAGGCATTGAGTAATTTCGGAATTGTGTTAAAGTAGGCAAGCAGTAAAAAATAATTATGAAGCACCACCAAACAGCCAGAAAATTAGGACGAAAGACCGGACAACGGACGGCTCTTTTGCGTACCTTGGCTGGCTCTCTCATTTTACGTGACCGCATTAAGACAACCGAGGCTAAAGCCAAGGAATTACGTCCTTTTATTGAAAAGATTGTCACTAAGGCCAAGGAAGACACTGTCTCCAAGCGCCGTTTGGTGGTGGAAGTGCTCGGTGGTGGTCAGCGCTTAGAAAAGCTTTTCAAAGTGATTGGTCCTCGCTATATTAGTCGCCCAGGTGGCTATACCCGCATTCTCAAATTGCCAGCTCGCCAAGGTGATGGCAGTAAAATGGCCGTAATCGAATTTGTCTAAAAAATATCATGCCTAAAAAAGTAGCTACAACTGAAGTTAAGGTCGAAAGAAAGCCCAGCTTGACCAAAAAGGTCTTGCCGGTGGTTAAAGCTGAAACTTTTACTATTGATGCCACTGACCAAGCGATTGGCCGAGTGGCCACTAAGGTTGCGATGCTTTTGCGTGGTAAAAACAGCGCCTCTTTCACTCCTCATCTCAAGCCAGTCAATAAAGTCATTGTCACGAATGCCAGCAAGATGAAAATTACCGAAAAGAAAGCTCTCCAGAAAACTTATTTCCGACACAGTCATCAGCCGGGTGGTGACAAATATCCTACCTTAAACCAAATTGTCACCAAAAAAGGTTATCGTGAAATTTTGCGCAAAGCGGTTCACGGCATGTTGCCACACAACCGTCAGCACTCGATTATGATGACCAATCTAAAAATCAGCGAATAATTTATATATGGCAACCGCTACTGAAAAAAGATATATTGAGAAAATGGGACGTCGCAAGACTTCCTCGGCTCGTGTTCGCATTACTCCTGCTTCTAAAATGAGCGTGGTAATCAATGACAAGCCAGTCGAAGAGTATTTTCCAACTGTTGATATGCAGACTGTGGTCAATGAACCATTTGCTATTTCTCAAACTGCTCAAAAATTTACTATCACTGTTGTGGCCAAGGGCGGTGGTATTCATTCCCAGGCCGAGGCTGTCCGTCATGGTATCGCCCAAGCTTTAGTTGAATTCGACGCCGACAACAAGACCACTATCAAGAAAGCTAAGCTCCTCACTCGCGACGCTCGCGCCAAGGAACGCCGCAAATTCGGCCTCAAGAAGGCTCGCAAGAGCCCACAGTGGTCCAAACGCTAACCTAAATCTTACCCAACCGCCCAGCTTGCCAGCTGGGCGGTTTTGGTATTTAATAAAAAAGGAAAAAACGTAAACCACCAACGAAGGGAGGTGATTAGTTTGTCAAAAGAAAACGAGGTACAATTGTGCAATTGCCATGTCAGTGGTCCTGGTTTTGCCGTTAGGCTTTCGACCGATTTGATTGGGAATATTATTGTTACAACACAGAATGGATCTCCACCAGTTTTTTCTTTCTCACAAATCGAGGCTGGAAGATTTTCCATCACTCCCGATACTCAACTTACCAAAGTAAGAGGCTTGGAGACAGTTGCTGTCGCCGGAGCGACAATCGAGGTTGATGGGGGTACCCACGCTATTCGTTTTGAGAAAGAGAGAGTAACTCACATTCTCAACCTCCAACCCGCCGCCCGATGAATGAGAACCCCCCCAATGGAGGCCGTCTCATTTCCGGGCGGTTTTCATTTGTTTTTATTTATTTTTATGCCAAGATAACAACAGCCAAATACTAATGCTTGCCTCAGGCTCCTGGGAGCGGAAACTCGATTGTCCATCGAGTAGGCAGTGTACCGGCAACAACGGGTACACCGGGTGAGTAGTACGGCAGTATTTGGTCAGGGGCAAAAGACCACTAGATATCGAGGAGTTGTGGTATCTAATGCTGGTGTATTGCCCCGTTTTTTTCTTTTTTATGTTCGACATCGGATGTCGAACATTTTATCTTTTTATGATAAGATAATAACTATGAGAGAAAAACCTGACAGGGATCAAATTTACCATGTCTTTAATCGTGGAGTAGAAAAGAGGATAATTTTTACAAACGATAATGATCGCCGACGTTTTATTTCGTGTCTTTATTTTTTTAATGATCTAAATCCTACAGATAATATTTGTCGTTTGTTCGACATCGGATGTCGAACAAACGACAAAAGAAAAAAATTGGTAGAAATCTTGGCTTTTGTTTTGATGGATAATCATTTTCATTTATTAGTAAAACCATTGATTAAAGATGGTTTATCTGAATTTATGAAAAAATTAGGAATTGGTTATACAAAATATTTTAATATTAAATACCAACGGGTAGGTCCTTTGTTCCAAGGAAAGTATAAATTTGTTTTAATGGAAACAGATGAACAATTATCTTACATTCCACACTATATTCATTTAAATCCAGTGGAAATTATTGAAAAAAAATGGAAAGATAAAGATATCGCCAATAGTCAAAAAGTTTTTGATTTTGCTAAATCATACCGCTGGTCAAGTTTGTCTGATTATCTAGGTGATAATCAATTTAAAAATATTATTAATAAAAATATTTTATTTGATCAAATTTGTGACCATGAAGAATACAAGAAAGACGTCTTAGATTGGCTAACATCAATAGACTCTTCATTAGTAGTTGATGAAATGAGTGATCTTATGTTAGAGTAAGAATGTTCGACATCCGATGTCGAACAAAAAAGCGAAAAAATATTGAAAATAAAGGACTTTTTTGCTCTTGAAATATATTATTTGTGATTTATAATACTCACTACCATGCTTAATCATTCTTCTAAAAAACAAAAAGACGATCCAGTGGATGATTTAAAAAACGAGCCAATTTTGTCTGGAAGCGATGATATTGTCGAGGAAACGGGCGAAATTGAATTTGACGAGACCGACGGTAACCTCCGTGACAAGCTCAAAAAGCTCCGAGCTGAATTAAAAGAAGTCCAGTCCGAACGAGCCGAATACTTAGCTGGCTGGCAGAGAGCCAAAGCTGATTACGTCAATCTTAAACGCGAAGCTGAGAAAGAAAAGCAAGATTTAGCCAAGTGGGCCCGCGAAGGCCTGCTCCACGAGCTTCTCCCTCTAGCTGACAGTTTTGATATGGCCATGGCCAATCGCGAAGCTTGGGAAGCTGCTCCGGCCAATTGGCGCCAAGGCATCGAGTATATCTACAGCCAGCTCCAAGTGATTCTACGCGACAATGGCCTCGAACCGATCGATCCTCTGGGAGAAAAATTTGATCCGGCAATCCATCACTGTCTAGCTACGATCACTACCGACAACGAAGCCGACGAAGATAAAGTGCTGGAAGTTTTAAAGAAAGGTTATATCATGAATGGGAAAGTTGTCCGACCAGCTCAAGTGAAAGTAGGAACCCGCCAAAATTTTTCTTTACCCACCTAACTTTTTTAAAAGTTTGGCGGGAAGAAAAACTTAGGCGGACAAGAAGAATAAATATTAATAAAATTATTAAGTAATAAATAAAAAATAATATGAGTAAAATTCTTGGTATTGATTTGGGTACAACGAACTCGGCGATGGCCTTCGTAGAAGGTGGTGAGCCGAAAATTATTGAAAATACCGAGGGTGTCCGCACCACCCCGTCTATTGTCGCTATGTCCAAAGCCGGCGAGCGCTTGGTTGGTCTTTTGGCCAAACGCCAAGCCATCACCAACCCGAAAAATACTGTCCACGGCATCAAACGCCTGATGGGTCATAAATTTAGCGATCCTAATGTCCAAAAAGATAAAGGTCTAGTTTCTTTTGCCATTGAAGCCGCTGATGACGGTGGGGTCAAAGTTATGATGGGCGACAAGTACTCTCGTCCCGAAGAAATCTCCGCTATGATCCTCGCCAAACTCAAACATGATGCTGAAGCCAAAATCGGTGAGAAGATCGACGAGGCTGTTATCACGGTCCCGGCCTACTTTGACGACTCTCAACGCAAAGCGACAAAAGATGCTGGTGAGATTGCTGGTTTCAAAGTTCGTCGTATTATCAACGAGCCGACCGCGGCTGCTCTGGCCTACGGTCTCAATAAAAAGAAAGATGAGCAAGTGGTCGTCTACGACTTTGGTGGCGGTACTTTCGACGTCTCCGTCCTAGAAATCGGTGGCGATGAAGGCGAACAAAGCATTCAGGTCAAATCTACTGATGGCGACTCGCACATGGGTGGTGAAGACATTGATCAAAAAATCATCGCCTGGATTGGCGAAGAATATAAAAAAGAATCGGGGATTGATGTTACAAAAGATGAGCTCGCTCTCCAGCGCCTCAAAGAAGCGGCCGAAAAAGCCAAACATGAGCTCTCAACTGTCACCGAATCAGAAATTAATATTCCGTTCATTACCTCTGACGCTTCCGGTCCTCGCCACTTGGCTCTAAAAATGACTCGCGCCAAACTAGAAGAACTAGCCGACGAGTACATCGCTCGTTCGATCGAGATCACCAAACGGGCTGTCGATGCTTCTGGCTTTAAATTGACTGACATTGATGAAATTATTCTCGTCGGTGGTCAGACTCGTATGCCGAAAATTCAAGAAGAAGTAAAAAAGCTTTTTGGCAAAGAACCAAACCGCTCGATCAACCCAGACGAAGTTGTTGCCATTGGCGCCGCGGTCCAGGCTGGTATTTTCCAGGGTGATGTCAAAGACGTCTTACTTCTCGATGTTACTCCTTTGTCGATGGGTATCGAAACCATGGGCGGAGTAGCGACTAAAGTCATCGAACGCAATACCACTATCCCGACTTCACGCAGTCAAACTTTCTCGACCGCCGCTGATAATCAAACCTCCGTCGAAATCCATATCGTCCAAGGTGAACGCGAACTGGCCGCTGACAACAAATCTCTCGGGCGCTTTATTCTCGATGGTATTCCACCAGCTCCCCGTGGTCTGCCTCAAATCGAAGTGACTTTCGATCTCGATGCTAATGGTATTCTGTCAGTCAAAGCCAAAGACAAGACTAGCGGCAAGGAGCAGTCCATTCGCATCGAAGCCAAGACCAGCTTATCCAAAGAAGATATTGAACGAATGAAAAAAGAAGCCGAAATTCATGCCGAAGAAGACAAGAAAAAACGCGAATTGATCGACGCTCGCAATAATGCCGACCAACTCATCTACACCGCCGAAAAATCTCTGCGCGAAAATGGTGAGAAGATTAGTGCTGAAACCAAAACCATTATCGAAGAAAAATTGGAGGCTTTAAAGAAAGCCAAAGATGGTGACGATAAGAGTATTATTGATGTCGCTTCACAAGTCTTGTCACAAGAAATGCAAAAAATCGGCGAAGAAATGGCGAAGAATAATCAACCTGAAGCTGGTACCCCTGGTGAAGAAAAGAAGGAAGGCGAAGCCGGTGCAGGAGAAAATGTAAAAGATACTGAGGCAAATTAATTGGTTCCTAAAAATTAATAATGAAAGACTACTACCAAATTCTCGGAGTTGATAAAAAAGCGTCTAAGGAGGAAATTAAAAAAGCCTTTCGGCATTTGGCGCACCAGCATCATCCGGATAAAACTGGTGGTGACGATACCAAATTCAAAGAAATTAGCGAGGCCTTCCAAATCCTGTCTGACGATCAAAAAAGATCACAATACGATATGTATGGCTCGGCTGGACCTAGTCAGGCGGGTGGTCAGGGTGGTCCTTTTGGTGGATTCGATTTCTCTGGTTTCCAGGGAGCCAACGGCCAAGGCTTTGAATTCGACCTCGGTAGCATCTTTGGTGACTTTTTTGGTGGCCGAGGTCGAGAGCGTCGCGGTCGTGACATCTCGGTAGATATCCAAGTCACTTTTGCCGAAGCGATCTTTGGTGTTGAAAGAAAAATTCTGATCAATAAAATTGCTCAGTGTGATACCTGTACTGGCACAGGAGCCGAGCCTGGTTCCAAAACCAAAACTTGTTCAACCTGTAATGGCAAAGGAAAAGTTCAAGAATCTCAACGTTCAATTTTCGGCGCTTTTTCTACCGTCAAAGAATGTGAGAAATGTCATGGCACTGGCCAAGTCCCAGAAAAAGTTTGTCATACTTGTCATAGTGACGGCGTGATCAAAAAACAAGCTGAGATTGTTGTAGCTGTCCCGGCTGGTATTGAACCGGGTGAGATGATTCGTCTAGCTGGCCAGGGTGAAGCGATTATTGGTGGTCCGACCGGCGATCTGTATATTAAAATTCACGTCGAGAAACATCCGATTTGGCACCGCGAGGAAGCCAACCTCGTCACTGATATTAAAGTTAAGCTCTCAGATGCTTTGCTCGGCTTGGACTACCCACTCAAATCACTCGAAGGTGATCTCACTCTGAAAGTGCCTGCGGGTACCAACAACGGCGAAGTCTTGCGAGTCAAAGGCAAGGGTGTGCCTCTGCGTGGTGGTCGCCGTGGCGATCTCTTGATCAAGGTTAGTGTCACTATGCCCGGCAAACTGTCGAAAAAAGCTCAAAAATTAATCGCTGAACTAAAAGACGAAGGTGTCTAGATTCAAAAAAATTTTAACCGCTTTGGTTAAAGCGCTGGTAATAGTTTTCGCTTTGATTGGTTTTATTTTAACCGCCGGCTTTTTGGCGCAATATTTCGGTTGGACCAAAGTGCCAGGGGCGATTGATTGGCGTAGTCGCTATTATTCTCCAGAGGTTACCAGTAAACAAATATCATCCGCCTGGCAAAAAAGTGAAGAATGGGCCACTCTCAAAAAAGCCCTAGCCAAAGATGCCCCCGTGATTCAAAAAGCAGCCACCGATGCCGGCCTCTCACCCCGTTTGATTGCTACGACAATCATCAGCGAACAAATCAGACTTTTTACTTCCGAACGAGAAGTCTTTAAACAAGTTTTTGCTCCGCTTTCGATTCTCGGGGTTCAGTCCCAATTTTCTCTCGGTGTTACGGGTATTAAATATGAGACAGCCAAACAAGTCGAAACCAATCTCCAAGATTCAGCTTCGCCTTTTTATCTGGGGGCTGATTATGAACACCTGCTCGATTTTTCTTCGACCACAGTCAATGCCGACAATGAACGTCTAGCTCGCCTGACCGATGAACACGATCATTATTATTCCTATCTCTACACCGGACTATATTTACGTGAAGTGATAGCTCAATGGCAAAAAGCGGGCGTCGACATCAGTCACCAGCCAGGCGTCTTGGCTACTTTGTTTAATTTAGGCTTTGTTAAATCTAAACCCAATCCTAATCCAGCCATCGGTGGCGCCGAAATAGAAGTTGGCGGCCAGAAATATACTTTCGGCGGTCTAGCTGAAGAATTTTATAATAGCGATGAATTGCTAGCCGAATTACCACGCTAGGTAGTACAATAATGTAAAATTAAAAACATGATCCTATCTACTCACTCTATTGTCGGTGCTTCCTTTGCTGGTTTACTAGCTACCGATCCCGCGACGGCTTTTGCGGTCGGTTTGGCTAGCCATTATTTACTCGATATGGTTCCTCATTGGGATTATCAGATCGGTGGCGAAAAAACAGAGGATGATATCAAAAAAATTAATTTAAACTTCACCTCACCCACGTTTATTTCTGATTTAAGTAAAATTACTCTTGATTTTGCCTTGGGTTTGATTATTTCTTATTATTTTTTGGTCCACATGGCTGGTTTTTCTTGGTTGGTTGTTTTGGCTGGTATTATTGGTGGTGTTCTTCCAGATTTTCTGCAATTTCTTTATAGTAAATTTTATAATAAAATCTACGGCCTACCACTAGTCTGGTTTCAAAAGCTTCACGACTTTTTTCATACCGACCACCGTCCCTACAAAAAACGCCAACTCGCTGGTGCCACGAAACAATTTGTGCTCGTAGCCGGAATTATTGTCTGTGTTTTTTTGATTTCCTCTATGTTAGACTAGCCCTATGGATTTTATTTCCGCCATTATTTTAGGTGCCATTGAAGGTTTGACCGAGTTTCTACCCATCTCCAGCACGGGCCATATGATCTTGGCTAGCCATCTGATGAAGCTACCAGTCACGACCTTTCAATCAACCTTTGAAATTTCCATTCAGCTCGGGGCCATTCTGGCCGTCGTCTGGCTCTTTTGGCGCAAGCTTTTTCTCAATCGCGACACTTTCCAAAAAGTAGTGGTGGCTTTTTTACCGACCACTATCATCGGTTTTGCTCTCTATAAAATTTTCAAAAGTTTTCTGGCTGGCAACACAGCCGTCACTATTGGCGCACTCTTTATCGGTGGTATCTTTTTAATCTGGTTTGAAAAATATTATCAAAAGCGGGGAGTGGGCGAGTTGGCGGAAGAAAATATCAGCTACCGCCAAGCGGCCTGGCTCGGTGTCTGTCAATCGCTCGCTATCGTTCCCGGTGTCTCACGCTCGGCGGCGACGATTATCGGTGGCCTCGCCATGAAGATCAAGCGCGAAGCGATAGTCGAGTTTTCTTTTTTGTTGGCTATTCCCACTATGGCTGCCGCTACCGCCTACGATCTCTATAAAAGCGCCCCGACTTTTTCCGGCAATCAATTTGAACTGATCGGTGTGGGTTTCGTCGTCTCTTTTTTGGTCGCACTCGTGGCCGTCAAATTTCTCATTCACTATATTCAAAAAAATGATTTTACTGCCTTCGGCTGGTATCGTATTATTATTGCCATTTTAGCTTATCTTATTTTCTTCTATTAAATATATGATTAAAGATTCTCTCTTGGTCGGCCGTGATACTTTTTTAAGCCTTGGTTATCGTTATTTATTAAAACCGATTCTTTTTCAATTTGATCCAGAAAAGATCCACGATCTGTTTACAGACGTCGGAGAAAAATTAGGTCGTCATCGGATAACTCGCCAGCTGACCAGCCTGTGTTTTGGCTATGAGCACCCCATGCTCGAACAGACGATTCGTGGCCTAAAATTCAAAAATCCCGTTGGTTTAGCGGCTGGTTTCGACAAGGATGCCCGCCTGACCGCCATTTTGGCCCCTGTGGGCTTCGGTTTCGAGGAAGTGGGGTCAATTACCGGTGAACCCTGTTTAGGTAACCCCAAGCCCCGTTTATGGCGTCTACCAAAGTCACAATCTTTAATCGTTCATTACGGCCTAAAAAATGCCGGGGCTTCTGTCGTTGCAAAAAAATTGATCAATCGAAAATTTATTTTTCCTGTCGGCATCAGTATGGCCAAGACCAATAGTCCAGACACGGTTGAAATAACAGCGGGCATTGATGATTATTTCAAAGTTTATCGCACTTTTATGGAGGCGGGGATTGGTGATTATTTTACAATCAACATCAGCTGTCCCAATGCTTTTGGGGGTTCACCTTTTACTGATCCAGTTCGTTTAGATTTACTTTTGACCAAAATCTCAGTCATCCCCAAAACCAAACCGATTTTTATTAAGATGCCGCCCAATCTATCTGAACCAGAAATTAAAGTCATTATTGAACTAGCCCGTAAATACAAAATTGATGGTTTTATTTCTACCAATCTGACCAAGGACCGGACCGTGATGAGTGACGCCATTAAAGACAAACTGCCAACCGAAAAAGGTAGTCTCTCTGGTAAACCAGTCCAATCATTAGCTCTAGATCAAATCAAAACTATTCGCCGGCTCGCTGGCAACGAGTTTGTGATTATTGGCTGTGGCGGAATTTTTAATGCCGACGACGCTTGGCAATATTTTCTCGCTGGCGCCTCACTCCTCCAGCTTATCACCGGCATGATCTTTGAAGGCCCTCAGCTCATCGGCGAAATCAATCGCGGCCTCGTCGAGCGACTAAAAAAAGAGGGGTATGGGAATATTAGTGAGATAGTTGGAAGAAACTAGCGTTAAATAGCTTTTTTAAGTGCCGACTTCAAACGAGACATATCTTTCAAAGCTGGCATAGTGATCCGAATCCAGTTTTTTGTCAGTTCACCGCCATCAGGATAGCCACTGAGATTTTTGACCAAAATGCCAGCTTGGGCCAGTTTTTTGGTAGTTAGAGCCGAATCATTCACCTTGATAGCAATAAAGTTGGCCTGACTAGGTTTAAATTTCACATTCATTGCGCCCAAAAACTCCACCAAGTCTTTTTTGGCCTCAGAAATTTGCTTAACGTATTTTTTAACTACTTCGAGATTATCCAAGGACCAGATGCCAGCCTGAATCGACAAGCCACTCAAGGTATATGATGGTCCGCGGAGATTTTCTAGTTTTACCACCAGGTCAGGATTGGCCAAAACATAGCCCAAACGCAAACCAGACAAACCAAAAGCCTTAGAAAAAGTTTTGATCACAATCAAATTGTCATATTTTTTAATCCAAGAAGCGATAGTTTGATCGGCATATTCAGCATAGGCTTCATCAATCACTACATACTTATTTTCTTTAGCTAGCGCCAAAATTATTTTTTCAATTTCTTTAGCCGAAAAAAGCTCACCAAAAGGGTTGCCAGGATTAACGAGATAGACAGAAGCGACTGTTTTTGAAATTGCCGGAATTATTTCCTCTGCTACTTTTTCCGGATTTTTAACAACAATCTTTTTAACCTTAATTTGCTTAAATTTTTCGTAACCTTCATAAAAAGGGAAGGTGGGGGCAGGAGATAGGGTCTCGCCCTTGGGTCCATTGATCAGGGAAAAGGTAGTAATCAGAGCATTAAATGAACCAGGAAAAACTACCACATTTTCGATTGAGACTTTGTTGTATTTGGCGATTTTTTCTTTCAATTTTAATAATTGCGCCACCCGAGCATAAGCGGGAGCGCTGGCTGAGGCTTTCTTCAAAAATTGAACCAAGCCAGCCGGTGGGGCGACAGTTTTTTCATTTAAATCCAAAAGTAAAATTTCCGATTTAGACGAAGTTACTTTTTTAAAATCATTTTTGACTGTCTTTAGGTTTGTTTTCATTGCTTTTATTATAGACTAAGGTAAAATTTTAGGTAAGACATATCGCTAGGGGAACAAGATCTCAAAATGGCGCTACGGCTTGCCAATTATTAATTATTATGTTACAATAATAGCAATGATAAATCAAGAAGTCAAACCGACTATTTTCAAGGATGAAGCCGAGCTAGCCTCGCTCAAAGAGAAGCTGATCAATTTTCAATACATCGATGCTTTCGAGCGTCAATTAAAAGAGCTTTTCTTTATTGATAACAAACAATATATTGGCACTGACAAAGAAACTGCCTACCAGACTGAGGATTTTAAAAAATATTGCGAGACCAAAAAAGACCATTTTAATTATATTTTCTATCCCTGGAATCAAACTATCGTCAAATGTGCCCAGATCAACGACTTTTTGACTTTGAAAACCAATCGTAATCAAGATTTGATTACTAGCGCCGAGCAAGAAATTCTCCGGAATTTTAAGATCGGCGTTTTTGGTATGAGTGTCGGCAGTAATATCGCTTTTGTTTTAACTCAAGCTGGCATCTCCAACAAAATCGCCATTGCCGATTTTGATGAACTCGATACGACCAATTTGAATCGCATTCTCGCCGGTACCCACCAAATCGGACTAAATAAAACCACCATTGCCGCTAGACATATCTACGAAGACAACCCCTACGCCGAAGTCACCACTTTCGATCAGGGAATTAACGTTGAGAATTTAGAAAAATTACTGGCTAACAAGGAAATAGACTGTATTATCGAGGAGATTGATGAGATGACGATGAAGATTGAAACTCGCAAGCTCGCTCTCAAATACAAAGTGCCAGTAGTCATGATTACCGACAACGGCGATGGTGTCGTCCTCCATATCGAAAGATATGACCTCGGTTATGACAAAATTTTTGAAAAAGATGAAGCTTATTGGCAACAAAAATTATCTGGTCCCATGGGCAAAGAATTAGCCGGCGACATCATTATCAATGACATAGTCGGTGGTATGCACCAAGTTGACCCCAAAATGATTGCCTCAGTTGGCCGAGTGATGAAAAAGGAACTTGTGTCATGGTCCCAGCTCGGTAGCGCCGCGATTTTAGGTGGAGTAGTGGCGACTTATGCCATTAAACAGATTGCTGTGGGGGATAATAAAACTTTCTTCGTCCGGGAGTACATCAATTTGCCGAAGTTTTAAAATCAGATTATGTATTTTAAACCCAATCCAAAAATAGCAGATTTATCTAAGGAATATAATAATCCAGTAAAATTACTGGAAAAACTTAAGACTAAACCAGAAAAATTTTGGATTGGTCGTGGTGAAGAAATGGCCCTGGAACTTTTTCACATGATGGCTAAGCGTGTACCAGCCTACAAAAACTTTCTAAAAAAACACGATATAAATCCAACCAAAATTAAGACTGTTGCTGATTTTGAAAAAATTCCTGTCATCAATAAAGATAATTATTTACGTGAATATCCTTTAGCTGATCTTTGTTGGGATGGAAATATTTCTCATGGTTGGCATGTCTATTCCTCAACCTCCGGCTCGACTGGCGAACCTTTTTACTTCCCTCGAGGCAATCTTCAGGATAAACAGTATTCTGTTACAGCCGAGATGTATCTACTCAACAATTTTCAAATCGACAAAAAAACCACTCTCTATGTTGATGGTTTTGCTATGGGGGCTTGGATTGGTGGTCTTTTTACTTATCAAGCGGTTAAAAACGTTGCCGAAAGAGGGCACTACAATTTAAGCATTATTACTCCCGGTATTAACAAACAAGAAATAATTAAATCAATTCTTAATCTTGGGCCAAATTATGACCAGGTGATCTTGGGGGGGTATCCACCTTTTGTAAAAGATGTGATTGATGCTGGTATTGAGCAAGGGATAAAATGGTCCGATTATAATCTCAGAATTATTTTCTCGGCTGAAGCTTTTAGCGAAAAATTTCGTGACTACATTGCCGAGCGTATTGGTTTGAAAAATATATACTCTCTTACCCTGAATCACTACGGCACCGTCGACCAGGGAACTATCGCTCATGAAACGCCGTTGTCTGTCCTCATTCGTCGCATCGCCATGCGTGACTCAAAAATTTTTGAATCAATCTTTGGTCAAAACATGAAAGTCCCAACCCTGGCTCAATATCTACCTGAAATGTTCTATTTTGAGCACGACAAGGGAAAAATCATTTGTTCAGCTTTTAGCGGTATCCCATTGGTTCGTTATGATTTAAAAGACAACGGAGGGATTTTTACTTTGGCTGATATCAAAACCAAATTAAAAGAACTTGGTATAAATTTAGATAAAGAAATCAAAGAAGCTAAAATCAGTGAGACTAATATGAATTTACCGTTTGTATTTGTATACGAAAGAGCTGACCTATCAACAACTCTTTATGGATTAAATGTTTACCCAGAACATGTCAAGGAAGTACTTGTTTCTCACTCAGAAATAAAAGATCGAGTTACTGGTAAATTCACCATGCTGACAAAGAACGACGCCAAACAAAATCAGTATTTAGAAATAAATGTTGAACTCAAAAATGGTAGTAAAAAAGATACCAATCTCAAAAAAACAATTTTAAAAACTGTTGTAGAAAACCTTATAAATAAAAACTCAGAATTCAGAGAATTATATAGAAATTTGGGAAATCGAGCAAAACCCAAAATCATTTTTTGGACATGCAATCACGAAAAATATTTCTGTCTTAAAGGAAAACAACGCTGGGTAATAAAGTAACTAAATATTTTTATCTTTATACACGTTTTTTACTGAGTCCTTTAGATCCACTAAAAGCCAGGTCAAAGATTATTTTCAATATATCTGCCATATCTTGATTTTCAATAATAATTGAATAGCCTCCATTTTGTGGAGAGATATACCCAATTTTATCATCGTAAATAGCTAAATTAGAATCAAAGGTATATTTACTGTTTGGAATAACAACAAATTCATCTGTTTTAGGTAACATTTTTATTAAATTAAAAGATTGTTTGTTGTCAAGATAAATTCCACGCATTTTTATACCCAATTGGGTTCTCCTTCTTATATATTCAGCCATTGCATCTGGTATTTTTTCTGCCGAAGAAAAAGATCTCATAAATTTTTCTTTATTTTTTAAAGAAGATTGAAAACTTGCCATGAGACCATTCATTCCTTCAAAAACATAAACTTTGGGCTTCTGCTTGGTATCTTTATGCAAAGCTTTCAACTCTGGCACAATGTCAGCAATTTTATTTTTGATGCTTTCTTGTGCTTGGGCTCGACTTTCAGCCGAGTAGAGGAGAGCTTCGGGAGAAGTGGCTATATAATGTTGAATTTTTTTATCACCAGCCACGCTGATTAAACCCTTCTCTTTGAGCGATTCGAGGACGACATAGGCGGAACTGCGGTTGACCCCAGCAGCTTTGGCCGCCTCATTAACGGTGCCGACTTCCAGCTCGAGCAGGGCCAGGTACATCTTGGCTTCCTTGTCACTGAGGCCGTATTCGACGAGATTTTTAACCAGCAGGTTATTGGAGATAATAGGCATAGTTTTATTATTTAATTTGTTGTTGCTATTAGACAAATTTAACATAATTTACCGCTTCTGTCTATATCTTCTTAATTTAAGCCTTATTTAGAGGCCTTTTTTGACTCGTTTTGTTGGATATTCACAACAAAATTTTTTAGCTTTAATCTTTTTATATCATGGAAATTAATGATTTGATTAAAGATATAAGGCAACAGAATTTTCCTCAAAACGAATTCGCAATATTTGGTAGTGCGGTAATGGCAATACGAGGTATTAGAGAAGCTCCAAATATTGACGTAATTGTAACTGACAGACTTTGGATAGAACTTTTAAAGACAAATCCACTGGATAGTGAGGGTTTTATTAGAATTGGATCAATTAAAATTTCAAATTGGTGGTTTGCGCCCACAAATAAAGATATCAATCAGATGATAAACGAAGCAGAAAAGATTAAAGGTTTACCATTCGTAAAATTAGAAGAAGTTCTTTATTATAAAAAATTAGTAAGAAGAGATAAGGACCTAATCGATATAAATTTGATAAATAATTTTTTAGCATCTCTCCAATCGGAGAACGAACCTGTGGCCTTGGGGGTAGATGACTATAATAATTTTTTAGAGGAATTCAAACAAAAAGTAAACAAGGAATGCGAGGGCAAGGTCTTATCTATTATATTGTTTGGTTCAGTTGCTCGCGGAGAAGCAAGGGGATCAAGTGATATTGATTTGCTAATTATCTTTGATGAAGAAAAAATAAGTCGTAAAAATATCAACAATAAATTTATCCAAATAATAAAAAATTCTCGACGACAAAAAACCTACTTAGATCTTTCAAAAAAAAGTATCTACCCAGAGATATACCCTGTTTTTTTGAGTAGTAAACATTTAAACAGCTTCCTATGGTTATTTTTAGACATATCAGATCACGGAATAATTTTTGATGATAATCAAAATATTGGTAAAAAATTTTTAGAAGATATAAAGGACAAAATAAAAAATACCAACAGTAAAAAATCAACTTTACCAAGCGGCAAGTGGTGTTGGGTGTTACCAAAAAATTTTTAAAATCATATGAATAATTTGCAAAGATCACAATTGTTAATGAGGGCATCAATAGAATGTATTCAACACGCCGAAGGCTCTTTTGAAAGAGAAATTTGGAATATGAGCATAAGAAGATCACAAGAAGCGGTGGAATTAGAACTTACCGCCGTTCTAGCATTACTTGGAATACATTATCCCAAAAGCCACGATCAGGCACCACTATTGATGAGGGTTTTGAAAATGAAAGGTTTTGATATTGGATTTGATGCAGAAAAAATTGAAGAAATTTCTATAGATTTATCAAGAAAAAGAGGTCCAGCCCTTCACCAGGAGGAAGGATACAATAAAGACGTAGCTATCGATGCAATAAAAGATGCCAAATTTGTTCTGAACTGTATGGATGAATTAATAAAAAAGTTTTTCTAAAATGAAGTTATGAATATAGTCATTTGTGGGTCAATGACAAACTATTCTAAAATGGTTACAATAAAGGAGAGGCTAATTTCTATGGGAAATAAAGTTATTTTACCTGATCCATCCACCAATGAACAATTGAAAAAAATAATTTCTAAAGGTTACGTCGACACTTATAAATTAAAGATAAAATATGATTACATAAGGAAACATTATAATCATATTGTTGAGGCAGACTGTATAATCATTGCTAATTACGATAAAAACAAAATAAAAAACTACATAGGAGGCAATGCTTTCTTAGAAATAGGCTTTGCACATATTCTAAAAAAACCAATTTATCTTGTAAATCCAGTACCCAAAATACGTTATTATTTTCACGAAATTAAAGCGATGAATCCAATCATCTTAAATAATCAGTTATCTATATTTAAGTCCTTTAAAGATAAAAATTCTGTTGCAGTAAGACAACAAATTTAACAAAATTCCCAGCCTTTTACCTAAAATAGCCTTAATTAAGGCTATTTTAGGTCTGTTTTAATTTTGTTTTGTTTGCTATAGACAACAAAGTCGAAAGTGTTATGTTTTAATTAGATTTTCTCCGGAATGGTTCCAGAGGAAGAATAGATCTTTGAAAGGAAAATCGAAATGCTTCCTCCTGTTAAACCCAAAATAGTGTGTTTGACTGTAAACAGGGCTTGCAACCTTGGCTGTCGGTGGTGCTATTCCAAAGACGCTTGTTTAACTAAACCAGATGAAATGGATTTGCCTCTGGCCTGTGCTATCGCCGATTTAATTATTGATTCAGGTGCCAAACAATTAGCAATTTTTGGAGGAGAGCCAACTATTTGGCCACATCTATCTGATTTTAATAGTTACATCAACAACAGAGTCAGTAGCACAATTGTTACAAATGGTCTGCGTTTTCTATCTGACGAGTTTCTCGACACATATAAAAAAACAGTCTAACAGTAGCGTTGGAGTTTCTATTAAAGCTTCGAGTGAAGAAAAATTCGAAGATGTAGGATGTAATATTGACTGGCACCGCTATTTATCTGGACTAAGGAAAGCCTTATCTATTAAGGGTTCTGGACTAGCCTTTGTCTGCCATCCAAATGACTGTGACCTAAAACAATTGGCGACAACAGCCACTACGCTAGGAGTAGCAAGTCTGAATATCAGTCTCTACACTCCAATTTTTTCCAAGGGTCAATGGTCATCTGATTACACTTGGGAAGAACTGGGTGAGATGATCAAAAACATCTCAAATCAGCTATTCCAAGCAGAAAAAATACTACAAGGAAAAATTTATTTACGATGTAGCTATCCTCTGTGTTTGTGGAACAAACACTTCATCAGGGATATGATTGATCGTAAACAAATACAAACAGGCTGCCATTTATCAAAAAGATCTGGTGTTGTTTTTGATACAGATGGTTCTCTCCTGGTTTGTAATCATCTTTTTCCTTATCCGATAGGGAAGTATGGAAAAGATTTTTTAACACCAGAAGAGTTCACCAACTTTTTTACCAGAAAGTCTGTAGTTGAAATTTACGACAAGCTAGCTTGTTACCCAAGCGAGAAATGTCAGCATTGTTCACAATATGACATTTGCGCAGGAGGTTGTTCTATCCTCTGGACGTACTTTAATCCAGTAGATATAATCAAATAGGAAGGGAGGTGATTCGAGAATGAATATACCAATTAAAAACAGCGGCACGACCCCACAGCAATTAGCATCAGGAGTTTGCTTTGAAGCAAACCACAGTGGGTGCTGTGACCAATGCCCTGCTCCACCAGATGATTGTTGGTGATAAACACCAAATCGTCCCATATCCTAGCGTTTTCACTTTGGAACGCTAGGATATTTATTATTCTAATAAAATTTAATCTACGAATTAATAAATGTTATACTTAAATTTCAATATACTTTATGCAATATTTTACAGCTGAATTATCAAACGGTATCAAATTACTTTATGGGGAGATAAAGGGCTCTCCCTTGGTCAACTTGAGTGTTTGGTTCCGACAGGGGGATCGTGACGAGGATGAGGGAGAAGAGAGCCTTCACCACTTACTGGAACATCTGATGGCCAACGGCTCCAAACTTTATCCTGATGAATTTGCCATTGCCAAGATTAAAGAAAAAACCGGGGCTTTTTTGAATGCTTATACTGGAGTCGAATTTGTTTATCTTGATTCGGAATTTCTCGCTGATGATATAGAAGAAATATTTTCCCTTCTCTCTGATAAAGTCAAAAATCCAATTTTAGCCCAAAATAGCATTGACCGAGAAACAAAAATCATCGACCAAGAGTTGTCGAATATGCCCAGCAATATCGATCGCTCCATCTATTATTTTTCTCAGAAATCAATTTTAAATGGTTCTGATCTGACAAAGATTCCCTATGGTCAAGATCGAGCGATAAACAAAGCGACAGAGGCTAAAATCCAAAAAATCTGGGAAGAAGTCACTGACCCGGGCCAAACCCTAATTATTTGTTTGGGTGATTTAGACCTCGATAAAGTCAAAAATCTTTCTGAAAAACACTTTGGGCAAGTAAAAAAAAGGCGAGAAGCCAAAAAACGACTTACTAAAATCCCTAAACCAGCCCAACTAGAATGCAATTTCATTAGCCCCCAATCGACGATGGTACAATTAAATTTTCTGACAATTCCTTATGGCCATCCAGACTTTTATCCACTAGAGCTTTTAAGAGCAATTCTTTCTTTAGGAAAAGATTCTAGACTCTACCAAACTCTGAGAATGAAAAATAGCCTTTCCTATGGAGTAGGAACTTCCAATGCGGCAGCCAGCGATGCCGGCTATTTTAATATAAAATTTCAGTCTAGCAATCCAGACAAAGCGACCGAGCTTGTCTATGAAGAATTAAAAAAATTAGACAACATTTCACAACCGGAGCTAGACAGCAAAAGACAGTCTTTACTGAAAGAAAGAAAAAGAAGATTTTTGTCTAATCGGATGTCTCTAATCTATGAACTCGGGACAACCTATTCTTCTCTAAATCAAGTGGTGACTTTAGAAAAATATGAGGAAAATATCAAAAAAATCACTCTGGAGGATATTTTTCGTGTTGTTAAAACTTATCTTACCGAGGAAAAAGTAACTGTCATTAAGACTAAACAATAAATTTGCGACAACAATTAAGGCTGTTTTAGGTGTGTTTTAATCTCTTTTTGTTTACCATCGACAACAAATCTAGCATGGTTGGGAGTGGGGGTCAAAATCTATGGCTCGATTTTTACACTAAGCTCCTCGCTGTTGACAATCTCTATTTCGCTAGAATTCGCTCTCGCTAAAGAAGTAACGTCTTTCAAAAATTTATTTAGCCTATTCTTTTGATCTTCGGAACACTTAATCTTCAATAAGGTTGTCTGGGCTCCCAATTTTATTTTGTGTTCATTTTTGTATTTTCTTATTTCGGAAATAACAGATAGAGCTAGATCTGAATTGTGATCATTTTCATTATCCGAATATAAAATATCTGACGAAGGCCACTGGGATTCGTGGATACTTTTTATTTTTAGTTCATTGAAGAAGTACCCTTTACCACTATCAGAAATAAAAAAAACTTTAATACTTCCATCCGCCTGATTGCTTTTTTTAATTTCCGCATGAAACATCTCTTCTGTTATGTGTGGGATAAATGGCGAGGCCATTTTAAGTATATTTAGTAAACAATTATACGATGCAAACAAAGCGGATCTTTTTTCTTTACTGTTTTTATCTCTAATATTCAATCTGGCTTTTGCGATTTCCAAATAGTTATCGCAAAAATCTTTCCAGAAAAAATCTTCAAAAATTTGCCTGGCTTGGCCAAATTCATAATTACTAAAAGCAGAAGACATATTTTCTGCTGTTTTAAATGATTTGTTTAATATCCAAGCATCAATTGCTTCTAGATCTCTCTTCTCAACCGTCATTTTAGGACTAAAATCTTCCAATTTATCCAGAATTAACTTTCCAGCGTTATATATTTTGGTGACTAATTTCTTACCTTTTTCAACCTCTTTTTCATCAAAATAAGAATCTTTACCCAGAGAAGCTCCACTCATTGCATATCTAATGGCGTCGGCTGATTGTGTCGCAATCAATTCTTCTGGCTTGTATTTTCCTCCACCTGTTTTTTTACTAATCTTTTCTCCCTTTTGGACTAAAATATGGCCCGAGATCATTAAATCGTTCCAGGGTATATCATTGTGTCTGTATAGGCCCATTAATATAGAATAAACTGCCCAAGTTCTAATGATATCATGAGCTTGAGGCCTCATGGACATTGGGTACAATTTACCATCAAAACTCCCATTGAGCCGGTTGGAGTTATTTATATCTGGGGACAAGGACGATGTGAACCAGGTATCTAGGACATTTCTTTCTGGAATCATTTTGCCTGCGCCACAAACAGGGCAATCTTGGATTTCAGTTGCCATTTTGGGATCCATGGGCAATAAATCTTGTTCTGGGATTAAAACATTACTGCAATTACTGCAATTAAATGCTGGTATTGGTATTCCATAAAACCGTTCTCTCGATATACACCAATCCCACTTTAAACCGGTGACCCATTCCTCATATCTTTTTCTCATGTGCGATGGATACCAATTTATTTTTTTACCGGCATCCAACAGTTTCTCTTTCATATCGAGAATCTTAATAAACCATTGAGTTGTCGGCAAAAATTCTACTGGGGTGCCACATCTCTCATGAACATCCACATTGTGTTTAATTTGTTCTTCTTTTTTTATAAAATTACCTGACCTTAGATTTTCAACGATGATTCTCCTTGCCTCGTTTACTGTTTTACCGTTTAACTCGGATATTTCATTCACCCCAGTTATCATTCCCTTTCTATCTAAAATAATCCTTTCTTTTAGATTATATTTTTTTGCCCAGTAGATATCGGTTTCGTCTCCATAGGTGCAACACATTACAGCGCCGGAGCCCTTTTCCTGGTCAACTTTTTCGTCGGTCATTACTTTTACCATATAGCCCAATGGGGTAATTACTTTTTTCCCTATAATCTGCTTAAATCTTTCATCCTCTGGATTGACAAAAATAGCGTCGCAAGCTGGTAAAAGTTCTGGCCTTGTTGTCGCGATAATTAGCTCGCCACCGTCTTCAATTTTGAATGATATATCATAAAAAACGGCGTTTTTTTCTTTATCTTCCTTTTCGGCTTGTGCAAATGACGTTTGACATTCAGTACAATAGAGAGCCGGAGCATTTTTTTTATAAATAAGCCCTTTGTCATATAATTCTTTAAAAGTAAGTTGAGATATTTTTTGGACGTCGGCAGAAATGCTGGAATACTCCAATTTCCAGTCAACGCTAAGACCTAGTGATTTTAGCAAGTTTTCGTATAAGATTTTATATTTGTCGGTAATTTCAAGGCAGGTTTTTACAAAATCTCCTAAATTAATGGTACTACCCCTAACGCCAGTCTCTTTTTCTACTAATCGTTCTGTTGGTAGTCCGTTATTATCTAAACCAAAAGGGTAACGAACATTATAGCCACTCATTCTCTTGAAGCGCGTAATTATCTCGGCCTGAGTGTAGGAAAAAATATGACCCAAATGTAATGCTCCGGAAACAGTAGGGGGAGGGGTGTCTACTGTGTAGATAGGTTTAGGGAGTTCGGGGTTAAATCTATACACACCTTCTTTCTCCCAAAAATCCTGCCAGTACACCTCCTTTTCGAAGGGGTTGTACCTCTCTTTTTCTTCAATTTTGCTTTGGGGTCGATCTAAGTTTTTAGGGGTATCGGACATGGTATTTTTTTTAATAAGACTGGCAAAAATGTTTTTGTTATCAATATATAATATACGCAATATTACTAAAAAATCAATGGATTTTATCTTGCAATATCAGCACGTAGTTTTTTTATAAGTCGATTAAATTTGAAAAGTTTCTTAAAAAAATAAGAGAGGGTACATGCAGTCCGCAAGTGCCCTCTCAAAATGATCATCGTTCCTCCCTCCGTTCAAGAGCTTGATCTATCTTAACCATTGCCAGAATCTTATTTTTTATGATCTTATTGATTGCCATATATTTTTACTGTCTTTAAGGATTGTATTTACAACGGTAATACTAAAATAGAAAAAGAGCAAATATCTTTATATACCATAATTTCTCTTCTTTTATTGGTGTGTAATACCCCGTCAGTTTACTGTGGGGATTACACAAAAGTTCTGTTATCGGCGGTGGCCGATTCCTATTCCAAAAAAACAGCCAGGGTTCCGCGCGCACGGAGCAGTGCTCTTTATGAGTATCGTGCGCGTGGACTTGTTTTATTTTTGTTGTATGATGGGGAAATATGAAAGAAGATATTGAGAAAATAATTTACTACGGGACGCTAGCCCCATCTGGAGACAATAGCCAACCATGGAGGTTTAAGGTCAAAAATAACTCAATTCTTCTTTATTCTTTTCCTGAGCGAGATACGTCAGTTTACAATAGTAATAACGCTTCTATTAATACTGCCCATGGCGCTGTTATAGAGAATATAGTGATTGCATCTAAAAATTTAGGTTACGGGGCAACAGTACTTTTGTTTCCAAATGGAAATGATAACGAATTAACCGCTCGAGTGGATTTGACAAAAGACGAAAATATCAAAAACGAAGAAGATATATCATTTGAAACGATTGAAAAAAGATGTACTAACAGAAAACCATATTTTAAAAAAGAAATTCCTGAAAAAATAAAGACATCACTGATGGACTGCATTTCCAAAGTTGGATATGGGAGATTAATCTTGGAAGAAGACAATGAAACAATTAAAAAGTTATCAAAACCACTAAGCTACAATGAAAAATTAGCTCTAGAAACAAAAGAGATTCATAATTTTTTGTTTCATCACCTAACCTGGACAGAGGAAGAGCAGAAGCAAAAAAGAATAGGTATGGGGATGAAAACATTGGAACTTAAATTTCCAAAAACTCTAGTTTTTAAACTTCTTCGCTTTTGGCCTATAATGAATTTTTTTAATAAAACTATCCATGCCTCTGACTTAGTAGCTAAAGACAATGAAAAAATATTTAATCATTCGGCAATGATTGGAACAATAATTATTCCTTCAGATCAACCTGTCGATATCGTTAATACTGGGCGAGTAATGCAAAGAGTGTGGCTAACAGCAGCTCAGAACGGATTAAGCACTCAATTATTGACTGGCATTGGTTTTTTTCATTTTAAATTAAGAAAAAATGATTCTCAGCCGTTTAATGAGAAACAAATAACTTTAATAGAAAAATCATACAACGACATCGCTGACATTTTAAAAATTGATAAAAATAAGGAGTATTTTTTAATTTCTTTTCGTCTTGGCTATGATGGAGAGCCAGCCGAGCATTGCTACCGTTTACCTCCGCAGATAGATTGGCTATAATAGAAAAAATTAATGGACTCTTCAATTTTAACTAATATTGATTTACTCACTGTTGGCACAGTAATCGCAGCAACTTTTGTTTTGGGCTTCACTACTTACTTTAGTGATTCAAAAAATAAAACAAATTTAATTTTTTTGCTTTTAGCTACAGTAACTGGTCTATGGGGAGTTTTTAATTATTTTGGCTACAAAATACTCGATCAAGATTTAGCTCTCTTATTTCTACGACTAACAATGTTTTTAGCTGTTTGGCAAGCTTATTTTATTTTTAGATTATTTTATCTTTTTCCATTAGGAAAGAGTGATCTTAAAATTTTTAAACAAAGTCTTTTATACTTGATAACCATATTTACTTCCTTAGCCACGTTGACACCTTACGTTTTTAATCATATTGCTGAAACATATTCAGGTGGAAGAATATCGAAGATTGCCAACGGTCCACTTATTCCACTTTTTGGATTAGTAAGTATAGGTTTTGTCATTTCTGGGATTGTTATAATGATTAAAAAAACATGGCAAGCTAAACCAGAAGATCGCCAACCATACTCACTAATTTTATTTGGAACAATTGCAACTTTTTCTTTTATAATTACCTTTAACTTTCTCTTCCCTGCTTTTTTTGATAATTCAAAGCTTATTCCTTTTGGTGCCTTGTTTACTTTTCCATTAATAATCATGACTTCCTATGCTTTTTCAAGAGGCGTTTTAAATGTTAAAGTTTTATCCACTTCGATTTTAGTATTTTTTTTATCAATAATTACTTTTTTTGAAGTTTTATTTACTAAAGATTTTTACCTTCTCATCTTAAGGGGTATAATTTTTGCCACCATATTAGGATTTGGTCTCTTACTAATAAAATCTGTAATGAAAGAAGTCTCTCAACGCGAAAAAATCGAGAAATTGGCTGTTGATTTGGAAAGATCAAACACTGAGCTGGAAGTGGCCAATGAGAAGCTCAAAGAGCTCGACAAGCAGAAGACGGAGTTCGTTTCGATTGCTTCCCACCAGCTCCGGAGCCCGCTGACCGCTATCAAGGGCTATTCTTCAATGCTACTCGAGGGTTCGTTTGGTAAAATCACTGGTAAGTCGCGTGAGGCCGTACAGGTGGTCTTTGAATCCAGTCAGAAGCTCGTCGGGGTGATCGAGGACTTCCTCAACATCACTCGCATCGAGCTCGGTAAGATGAAATACGAAATGACGACTATTGATATGGGCCATATGGTAGAATCGGTCGTCAACGAGCTCAAGCCTAATGTTATGCGCCGGGGTCTGACGATGACTTTCACCGGTGCCGAGGGGCCGTACAATATTTTTGCCGATGCCGGAAAACTCAACCAAGTCTTTCTCAATGTCATTGACAACGCTATCAAATATACTGAAAAGGGTAGTATTGCTGTAGCTGTCGCTCGTCGACAGGAGGGTGGCAAGAATCTGATTCGTTTTACTTCCACCGATACTGGTGTCGGTATGGATCAAGCCACTATTCCTAAATTATTTGAAAAATTCGTTCGCGCCACCGGCGCCGGCGCCATCAATATCACCGGTACCGGCCTCGGTCTCTATGTCGCCAAACAAATCGTCGAAGCCCACGGTGGTAAAATCTGGGCCGAATCCGCCGGCAAGGGGAAGGGCTCGCAGTTTATTGTAGAAATGGAGGAGAAGAAGGGGTAGTATAGAAATTTATAAATATAGGAGAGAAAAAATGTTTTACTTTGATGATTAAAAGCAAGACTATTCTTTTGGTTGGTGATTTTTATTTTGTAAATTTGAAACGACCAATCCTACTAAGTAGGATTGGTCGTTTGTCTAGGTTTTTGTCGGACCACTGATCACTGTGCTGATTGTCTCCGAATAAAGTCTGGATTGCTCGAATGGTCATACTTGACCATCTCATCGAGAAGTACAAACAAACCTCGATCAAAGGCTAATCTCTTGATCTCGCAGTGCTGGGGGTGAGCCAGAGATTCAAAGTAGTCTTCGGTCCAACCGAGTAGCGATTTCAGCGTAACTCGCATCTCGAAACCATGAGAGATTATGAGTACTGCCTCATCTGTCGAGAGATCTGCCATCTCCTTCGATAATCTCTTCGCAAAGAGGTCAAACCGAAAGAGCATTTCCTCGCCACTTTCTCCTCCTGGGAATTGGTAGCGAAGTACTCCTATCCGGTATCGTTCCTTTTCGATCTCGGACCGATTGTGGATAGTCACATTTCCCCAGTTTTGCTTGGTAATGAGGCTTTCCGTTGCCAGTGACCACTTAATACTTGCAGGTAGCCTTGAGACCAAAATCTCGGCTGTCTCAAGCACCCTCTTACTGGGTGACAAGATGAGCCTTAGAGATTGGCAGGGGCCAAAACTCGAGACAAACCTTGAACCAAATTCCGCAGCCTGCTCCCGACCATACGTACTTAGAGGCATATCCTCATCAGCAATGCGTTCGTAGGCGGTCTTGTCGATGTCCTCAAGAGATTCGGCGTGCCTCATGACGAACAGTCTTCTTGGTTTTGTGTCCATAGGAACACCTCCTCGGTTGTGGGTTGAAAAAGAATGGATCCTGTATTATAATACAATTGTTTTACAAAAAGTCAATTATTTGTCGTAATTTAAACTATATCAGCTAAAATGAACCCACTAGCTATTTTTAAGGAAAAGGACGTATTTCCCGGCAAAGAGATGAGCGAGAAAAACGTTATTTTTGGAAATCGTCTCACTGGAAAGGCTATCGTTTTTGATAATGAAGGTAAGGTGGCTTTGGTTGGCAACAAAGTTAACTCTTTCTACCTGCTGCCTGGTGGAGGAATTGATGAAAATGAGTCAATCGAAAATGGTGTAAAAAGAGAGTGCTTAGAAGAAGTCGGTTGCCAAGTTGACCTTCTTGATATAGTTGGAATTATTGAAGATTTTCGCGACAGAGATAAAACACATTGTATTAATCATTGCTATACAGCCAGAATCATTGGCAAAAAAGGAGAGCTGGATCTAACCGAAGAGGAAAAAAAGAATGGCTTGCACGTTATCTGGGTGCCGTTAGACGAAGCAATCTCCATCCTAGAAAAAGAAGTCGAGCAATTAAAAAAGGGTGAAGTAACTTTTTATAATACAGGTTTTAATATACTGCGAGACAATCTTTTTTTGAAAGAAGTATTAAAGACAAAAAATAAAATGAATAAAATAGTTCTTTTTACCGACTACCGTGGTCAATTCTACTCCTCTACAAAACAGAGAGGAGCGGCTGTTGATTTGAATCGACTCAAAGATTATTTTGAGAAGCTTGGTTTTGAGTTGGTTGTCAGGCCTTTTTCAGAAATTGATTTTCGTACTCAAAATTATCAAGAGCAATGGGTGCTTTATCAGTCATCGGAAGATCCTGGATTGTTTTATCGGAGTTATATTGATGATTTGGTTTTGGGTTTATTTTTTCAGGGAGCAAAACTAATTCCCAGTCTCTTCCAGTTTAAAGCTCACCACAACAAGCATTTTATGGAGATTGCTCGTGATCTTCAGGACTTGCCGGAAATAAAAAATATCCAAGCCAAACGTTACGGCACGTTTGAGGATTACTTAAAGGATATGGAAGCCGTCAAAAAAGAAGACTTCGTTCTTAAAACTGGTAGCACTTCAAAAAGTCGAGGAGTATTTTTGCTTAAAAATCTAAGGGAAAAAATAAAGATTGCTAAGATTGCCTCAAAAACTTTTTCCTTAAAAAATCTTCAGTATTTTATTGAGTGGATTAAGACAGGCAAAAAACCGTTATTAATTTCTAACTATCGCCAAAAATTTATTCTACAACCTTACATTGAAGGATTAAATGGTGACTATCGAGTTGTTATTTATAACAATAAGTACTATGTACTATACCGAGCTAACCGTTCTAATGATTTTAGGGCTAGTGGCAGTATGAAGTTTAAAAGTGATATAGAGCTGCCTCCTGGCCTTTTAGATTACACCAAAAGGGTTTTTGACAATTTTGATGCTCCATATATGGCGTTGGACATTGGCGTAAAAGATAGCTCTTTCTTTTTGTTCGAATTCCAATTCTTGTCTTTTGGTCAATACACTTTAGAGAAATCAAAATTTTACTACCAGCTAAGAAGCGGTAATTGGGATAAAATCAATGAGATACCAGATCTTGAGAGAGAAATTGCCGGTTCTGTCGCGGCTTATATAAAGAGACATCAATAATAAATATTATGTGTGGCATTGTTGGTTTTATTGATAAAAAAAATAAATTTGGTAAAGAAAAAAAAGAGGCTTTTGTCGGAGGGATGCTTGATCTTATCCAACATCGTGGTGGCGACGCCACAGGAGTTATCTCTATTAAAAATATCACAATAGGGCATACCAGACTGTCGATTGTTGATACATCCAAAAACGCAGACCAGCCATTTGTAAACGATAATTTTATCCTTTCTTATAACGGAGAAATTTATAACCATAACGTGCCAAGGAAGAAGTATCTTGCAGGGAAAGATCTTGTGTCTTCTTCCGATACTTCAACCCTTTTTGAGATACTGCAGATCTGCCAAATAGAAGAAGTACTCAAAATGATCAAAGGAATGTACGCATTCAGCTTTCTCGACATAAAAAAGCAGTCACTGGTCTTAGCTTTAGATAAAATGGCCATTAAGCCTCTTTACTTTTTGGACACCCCTGAGTATTTTGCCTGGGCGTCAGAGATAAAATCTTTTAGTGCCCTACCAGATTTTCAATTCCGACTCGAAGAAGAAAAACTTTTTGAACACATGGTGTTCAGACACATTTCAGATGAAAAAACTTTATTTAAAAACATATTTAAAATTCAGCAAGGGGAATACCTCGACTACTCATTGAAATCTAATACATATATAAAAAATAAATATTTCGAGCTGGAAAAGGTTGGTTCAAAAAAACAAAATATAGAAAATATCCTAACTGAGAGTGTTAAAAGTCATCTAATGAGCGACGCTCCTGTCGGTATTCAACTAAGCGGAGGTATAGATTCAAGCGTGGTTAGCTATATAGCGCAAAAGAATTCTCCAATTGCCTTACATTCATTTTCGATAGGCCTGAATGACAGCGAATGGAATGAATTTAAATATTCGGACTTTGTAGCAAAGGAGCTTGGCACAATTCACCACAAGATTATTTTTACAAAAAAAGACTTCGTGGATAATTTTGAAAAAATAACTTATCATCTGGATGGACCGATTGTCCATCCAAATACTGTGCCAATGTATCTTCTCGCAAAATTTGCCAGAAAATATGTAAAAGTATTACTAACAGGAGAGGGTGCGGACGAGATATTTCTTGGATACAAAAGATATGTTCAAAAAGATATCAATAATGATGATGATCTTCTTCTATCCAATGCTTTTTCTGATCCAGTTATGATTTCTAAGATTCTAAAAATGCCCAGAGGGTCATTATCTGAAAGAAAACAATTTGTTCAAAAAACCGCAGAATTAAGCAGGGAATATAGATTAAGTTTTTACGACATGAACACCTATTTACCACATGTGCTTCTCAGGCAAGACAAGGCTGGAATGGCAGCAAATATTGAAAACAGGGTACCTTTTCTCTACGAATCGGTTATAGAAGCAGGATATAATTTAGACACAAAGATTGGTGATTTAGGCGAAAAAACTCCTATAAAAGAAATCGCCTTAAAATATTTCCCTTCGGATTTTGTCTTGCGAAAAAAATGTGGTTTTGGCTTACCGATTTCCGAATGGATTAAGGATGATTGCGTTTTATTACCATATCTTTCCAGACTAAAAGAGAGTAAGCTGGTGTTAGAATACTTTGATTGGGAAGTTGTCAAAAAATTAATTGATGAACATTTAACTGGGGTTAACGATCATTCTGTGATTTTATTTAGTATAATAGGCCTCGATGTCTGGTATAATATCTTTTGCAAACAATGACTGTACCGGCCTCGGTCTCTACGTCGCCAAACAAATCGTCGAAGCCCACGGTGGCAAAATCTGGGCCGAATCCGCCGGCAAAGGCCTCGGCTCGCAGTTTATTGTAGAAATGGAGGAGAAGAAAGGGTAGTATGCTTAAATCAGAAAAATTTGCTAAAAAAATAAATACTGAGACAGCCAATTGGCTTAAAAACCGGAAAAAACTGGTAATAGCCATTGACGGTTATGCTGGATCAGGTAAAACAACTGTGGCAGATTTTATTGCCAAGCAAAATCCAGAAGTATTGATTGTACATTTGGATGATTTTATTAAGCACTGGAAAGAACGGAAGATGTCGATTGGAAAAGCCGAGGATAAATCTAGGGTTTTTGAATTCGATTGGTATCGCTATAATGATGTAGAAAAATTGATAAAAGAATTCAAAACAAAGAGCAAGGGGACGATAAGGTTAAAGACTTATGATTATAATAAAAATGATTTTGGTCCGCAAAAATCTTTTGACCTGTCAAAAAAAATTTTAGTGATTGATGGTATCTTCCTTTTTCACCCAAAACATAAAATAAGTAAACTCTGGGACAAAACTATTTATTTGAATGTTGATTTTACCAAAGCTGACAAAAAGAGAATCGCTAGAGAAAAGAAAAAGTGGGGTAAGGATTATTTGCCAGAAACCCATCCCGATAACTGGGTCAAATTCTACAAAGAGGCTTATCGCCGATACGTCAAAGAACAAAAACCGCAGAAAGACCGTGATTTGGTTTTTGAGGTTTGATTTTAATAATTTTTTGCTATCATTCAATTACTCATGATTTCCATCAAATTAAACAAGGAATTAGATTACGAAGTATATGGCGATTTTAAAGATTTTAAGATCGGCGGGGTTAATTTTGGTGAAAAAATAAGAAAAAATCATCCAGAAATAAATGCGGACAATTATCGAGAATATATCGACAATTTTTATCTAACTAACCAAAACCTCCTTGAGAAAAATTGCCAGGAAATAAACAACGATCTTAACCAAAAACAACAAAAATTTTTTACCGAATTGAAAAACATCTTCGGTTTAGATATCTCTAAAAAAGAATATCTTGGCTATTTATCGATTTTTAATTGCAACCCCCGCTATATTGAAAAGGGGACTTTCCAGATTTTTTATAAAAAAGACTTATTGGATAAAATAGAAGTCGCTTTTCATGAAAGTCTCCACTTTGCCTTCTTTGATTATTGCGATCAATTTATAGAAGAAACTAAGAGTTTAAGCAAAAATAGTGGCCCTCTTTGGGAGTTGTCTGAGATTTTCAATGTTATTGTCTTAAATTTGCCCCAATTTCAAGAAATACTACAGAGGCCAGAACAGCCATTTTATCCAGAATTAAAAGAAAAATTGGAGATAGTTCAAAACGTGTGGGATAAAAACCACGACAACCTAAAGAATTTTATAATGGAAATCCTTAAGATTAATCATGTTGCCAATAAAGATTTTTAAATCTTTATTGGCTCACTATAAATTTCCAAAAGTTCTGAATTGCCAGCTTTTAGTTCTTGTTCATTTTTGTCCCAAAAAGTTTTCTTTTGATAAAATTCTGAGGCTTTGGGTAAGAATTTTTCCATCATCGCCTTAATAAAATCAGAAAAGGATAAACCGCGAGCCTTATGGTTTCTAAATTCTGATCGTAAATATTCACGCAGGATTACCTCTTTTTCATCTCCGTCTTTTATAAATAAATTTTGGATTTCTGGATTACCGAGATAATTTTTTCTATTTAAGAGATTTTCTAACTCAGGTTCCGACAAAAGCATCCCAGTCAAAGCTTCTTTGAACATATGTTCTAAACTACGCTTATCCGCCAAATCTATATTTAAATCTTTCAAAATATCAAAGAGTAGAAAATGGGAAATTTCATGAATAGCAGTATCTAAAACCTCATTTTTCTTACCGAGAAAAAGTTTGCCAACAATAGAAAAATTAAAGACCGGCTCGTGAAAAGGAGAATAGGGGAGCAGGGTAGGAATAGCGATGAATTTTTGACCCTTTTCAGGATCGTAATCCATTAGGTCCGCTAAAACAGCAAGACTCGCAGGGGATTCTTCTTCTAAAATTCTTTTGCTTTCTTCGACAATTTCGTCTATTTCCTTTTCTTTTGACGCATAAATCTCCCTAAAATAATCTTCGACAACTTTTTCTGGTTCATCAGTAAAATCCTCTAGTTTTTTGCCCAAAGTTTTATAAAAATAAAGAATTCTTTCTTTAAAATGAGGAGAATCAGAATCTGCAAACCACTTGCCAATTAAAGCCAGATCAGCTTCAATATCTTTTTTAACAGTAATTTCTATGCCATTTTTAACCTCAGTTTCTTTTTGTTCTTTTTCGTTCATATTGGAGATTATAAACCAAAAATAAGGTTATCCACAGCTTTTTTCTTGCAGGTGAACTATGGTTCACTTATAATAGAAACATGAGCCAAGGGGACCTAATCACAACTATCCAAGAGGAATTGCAGAGCTTGAATCGCGAAATCGATTACAAGATCATCAAAGGCTATTCCTACAAAGAAGACGCCAAGCGCCATCGCTTTTTGACCAGCCAACTAACTACTCTGACTCTGGTCTATTAACGACCAACCTGGCTCGGTCGCGCTTCGAAACTAGTCGCTACTTTTATGTTCTAGCTTATTCTAAATTTTTCATTTTGATTTTTTAATTTTAAATTTATTACCGTGGAACCCTACCGCAAAAAAATTATCTCTTTCTATCACAAACATAGCCGTTTGCCTGGCTATAAAGAAATCATGGAGCTGACCGGCTTTAGGTCCAAAAATGCGGTCTATAAATTGATCAATAAAATGGCCGACGCTGGTCTAGTCAACAAAGATGCTCAGGGACGTCTAACACCCGGCAAAATGATCGACGAGATTCCACTCCTCGGTCTCGTGGAGGCGGGAGTGCCGACTATGATTGATGATGAAATGACGGATACCATCAACCTCGATGACTATCTCATCACCCATCGCGATGAAAGTTTCGTGTTAGAGGTCAAGGGCGATTCCATGATCGACGAGGGGATCAAAGAAGGGGATCTGGTGGTCGCTGAGAAGCGCGACCGGGCCCGAGAAGGCGATATTGTCATCGCTCGGATTGACGGTGGCTGGACCATGAAATTTTTACGGAAAAAAGACGGTAAAAATTATCTCGAACCCGCCAACAAAAAATACAAACCTATCTATCCCAAAGAAAGCTTCGAAATCGGCGCTGTCGTGACTGGAGTGATTAGAAAATACTAAAGGATAGCCAAACTCGGCAAAACAGGCTAGAATATTTTAATGACTAACAAAGCAAAAATTTTATTGACTGGCGTCAAACCTACTGGCCGACCACATATCGGTAATTATTTCGGCGCGATGAAGCAGGTGATCGATCGCCAAGCTGATTTCGAGACCAATATTATTTTTATTGCCGATCTCCACGCCCTGACCACTACCCAGGATACTACCGCCCTCAGTCAAGACTCGCTCGATATCGCTATTGACTACCTGGCACTCGGTCTCGATCCTGCCAAAGCCATTCTCTTCCGCCAATCCGCTATCCCAGCCCACTCCGAGCTGTGTTGGATTTTTAATTGTATCACCACGGTGCCGTATCTCTCGCGCGCCCACGCCTACAAAGATGCCACCACTAAAAATCATGAGGTTAGCGTCGGTACTTTCGACTATCCGCTCTTAATGGCGGCTGATATTTTGCTCTACGATACCGATATTGTGCCTGTTGGGCAGGATCAGAAACAACACGTAGAAATCGCTCGCGACACCGCCGAGAAATTTAATCGGCTGTTTGGCGAGACTTTTAAAATGCCAGAGCCACTGAT
The DNA here is from genome assembly GCA_041664425.1 of Minisyncoccota bacterium. GTDB lineage: Bacteria > Patescibacteriota > Minisyncoccia > Phycocordibacterales > XYD1-FULL-46-19 > XYB1-FULL-42-16. Next base: position 1,241 of record JBAYKU010000004.1, on the reverse strand, counting down.
TCTTGAAAATGTTAAAACTGTCCCCGGTCTCGATGGCCAGAAGATGAGCAAGAGCTATGGCAACACTATCCCGCTCTTTGCCACCGACGAGGAAATCAAGACTCTGGTAATGAAGATTGTCACTGACTCCAAGGCCCCAGAAGAGCCCAAAGACCCCGCCAAATGCAATATTTTCGCCCTACACGAGCTTTTCTCTAGTCCGGAGGAGTTAGCCACTCTACGACAGCGCTACGAGGCTGGTGGCATTGGTTACAAAGAATCCAAGGAAATCTTGATCGCCAGTATGACCAAATTCATCGCCCCTCTACGCGAGCGGCGCGAAGCGATTGCTTCTGATCCCGCCAAGGTCCTCGAGATACTCAAACAAGGCGCCGACAAAGCTCGCGCCCTAGCCGAAAAGAAAATCGGGGAGGTAAAAATGAAGACGGGGTTAGTAAATTAAATTAAATATAATGATAACAAAAATAATAATAACAGCAGTTTTAACCTTTATTATTACTTCGCTTTGGGCTAAGTATTCATACTCCAAAGGCCATAAGAATTTAGATATATGTTTTAAGGGATTGGTCAATGACCTTAATCAAATGTCTAAAGAATTGGGATTTAAAGATATTGAAGACTATTGGACAAACAAGAAAGGGGAAGAATACTCAAAGAGAGGAATTGCTAACATAGAGAACTCCATAGATTGGCTAAAAGATTCCTAAAAAATGAAAGATTTTGACTCTTTAATTCCAAGATTTGAAACAGCATTAGAAATACTTGCTACGGGAAAGGGAGATGTCAGATCTAGGATGAAAGATGTTGTTTGTGTTTTGATTTGCATTTTACCAAACGAAATTCCCTTAAAATTTAGAAAGGAATGGGAAAAGATGTGGTATGTTTTGTCAAAATATGAACCTATCTTGGAGAATCAAGGAGGCTCTATCGCTTCCCTGGAAAAAATAAAAAATTCTACAGGACAAAAAATGGCTAAACTTATATATGAGATACTAAAGGAAATAAAAAAGTAATGTTGTGTTCGTTCTAAAAAATCCTTTTATCATATTTTTATTGCAACACAAAATTTTGAGCTTGCACCAGATTTTAATCGTGGTATTATAAAAACAAGCCAGTGAGCCTAAATTCATCCCAGAATTAGGACACTCCCACTTTTAATCCTGTTAATATACCAGCCTTCTCCGCCACCTCCAAGGCGGAGCGATAACCTAAAATCTTTCTTGGTTTGTTGTTGATCAAGC
>JBAYKU010000003.1:0-77018 GCA_041664425.1 Minisyncoccota bacterium | reverse complement strand
TTTTGAATATCCTTTGTCGAGCAAAATCTTAATCTCCAACCGTTCGGCCGAAGACAAATCCTTGGCTTTTTTCATGTGGTTACTCTATTACAGAGTGTCCTAATTGAGAACGGAATTTAGGCTAACCCGGAGGGATAAGGTGTTGAAAATCGTAATGGGGTTCAAGTTCCAAAAACGCTAGTCAACAACGATATTGTAGAGGGCGACACTCAAGACAAAAGGATAATCCGCAGGATTATCGGCTGGGGCAAGTCCAATCTTATCAGAAGTGAGCCATTCTCTTCTACTTGATGATTTTGGATCGAAGTGTCTTTCGAGCGCCAGACCAACAAAACAGGTCTTGGGATCCCTAAGTCTCCAGCGAGGTAGCTGTCATTTAGCTACCTCGTCTTTTTTTTGACAAAAAATACCTTATCAGTATAATGCAAGTTGGTTCATAGGTGCGTAGCAGTTGTCGCGGGCGGTCACCCATCATGTGACAGCAGAATGCGACAACAGAAGGCCGGGTTGTTAGCAGCTCCCGGCTTTTCTTTTTGACAGAAAATGACACTTTGTTAGGATTAAATTTATCAAGCCCAAAAGACCATCACCGGTTGTGATGGCCAAAGCCGGTGGAGTTGCAGCTCCCCGGCTTTTTGTTTGACAATCACCTGGCAATGACCTAGCATATACTTATCAGCCATTGCGACAGCCACCGACTGTCACCAAAGCAAACTGGTAAAAAAGAGGGTTCGCCAACACGGCGAGAAGCTAGGTGGAACCGCGAGGAATTCGTTCCCCGTCCTGGCGATAACATGAGAGCAATCTAGTGTTATCACCAGGGCGGTTTTTTTGTTTAAAGAAAAATTAACAACTAAAAATCGCAAAATTTGTCGAAGGCTTATGTTTTTAAAAGACTAGGGAGCGCGACTGGCGCGAGCTCGAGGAATTTTTCAGCAGAAAAATATCCGTGCTTTTAAAAACATATGCCGAGTAAAAAATTTTGTGATTTAAAAAAATAACAACATGTCTAATCTCGAAAACATCCGCCACTCTCTCGCCCACTTACTGGCGATGGTGGTCAAAGAAAAATATCCTAGCGCCAAGCTCGGCATCGGCCCAGCCATCGACAATGGTTTTTATTATGATTTTGATTTTTCGGCCGGCGAGACTCCAACCGAAGAAAATTTAAAAGAACTAGAAAAAGCCATCAAAAAACTGAGCAATAAAGATATCACTTTTAATCAAGAAAATATTTCCGTCGAGGAAGCCAAAAAACTTTTTGCCGACGAACCCTATAAATTAGAATTGATTGCTGAATTGGAAAAAGACGGTCAAACTATCTCTATCTATCGCTCTGGCGACTTTGTCGATCTCTGTGCCGGTCCTCATGTTGGCAGTATCAAAGAAATTGACACCGACGCTTTCAAGCTCGAGCGCGTGGCTGGCGCTTACTGGAAAGGTAGTGAAAAAAACAAAATGCTCACCCGTATCTATGGATTAGCTTTTACCACCGCCGATGATTTGAAAACTTACCTCAATCAAATCGAGGAAGCCAAAAAACGTGACCACCGCGTCCTCGGTAAACAACTGAAAATTTTTACCATCTCCCCGCTCGTCGGAGCCGGCCTACCACTAATGCAACCAAACGGCATGATCATCCGCAAAGCGATCGAAGATTATCTCTGGGAACTTCATCAGGACCGTGGCTATCTCCGTGTCTGGTCACCTCATATCGCTCACGAAAGTTTATACGAAACCTCTGGTCACGCTGCCAAATTTGGCGACGAACTTTTCCGAGTTCAAGGTAAAGAAGAAAAATTCATCTTAAAGCCCATGAACTGTCCGCACCACATGCAGATTTTTGCTGACAATCAATTCAGCTATCGGGACATGCCGATCCGCTATTTTGAGCCAGCCACCGTCTATCGCGATGAAAAATCTGGCCAGCTGTCGGGACTGACTCGTGTTCGCTCCATCACTCAGGATGACGGCCACCTCTTCTGTCGTGTCTCGCAAATCAAAGACGAAGTGAAAACTATCACTGATATTATTAAAACTTTCTACACCACCATTGGCCTGATGAAAGATTATTGGGTTAGTCTATCGGTCCGTGGAGATGACCGCAGTAAATATCTAGGAGAAGATGAAGCTTGGGAGGCCGCCGAAACTGCTCTCGAGGAAGCCGCTAAGGCCAATGACTTACCCTACAAACGCATCGAGGGCGAAGCCGCTTTTTACGGTCCCAAACTCGACTTCATGTTTAAAGATGCCATCGGACGAGAATGGCAACTGGCTACTATCCAATGCGATTTCAATTTACCAGCCAGATTTGAGCTATCGTTTATCAATGAAGCGGGTGAAAAAGAACAGCCTGTCGTGATCCATCGAGCGATCTCCGGATCACTGGAACGCTTCATGGGTATCATGATCGAACACTACGCGGGAGCTTTCCCAATCTGGCTCGCCCCCGTTCAAGTCAAAGTCCTACCCATCACCGACAAACAAATGGCCTATGCCCAGGAAGTAACGGCGGAATTAAAAGCCAATAATATCCGCGTTGAACTCGATGAAGATAGCGAAACTCTTGGCAAAAAAATCCGTAACGCCAAAATGCAAAAAATCCCCTATCTGGTAGTCATTGGTGATAAAGAAATGGAAGAAAAAATGATTACTGTCGAAAGTCGTGACGAAGAAGGTATTAAAATGTCCGAAGAAGAATTTATTACAAAAATCAGCACCGAGATCAAGGAAAGAAGCTAGATTCTAATAGGAAGCTAGAGGTGGCAGTAAAAACTGCCACCTCTAGCTTTTTTATTAAAAAACATTATTATCACCTTAGGAAGGTCTCAACTGGAGGAAAGAAAATGAAGCAAAAAGAAGATTTTCGGGCACACGATCTCCCCATCGACCAACGACCGTGGCCTGTCCAAAAGTCGAAAGGGTCGTGCCATCACGTCCTCTTCAAGCTGAATGGCAAAACAGTATGTGGCCGTTGTAACAAGTCCTTGGACAAGTGGCTCTAGGAGCTATTTGTCGGCAATCACCAGCTTCGCGTCGCCTGACGCGAAGCTGATTTTTTCTTCCCTTTACACTTGACAAATTATGTGGCTTTGATACGATTGATTCCAGACCAAGTTGACCGGGGAATAGTCTCTGGTCAACAACCAGGAGATCTGTTTTATGCCCAAAGGCAAGAAGGCTCCAAAAACTCCCAAGGAAGAATACTACACTACTGGTGGCAAGATTTCTTGTAAGAAGGCGCGCAAGCAGAAGCGAGAACAACGTCACGCAATGCGTCGCCGTGCGGCATAATCCTTTGCAATAAAGCCCCCTAGTCGAGACCGATTGGTTTCGACTAGGGGGCCGTTTCTTTTTTAATTTTTTAAACTTTTTTCCGCATTAATCCGCGTTTTATCCGCAACTATCCGCGTCTTTAGGCATCAATCTTGGCCAAATGAGCATTCGACTGGATGAAGTGTTTGCGTGGCTCAACGTCACTCCCCATCAAAGTGCGGAAAGTTTTATCAGCTTCCTCTACATCTTCCACTCCTACCTTTTTCAAAACACGGGTAGCTGGGTTCATAGTTGTTTCCCATAATTCTTCTGGGTTCATTTCGCCGAGACCTTTATAGCGCTGAATATGGACTTTGGTTGATCTGGTTTTAGCAACTTCTGCTGAAGCCTCCTCCCCTTCTTCTGGTTCTTCATTATCATCACCAGTCGAAATAGACTCAGAGGTCACGCCCATTGATTTCAAAACTCGTTCTTTTTCTTCATCACTATAAGCATAGGCCATCTCCTTCCCCTTTTTGATTTTATACAGTGGCGGTTGGGCAATATAGATATGACTCTCATCAATCAAAGTTCGATAATAACGGAAAAAGAAAGTCAGTAATAGAGTCCGAATATGCGCGCCGTCAACGTCCGCATCTGTCGCGATAATAATTTTGTGATAGCGAAGTTTATCAATATCAAACATATCTCCAATACCAACACCCATGGCAATAATCAAAGCCTTGATTTCAGCGTAAGCGAGCATCTGATCCAAGCGGGCTTTTTCCACATTTAAAATTTTTCCACGCAAAGGCAAGATAGCTTGGGTGCGACGATCACGACCCTGTTTACCAGAGCCTCCGGCCGAGTCTCCCTCCACAATAAAGATTTCGGCTTCTTCAGCGTTACGAGTCTGACAATCGGCCAGTTTGCCTGGCAGAGTCATCCCCTCGAGTGCTCCCTTGCGTAAAACGCTGTCCTTAGCGGCCTTAGCTGCTTTGCGAGCCTTGAGGGCTAAAATGATTTTATTAATGATGGCCTTGGCCTCGTCGGGATGTTCTTCGAGATAAGCGGAGAAAGCTTCACCAAAAACTGATTCCACTGCCCCACGAGCAACAATCGAACCGAGCTTAGCCTTGGTCTGACCCTCAAACTGAGGATCGCGCAATTTGACGGAAATAACGGCCACTATTCCTTCACGGACATCATCACCAGTAAAATTACCATCACTTTCTTTGAGATAATTATTTTTCTTGGCGTAGTCATTGAGAATACGGGTGAGAGCAGTGCGGAAGCCTGTCAGGTGAGTACCGCCTTCGGGCGTGATGGTGTTGTTGGTATAGGTGATTTCTTTAGGATCAATCCCATCGACATACTGCATCGCCACTTCAACATCCACTCCGTCTGATTCTTTTTCGGTATAAAAAACTTCTCGGTTAACGACTTTTTCTTTCTGGTTATAAAACTTGATCAATGACAAAAGTCCACCCTCAAAATAGAAAGTCATCGACGGAGTATCTAGACCGAGTTCATTCAAAAAGAAACATTTGTCAGTATCAATCTTGCCGGTGTAACCACGAGCATCGATAGCTCGTACGCGCAGACCCTTGACCAAGTAGGCCTGGCTACGGAGATGCGTGACCATCCGATGCCAATCATAAACTGTTTCGGAAAAAATAGAATCGTCTGGCTGGAAAGAAATAATAGTGCCATGCAATTTAGAGCTGGCCACTTTTTTCACATTGTATTTTTTCTTACCAATAGCAAACTCCTGAACATACTTACCACCATCACGATGAACCTCCGCTTTGAGCCAGGTCGAGAGAGCGTTCACCACTGAGGCACCGACGCCGTGGAGACCGCCAGAAATTTTATAACTGTCCCCTTCGAACTTACCGCCAGCATGCAAAACCGTTAGGACAGTTTCCAGAGTTGAGACTTTGGTCTTCTTGTGAATTTCGACGGGGATACCGGTACCATTATCAACCACGCGAATCACGTCACCAGGCAAAATAGCCACTTCGATTTCATCACAAAAACCGTTCATCGCTTCGTCGCGAGAGTTGTCGAAAATTTCCACCATCAAGTGATGAAGTCCGTCTGGACCCGTCGAACCGATATACATACCCGGTCGCTTTCGGACAGGCTCTAGACCCTCTAGAACGACGATCTCGTCAGCCCCGTATTTTCGCTTTTGTTCTGCCATAATGATGAAGATTTTTGATAAAAAATAGATAAAATTAAGTGCTTTTTAAGGGCAATTATCCCTCTATTTTAGCAAATTTTAGGCCAAAAGAAAAGGCCCGGCCAGACGGAAAATAACGTCTGGCCGGGCCGCCAATTAGAGGGATGAGTACACCAACCAAGCCAACGCCAAAATGACGATGGCCGATATCCTCCCCGAGTACTCGAGCATCCAACAGAGAGCAAACAGCATCCCTTCCGCCGGAAAATCAAGGATATAGTTACCGCAACGGATAATAACCTTGCCCATAAAACTCCCCTCCTCCTGTGAAGTTCTCCTGCCTCATTTTATACCACAAATAAAACAAAAAGCAACAACCAGTTACCAAAATACCCCAAAAAAGCTAGGCTAAAAACAGATTGGTCTTTCGGCTTTTTTTGTGATGGATGGGGCCACAGACAACATAGGCAAGGGCACGATGGCCAATCTAAAGACCAAAGAGGATGTTGTGATTTGCAAAGTTTGTTCCAGCGGATTCAACCAAGAAAGGAATTATGCCATGAAGCATCTTCAACACCTCGCTCTGTAGGGCTTTGCGAGTCTTCCCCCTAAACACAATGGAAACTCGCGTTTCTTAAGGATCTCGGAATCCTTGGACTGTAAAATCCCGTTACCTTTACCAATTTTTGGCCCGATCTTCGGTAAAAAACAAAGGATTATAGTCTAGAAAGTGGCCCACAGCTGCCTCGTGAAGAAAAGCTGTAAGGCGTTGGTCCTATCCCAACGCTTTTTCTTTTTGATAAAAAAAACTCAAAACTACAATAAAGTTTTGAATTAGGAACCGCAACGTTTTGAAGGGGGTTGATTTTTATACGTAAAAATCACGTCGAAACGAGCACGTTTTCGACGAAAATAAATATGGAACGCTTCAGGATTTTTCAAGCTTCGAAAAATCCGTACCTTCAAAACGTTGCGGTGAGTAAAAAACTTTATTGTATTTTTAGACTTCGAGTTTTTCCTACCTAACTTCCCAACCGTTCTCCTGCATCTTAGCTACCACTTTGGCCATTTCTTTGTTAGCTTCATCGTCCGACAAAGTTTTTTCCATTGATTGAAAAACCAACCGAAAAGCCAGTGATTTTCTCCCCTCTTTGGTAAACTCATCAAAGAGAATCGGACCTTCGGTACAGAGGCTACCAGCACTAGTTTTAATACCACTTCCCACTTTTTCAATATCAGTTTCTTCTGGCACCCAGACGGCAATATCGCGGATGATGCGGGGATAGATCGAAACTGGTCGATAGTGAACATCGCTGTTAATAAAATTTTTCAGCTCGGACAAATCATTTTTCAAATCAGCAAAATCAGTTAATTTTTTCTCGGTAATTTCTATCTTCAATTTTGGCTTTTTACAACCAAAACCTGTCGCTACTCTAATTTCTTCATTTACGCCAGTCTGCCCATCTGACAAAGAGTTGAAAACGGTGCCGATTTCAAAAAGTTTTACTTCGTCGTCATCAAACAAAACTCGCCCCAGATTAAACTCCACTTCTCGCTTGAACCCATCACTTAGGTTATCACGCAAATAAGCTTTATCAGCCGACAATGGTTTTTCTACCGCCAACTCACCATGATCAACAAAAGTATACCCGTAAATTTCATTGTAACCTTCGCTAGCCAGCTGGGCACGAACGCGATTTGTTAAATCAAAAGTCGCCTCACGGTCAGCCGATACCTCAACAGGCAATCGTCGAGCCGGTATTTGATCGTAGCCGAGCAAACGAGCGACTTCATCCGCCAAATCTTCTTTAATATTTAAATCCAGACGCTCTGCCGGAATCAAGGCGATCAAGGTGTCGTCATTATTTTCCACTACCTCCACTCGTACTCGATGCAAAAAACCAACAATCTGCTCTCGGCTCAAAACCACCCCCAAGAGACCGTTGATTTGCTCGGTCGTAAAAATAATTTCTGCTCGGGCGGTTGATTGGTCGACTACTGGCCAAGCTTCTTTGGGTGTTAATTTGGGAAATAATGAATTTATCTCTCGAGCCAAGCCTAAAGCCGTTTTAGCATCCCCTGCCCGATCCGGCAAAATTTTAATCTCCAATTCCCAATCGCCATTATCAGCTGGAATTATTTCCTCCACCTCCGAAGAATGCATCGTCAAAACTTCCGCTAGCTCTTCGACAGTTGGGAAATCATTGGAAAAATATTCGCGCAATTGTTTATAGAAAAAACGCATAAAATTAAAATTGTTTTAGAAAGCGCAAATCACCATTATAAAAATGTCTGATGTCTTCGATTCCATATTTAATCATAGCCAAACGATCGATAGTGCTACCAAAAGCAAAGCCTTGCCATTCATTGGGATCAATGCCGGCCGCTTTAAAAACATTGGGATGCAACATGCCCGCTCCACAAACTTCTAACCAGCGATCGCCCCATTTGATATCCACTTCGACCCCTGGCTCAACAAAAGGAAAAAAACTGGCGCGCATCCGCATTTCAATGTCCTGACCAAAAAGCTCGCGGTAAAAATGTTCGAGGGTGCCTTTTAAATCAGCCATCGTAATCTTGCCCGGCCGATCGATGGCCAAACCGTCAAACTGATAAAATTGAGCCTCATGAGTAGCGTCGGTCGCCTCATTACGGAAGACCCGGCCTGGAGAAAAAACTCTCAAAGGAAGCTGTTTTTTAGCTAACTCACGCAAAGAGACCGCCGTCATATGAGTACGCAAGAGCATATTTTTTTTCACGAGGTTTGAGCCAAAAAGTGTCCTGCATCGCTCGAGCGGGATGATTGGCTGGCACGTTCAAGGCATCGAAATTATTAAATTCTGTTTCTACTTCTGGCCCTTGAGCCGCCATAAAACCCATAGATTCAAAGGTTTTTGAAACATCAAAGATTATTTGGCTTAGAGGGTGCAAATGACCACGATCATCAGGCTTTAACATATGGCCAGTATAGCCGAAAAAATGGGCCCAGCCAACCCTAGATTAATCTCGGGATACTATCCCGATTTATCACCCCTGGCGTGCCAAAGGTGGTCGTAGCGGTCCGATCTAGGGCGCAAGGGCCGTCAGCCTCGTTACAGCCTGGATTATCAGTCCAATTAGCAGAATCGAGAGCAGAGCGATTGAGCCAGTTTAGCTCCAGCGAAGCCGGAGTATTGCCGGTCTTATTCCAAGTCGGAGTCTCATCAATCAAAACATCTCCTGTGTCATTTTTCTGCCATAATTTAAATCCGAGATTATTCAAATCAAAAGCTTTGACACTGAGGTCGGCACCCAAGTTATCTACCAGACTAGCCGAGCGATTACTGACCACCTCGTCACTCCCCCGCTCGATTAGATAGTAGACATTGGAACCAATAGTGCCCGATAAATTTATTTTTGTACTGTTGGCGACATTAGTTAAATAAAAACCATCTAAATTAATATTTTGACTCGAGGAGTTAAATAATTCCAGCCACTCATCTTTGTCCGAAGCGCTCGTCCCCGCCCAGCCGATCTCATTGATGACTAGCGGGCGCTGAGAGAAAACAGTCATTATCTCCGAACTAGAAGCCACGATCTCGCCAGTGCTAGTCGCCTTGATTACCACCCGCCATTTAATCTCATCACTAAAGTCCTCTGGCCCCAGAGTAAAAGCTGCCGCCGGGCCAGTATAGACCACCGTCTTGTCCCACAATCTCCAGTCATCTGGATTTCTTATTGATTTAAGTAACTCATAATTATAATCACCAGTAATAGTCGGTGCCCAAGAAAAATTTAAAGAACTAGTCGAAACTAAAAGACAAGGATCCGTCGTCAGAGAAAAACGGCAGTTATCAATCGAAAAATTTACCGCCAGAGGTTCGTCCGGTAATTTTTCTTCAGTAGTAGTGGCGGTAGTCGTAGACGTATCTTCGTCATCCACTTCAGCCATCGGCGCCAGACCAATCGGAGCTAAGGTCGAGTTGATTGAGCGAATAACCGTTACCACTTGATTTTGGTTGGCCTCAGTCAAAGCTTCAAGCTCTAATTTCAGGGACTGTAAACGATTTTCCAAAACAGCTAGGCGCTTTAGCCTGATTTGTTCTGGCGTTAAATCTTCTTCTGTTCCAGCTGGAGAATCGGTCGCAGTTAAATCAGTTTTTATTACCGTCGGGGCACTGGGATTGTCTTTTGATAGTTTGACAGTAGCTAGAGCTTGATCAATTTTTAGTTTAGCGGCCGCAATCAATTTCTGCCACCACGGCTCCCGCGCTTTTTGTAAGGCGTGAGTTTGCCGTTCTTTTTCTACTTCAGCCAAGAATAGTTTTATTACTCCAGCACTATAGCCCACCGCTTTGGGTGCCAGCGTGGACCAGTAGGCGGACATGACTTGGTTGTCATTCTTATCATAAATAGAATAATTTTTTTTAATAACCCCATCATTCCCTATTTCATTTACAATTAGAACTATTTTCTCTCCAACTTTTCCATAACCATAATTTCTAAAATTTCCGTCTTTTCCTAATTCCTTAGATTCTTTTATTATTTTAGGCTCTTGATATCCATTTAAAATAGTATCGTCACTAAAAAAATTACCATTAGAAAAACTGGCCGTCTGATCAAAATAAGCATCCAAAGAATCAAGGATGATTGGTTCGGCGGAGCCAACAAAGGTCTGAACCTTGGCATACGATTCATAAGTCGAGTGCCAATAGTGATTATCAGCCCGCGTATGATCGGGCACGGTCGCATCCTGGACTAGGTGGACGACATGACCCAAAGTATTTAGGCCCTTAGCTTTGTCACCATAGACATACTCATAAATGGCATTCTCCCAAGAATAAGCATTGCCACCAGTATTATGTCCATGAGCCCAGCTTTTAGAAGAAACAAAGCCATACAAACCGGCCTGACGAATCGGATCATAAAAGTGGTTCAGGGGTCGGTCACCAGCATCCTCCTCGATTGACCCAGTTTTGATGGCCTGGACTTCGGCACCAGAAAAATTCTGACTGAAACTGGCTTCGGATAATTTGATCGCCTCGCCAGTCAAAAAGGGGTGGGTGATGTCTTTATCATAACCAAATACTAGCGTTGGCAGAAAAACCAACGCTAGTATTACTTTTACATATTGATGAGCTTCCATTTCTTAGTAAATTCGTTTTTTATAAAGAAAATGCTTAGTATGGATTCTCTATTTTTTCCCCACACATCCATTTGATCTTGATTTGATTTACTATCACCGCTCCAAGTAGCTAATGATAAAGTACTTATTATCTCCTCCCCCTTCCCCAACTTCACCCAATTTTGCATCTTATCTAGGTATTCGGCCTGTTTTTCGATAATAAAATACTTACTGGCCAGTTCCAAATCCCCCGCCTGGAAAGCCTTGATAAACAGCTGCAAAGTCTCTTCCGGTGTCGCCCCGCCATAAGTGTCATTTTTATACTCGGCCTTTAGCACCTCAACACTGGCAATATATCTCTGCTGTTGCCAATGGACAAACATCTTTTGCCCAACCCCAAACCAAAAAATAATCACTGCGACTACGATTGCTAATCCCCACCACCCCTTTGATATCTTTTTCATATATTTACCTGTCCGCTTAAGTTTCTTGCACAATCTACCAAAATTTTATTCACCCGCTTAACTTTTAAAAAAGTTTGGCGGGTAAACAAAACTTAAGTAGACAAGAATTTTGCCGGATTAAATTAAATTTTAAAATTTTAATAGTAAAAACCAACCTCATTATATACCCTAGATAAAAAAATCTTCAAACAAAAAACCGCCTTTTGGGCGGTTTTTTGTAATCTTAAACTTAGTTTGAGTCTACTTTTGGCAGACTAACTAAAAGTTAGATTATGACTAGTTGACGTAAGTTGAAGGAGATCTCCAATTACTCAAGCTAGACATGAAAGTGCTAGTGGTCACAGTAGCACCGTAGTTAACCTTGATAAGCTGAACGGCGTAGTTACCAGCAGTAAGAGCGGTACCAGCGACATTTCGGCTCGAGAAGGTGTAGGTGACTGGGATCAAAACTTCACTACCTTCAGCCAAAGTACAACCGTTGGTCAAACCAGCAGTCGAACAAGTGGATGGGATGGTGTAGTTAGTACTAGTAGCGTAAGCAGTCAAAGCTGAGGCGACGCCATCAGCGTAAACCGTAAAGCTATTAGTAGCACCAGTCTTAGCAAACATTGGGGTATCGGAAGCCACAGTTGGCAAAACGACATCAGCACCAAAGGCCTTGACACGAACATTGAAGGTCGCGGTCACGGTCGTAGTACTGTTGGTGTTGTTGGAAGTAATCACTTTCTCAATAGTAGGATTGGAATCCAAAGAAACTTGGAGACCGCTCTTCAAGATAGAGATAGTGTTACCAGTGGCAGTACCAGTCTCAACGACGGCAGTACCATTGGAATTTTCAGCATCAACATCAGTGCCAGCTGTAACAACAGCGACAAAAGTGGTGATATCAGTACCAGCATCAACAACATCCATCTTAACAGTCAAAGTCTTGGTGGTATCGGCTGGGATGACAAAGTCATCAGCAAAGGTGGCAGTCATAGCAGTCAAGCTAGTACCAACCAAGTTGGCTGAACCGATAACATTACTACCGTCCATAAGATAGACAGTGGTGCCAGACGCAGTGGTGGTAACTCCACCTCTGGTGATATTGACAATCAAGTCAGTCACAGTGACATTATCCTTTTCAGCCTTCATATCGAAGGTCAAAAGAGGAAGTTTGGCATACTCATCCTTGGTAGTGTTTTGATCAGCAACGATTTGTTGAGTACCGAGAGAAGCACTGTTGTAAGTGATCTTCAAAGTAGCGGCATCAACCAAAGCATCGGAATCAATAGTAACAGTTCGGCGAGACAAGGCCGTAGAAGGACCAGTCTGGCTCAAGCCAGCACCATCAACACCACGAACACCGTTGGCAGGAATCAAAAGACCGTAAGCAGCAGAGGCATCATAGGTGCTATCGATAGAACCCATGGCGCTAAGTCTTAAGGTCAAGACCTTGGTAGAATTCTTGGCAACAACATAGTTGAAACCAGACAAGGTGATGTAGTAGGTGGTATCTTCTTTGACAACAGTAGAAGAATTCAAAGGAGATTCAACTAAGACACGACCGGAGTCATCAACCAAAGAGATAGTGGTGAACAACTTGCCGTAGAAAACGGAAGAGGTTCCCAAATCAACCTTTACGCGTTGGATACTAATGTCAGAAAGTTTGGCCTCTAATTTAAGACCTAACACGCTAACATTTGAGTCACCTTCGCGAATGGTTTGGCCAGAGCTTGGAGTTGGGTTAGCGGAAACGGTGATACTACCTTCAACACCTGGAGTTGTGATACCAGTAGTAGTGGTGGTAGTGGTCGTGGTAGTGGTAACAGTTGAGTTAACAAACCCACGAGTGATTGGACCGAAGTAACCAGTGGCAGAGATACCATTCTCTTTCTGGTACTTAACGAGGGCCGCCTTGGTCATAGAACCAAAGTAGGTGGTCGGGGTAACGATATCCAAGTAACCACTGTCGATTAAAATTTGCTGCAAAGCGCTAACATCAGCACCAGTGGAACCTACAGTAAGGTCACGGGTGAAAGTGGTAGCAGTGGTAGCAGTAGCACCACCCTTCAAGGCAGCGATTTGGGCAGTCAAAGTCGCAATTTGCGCCATCAACTCATCAATGGTAGCGGCCGAAGCAGGAACTGCTACGAACGACAAGACCATCGCCAAACCAACAACCAATGAAGTAAGTTTAAACATTTTACTCATATAATTGGGTTAATTCTTAATAATTGAACTTATAATCTATTCTAATAAACTAATTAATTTTTCGGTGAACCAACCGCCATCGACTTATCTCGGCGGGTTCACGCTCGCCACCAATTAACTATTTTGTAGCCAATTCGCGACGATTCATTAACCACCCGTCTCTGCGAGTGTTTAATAAACAAAGGGAAAGAAAGGAGTTTCTAACGTTTATTCTTTCGGTGTATTCAAATGACAAGGGACAGACAAAACTGCCATAGTCTGATTATATTATTCCTGTCCTAAAACCGCAAAAACTTTTGTGGATAACCACAGAGAAACCACGGTTTTTGGCCTGTTGATATCTTAGCAAAAACAAGGGTAAAAATCAACCCAGGTAGTAGATTTTGAGTACAAAATCACTACCGGGCAAGCCAACATAAATTTTCTAAGAAAACTTACTGGGCAAGCATATATCGCGACCAACGACGTTCACCCTGCTTTTTTAGAGCCCCCTCTTCGACCATTTCAGCCAGCAGGCGCTGAACGGTTTTTTCACTACAACCATGGACTGCCGTAGCAATGTCTTTTATGGAAGTCCAACTCTTCCCTTTTACGAAATCATTGATAGTTTTCTTTCTATTATCACGGCTTTCAGACTTGTTTGGTCGAGCACGATTAATCGGACTAGGACTCTCCCCTGAAATCATTTTGGCACTTTTTTGTCCATTAGAAACAGCCGGGGCTGTGACATGTACTTGTCCAATATGAGGACCTTGGTTATGGGTCAGATTTGAAGCGATAGCCGGTGTCCGAACTTGACGGTTAAAACCGGAAATTGGAAAACCATTGACAGTTCTGATCTCTTCATCCGGACCATCAACAAAACACAGAGAAGCAATTTCCTCAATTCCGCGAGAAACTTTTTCCGATAATACAGACGTTTCTTGTTTGAGAATACCAAAGTTCATTTCCGAAATAGCTCCCCCAGCCACAGCCAAATCCATCAGGGACAGGAGCTGATCGAGATGTCCATTTAATTTGTTGAGGACAATTTCTGACTCTAAATTGTTCTGTCCATTATTATCGGACTTTTCAATACTCTGTCCTAAAGTTTTGGCATCGGACATTAATTCAATCGCCCGTTCCCTAATCTTCCACTTCAAAGGGTCTTGGTCGGGGACAAACGAGCTGACCAAATAGATGGCACGAGATAGACGCTGACCCTTATTGGCCAATAGGTTTATGTCTTTTAATTTGTTGTCTTTTTGTTCCAACATGTTTGTCTTTTTGTTTTTGTCCTAGACAATGATTGTCTTTTATTGTATACCTGTCGGACATTTTTGTCTATAGGCCATCCAAAAAACATTGTCCTATAAGGCTTTTTTGGTTATAGGGTTGGTTTTTGCTATAATAGTGTCAGTTATAAAAGAATCTAAAAATCAAAATATGGGCCGTAAAAAAATTAATCAAAACGAGAGAAAAAATCGTCCAAAAAAAGATCTTGATCCCGATTTTTCTGTTCCTAAAATCAGCTTCAAAGAAGAGACCAAGCATGGGGCTCTGGCTATTGCCGGTTTGGCGCTGGCCGCCTTTTTTATGCTCGCCCGTTTCCAAAAAGCCGGGGTGGCTGGTGATTTTATTTATCAGCTTTTCGATAAATTATTCGGGGCTGGTTTCTTCTTGATTCCAGTAGTGTTTCTGTCGTTGTCCTTTTCTTTTTTCAAATCAATGCGACCAAACTTTGTCCTTTCCAGACTACTGGGTGGGCTACTATTTTTCGTTTCGGCTTTGGCTGTAACCAGTCTGATTTTCGGCGAAAAAGCTGGTGGTAATGTCGGCACTCTCTTGTCCAAGCCCATGCTCTCTTTGTTTGATTTCTATATCAGTTTGATTTTCTTGGTTGCTATCGCCGTGGTTTCTTTATTGGTAGTTTTTGATACTGGTTTTCTCAATCCCCTCAAACTTTTCCGCAAAAAAGAATTGGAGAACGTGCCAGTTGACGGCAAGCTAACCACCGACGAAGAAGCTCGCGTATCAGAAGCCAACAAAGTAGACAACGCCAACAAAGACGACCGCTCCGCCAATAAAGTTGTTGAACCTAAAAAAACTACTTCGGACGAGAGCTTCTTTGCTAGCGCCATGTCTTTTGCCAAACGCGGTGGCATCAGCGCTTTCACTCCACCCCCACTATCATTACTCGAACGAGATAGTGGCAAGCCGGGGGTTGGCGACATCAAAGCCAACATGAATATTATTAAAAGAACTCTGTCTAATTTTGGCATCAATGTCGAAATGGACGAGGTTTCGATCGGACCATCGGTCACCCGCTATGCTCTAAAGCCAGCCGAGGGTATGAAGCTCTCACGAATTATCGCCCTGCAAAACGACCTTTCTCTCGCTCTCGCCGCCCACCCACTCAGAATCGAAGCCCCAATCCCTGGTAAATCTCTCGTTGGTATCGAAATCCCCAACACCACTAAAGCCACTGTCGGTTTAGCGACCATGCTCGGGACCAAAGAATTTGCTGAGTCCAACTTCCCACTTTATATTGCCCTCGGTAAAGGCATTTCTGGTCTACCCCAATACACCAACCTCGCCAAATCGCCCCACATGCTGATCGCCGGAGCCACTGGTTCTGGTAAATCTGTCACTATCCATACTATTATTACTTCCCTCCTCTATCGCAATTCACCAGAACAATTACGCTTTATCATGATTGACCCAAAGCGGGTTGAGCTAACCCTCTACAACAAAATTCCTCACCTCCTCACCCCAGTCATCACTGATCCTAAAAAAACTATTGCGGCTTTGCGTTGGGCCGCCAAAGAAATGGATCGCCGCTACAATATTCTCGAGGCCGAATCGGTTCGCGATATTCAGTCGTATCATAAAAATATTTTAGAAACCAAACTATCAAAACTTGGTAAAAAAGGTAGCGAGGTAGATGAATCAGAAGAGATTGAAAGGATGCCTTATATTGTCATCATTATTGATGAGTTGGCCGATATTATGACCAGCTACCCACGCGAGCTCGAAGCCGCTATCGTCCGTCTCGCCCAAATGTCTCGCGCAGTCGGTATCCACCTCCTCCTCTCTACCCAGCGTCCTAGTGTCGAGGTTATTACCGGTCTGATTAAAGCTAACATTCCTTCTCGTATTGCCCTCCAAGTCGCCTCGCAAATAGACTCTCGTACTATTATTGACATGGCTGGAGCTGAAAAACTACTCGGGGCTGGCGACATGCTTTATCTCGGTGGAGAAATGGCTAAACCGATTCGTGTTCAGTCGGCCTTCATCACTGAAACCGAAGTTAAAAAAGTCGTCTCCTATTTGATTGACCAGTATGCTGGAGAATTTCTCCCGACTGAGATTAGCCTAGGCAACGATGAGGTAGCTGGCAACAAAGCCCTCTATGGTACTGCCTTAGGCGAAGATAGCGACGATGACAACCTCTACGAAGAAGCTCGGATGGCCGTCGTTGAAGCTGGCAAGGCTTCTGCCTCCTACCTCCAACGCAAACTAAAGGTTGGTTATGCCCGCGCTGCTCGTCTACTCGACATGCTCGAGGAACGCGGGGTGATTGGTCCCGGTGATGGCGCCAAACCGAGAGAGGTCTATTCTCACCGACCAGACGAGACGGTCGAGGATATTGCTCATGGCCAAGAAGGTTTTTAACTTTTATTCAGTCAAAAACCATCCACCCCAATCACCAGGCAAAGACTATGAGTTCCCCTAATTCCACTCGCCAAGCAATAAAAGTAATTACTATTACTATTTTGTTTTTAGTCATGGCTGTTTATTCTGGCCTCAAACTTAAAAATGTCTTATTGGGACCCCAAATTATCATTGACTCCCCCGTCTCGGGCTCGACTCATCGGACTCCCTTAGTCACTATCAGTGGCCAAGCTAAGAGGATCGCCAAAATCTATTTTAACGACCGCAAGATTTTTACTGACGAAAACGGCGTGTTCAATGAATCTTTGCTACTAGCCAGAGGCTATAATATACTTGAGTTCAAAGCCGAAGATAGCTTTGGCCGAAAAATTAGTAAAAACGTCGAATTGGTCTTCCAATAAGCAACTTAATATAACCCGCCAAAATTCTTGTCTACTTAAGTTTTATTACCAGCCAAACTTTTTTAAAAGTTAAGCAGGTGAATAAAATTTTGGTAGATTATCCAAGAACCTAAGCGGACAAGCAAACATATGGCAAAAAAAGAGAAATCACATCCGATTGGCGGCGATCGCGCTTCGGTTTTAGAAACAATCAAATCTATTCAAAGCCGTTTTGGCGATGAAGCGATCATGAAGCTGGGTGACAAACCAAAAGTAGGTGTCGACGCTATTTCTACTGGATCTCTCGGCCTAGATATGGCCCTAGGAGTGGGTGGCGTCCCCCGTGGACGAGTCATTGAGATCTTCGGACCAGAATCTTCTGGTAAGACGACCCTCGCCCTCCACATCATTGCCGAAGCCCAAAAGAAAGGCGGCATCTGTGCTTTTATTGATGCTGAGCACGCTCTCGATCCAGAATATTCCAAGCGTCTCGGGGTCTTAACTGATGAATTACTCATCTCCCAACCAGACTACGGCGAGCAAGCCCTCGATATTGCCGAGAGTCTCGTCCGCACCGGTAAAATTGACGTCGTGGTTATCGACTCAGTCGCCGCTCTGACACCAAAAGATGAAATAGAGGGAGATGTTGGCGATTATCACGTCGGTAAACAAGCCCGTATGATGTCGCAAACCTTACGCAAGATGACGGCCATCGTCGCTAAAAGCAATACGGTCGTTATTTTCATCAATCAGATTCGTATGCAGATTGGTGTGATGTTTGGCAATCCCGAAACTACCCCAGGTGGCAAGGCTCTCAAATTCTTCTCTTCTGTCCGCCTCGATATCCGTCGCATCGCCCAAATCAAAAAGGGTGAAGAGATTGTCGGCGGTCGAGTTCGGGTCAAGGTAGTTAAAAATAAAGTCGCGGCTCCTTTCAAACAAGCTGAATTTGATATTCTCTACAATGAAGGCATTTCCCCCGAAGGCGAATTGATTGCCCTAGGTGAGAAAAACGGCGTAGTAACCAAAGCTGGTGCCTCCTATTCTTTTGGCAGTATTAAATTAGGTAAAGGCTATGATGCGGCCCGCACTTTCCTGCGCGACAATCCAGAAATCAAAGAGCAAGTCGCCACTCAGATCAAAGAAAAAATAGCAGAGTAAAAATTCAACCCCGCCCTCTCTCCGAGAGGGCGGGGTTGAATTTGTGAATAAATCGGGTTAGACTGCAATATCTTTAGCCCTTAAGAAATCTATCATGCTTGAATACAACGAAATCAAACCGCGCAAGTTTATCGTCTATGAAGGCGAGCCTTTTGAAGTCCTCGATTCTCACGTCTTCCGCAAACAACAACGCAAGCCAGTCAACGCTACCAAATTAAAGAATCTTTTTACTGGCAAAGTGATGGAAATTTCTTTTCATCAAAGTGAAAAGGTAGAGGAAGCCGAAATTGAAACTCGCAAGGTCAAATACCTCTACGAGAACCGCAATGAATACTGGTTCTGTGAAGAAAAAGATCCTAGTAAGCGTTTTTCCTTTCCTCATGAGACCGTCGGTGATCAAATCAAATTTGTTAAAGCCAACTCGATTGTTGATGTCTTGTCTTTTGGTGATCGCACTCTCGGTGTAAAAATACCTATCAAAGTGGAGCTCAAAGTCAAAGACGCTCCCCCAGCAGTCAAAGGTAATACCGTTCAGGGCGGAGTTAAGTTGGTCACCCTAGAAACTGGTGCCACTATCAATACCCCAATGTTCATCAATGCTGGAGATATAATTAGAATCAATACTGAGTCAGGCGAATATACAGAGCGAGTGTAGACGCGGATTAACGCAGAAAATTCCCCCGAGCCGACACTAGTCGGCTCGGGGGAATTTTAATTGGAAAAATTTCTGGCAAAAAGAAACCGCCAGGTACTGCACACGAGGCCAGTACGAGGCGGGGAAAACGGGGTGTGGTGAGACAATTAGTCGAGAGCTCAATCCAGATGACATCCTATAGCACAGGAGGATGCGAGATTGGTTTTTGTATGACATTCGTCGCACTCGGCGATGGAATGTAATGGCGACGGTCACACGTTCGTTAATCATGGATCTGGGGTCCACGATCACAATCTGCTTATGCGAAAGCTCTTTGTCTAAACCACACAACGAACTGATCTGATCTTAGTTTAACAAATCCATAAAAGTCGTCAAGAGGCCTGTGGATATCTCAGCTCCCCTATTTTTCAACAAAAAAAGAACCACCTTGCTGACTATAACTGTCGGCAGGTAGCCGAAGATAATCAAAGGTGGTTTTAGGGAGGTCCTGAGGTGACGTCGCGGGGGGACGACGGATTCACCTCAGGACGCGACGCTACACGAGGTAGCCGTTCGCTCGTCTATTACTAACAGAAAATATCTTTTCTGTCAACAAAAATCCCGCCTTGAGATAGGGCGGGATTTTTGTGGTCTTTTTTAACCGACTGAGAATGGCAAGAGGGCTAGGAAACGAGCGTGTTTGATGGCTTCGGTAAGCTTGCGCTGATGAAGAGAACAAACAGAGGTTCGGCGATGCTTAACGATACGAGCATGAGAATCGAGGAAACCTTTCAAGGCTTCAGTATCCTTATAGTCGATATCCTTAGCATTATTAGTACAAAAATGGCATTGCTTCATAAAATTTAAATTTATTTTTTCTAAAATGGAATGTCGTCTGGATTAATATCCTCTTCGGGATACTGAATCGTGTCGACCGGCTGACTTGGCTGTTCATTTACCTGACTCCCCTTGCTATCAGCCTTGCCATAATCAGCAGGAGCTGGAGCACCGTCACGCTTAGGGCCAAACTGGATGGCATCCGCTACGATTTCGGTGCGGTATTTTTTGCCCTCAGGGCTATCCCAGCTTCGGGTCTGCATTCTACCCTCTACTAAGACACCGGAACCTTTGCGTAAATATTGGGAAATCAGATCAGCTAACTGAGCGAAAGCGACAATATTGTGGAATTGAGTATCTTCCTGACGAGCACCACTCTTATCCTTCCAAACTCGAGAAGTAGCAACAGAAAAATTGACTACCGAAGCGCCAGATGGCAAAGCTCGGCGCTCTGGGTCGCGAGTCAAGTTACCATAAATTATCGCCTTGTTTAGATACATTGTTTATTCGGCTGTGACTAACAAATCTTCGATTTCTTTATCGATTTGTTCTTCATTAATTTCTACCTTTTCGATAGCTTCAGCTTCTTTAGCGACAGGACGGTCGGCAGAACCTTCGTGACGGGAAGCGGGTTTACGGTAAGTAAAATTAATTACTCTTTCGGCATTTTTAGGTAAACGAATTAAAAGAAAACGTAGAATCATCTCACTTTTATCGAGAGCATCTTTCAGATCGGCAATTTTATCAGAGGTAAGTTCAAAGCGTAGGGCGCCAAAATAAGCATCTTTGTATGAACTGCGCTTGCTGCCGATAGATTTACTAACAGCATAGGCCAACGGACGCATAAATGGCATCAACTGACTAGTGACTTCCCCACCCAAAGCCTCGATCGGGGTACGCAAAGCCTTATCAGCTTCAGCAGAGACTCCTTCGGCTGGGATTAAAGGATTCAATAAATAGCCAATCTCATAAAGATTAGCGGGTTGACCAGCAATAATTTCCTGTGTTTCCATGGGCATAATCCTAGCATACGAGCAGAAAAGGTCAACCCAGTAGTGAATTTTGGCGTCGTTTGCTAAAGGCAAACGCTCTTACAGAGCAACGCCAAAATCTACTACCGGGTCAAAACCCCTTCTTTTTTTAATTTATTCCAAAAAACCGCCTAGTATTACCGATCAGAGCCTCTAAAACCTCCTCCCGTGACTCTGAACGCAATTCGGCAATCCTGTCGGCCACTAGAACCACATAGGCTGGCTCATTGCGCTTCCCTCGGTACGGCACAGGAGCAACAAAGGGGGCGTCAGTCTCGGCCATCAGCCGATCGAGGGGCATTTTTTTGATCACTTCGTCATATTGGTCGGTAAAAGTGATCACGCCAGTAAAGGATAGGTAACCACCCAAAGCCAGGAACTTTTGGGCAATAGCCCAATCCCCAGCGAAGAAATGCATGTTGAATTTTAGCTTCTCCCCCACTTTTTGCCGATATTCATTTAAAATTTCCCAAGTATCTTCGTAGGCTTCGCGACAGTGAATCATCAGCGGTTTATCCAATTTTAGTGCCAACTCAATATGCCTTCTAAACAACTCCTCCTGTATTTTTTTATTATATTCAAAACTTTTTAATTTTTCATTGTCATTTTGTGTTTCTTGCCCACTTAAGTTTTTCGCAGAAAAATTTTGGTGGGTATTTTTTTCATTTTCCATTAGTTCCAATCCACACTCTCCAATCGCTACAACGCAATCCTCCTCGGCCAGTTTTTCTATTGTCGCAAAATCGGCGCCATCCTCGGTCGGATGAATACCAACCGTGGCATACCCATTGGCACCAAAATACTTGGCCTGTTCCACGGCCAATTTCGACCGCTCCACATCCGCGCCCACATTCACAAAAGCCACGCCAGCATCCAGAGCTCTCTGCCCTGTCTTCTGCCAGTCTGTATCAAATTGAATATTAAGATGAGTATGCGCGTCAAAATATTTGGGAATCATTTTAGTTTTTACGCAAAAAGAGCGGCTCCGGCATTTTGTTTTCCTTAATCAAAACTTTTATTTTTTCGGCGGTGGCTGGCATGATAAAACTTAACATCTCGGCAATCTCGGCTACTCCCTGCACCAGCTCCGCCACTATTTTTTCCGCCGCGGGGCGAGCTTCTTTAATTAATTTGAAGGGTTGAGTGGCTTGAATTTTAAGATCAAGCTCAGTAATTTTTTGCCAAATCAAATCAGTCGCCCGACCAATATCAAAAACGTCTAACCATTTTTTAAATTCATCAGGCAAAGCTACTTCCCCCACTGTCACCGGCTCAGGGAGATAACTCTCCGACATTTTCATCACCCGACTGACGAGATTACCCAGGCCATTGGCCAGTTTGGAATTATAAGCATCATGGAAACGCTCCCAAGTAAAATCACTGTCTTCAAACATAGCCAATTCCCCCGCCACAAAATAGCGCAGAGCATCAGTGCCATATTTTTCTACCACTGCTAGCGGATCAACGACATTACCGGCACTCTTACTCATCTTTTGACCACCACTAGTGACAAAACCTTCAACAATGACACATTTAGAGTTCGGAATATCGGCGGCCATTAACATCGCCTGCCACATAGCTGTCTGCTGACGGAGATTGTCCTTGCCACAATATTGCACCACTCCACCATTATCGAGCCACCATTTTTTGAAACTGTCCTGGTCATCAGGCCAGCCGACAGCCGAGACATAGTTCACTAGAGCATCAAACCAGACATACATCACCTGAGTCTCATCGCCAGGCACTGGAATACCCCACGACATTTTCGTCGCTAGCCGGGAAATACTAAAGTCTTGCAGACCCCGTTCAATCAACGCTTTCATCTCATTGACCCGTTCAGCCGGAAAAATAAAATCTGGTCGCGCTTCATAGAAAGCCAGAAGTTTATCACCAAAAGCCGAAAATTTGAAAAAATAATTTTCCTCATCCCTAATTTCTAAAATTAAATTGGAATGAAGTGGGCACTTGCCATCCACGAGTTCTGAGTCAGTTTTCTCCAATTCACAACCAACACAATACTTGGTCTGGTAATTCTTCTTATAAATAAAGCCATTGTGATCGCATTGACGCCAAAATTCCTGAGCCGCTTCAATGTGATTTTGATCAGTCGTCCGAATAAAATGAATATCAGAACTAATACCCAGTGGTGTGATTAGATCGCGAAATTTCTCGGCTAGTTCATCAACATAGGCCTGAGGGGTCTGCCCTAGTTCAATAGCCTTATCATAAATCTTCTGACCATGTTCATCGGTGCCCGTGTTAAAAAAGACTTCCTCCCCTAGCGCCCCGTGATAGCGAGCAATAATATCAGCCCGAATAATTTCCATCGCAAAACCAAGATGCGGTTTAGCATTTACATAAGGCAAAGTGGTTGTGATATAAAAACGAGAAGAATTAGTTTTCATTTTTTTCCGCCTGAGCACTTTGAAGACGGAAAAGTCCCTTACGAGTTTCCATATCATTAGCCATCTCCATAAACAAAGTTGCCACTGGTACTGCTAAAATTATACCCAGAAAACCAGCTAGTTTGGCCCCAATAACCAAAGAAATAATCACAATCAGGGGTGGCACGCCAATAATCTTGCGCACGACCAATGGATAAATCAGATGGTTCTCAAATTGCTGGACGACAACATAGAAACCAACTGTCATTAAACCGACCGGCACCCCAGTCGAAAAAGCAAAAATTACTGCCGGCACCGCCGAGAGCACTGGCCCAAAAAATGGGATGAGTTCAAAAACGGCTGCCAAAATAGCTAAAATCAAAGCGTATTTTACTCCCAACAAAGTCAAACCGAGAAAAACGAGTGGCCCAATAATAATACCCAGTAAAATCTGCCCTTGGAGCCAACCACCGATCTTCTTTTCAACTCTTCGCCAGAGATCAATCACATAATTTTCGCTTCGCAGAGGCACAACCAGACGTAAAAATTCCTCAACACCATTTTTCTGAACAGCAATATAGAAAGAAATAATAATAATCAAAACGAAGCTAAAAATACCGTTAAAGAGAAAAGTGATTAACTCCATGACATTTTTAGGGATAGCTGGGAGATAGGAACTGACATTGGAATTCATCAGATCATTAATGGAAAAATCATTAACAAAACTGTTCGAAAAATCAGTCACACTGCTCCAAGTCGAGTTAGTCTGCATAAAGGAGTTAATCTTGGCCGGCAAAGTCTGAGCGATATCGAGCATGTCTCCAAAAATCGGCGGAATAATAAAATACAAAGTTCCCAGGACAACAGAGAAGGCAATAATATAAACCAAAAGAACCGAAAAAACGCGAGGAATTTTAAATTTCTCAAACCAATTAGAAAATGGTCGAACCGCCGAACCAAAAACAATCGAGGTTAGTAAGACCAGAAAAACGTCTCGCAAATAATAGACAAAGAAAACGATACCGAAAACCAAAACCGCCTTCCAGAGAGTATTGAAAGATAGACTGACTAAATTGATTCGATCGTTGCCGTTCATATGCAGATAATACTATAGCTTTACTTACTTGGCAAAATTAATCATCTTTGCCAAAGATTTTGATTATTCACTGACCACACCAACACCGGACACTTTACCTGGTTCATTGAGATGGCGGGTAGACAAGGCGGCTCGGCTAAAACGAGCCTCTGTGTTGGCAAAAGAATCCGTGCCGGTTAAAACAGCCTCAGTCACCACCACTGGGGTCTCCCCGACTTGGCCCAAGCTTGGAGTAAGAGCGATTTGGAATGACACTTCTCTCGGGTTGGAACCAAAACCCAAACCAGCCGGCAAAGTTCCCAAGTCCCAAGTTATTTGTCTGGTGGCCTGATTGTAGGTCAACTTTTCGTCTTGTGGAGAAATGGTTGATTGCCAATTGACATAAACTGGCAAGCTGGCAGTCACCCGCGCATCCTTGATCTCACTATAAGGATTGGCTACTGACCAAGTCACAGTATAAGTAGAAGACTCATTAACTTTAGGATTTATCGGTCCGCTATTGGTAAAAGGTCCATTACTGTAAAGCAATTGGGTGGCGAGCTGAGGAACAGATAAGACTTTTAAGGTTTTTTCTATTTCCGTTCTGACAACTTCAGACTGGTTGCCGGTCGTTTGTCTTTCACCAGTCAAAACTAAAGTTAGTTTGGTTTGCGGATTTCTAACCGAACTACTACGCAAAGAAGAGAGTGGCAAAACCGAGAAGGAAAAAGATACTCCCCCTTTAGAGTTAGGGGTGATGGTTTCCATACCAGCGACAAGATCTTTATTCCAGATGATTTTGTTGTCTTGGGAACGATAAAAACCTCTATCAGCTCTGATTGATCGAAGATTTATGACATTGCCGTCAATTTTTAATTCCACTTGGAGATTACTGATACTGCTCACTAGATTGTTGGTCCAGTTAATCTGACCATTGAGGATATCACCAGCCGAAGCCACTATTTCGGAGCCGGAGTCGTTATTAATAACCAAATCAGCTCCAACAAAAGGATTGCGGATAACCAGATTTTTTAAAACATCACCATAAGCAAAAGCGGTCTGAGTCCCAACCCGACCTTCGGCTGGACCGACAACAAATCGGAAACTTTTAGCTTCATTTTCTTGACCAGATAAAAAGCCAGTCACTGTGATTTTTTTCTTAGCACCAGAGGCCAGATCACCTAAACGCCAGGTGTGACCGTCCGGAGCAGGTGGAATATCTGAAGATTTAAATTGGAATCCTGGCGGGAAAGAAACGTCTAATATCAAGTCAGACAAAATTGTTGGCGAGTTAGAAACCAAATCAATCGTAAAATTAAATTCACGACCAGCGTTCATTTCCGATGGCAAATCAACTGCCATGGTTACGGGTGCATCACTAATAGAATAAATAAAATCTTTTTCTTTGGAAAAAACATTATTCGATCCGGCCAAGCGATATTCCAAAGTTACTTTTACTTTTTGTTGGTTGCCTTGACCACCAAAAACCAGAGCATCAAAGCTCTGATTTATAACTTCATCCTTTTTTATTATTCCAATACTGTAATTACCGCGAATAAAATTCTGAGTGGCATCTATGGCCGAGCGAGTGCCGTCTGGATACTCAACCAAAACTCTAGCCAATTCCAAAGACACCTTGTTGTGGTTTACCACTCCCACTTGTAAATGCAAAATATCGCCAGATTTGATACTCACCGGTCCCCGAACATCGAGATTAATATTGGCATTAGAAATCAAATTACCACCTCGCAAAATAACAATGGAGGCAATCCCCAGAGAAACAATAAAGAAAACAGTGGCAATAATTAAAAAATTCTTAATTTTACGCCACGAAGAAGACTGCACCTCCTCACTATAGTCATCAATAATATCTCGGGACCAACCATCACCCTCAGCAGATTCCTCCCGAGGTAAATTGGAACGCTTCAAACGAACATTGGTCAAGGTGCCTTGATCAAGTTTCCGTTGTAATTCGTTTAAACTGTTTGTTTCTTCTGAACCAGGTAGGGCCATAATTATTATCGATTATATCATTACCGGCGTTTCTCTTCTACCAATGCAGATCCCTGAGCATTTTGTTTATAAAAATAGTCGAATCGCGATTGAGAGGTGGGGCCATCAAAGTGGCCAATTTTTCTCTCGTCCAATCTCCCGCGACCAAACCAAGCCAAATTGGATCAGATTTGAGATAGCCTAAATGTGACAGTAGCCGGAGCACTAGCATCCTCTCAATGACTGAGACCAATTTATCATCTTCAGCAATCTGACTCAACCAACCAAAAGCTTGTTTCAAATCTTCAAAAATTTCTTGGCTTTCCTCCTCCCCAGTCAGCACCATCAATAACCGAAAAACATTACCAGCGATCAATCTTTTTTTAGGCGAAGAAAAAGTCGCCGAAAAATCATTTCGCTTTTGAGCAGAAACCAGCCGCCAAAATTCTCTCCCCCGAACCAGCGAGTAGTCGCCAAAGGAGTAGTCGGTGATATTGGCTCGCATTTTCGAACCGAGTTTTCTCACCCCCTGAGCGACCACCAAAATCAAACCAAAATCAGCTGTAAATAAATACAACAGTTTACTATCTTCCCCCCTCGGTCGATGTTGTAAAACAAATGCTTCGGTGTGGTATAGACGATGAGACATTTTTCTAACGAACCAAATCCAACCAAACTGGTTCTTCTTGGACTGATCCATCTGGATCAGTCCCTGGCTCAGTAGACAAAAATTCTACCCCACTCAACCCGGCCACCAGCTTGATTTCATCAATAAACTTTTTAAAAACTTCTTGGCTTCTAGGACGAACAAAAATCTTTAGACCAGCCTGATCACTCGGCACCAAATTTTCTTGTTTGCGTTTTTCCTGAATCAGACGAATAAAATCACGAGCCATTCCCTCTTCACGCAAAGCTGGGGTTATCTTCGTCTCCAACCAGACCGGCTCCCCTGAAGCCTGATCAAAAATAACTTCTTTAACATTCAATTCATCTTTGACCAGTTCCAATAATTCATTTTGTCCCAACAATTTTTTATCAGCAATAGCGATACTCTGCAAAGGCTGACGCACCTTGACCCCAGCTGACATGCGCATCTCCAAACCTAAAGTTACTACTTTTCGCACTTCTTTCATTAGATCAATCAATTTTTCATCGGTCGATATTGCTTCTGGCCAAGTTTCCAGATGGACACTGTCTTTAGCCTGACCATCGGTTAGGCGCAAGTAGATATCATCGGCAGAAAATGGTGCTAGCGGAGCTAAAATTTTAGCCGTCACCGACAGAACAAACAACAAAGTTTGATTGGCTTGCTCACGATCGGTTTGATTGTCACCACGAAAACGATCTCGACTGCGACGCAGATACCAGTTTGAAAGGTCGTCAATAAAATCATCCAGGGCCCAGACGGCACGGTCTAGTTCATAGCCCTCAAACTCTTTCTCGACTTTAGCGATCGTTTGACCTAAACGTGACAAAATCCATTGATCGAGAATGTCATCCGTCTTGGGAGTTTTAATCTCCCCTCCCTTGACCTCGCCGTAGGTCTCTAAGAAAGTCACAACGTTAAGTAAGCGAGAGATTATTTTACGCTGGATCTCCCCCACGCCTTTTTCGGAAAAGTTTAGATCCTCGGCGTGCACTGCTGGCGAAGCCATCAAATAAAGTCGCAAGACATCGGCGCTATATTTGTTGACCAAATCTAGTGGATCAGGGTAGTTTTTCAGATGTTTAGACATTTTCTGGCCATCTTCAGCTAGAACCAAACCATTGACCACCACATTTTTATAAGGACTCTGACCAAATAAAGCCGTACCAATAATCAACATAGTATAAAACCAGCCTCGAGTCTGATCTTGCCCCTCAGCGATAAAATCAGCTGGGAAGGAAGTTTGCTTAGTCGGGTCAAAACCACCTTTTTCTTTTTCAAAAGGATAGTGATTTTGACCATAGGGCATGGAGCCGGATTCAAACCAGCAGTCAAAGACATCTGGCACGCGCTTCATTTGCCCACCACAAGCACAAGACATTTCAATATCGTCTATGTATGGGCGATGGTAGTCTAATTCATAATTATTATTATGAGGTATAGGGGCAAAATTGACAGCCCGAACGTCTCCTGGTTCGAAACTAGGCTTCGGATAAGGCCGATAAGTAGTCGCTCGATCATCCCAATGATCAACCGTAGCCTGAATCATAAAAGCCGGCAAACCATGCGTGATAACCAGAATTTTTTTACCTTGATATTTTTGTTCAAATTCATACAAAACAGCCATCACCCGACGGCGCACCTCATTAAAATTCTCGCCACCACCAGGTAAACGCCCATTTAGACGATTAATTCTCTCTCCAAAAGCGTCGTTGTAGTCACCCCAACTTTTACCAGTAAAGCTGCCTGGGTTAATTTCTCGCA
The DNA here is from genome assembly GCA_041664425.1 of Minisyncoccota bacterium. Lineage (GTDB taxonomy): Bacteria > Patescibacteriota > Minisyncoccia > Phycocordibacterales > XYD1-FULL-46-19 > XYB1-FULL-42-16. Next base: position 48,259 of record JBAYKU010000003.1, on the reverse strand, counting down.
AACGCTCATCAAAAACAATCTGATCTGAGGTTAAACCTAATTCCTCTGCCATAATTTCAGCTGTTTCTTTTGTTCGCACAAAATCTGATGAGATAATTAAGTCGATTTTTTCTCCTTTCAATTTTTGAGCTGACTCTTTAACTTTATCTTTACCTTTTTCTATCAAATGATTCGGGGCAAGAGGGTCAGAGCTTATTGAATCACCAAGATTACTCTCAGCCTCGCCATGACGCATAATCCAATAATTATTTTTAGCTGGCACCATGACGGCCTGCAATTCGGCCAAGGAGCCGAAAACTTTCTTCTCCTGGCAAGCTTCGCAACGCCAGACCGGCAGTGGAGCACCCCAAAAACGGGTGCGAGAAATGGCCCAATCACGGGCCCCTTCGAGCCATTTACCAAATCGGCCTTCTTTAATATGCTCTGGCACCCAATTGATTTTTTTATTTTCCGTCACTAATTTATCTTTGATTTTTGTCACCTCTACAAACCATGACGAAGTAGCATAGTTGAGAAGCGGAGTCTCACAACGCCAACAATGCGGATAAGAGTGAACGATTTTTTCCTTGGCTAGAAGTGAGCCCTTGACCGCCAAGATTTTTATAATTTCGATATCAGTCGCTTGGGGATTTTCAATCGGCTTCACTCGTAGACCGGCCAGACCATCCCCTACCTCCGGTTTGAAAGTACCATTCATGGCCACATGTTGAACAAAAGGCAAATTTTCTTTCTGGCCTAACTTCATATCATCTTCACCAAAAGCCGGGGCGATATGGACCACTCCAGTACCATCTTCAGTCGTCACAAAATCCGCGCCATATACCCTCCAACCACGTTCGTGATTTTTTAAGGTTTCGTCTTTGGCATAGTAATCAAAAACTGGTTCATAAGGTAAGCCGATCAAATCAGCACCGGTTATTTCTTTTTCTATTACCACTTCTTGATCGGCAAATAATTTATTTTTTAAAAATTCTAACCGCTCAGCTAAAAGAATATACTTGTTTTTTTCTACTGAAGTCACTACATATTTTAGATCGGCACCCACGGCCAAAGCGACATTCCCTGGCAAGGTCCAAGGCGTCGTCGTCCAAGCCACCACAAAAGTTCCGGGTTCATCAACCAACTCAAATTTAATAAAGACTGAAATATCAGTGATATCTTTGTAACCCTGGTTAACCTCAAAGTTCGACAGGGTCGTCTCGCAACGTGGGCAAATCTGCATCGCCTTATACCCCTCATAAATCAAACCTTGGTCGTAAAGATTTTTGAAAATCCACCAGATTGATTCGGTATAGCTCGGATCCATTGTCCGATAATCATTATCCATATCCACAAAGCGACCGAGGCGTGGCACGATTTTTTTCCACTCATCAGCATAGCGCATGACACTCTCGCGGGCCTTCTCATTAAAATTACCGATACCGTAGTCCTCAATCTCTTTTTTGGTTTTAAGATCGAGTTCTTTTTCAATCAGGTTTTCTACTGGCAAACCATGACAGTCCCAACCCCAACGACGCGAGACATGGTAACCCTGCATCGTTTTATAACGCGGAATAACATCTTTGATGGTGCCGCCAATCAAGTGGCCATAATGTGGCAGACCCGTGGCAAAAGGCGGACCATCATAGAAAACGAATTCTCCCTTAGAGGCCTTCTGATTCAAGGATTGTTCAAAAACTTTTTTAGTTTGCCAACCAGCCAAAATCTCCTCCTCGCGCTTGGCGAGAGCTGATTTTTCTACGAGGTCTTTATTTTCTTCCATTTAGACAATTTACCGTAAAAACGCGGTATTTACAACCACAACAAAAACTGCTAGTTTGCAACCAGAAGATAAACCATCCACGAAAGGGGGTGAAAAAGTAATGAAAAATCTTACCCGTCACGGAATTGAGTGTCTGCTCGTTGAGGAAGGTGTCAAAAGTATTGTCCAACCCGAGGTAGATCGGGAGCAAAGGGGGGAACTGACCGGCTTGGGTTATCAGATACAGGCCTTAGCTCAGAGGTGGGACGCAGACCCTCACTCTGTCCTCGAATTCTTCCAAGAGACTTCCCCTTGTGCCAAAAGGATTCTCAAGAAAGAGGGCCACTGAAATTTGGCCCCTCTTCTTCGCCCCGTGCGGACGCGCTAGCGTCCGCACGGGTTACATTTTTTCTGGCACGGCGATACCAAGCAAATCCAAACCCTTGGCTAAAATATTAGCCGTGGCAGAAACTAAAGCTAGTTTACTTTCCTCCCCTTCTCCACCGACAATTTTTTCTTGAGCATAAAAAGCATTAAAGGTGCTGGCCAATTCATAGAGATAAGTACAAAGCTGATGTGGGGCATATTCGCGTGCCGAACGTTCTACTACTTCCGGGAAACGATACAGCCAGCGCGAGAGTTCTAAATCCGTACCAACAAGACTATTACCAATCGCCGGATTTTTATCCGACTTGTCCAAGATCGCTTTGGCTCGAGCGACAGTGTATTGCAAATAGGGGCCAGAGTTGCCTTTGAGATTTAAAACATCATCCCAATCAAAAGTAATATCGAGTTTACTGTCTCGTTTCAAATCGTTGTATTTCAAGGCTCCGATTCCCACCGCTTCAGCCGAATCAGGATTAAATTCTGATGCTCGTTTAACCACCTCATCCAAAACTTCTTCGAGCCAAATCACATTACCTTTGCGAGTACTCATCTTTCCTTCGGCAAAACGGTACAGACCGTGACCAATATGGACTCGCTGACCTGGCCTGAACCAGCCCAGCAAACGTTCAGCTTCTATTACCTGCTCAAAATGTAATTTTTGTTCCGAGCCAGCTTCATTAATAATCAGGTCCGGAGCAAATTCAGACTGGCGGCCAAAATCCGAAGCTAGATCACGCAGAGCATACAAAGATGAACCATCTTTTTTCGCCAGCATCATTGGTGGTAAAGAATCTTCGGGAAAGAAAAATAAAGTCGCTCCTTCGCTCTCATGGACGAAACCACTCTTTTTTATTTCCACTAAAACTGGACCAGTCTTGCCCTCCAGAAAGCTCTCACCTCGATCGAGATCGAACTCCACTCCCAATCGCTGATAGATTTTAGTAAAATCAACTTTCGACAAAGCAATGCATTTCTGCCAAATTTCCACGGCTTCTTCGTTACCCTGTTCTAATTTTGTAAACCACGAGCGAGCTTCGTCATCCAAATCCTTATCTTTTTCGGCTTCTTCATGAAAACGAACATAGAGAGCCACGAGCTCTTTGACTGGTTCGGCGCTTTTTTCGATAGCAGACAGATCGCCCCATTTTTTAATCGCCACTATCATCTTACCAAACTGTGTTCCCCAATCGCCGAGATAGTTATGGCGAATAATTTTATAGCCACTCACCTCGAGCAGATTAGCGATCGCGGCACCAATAATTGTCGAGCGCAAATGACCGATGGAAAAAGGCTTAGCAATGTTCGGCGAAGAATATTCCACAATCGCTTTTTGGCCAGTGCCAAAATCTACCAAACCCAGTTCTCCAGTTTGTAAATCAACCACCGTCTCGGTCAAAAACTTTTTAGTCAGAAAAATATTGATAAAACCCGGACCAGCCACTTCGGCTTTTTCCAGCCAATCATAGTTATTCAAATAAAGCTGTTTGATGATATCACTAGCCAAATCCTTTGGCAGACGATTGTGCTTTTTACCAAAAACCATCGCCACATTGGAAGCATAGTCACCCAAGTTCAAATCCGCCGGATGCTCCAACAAAAAATCGCCAGTCGGCAAACCCAAAGCTCCCAAAGCATCTTTTATGGCTAATTTTATTTTCCCCTGGATAGTCATTAACAAAATATTAACACAAAATAAGCAATCTTTTTAACTCTTCCCCGTACTACCAAAACCGCCTTCGCCCCGAGAGCTGTCGGCCAATTCTTCGGCTTCCTCAAAATCTATTTCTGGATAAGGTAAAACCAGAATCTGACCAATCCTCTCCCCAACTGCATATTCCACCTCGCCAGTTTTTCGAAACCGCATTTTTAATTCGCCACGATAGCCCGAGTCTAAAACCCCGACGCAATTAGTCAGTGACAAATCAGTATTAGAAATGCTACTGCGGGGAAAAACCAACAACACATGGTTGGTTGGTAATTCAAAAGCCAGCCCCGTACCATATTCCACAAATTTTTCGGTCTCGGTTTTACTAACAGCATAAACATCCATCCCCGCATCCCCCGGATGGGCATAGGTCGGCAACTTGGCTTCTGGATTTAATTTTTTGATTTTTATTTTTAGAACCATTATTTTTTTGTTCTCAAAATTTTATCGATTCTTTCGGCGATTTTAATCATATCTTTTTCGGTTTTACCACGAGTAGTTTCCGCGGCCGTGCCGAGGCGAATACCAGAGGGATCAACCGGCCCGCGTTGATCAAATGGAATACCGTTTTTATTAACAATGATTCCTTCTTTTTCTAAGCGCTCACTAGCTTCCTTGCCACCAATCCCCTGTCCACCATTCCAGACATCTACCAAAATCAAATGGCTATCAGTTCCACCAGAGACCAGCCGCCAACCTTTCTTTTTTAATTCGGTCGCTAAAGTTTTAGCATTGACCACAATCTGCTTGGCATATTTTTTAAATTCCGAACGACTAGCTTCGTCTAAAGCTACCGCTACGGCTGCCACCTGATTGATGTGCGGGCCACCCTGTAGGCCAGGCATAATGGCTTTATCAATCTTCGCTGGCAAATCGCGTTGATCAATCCGGGAAAAAATCAGAGCTGAGCGCGGACCGCGTAAAGTTTTATGAGTAGTAGTCGTGACGATATCTGCATAAGGAAAGGGCGACGGATAGGCGCCACCAGCGACCAAGCCGGCCAAGTGCGACATATCTACCATTAGATAGGCTCCGACAGCATCGGCAATCGCTCGAAACTTTTTCCAATCAATTTTACGAGGGTAAGCTGTGAAGCCGGCGACAATAATCGCTGGCTTTTCCTTCTTAGCCAGAGTGAGCAGTTGGTCATAGTCTAGAATTTCCGTTTTTTCATCAACCCCATAGGATACCTGCTGCCAGGCCTTGCCAGTAATAGAAACTTTTTGACCATGAGTGAGGTGGCCACCGTGAGCCATCGACATCCCCATAATTTTTTCACCCAACGGAACCAAGCCTAGATAAACTGCCAAGTTGGCTGGTGAGCCTGACAGGGGCTGAACATTAACCGCCCACTTTTTATCCGACAAACCAAAAGTTTTTAGAGCGCGCTTTTGGCAGAGCTTTTCTACTTCATCAATAATCTGGTTGCCGCCATAATAGCGTTCACCTGGATAACCTTCGGCATATTTATTGACCAACTCCGATCCTAAAGCTTTCAAGACATCGGCTGAGACATAGTTTTCGGAAGCGATCAGGTTGATCACTTTCTTCTGCCTCGTGGCCTCGGTTTTAATCAATTTTTCGATTTGTTTGTCTTTCATATTTAATGTTAGAAATTTAGCATTTTACTGAACAATTGACTATAGTCACTTTCCTGCTAAAGTCTGAGCAGACAATAGGTCTAGAAAGGAGTCATAAATGATCTCAATCATTTGCGCGGTTTCTCTTAATGGAGTGATTGGCAAAGCAGGCCAATTGCCCTGGTCGCTCCCTAGCGACATGAAAAGATTCCGGAAGCTCACCATGGGTCACACTGTAGTCATGGGCCGAAAGACCTATGACTCACTACCGGAAAGGTTTCGCCCCCTACCCGGAAGAAGGAACGTCGTTCTGTCGAGAACCATGGAACAGACCTGCGAGGTGGTCGTCTGTCGCAGCTGGCCTGAGGTCGAGAAAGCCATTCACAGAGAACTCGAAACCTTTGTGATTGGCGGTAGTGAAGTCTTTCTCTCGGCCATACCCTGGGCTAACAAGATCTACCGCACAGTGGTAAAGGTTGAATGCGCAGGAGACGCCCATTTTCCTGAGCTAGCCAAATGCTGGGAAGTAGTGGAGCAGATGGCTATTAGTCAGGGAGAGGGAGACCAATACACCTCAACCTTCCAAATTCTTCGTCGGTTCGCCGACTGAGAACACAAACAAAAGAATCTGCAACGCCGTGCCTCCGAGGTACGGCGTTAGTTTTTGCAAATTGACTAGCTCCCCTTTCCTGCTAATATCGGAATTAGAGTAATTTGGCCTCCGACAACAAACCACAAGAGAGGAGAATCTATATGCAGATGGAGTATTTGTGTCTAGAAGATCGTACTCCCGATACACAGTATCGAGACCTGTTACGTCTCATATTGGATAGAGGAGAACGGCAAGAAGTAAACAACCAAGCAGTGCCTTGCACTACTTTCTTCAAACCGCTGGATTTGCGCTTTGACTTGCGCAATGGTGCACCGATAATCACCGAACGTAAGATTGGTTTTTGGCGAAAGGCTATCGGCGAAATCTTCGCTATGATCAACGGCGCTCACACCGTCGAAGAGTTCAAGGCCTATGGTTGCGACTGGTGGGAGCAATGGGGCACTAAAGAAGTTTGTGACACCCTTGGACTACCCGAAGGTGACTTCGGGCCTGGCTCCTATGGTGTCGCCTTTCACAACTTCCCTACCCCAGGACTACCAAACGGTTTCAACCAATTCGCCGCTCTGGTACAAGGGCTAAGAGAGAAGCCGTGGTCACGAACCAACATGGTCAGCCCGTGGGTACCTTACTACGCCTCGGAGTTTGGAGACCGCAAGGTTTTCATTGCCCCGTGCCATGGTTGGGTAACTTGTTACGTTTACGGTGACTGTCTAGATACGTGTGTAGAACAACGCTCGTGTGATGTCACTATTGGACTACCGGCCAATCTGGCTCAATATACAGCCCTCTCGTTAGCCTTGGCTCAGGTAACTGGTTTGAAACCCAGATACTATGTCCACGCTATCAAGAATGCTCATATCTACGACGATCAAATGGAAGGAGTGTGGAAAATGCTCGCCCGTGAACCGCGACGATTACCCACTCTCCAGATCATTGACCCAGAGATCAAAGACTTGTTCGCCTTTCGGGCCGAACATTTCGAGATTACGGATTATGACCCTCATCCTCCGATTGGAGGTATCCCTGTGGCTTTTTAAGTCACCTCAGCCAGCCACTGGCGCCCTCGCGCGCCAGTGGCTGTTATTTTTTTATTTTTAAAAAATGCTAAGATAACCTTATGTTAAAAAACAAACTTTTTAATTTTCATCACGCCCGCCTACCAGCTCAAAAGGCTAAAATGGAAGAATTGACCAAAATAAATGCTTGCCCTTTTTGCCCTAAATATTTAGCCAAATACCACGACCACCCAATTGAAAAAACTGGCAAATATTGGGTGGTAACTAAAAACGATTACCCTTACTCTGGCACAACTCATCACTATTTATTTATTTATCGCAAGCACATAAAACACATAAAAGAAATCAGTGGGTCAGGTTTTGCAGAATTAGCTGACCATTTAAAATGGTTATCAAAAAAATACAAATTACCAGCAGGATGTTTTGCTATTAGGTTTGGTGACTCTAATTATACAGGGGCCTCGGTTGCCCACCTACATGCCCATTTATTAGTCGGACAAAAAATTAGTGGGAAGAATAAAAGAAAAATTATTAATTTCCCTATTGGCTATAAAAAGTAAAGACCGAGACACGTGAAGCGTCTCGGTCTCATATTGGTTGGGATAAAACCCACCACACACAGTTCACGGTATCAGTTTGATGATTTCAACTCCCGCAGTCTTGAGAATGTCGAAAGTATCACAAACTGAATACCCCTCGTCGTAGATGACGCGCCGAACCCTGGCAGCTTCCAAAAGTCTGGCACATTGTGGACAGGGAAAGGTGGTACAGTAGAAATCGGTACCATCCAATGACAGACCACGTGCGGCAGCGCCAGCTACGACCGCCGCTTCCGCATGAAGCGTTCCGCAGATATCCAGGCGCTCACCGAAACCAAAGCAACCACGAATGTCACCATCAAGGTAGGGCGCGTAATCAGTCGGCTTCATTCGGTTTACACCGTAGAGTAAGACCTGACCATCTCGCACCGCTGCCGCCCCAACCTGTCGCCACCAATCTGAAGACAGCTTGGCATGTTCGTAGCACAAACCCATGATGTCTTTGGCTAATTGCTCGCTCGTTACCGACCGATCAGGATAAACCTCGTTTTCGCTCGTGGTGTTGATCTTGTCCCAGCGAATGAAGACCCGCTGATGTTCAACTTTTTGCCCCACCAGATAGCGTTCGGCAAATTGTTGCATCACCTCGTCGGTCGGCAAGACAAAAGTTGGCTTACTCATCATCTTTAATGCAACCAAAGCCTGAAAATCAAGCAAACTGGCTTGAAAACCAAGACTCTTTAACATATCGACGACAAGCTCAGGTGAGACGGCTCGCAGGTCGTGCTTGAGTTGTGGGAACTCGCCAATAAACTCTTGGCAGAGTACGAGAATTGGTGAGTTTTCCCGTTTAGCCCACTCAATAATAGCCGAGTGGACAACTGGCACATACGCCACCAAAACTCTTTGAGCTAGGATAACTGGAGTCATCGTTTACCTTCCTTTTCTTGATTCCCTAAGGTTAGTTCACTCACAACAGAACTACGTGCAACTTCATCGTGTTTAGGGTTCTTGATATCGCCATCACCATGAGCAGCACCAATCATTCTAGTGATCGAGTCGCGAACTTCTACCAGCCTCTCGATTCCACCAGCCATCATCATATATTGTATACGCCGAGTAGTAGAAATGGCCGCTTGGGCTGGCAGCACAACCACCTCTCCACAATGATCACGCACCTGAGACAGGTATTCTTCCTTGGAATCTGCCGATGTTTCAGACACAATGAATGCATCCGGTCTCATAACTCGAATGAACTCAATTGGATCCTCCCCTGCCATCAGCGGATAAATCAGATCTACTGGACGAACGAACGAAAGCATTTCGATTCTTTCATCCAATGGAACGATTGGACGGTGCAAGTCGTCAGGTTTACGCATTCGGACCACTTCATCAGAATCAACTTCGACGATACTTATATGTCCCTGAGCACGCATTTGTTCGAGGTAACGACCGTGACCAATATGGAACAGGTCCCAAACACCGGTCGTTGAAGAAATCTTGAAACCAAACAGGCGAAGGTATTTGACCACCTCTGCCAGCTCCTGCAGGCCTTTGATCACACGCTGTGGGGTGGAGATTTTTTCTCCACGAAGTAGTGCACCTAAATCTTTCGAGTCCACGATTACAACCCTCCTTTTTTCCTTTTATGTTTTTGATGCCCAAGGGGCTTAACCTCTATTTCCCTATCCAATTGTCAACAAAATCCACCCTAAAATTAGCCCAAACGACAGACCGGCGCCAGCTTGCGCTGGCGCCGGTCTTGTATTGAAATTTAATCAGTGACTTCCAAACCCATAGAACGAGCCGAACCTTCGATAGTTTTCATGGCTTGTTCGACACTACTGGCGGTCAAATCAGACATCTTTTTCTCGGCGATTTCTCGCAATTGAGCGCGAGTGACTTTGCCCGCTCGGCTAACTAAGTTTTTACCAGAACCTTTCTCAATTTTAGCGGCTTTGAGTAAAAAGTCAGAAGCTGGTGGGGTCTTCAAGATGAAGTCGAAACTACGATCAGCATAGACGGAGATTTCGACTGGAATAATAGAGCCGATCATTTCGGCAGTAGCAGCGTTGAATTTCTGAACGAAATCACCAATATTAACACCGGCTGGACCGAGAGCGGTACCAACAGGAGGTGCCGGGTTAGCTTTACCGGCTGGGATCTGTAATTTGATTTTCTTTTCTACTTTCTTTGCCATAAGTGATTATTTATTGAACTTTGCCATCCTATAATAAAAACGGTATTTTATCAACCTTTCCTTTAAATGTGCTTGACCTGCAAGAAATCGAGTTCGACGGGAGTCTCGCGACCAAACATCGAAACCAAAACTTTAACCTTACCTCTCTCTTCATCGATTTCGCTAACCTTCCCCTCAAAATCCTTAAACGGACCATCGACAATCGACACAGTCTCGCCCACCACCAAGTCAATCTTGTGTTTGATACTCTCATCACCCATACGAGAAAAGAGTTCTTCGATTTCTTTAATTTCTAATGGTACTGGCACCACACCTGAGCCAATAAAACCAGTCACGCGTGGAGTGTTGCGGACCACATACCAAGAATCATCAGTCACTACCATGTCCACCAAAACATAGCCCGGGTAAATTTTTTCTTCCAACACCACCCGCTTACCCGCTTTGATTTTTGCCTTTTTCTCCACCGGAACAATGACATTGAAGATTTTATCTTCCATGCCTAGAGATTCGATACGCTGTTTAAGGTTGCGCGCGACCGCATTTTCATAACCAGAATAAGTATGGATCGCATACCAATTCCGACCTTGATTTAGTTCCTGTCTAGCCATATTTATTTAAAAATAATGGTCTTGAGACCGCTAGTAAAAATAACATCAAAAGCGCCGAGTAAAATACCGGTCCCGATAGACAAACCCAAAACTAACAAAGTGAAATTAATCACTTGGCTTTGAGTCGGCCAGCTAACATGCTTCATTTCGGTCTTAGTATCCTTGAGATAATTGATGAGTGACATATATTTGTTGTATTTAAAAATGCCCCGCGGGGCTTTAGATAATATTACCCCTTTTGCCAGTAAATGTCAAAACTAGCCCTCTGTTCGCCCTAGTCGATATCGGAACAAGCTGGCAACAAAAATCGTGGTCGAGAGAACCGCAGAGACCAAACAATACTGACACCAAGCCCCAATAACAAAAGCCATTACTCCAACAAACCAAAGTGAGAAGCAAAAAGATAAAGCCGACAAGACTAAAATGATTTTAAACAGAAAATCTTTTTTGGTATCAAAATAAGCCACCACCAAAATAAAGGTGAAAAGATAAAAAAACAATCCCAGCATGGCTACGGGCACACCTAGAATTGTTGAGTAGGCACTAGTGGTGACCTGATCACAACCAGTGGATAAATTACAAAAAAGAGAGGCCCCTTTAAAATGAGAAATGGTTAGATAGCTAGCATCAACAAAACCACCAAAAGAAAGTATCGCAATAAGTGGTATATACCACTTATTGGCTTTTGAGGACTTGGTCAATAACTTGTCGGAATTCTTCATAACTTTTTGGATTTGTAATTATTTTACCATTAATAGCGAAGGCTGGCGTATAATCTATCCCCAGACTCTTCCCCTCTGCCAGCTGGGCTTCTATTTTCTGACGCCAGACCGGGTTGGCTAAATCTTTTGTAAACAAGGTTTGATCTAGACCGAGTCTAATCGCATATTGATTGGCATATTTGTTAAACGACTCCGAACCTTTTCCAGCCGACCACTCATTTTGATTTTTAAACAACAGATCGTGCATGGCCCAAAATTTCCCTTGCTGTCCGGCAGCCTCGGCCACCAAAGCCGCACTCATAGCATGCTCATGGAAAAACCAAGGATAATGCCGGTAAACAACGGTTAATTTATCCGGGTAATCTTTTTTAAGTTGTTCAACTAAATCATTATATTCAGCACAAGCGGGACACTGGAAATCACTATACTCAATCAGGACCACTGGCGAGGTGGTGGCTCCCATTATCCAATCACCATCTTTAACCGTTAAGGCTAAAGAGGAACTGGTAGCGGTTGGTGAGATTTTACTATTGCCAGAAACCAAACGATTGACTTGCCAAACAGTCACTACAATCAAAAGCCCGGCCGACAACCATAAAAGGTAGCGCCAGATCTGACGCTGACGTTTTTGACTTTTATCTGCTTTTTCTCGATCAGCTTTTTCCAGCTGATGTTTTTCGTATTTTGTTAGATTGTTTTCTGTCATACGAAGAAACTGTAGCAAAATTTTGTCTAAAACTCAAAAATAATGGACGTTGCTTGTTTCGAGAGATATACTTACTAAATGAATAATGAAGAACGACGAAGGTCTTTTCGCACCAACTGCAATTTTACTGTCGCTGTTAATGGTGATGACAAAGAGATTCGAGCAGAATCTCTAGATATCAGCGAGACCGGTTTTAGACTCCGCAGTCACCGTCGCTTCACCCCCGACTCTCGTTATGAGTTATCTTTTACTCTCAGCCCAGAAGTAGCAAATATTAAATGTGTCGCTATTGTAGCCTGGATAAATAAAATAGATGATTCCGATATTTTTCTCGCTGGTTTTACTTTTTCTGAACTTTCCCAGGAAGACATGTTAAAAATCAGAAAATTTATAGAAGAGAGAGGTAGTAGTGAGGGTGATAATGATAAATAACTAAAACTAAAACGCGCGCCCGAGGGCGCGCGTTTTAGTTTTGGTTTAACTATGTCTGGCAAGTGCCATCCTTACAAGAAGAACAGCCTTGAGATTGGCAGCATTTGCATTTACAAGCACCGCCCATGCCATGACAACCACGGCAACCTCTCTTCTTGAACATCATAATCAAGCCCAGGGCAATCAACAGAATCGGCCAGACAATATCCCAGTTGGCAATTGGCATTAAAAATCCCAAATTACGCAGCAAAAAGATAATACCCAGCAACAACACAACGATTGAAAAACGCATGTCGATTTCAATTAGCGATTAAACCCCCTACCAACGATTATATATCAAATAGCTGGCAACAAAAATTTTTTGTGTTAATTTAATATATAGACAAAAAAGGAGGGTTCGCCATGTGGGAAGCAACGAAAAAGAAGGACGCTGTACTGGGATACCTAGAGACCAAACTGCAGGAAAAGTGTGGCGGGGTGGGCACGGTCAAGTCGGTGCTTACTCTGAGTGGCACGAGGGTAACCATCTATGGACACTTCATTGATGGGGACAAGGTGTTCGCTCGATTGAACGCCAGTTGCGAAACGGCCATCGTCTGGCGACCATGGAAACAGATCAAGAGGTGGCAAACGGGTTTCTTCGTCAAACTCAACGAGTTCGAAAAACAGTATGACGACGACTTATGGGTAGCTCTGGTCGGAGTCCCGACCAACAACTTCCAAGAAGTCATCCCGTACTAGGGAAGACCTGCCACAACAAAAAATCCGCGACCGACCCAATGGGGCGGTCGCGGATTCTATTTTTTAGTAATGATCCCCCTCATCAGCGATAGCATCAGCCTTAGTCGCGTGAACAGTACGTTCGCGGTGCTGTGGTGGAGTATAGATAGTATAGAGCTTCATTGCATCCACACCCTGGTTGATGATGTTATGCTTGGTACCAGCTGGAATCACCACCGCGAAACCATCATAAATCTTGGTTTCCTCTCCATCGAGGACAGCCATGCCCTCACCAGATTCAACACGGATAAATTGATCAACTTTATCATGGACCTCTTCACCAATATCTTCGCCCGCATTTAATTTCATAACGACTAACTGCATTTTGCCAGAAGTAAAAAGGACTTCTCGAAAATTATCATTGTACTGACTTTTTTTCTCAATATTATCTACGTAGCCACTCATATTTTTTATTTTATTTTATTAATTATTAATTTTCTAATTTAACCACCAAAAAGCGATGGTTAAGTATGAAGCAAAAGAAACCCAGATCAGATACGGCCATAGTAGTCGAGCGGCTAGAGGTGACAAGCGATTAAAAACTCTAATGGTCCAAACAATCGACAACCAGAGAGCAATTATTTCTAAAACAGCCAAACCGAGATTGTGCCAACCAAAGAAAATAATTGACCACCAAACGTTCAAAACTAGTTGAAACAAGAAAACACTCAAAGCTAAGCGTTCCTTTTTCCCCAATCCCCGCTTCCAAATCAACCAAGCAGAAATTCCCATCAAGAGAAATAGGATGGTCCAAACTGGCGCAAAAACCCAATTAGGCGGAGATAGTAGGGGTTTTTGTAAAAGATTAAACCAACTATCAATCGACGGGGTAGTATAAATCGAACCAATAAAACCAGCTAGCTGGACAACGACAATCGCCGTAATCAGTTTGAGCCAATCAGATTTCATTTTCATAACTGAATTTTAACAAGATACTCGTCAAAAGTCACTCTAAAATAATGGCCTTGAGAAAATTTAGGTGGGCGATCAGTGAGATTCGAACTCACGTTTTTGCTGCCACAGAGCAAAGTCCTAACCACTGGACGATGACCGCCATCATATTTATCTTGCAATCTCCAAAATCTCGCTTAAACTCAACCTTTCCATACTATCAGAATGGACAAGGTGATGGCAATTATGGCACAGCCAAACTAGATTTTCAAGCCTGTAATTTTTTCGGTTTTGGTCCACATGATGGACCGCCAACACTCTAAAATCCTTTTCATCACAGAGTCTACACTTCCGACTGGTAGAACTTTTTAACATCACATCACGATAAGTCGAGCGGCCATTTTTCCATAATTTGCTTTTATCACCACTAAATTCCTGATTACGCCATTTGGTCTGGCATGATTTGCCACAAAAAAACCTACCACTTTTTGAATTTTTAAAACGACTGGGAGTTAAATAGACTTCCTTATGACAAACAAAGCATTTTTTAACAACCCCCTTTTTAAAAGATTGGTATTGGCATTTAGCCGAACAAAATTTACCCCAGCCCTTTTTAACATTGGCTGGTTTGGGGTGAAATACTTGATGGCACATTTCGCACTTTTTATTGATTGGCATACTTACTAAATAGATTTTGTTTTTCTTCTGAATAGTGATGAACCAAAAAATGACAGTTTTGACAAAGCCAAACTAAATTTTTTATATCATTATTGCTTCTGTTTTGGTCGAGATGGTGAACTGAGAGAATTTTTGTATTATTTTTTCCACACAAGACACAAACTTGAGGCAATCCATTTCGTTCAATAATTTTTTTATAAGAAAATCTTCCCCCTTTCCAATTAACACTATTATCTCCAAAATGTAAGGAATTATTCCAAGACAGGCTGCACTTTTTACTACAAAAATAATTTTTACTCTTTGAATTATTTAAATCTTTTAACGGTTTATAAGCTCCCTTACCGCAAGAAAAACATTTAATATCTTTTCCGTTTCTCTTTGCCAAGGAGGAACAAACTCTCGAACAAAACTTCCCCTTCCCCCTTTCTATCCAAGACGGTTTAGAATAAAATTCTTTTGAACAAATTTCACAACTGACTATTGGCATATATTTAATAATACTGCCAAATATCCTGCAAGTAAACACCATCTACTGTGGATAATCAAACTCGGTACAATTCCCAATGTTTTATAAAAATATCCGCCCCATGGCGGATTCTAATTCAAAAACTTAAGCGGGTTAATACCTCGGAGCTTCTTCATTCACCCCACTATCATGATTGGCTAAACGAGCCAAAGCATAGAGTAGGGACGATAGACGATTGAGCAAAGCTAAACTTTCTTGAGAAATTTTAACTAGGCCTTCTTCATGAGCGGCAATCACTCGCCTCTCAGCCCGTCGAGCCACCGTGCGAGCGTGATCAAAGATAGCCGCCAACTCGGTACCACCAGCCACAAAAAAAGTTTTAATCGGTGGTAGAATTTTTTCAATCTCACCAATCAAACTCTCCATGACTTTTATTCTCTCTACTGGCAAAACCTTTGGAGCACCGGCTAATTGGGCCTGAATGATAAAAAGATCTTGTTGAACTTCATCAATCATAGCGGCAATCCCCACTGTGCCAACCTTGAAAGACTTATCGCCAGCTTTTACTTTACACCAACCTAAAAGCGAATTGATTTCATCGAGACAGCCCAAAGCTTCGGCAATCGCGGAACTTTTAGAAATCCGTTGATCACAACCAAAAAGGCCTGTCTTACCATCATCACCATTGGTCGTATAAAGCATAGGTTTGTTTTATCACAATTTTGGCAAAAAATAAAGAGCGTGGGCCGGAACAGAATCGAGTGATCTGTTTCTGCCTACGCTCTTGCAAGGGAGTCGCCGCTTAGTCATGGCGACGGACTCGATGAGGACGAGTCGGTGGTTCGGCAAGACCGAACCCGGTGCCAGCAAAAAACTGCTGGGCCGGCGCTTGGCGGTGCTGACGGACCTTGGGGGCCGGAGGTAACTCGCCAGTCAACTGGGCCAGCTTCATCGCCTTGGTCGTACCAACCCTGGCTGCGACCAGCCGGAGACCCTTCTCCGATTCCAGTCGCTCGATCGAGAGCTCGCCGTACTCCCGGAAACGGAGATGATTCTCTGCTTCGGCTTCCGATACAGCCATGGTCTCCCCAAACTTAGCCACCTTGCCAGTGGCAAGAAGTTGGAGGTAAACCCTGTACAGATAGATAGGCTTTCTCACTAAACACCTCCTGGTCGCCTAGCGACAGCTGTTTAAGACCACTTATCTAATACATATTATATCACACAATATAAAAAAAGCAAACCAACATCCTTTTACAGAAAAAGGCCTGATTTAGGCTTTTTTACACATTGTGCGCGAGAGAGGACTCGAACCTCCACGGGATTACTCCCAATACCACCTCAAGGTATCGCGTCTACCAACTTCGCCACTCGCGCATTTTTATAGACTGTTCCCTATTATGCCTAAAGCTTGGTCAATTTTCAATCTTTTTCGAGATAGACATACCACGACCTTATTTGGCTGATAAATCTTTCTTAGCACCTTCAAAGAATCACTTTTAGCATATTTAAGCTGATAATAAATATTCATTTTCTTAGCCTTAGTGATATGACCTTTAATTTTTAATCTCTTAAATATTTCGTCTCGCAGCCAATTAATATGTTCTTTACTGGCAGAAATAAAACTAGTGTAAAACATAAAACTAGATTTCCAGCGCGGATCCCAATAGGAATAAAAACAACCGTCACCATCAAAAGACCCTCTTAAGAAATCAAAAAAGTATTTGTCAGGAATTTTTAAAGAACTAATAGTTTTTGATTTAGCAGAGGCAAGTCCAAGCTCTAACAAAAAATTGTAAAATAATACATCACCTACTTGCACACGATAATAGACTCTCTTATCCTTGGAACCATTGTAAGTTTTACCTATTTTGAGTTCAATTTTAAGGCAATTTAGAAAATTCACTATTTGTTCTTCATCTTTTGAAACTAGAGTTATATGTCTACCATCAGAAGAAAGACATCCATCAGAGGACAGCAAGCCTATAGCATAGGCCAGGTCTGCTGACCATTTGGTATCTACAACCCCTTTCGGTTTTGGACCTCTTTTACCCATCCATCTATTTTAACTCCAAATTTATCCTCAAGCAATAGTATATACCAGTATATTGGCCGAACAAAAACAAAAAACCACCGAGCCTGCTCGGTGGTTTTTTTGTTTTAATTATTCTTTGGTTTCAGCCACTTCCTCGATCTCCACTGGATTTTCGAGAGCGACACCTTCGATCACTTGCTCGACGAGCTCGTCATCATCCTTGGCAGTCTTTTTGCGAACCACACCGCGCATTCGGCGACGGATCTCACGGGCAGCCTTGTCGCGAATGAAATAGAGTTTGGAACGACGGGTCTTGGCTTCTTTCAAAATTTCAATCTTATCAATATTTGGTGAGTAAAGTGGAAAAATCTTTTCCATCCCTACCCCTGAAGCGACTCGGCGAACCGTGAAAGTTGAGCCGGCTTCTTTGCCATGTTTACAAGCAATAATCAGACCTTCATAGGCCTGCAAGCGAGTTTTACCCTTTTCTTGAATTTTCTGCCAGACACGAACAGTCATCCCGGCTTTGAGACCGAGTTTTTGGCGCTTGGCCATATCGATTGGCGAAGTAATAAAGCTTGATGTCATACGGGCGTTAGCTTATCACATCAAACCAAGATTATCAAGGGTTTTTTGAAAATCTAAGGGTAGGGGCGCGGAAAAACAGCCCAGTTCCCCGTTGGGCAGGGTAATAGAGAGTGAAAAGGCGTGGAGAGCCTGACGCCCCATCATGTCCGAACAAGCGAGCTTAGGGGCATAGAGAGCGTCACAGAGGATGGGATAATTGAGGGCTTTAAAATGGACCCGGAGCTGGTGGGTCCGGCCAGTTTTTGGGTTGGCCTCAACATAGGTATAGCCAGAAGCGGTTTTCAGCACCCGATAGATAGTCGTCGCCTCCCGCAAAGTGCCAGCCGCTTTGATGTTGGCCACTCGCTGGCGCGGATCACGATTACTCCGCCCAATCGGCAGAGAAATAGTTTGATCCTGCCCCACTTCCCCCTTCATCTCCCCCGACAAAATTGCGCGGTAAGTCTTTGAAGCTAAGTGATTTTTAAATTGTTCTTTGAGAAATAAAAAGGTGGGTTGATTTTTAGCCACCAACAAAACTCCACTGGTATCGCGATCGAGACGATGAACTAGACCTGGTTTTTTTATTTCAATCCCCTTTTGGTCTTTCATTGACTCGCCTATTTCCGCTAAAGCGGGATATTTTTTGAGAAGCCAATCGGCTAAAGTTGGTTCAGTATTAAAACCATCACCATGCACCGACAAACCGGCGGGTTTATTTAAGACCAGAATATCGGAGTCTTCAAAAATAATGGGGATGTCTTTCAAGTGGGCGGTACAGGACTCGAACCTGTGACCCTTTGAGTGTAAATCAAATGCTCTACCAACTGAGCTAACCGCCCAAATATCTGACTAATATAACCACAGAAACTAACTTTTTCCAAATTACATTAACCAGCCGAGCTTATAATTTTTTCTCTTAATCCATATCCATTACCATGCTTCAGCAACCCCAAATAAGATTGCACGGTCTCTTTTTTGCCACTCGTTTCTCTAATTCTCTTAAACATCCTCCTCCTTGTCGCCGTCCGCAGCACTCGATAATGAGGAAAATGCACCCAGCCGAGAAAATCCACACCCGAAGCTAGAGTTTTGATATACACCTTGTCGGGATGAAGCGTGAGTTTAAGCTGGACTAGCAGAAAAACCTTGATTTTAGGCAAAAGTTTTTCGAGACATCTTTTGTCTGTGTCCATAATCACAAAATCATCAGCATAACGGAGGTAATATTTGGCTTTGAGTTGGTGCTTCATAAACTGGTCAAATTCATTTATGTAGATATTAACCAAGAGTTGCGAGGTTAAATTACCCAAAGGCAAACCTTTGCCAAATTCGGTGCTATAAAAACTACTGATTACCCGCTCGAGGAGCCAGATAATATCTGGGTCAGGCTCGTGTTTTTTTAAAATATTTAGAAGTATAGTTTGATCAATCGAAGCAAAAAACTTTCTGACATCGCATTTTAAAATCCAGCCAGTTTTGGTGTTATTACACGAAACTTTTCTTGCCATTTGTTCAAATCTTTTAATTGCCTTGTGCGTGCCTTTGCCCAAACGACAAGAATACGAGTCGTAGATGAATTTTGAGTTGAAGTGATGATGCAGAACACGGTAGATGGCATGGTGGAGCAGACGGTCGCGAACGAGGGCTTTGTGGATATTACGCGGTTTGGGGTCAGAGATGTTGAAGGCTAGGTAGGGACCGTGGGAGTAGGTTTTGTGTTTGAGGTCGAGATGTAGAGAAATGATATTACTCATCAAGTTTAATTCAAATTCTTGAACATCTTTTTTAGATTTTTTGTCTCGAACAAATTGTCGCCAAGCTCCTAGTAAATTATCAAGGGAAATGATATCCTCATATTTGTGAATAAATTTAATTCCACTCATTTGACCAATAGTACCCCCCCCCCCGACAAAATTACTACCACTTTTGCAGTATTTGAAATCAGCTTATCTTTTGTGGCACCAATATCATCAGACTTTACCCAAGGTTGAAAAATTTTCTTTGGGTTTAAGAGTTGACGCTTTGTTTATTGAAGCGATAGAGGCCGTGGCCAGTGCTTCGTTTTTGTCTCCGGCAGACAAGGCACCATATGTTCGATTAGCTATCAGAAAAATGGATACGCTCAAAGTCCTTTTGCTGGTCCTATGGGAGGCCAAGTCTTTAGATACTAAAAAATATATTGCTCTGTCTTTAAAATTAGATGAGATTGGTAAAATGCTTGGGGGTTGGAATGGAAAGCTTACAAAACAAAACTCTCCAGTGAAAGCTGGAGAGAAATGAAGAGAGTTGCGAACACCGGCGAACCACCAGTTGTCGTTCCAGTCGTTGTCGTTGCGGTTGACGTTCACCTTGCGCTTGTCGTTCCAACGATTGAACGTGACGAAATTGTACGAGATATCGTCTATGTCACCACCCCTCGAATACTCTCGGAGTTGCCATCATACGATGACTGCTCCGTTCACCTTGCTCTCGGGGTTGAATCTTATTCGGCATCGTAATGCCTTGGTATCTCGCACCAAGTAGCTTCATTTTTTGTGAAGTGTCTACATACACCACCCTATCTGAAACCGTAGTCGCAGATATTCTCAATGTATGGATACTGGATTCGGTGGCAAGCAACCTTAATTGCTTACTGATATTCACCTACTACCTTTTTTATCTTAACATTTTATTTTTTTATGCAAAATTTTACCCCACCCTCTCACAGAGAGGGTGGGGTAAGGACTAAGTGTCTAAGTACCGAAGCACAAAGAAACTTAAGCCTGAGGGAAAATTACTTGCGAACACCGGCGAACCACCAGCGGCCGAACCAGCCGCAGTCGACGCGGTCGACGCTCACCTCGCGCCCGCCGAACCAACGACCGAACGCGACGAAACTTGCCACCCGACCATCGCGACCCCAGAGACAACCATTCGGGTGGTCGTCCGCGAAAGACGGATCTCCCTCGTTGTCAGCCGATTGTGCTTGAGGATCGGGTCGAAGGCCACGGACATCGTACTCGCGTTCAAGCTCTTCGTTGCCAACATAGCGGCCAAGCTTGAAGTAAACGAGTTCCACTTCCTCGGGGCCACTACCGACCGGCATGCTCGCAAGGACAGAGCTGTCGACATACTTCGTGCGTCCGGTAGCATTGATGGCCTGCTCCGCAGACCGATTGCGTTGAACGTTGCGAACCATACGGATGATCGTGTTCTGCGTATCCGACCGCACCTGATCCACGAGGACATCGGCCGCCTTATCCATGATAGGCAAATACTGACCGCCGTTCTGGATGATGTGCTGGGCCTCTGCCAGGGTCAGTTTGCGGCTATTCAGACGCCTACGCCACATATCCATGATGTGCTCAACCTGCTCTCCTGTTGCCATTACAACTTCGGATTCTTTCGACGTGTTCTTGGTAGACATCGTCTTTTCCCTTTCTTTGTCAATTTCTTTCGCTAGCTAGCCCAAAACCCAGTGTTTTAGACTCCAGCGGATCTACCCTATATTATACACCCGTTTTATATATATGTCAATAGTGTACAGATAACCTTATTTTGAGCCATATTTAAGGTAAAATTGTCTTTTCACTGGTGGGAATTTTTCAATAGCATAGCGGAGGGCAGTGCGGGGCATGGTGCCGGCATATTTTTTCAAAAAGTTTTCTTCGGCCACTAGGTCGCGCTTCCCCACCTCGCGCAACATCCAACCGACGGCTTTGTGAATCAGGTCGTGTTTATCAGTCAATAAAATCTCGGCCAGTTTTAAACTGTCGTCGAATTGCTGTTTTTTAATGAAAGCAAAAGTTGAGATCATCGCCACTCGCCTACTCCAGAGGTGTTTAGATCGCGCCAAACGATAAAGTTCCGACCGATTTTTATCAAGCAGAAAAGTGCCGACAATTTGCGGTGCTGACAAATCCACCAAGTCCCAATTGTTGATCGCGTAAAATCGCTGCGCTCCCACGCGACAAGTTCCTTTTAGATTTTTTAAATAGAGACGGTAAATTTTTCTCTGTTCCCCTTCGCCCGACAGCTGAAATTTCTGAATCAAAATTAGTAGCGCCAGCAAACGCTCTTCGTGAATTTTAGAATGTAGCAGTTTTTCGACTTCCGCCAGAGGTAGCTCGCGAAATTGTTTAGCCACTTTTCTAGTTTGTGGCACTTTCACTCCCAGAAAAATATCGCCCTCGCCATATTGACCTCGACCGGTTTTGAAGAAGCGCTGGAGAATTTCCGCCTGAATCGGGTTGGCCAGCTTTTTTAATTCTTTTTTAGCTTCAACAAACGATGATTTCATTTCCTTAATTCTTTGATTTGATGCTAATCTTATAGTATAAATTAATTATGGTAAATGCCTGTTGTTGAGGTTAGAACTTGATGATATAATCCCACTATATGCCCTACAAACACAAGGAGGACTTATATCAGGCTCAAAAGAACCATCGCATTAAAGTTAGGGAAAAGCTATTGGATTTTCTCTCGTCTAAAAAATGCGTCGATTGTGGAGAGAATGATCCAATTGTTTTAGAATTTGATCATATTGACCCAAATAGTAAATTCAAAACTGTAGCAAAGATGTTGTCTGGCCACTACTCATGGAAATCGGTCTCCAATGAGATTAATAAGTGCGAGATAAGGTGTGCAAATTGCCATCGAAAAAAAACTTATAGGCAACAAGAAAGTTTTGGTAGGACAAAAAAGCCCCTGTAGTTTAATGGATAAAACTGCGGACTTCTAAGCCGTTAATCGAGGTTCGATTCCTCGCGGGGGCACAATTTTATAAAGATGGGTCAACCAAACTCGGCGGATTTTTTTGGGCATCCTCTAAGACCTTTTGTTTATTTTGGTACAAGAAATAGACTTGGTCCAGTTTATTTTTTTGCTCAACAATAGTCTGAGAACCATCCTGGGATGAAGATTGATCTTCTGCTACTGCCGACCACTGGTAAAAGAAATAATGCGAAGAAATAATTAAGACCTCTCCCAACAAAAAAACAATTACAATAATCCGCCAGTCTCCCCAAGGAGAATAAGCAAAATTTAAACGATCCTTATCAAAAAGACCCCCAAACCAATTTTTAATTTTTTTGCCGAAGTCCATTTTATTGGTGATAACTTAAAATCTTAATATTGATTTCCGACCGCCACAGACTCGAGACCCGCTCGGTTTTAGCTTTTAAAAGGTCGCTCCCCGTCCCCGCCAGATTGACCATGGATTCTTTGCTAATAGTGAGCCGGTAGGGCAATTTTTCCATTAAACGTAAAAATTGGACGGAGTTACGAAAATTTCCCTTAGCGGAAATAATTAAATCTAAACTGTCCTTGCTGGCGGTGGCACGATCAATCGCCGCCTCCACCCCAGCCCCCTGCGCCAAATTCAAAATTTGGTCAACTAGAGAATTAACATTTTCTGAATCAACTACTGCCAACCCGATCGTATCAATTTTACCTTGAGAAGAAGTAAGAAAACGTTTGAGTTCAGCCAGCTCAATTTTAAATTCGCCATCATTTAAATCAGCAATAGCAGTTTCCACCGACACTTTTTGCCAAGTCAAAAAAGATAAAACTATCCAACCAACAAACAACAAGACATCGATAGAGGCCAGTAACCAAAAAATTTTTGTTTTGGAGTTAGACATGATTATTTTTTCTTATCAGCCAAAATTATTTCCAAAGGAATGGTTAGATTTTTGTCACTAGTCAAAATAGGATAGACAACATCCTTGACCCCCTCGACACTGTGGAGTTTGGAAATATAATCAGAAGCCATCTTTCTGGAACCAGCGGTGACCTGTAATTTAAAAATTATTTCTCCAGTAGTCTTTATCTCTTGGGAAAAAGATTCGATTCCGACACCCGCCACTTTGGTTTGGGAAATTCTTTCAAAAACACTAATAGCTGAAAAATTATTACTTGGACCGGAGAGCAGAGCGAGTTCTTCTTTTAGATTTTTCAATTTTAGTTCATAAGCCGGTCGATCTTTTTCATTTTTTTCCACTACGACACTAGCCCGCGGTTGCAAGCCAAACAAAGAAGAAAAATAAAAAGCGGTCAACAAAATAATCCCCGTCAACAACAAAAACATCACCACCAGAGCAATTGTTACCGAGCGACGATTGCGATAATCGCGCCAAATATTTTTTTTATTTTCGAGTGGTAAAAGATTAATCATAGATTAAAAAATTTCTTCAAATGAACGCAGACTCAAACCCAGGGCGGTAGCATAGCGGAGAGATTCCTTTAACGACAGCTTTGGTACTCCCAATTCCGCTGGATAAAAGTTTTGCCAAGGGTTGCCAAGCTCCACCGGGATATCAAAGTAGGATTGGAGAAAGTCTAGCAGACCTGGCAAAGTTGATTGTCCCCCGCACAAGACGATTCGAGCAATTCTTTCGGTTCTCGGATTATATTTTTCACGATTTCGCCAATATTCACAACGCTGGTTAATCTCATCTTTGATAGAAGTGATAACGGGAATAGCGGCAAAGAAGGAATCTTTATTGTCCTCCGAGCGATTGAGGCCAATCTCATTTTTGAGTTTTTCCGCTTCTTCAAGAGAAATATTCAACTGTCGAGAAATAATGGCGCTAATATCATCACCACCGATGTTATTGGCAATTGAGGCATATAAAACCTCTCCTTGTCGTGCCACAAAGAAACCAACGTGGACGCGCCCGATGTCAACAATCAAAGCTAGCTCATTAGAATCACGTGACAAAAGAGATCTGGCCATAGCTTGTGCTTCAATCTCAAAAGCAATCGGGACCATACTGGTGCCAGAAAAAACTTCTACATATTCAGTGATAATTGTCTTAGGCAGAGCCGACACCGCCACAATCAAACTATTTTTATCCCCACCACTTTTTACCAATTTATAATCAAAAACAATTTCATTTGATGGTAAGGGAACATACTCTTCTAGCTGAAAAGCAATGGCCTCTCGTAATTGGCTTTTTTTCATCTGGGGTAAGTTCAATTGTAAAGTATAGGCGCGATCTTCTGGCAATGAGACTATAGCCCTGGTCACACCATATTTCTTAGACAGGCTGTTGATGATTGGTTTTAATTTATCAGCTTGAATAATCCGACCACCTTCAATAATCCCGGCCGGCAATTCAACTTCTTCATGCCAACCATCGATTAGTTGTCCCCTTTTCTCAATTAATTGAAAAAATTTCAAAGACCGATCAGAAATATCAATCCCCGCTGCCGCCATTTGCAGAAATTTCGGCACGGGAAACATATTAAAAAAACGATTAGCTTTCATTTTACCCTATTAAGTAGATTTGACATTATTGTTAATAAAATTACCTCCGATTATCAGTCTTTTTTTGATTTAACCAAGATACGGCTAATATTGGTCAAATCTAGGTTTAAAATTTTTATATTCAAAAAATTTTAAACCTTACTTAGATAGGGTTAATTATAAACCAATCAGCACACCAAGGATAGGCTCCGATGTTAAGAATTATTTTTAGTGCGGTCCAAAAAGCGCTGGAGTATCAGGGCGGCGGCCCGAGCATCAATTTCTTTGTTTTGAGGAGAGATTTGGCCAGCAAAAACACTGGTCAGAAATTCATTTTCAAATTCTAGCGGTAGGTTAATTTCCGATATTAATTGATTACAGAAATCTTTAGCCTCCTTGGCGATCGGATTATCTTGGCCAGAAAAATCTAGCGACAAGCCACAAATAATTTTAGCAATATTTTCCTGTCGGCAAATAGCCACCACTTCAGCCAAAAGTTTCTTGGTATTAGGAATCACTTGCAAAGGAAAAGCCACCCGTCCACTCTCATCCGAGACGGCGAGACCTATTTTTTTCGAACCATAATCAATTCCGAGATAACGCATGTGGGGATGATGCCTGGAACTTTGAACCTAGAAAATGGCTCAAATTCGAGGATATTGATAAAAGTATACAGGAATTAAGGCGTATATTCAAAGTTCATCCTGAATGGTTTGAGACACCGAAGCCAAAGTCCGACAAAGGTAAAAATGCAATAGATTATTCGATATAAACCAAAACCACTCGAGTGAGTGGTTTTGGTGAGCTAGGTGTAACCTTTCTACCGCCATCATTGGTTAGCCGAGCTGATTTACTGGAAGCTGATCTTCTCTACCTATCAGGCGCGTTATAAGCCAGTTCCTTTTGCTCAGGTTGACCTATTTAAGTTTTGAGCGCGGCGATTTATTTACCGGCTTCAAACTCATACCGATTTCTTGAGCTTTTGCCTGTATTCCTGCGACTGGTCTCTGAAGTTTCAAGCCAATAACACGAGTTGGCACCCAGCCCCCCATGCTTTTCAACTGTTTTACTTCAACTGGAGTCCAAGGCTGACCAGACTTTGCTATATATTTTGGTTTTGCCATAATTTTATCCTTCGGGTGGAAACGGATCCTCTCCGTAAGTCCACTCTGCCCTAAACTGACCATTATCTCGTTGTATCAGAATCTGAGAGAGTGTGCCCGCTGGCAATCCTGCTACATGTCGCTTGGCAACTTTGATTGCTTCAACTTGTGTATCTTTTACTTCAGAATCACAGTGATCACACTTCACTTTCCATTTTGTACCATGAGAGAGAACGTATATTACTTTTCTCATAATTGTTCAGATCGACTGCTTTAATTGATAATAGTTTCTTTCCTGTCGACTTCAATGGTTTGAGACCATCAGGATACCTCTATTTTAAGCGGCACCAGCCCTTACTGTCAACTCTGTCATATGTTAATTGCTTGTGGATAACTTTTTGCATATCTTTGACACCTGCACTATAATACCAATATGCACACAATACAAGAAAAACTACTCAAAGTGATCGATGATAAAAATGTGGGTGGTCTTACGCTACGCCAAGTCGGCGAATTGATAGGAGAAAAACTCCCCCAAAAAGTTAAACACCACCTTTCCCAACTGGAACGAAAGGGTTTTATTTTGATTGATAGAAAAAATAAAAAAATTAGCAGAATTAGCAACAAAGCAAAGGCTGGAGATATTTTTGTTTCAATTCCAATAGTCGGTGCCGCTAATTGTGGCCCGGCGACCATTTACGCTGATAAAAATATTGAGGGATACTTAAAAATATCCAAACGACTTGCTCCAAACAAAAAAAGTGTTTTTGCTTTAAGAGCGGAGGGAAACTCCCTTAATAAAGCAAACATTGGTGGCAAAAATGTAGAGAGTGGAGATTTTGTTATTGTAGATAGCGAAAATACATCACCACGTGATGGCGATTATATTGTATCGGTTATTGATGGTATGGCTAATATAAAAAAATATCGTTTAGATAAAAACCATTCTAGAATTGCTCTTTTATCAGAATCAACACGGGAATACTCACCAATCTTCATTCACGAAAACGATGATTTTAAAATTAGTGGCAAGGTTGTTGAGATTATAAAGAACATCGGGCAATAACATGCTAAAATAGAATTATAGATTTTATGAAAAAAAAAGAAATAAAATTTAAGTTAGCAGAACTATTTTCCGGTCCCGGTGGGCTTGCTCTCGGTGCAATCGGATCCTTTGCTGAAAACAAAGACACTACCTATGGTATTGAACCTGTTTGGGCAAATGATTACGACGTCGATACCTGCAAAACATATGCTCGTAATATTCATAATGGAAGCGAGGAAAATGTCGTTTGTGCCCCTGTTCAAGAAGTAGACTTTAAAAAGGTACCAAAATTTGATGTGCTTGCTTTCGGATTCCCTTGTAATGACTTTAGTGTTGTTGGGGAACAAAAAGGATTTGATGGAAAATTTGGCCCCCTCTACTCTCATGGGGTCAGGGCTATAAATACACATAATCCAAAATGGTTCATTGCAGAAAATGTTAGCGGTTTACAGAGTGCAAATGGTGGAAACGCTTTTAAACAAATTTTGAAAGACTTGGGCGAGGCAGGTAAGGGATATATTCTCACCCCTCACTTGTATAAGTTTGAAGAATATGGAGTACCACAACAAAGACACCGAATTGTTATCATCGGTATAAGAAAAGATTTAGGCTTGAAGTTTAGAGTTCCTGCCCCAACTACAAAATATAATTATGTAAGTGCGCGCGAAGCAATAGAAAACCCACGAATACCAGATGGCGCACAAAATCACGAACTTACCAAGCAATCTGCGGGCGTTGTTGAGCGACTAAAACATATCCCTGCGGGAGAAAATGCTTGGTACGAGGGAATTCCACAGCATTTAAGATTGAATGTGAAAGGTGCTCGCATGAGCCAGATTTATAAAAGATTAGACCCTAAAAAACCCTCCTATACGATCACCGGAAGCGGAGGGGGTGGAACGCATGTTTACCACTGGTCAGAACATCGCGCTCTTACAAACCGAGAAAGAGCACGACTACAATCTTTTCCCGACAACTTTATATTTGAGGGCTCAAAGGAAAGCGCAAGAAAACAAATCGGAATGGCTGTACCCCCTGTTGGAGCACAGGCAGTCATTTCTGCCGTGCTAAAAACTTTTGCAGGAATACCTTATGAGTTTGTTGACTCAAAAATAACCAATGGAGAAGCCAACGCACAAGAGATAGCGAGCCTGTTCGATAAAGTAGAAGCTGGAGCTACAGTTGCCTTATAAGCTCTTCCCAATCTTTCTTCGATTTTCTCAAGAGACCCGACTCTTTAACAAATCGGACGCCGTCAAATTCTTGTCCGGGGATTGATTTTGTTTCTCTTAAGTCAGTGTAACGACACCAACCAACAACCTCACAGGGTATGTTTATAAAGTCGGGCATTAAATCTTTATATTTTGAATAATGAGGTTTATCTTTTACAACTTCATTCACTTCCTCTTTTGTGAGTCTTAAAAGATGGTCATCGGGAATATCTGGGCGACAGTAGATATAAATATCTGATCTGCGTTCTTTTATTTTTATTTCATTTTCTCCGAGTACCAAAAAAGCACTTTTAGGTTTAGACGACTTTATACCAATGCCAATTTTGGGCGTTCTCATTTTTCCATTTTCCTTAACAGCCGTAATATCTTGCAAAACAATTTTATCGCGAATATTAAAATCAAGTTCAACATCTACATTAAACTCTCTTTTCAGAAATTTCTTTACGGCAACTTCTCCAAGCTGTCCTTTGACCCAATTTGTTATTTTTTGTCCAAACTCCCTTTGTCGCCCAGTACCAAAATCTGATTGCACATAGTTGCGAAAGTGTTGTGCGAGTGCAAAATCTAAACACAAGGCATAGTCCTCTTTATTTAGATCAACAGTTCTCCATGCCAAATTGTCCTTCCATTTTCGCAACACGTCTTCCTCAAAGTAAAAGCGGCCTCTGCCACCGTTTCTATCGACGCATGGAAATTCAGCCGCACTTTTGAAGTAGTTATCAAAAGTCTTGTCATCGAGACCAAGAAATTTAACAGCTTCTTTTTTGGTTAATAATTTTGACATGATCTTCATTTTACCAAAGAACCCTTATTATACTCCTGTTCAAACTTGGTAATCTGGCGGAGAGAGTGGGATTCGAACCCACGAGACCCTTTCGAGCCTAACGGTTTTCAAGACCGTCTCCTTAAACCTCTCGGACATCTCTCCCAGTGAAAATTATCTGGAAATCATACAATCATTATTTTAATTTCAAAACTTGTCGAAGGCTCACCCTTTTTAGGGGGTTTGGAGCGCGACCGGCGCGAAAACTTCAGGATTTTTTAAGCTTCGAAAAATCCGTACCCTAAAAAGGGTGTGCCGAGTAAAAAGTTTGGGAATTAAAAGTACAAAAGGATGATTTAACCTCTGTTTTCACACCAACCCTCATCCTAGCCAAAAAACAGCCTAAAATCAACAAATTAACATTTATCACCCTGACAATTTTCTGTTAGGATTAAACTAATGTCTGAACAAAATAATCTCACTCTCGACCAAAAATACGCTCGCACCAGAAAACTTTCAATCAAGGAAGGGATGGCGGCTTCGATCACCGGTGGAGCTGGCGAGTCTTATATCACCCCTTTTGCCCTCGAACTAAAAGCTTCCAATTTTCAAATCAGCCTCCTCTCTGGCCTCGCCAGTCTTATTGGCCCCATTGCTCAGCTCGGTGGTAGTCGTCTAATTGAAAAATTTTCTCGCCGGTCGATTGTCGTCACCTCGGTCATTTTGCACGCTTCCGTGTGGTTCATCTTTGCCTCACTGGGTGGGTGGTTTTATTTTTACGGCCAAAGTTATCTTTTAATCCCCCTACTGATTTTAGCCTATATTATTTATGCCCTGGCCGGGTCACTCGGCGGACCAGCTTGGTTTTCTCTCCTCGGCGATGCCGTGCCAGAAAATATTCGTGGCGCTTATTTTTCTAATCGCAACAAAATAAATATTGCGGTTAACATTTCTGCCACCCTCCTCGCTTCCCTCCTACTTTTTTATGCCAAGGAAAATCAGTGGCTGATTCTAGCTTTTATTTCTCTGTTTATTATTGCTGGTATCGCCCGCTATTTTTCAGCCTTCTTTTTAAGTAAACATCATGAAGAAAAAATGAGTTTGCCAGAAAACTATTTTTTCTCTCTCTGGCAATTTATTCGCAAAGCACCATCAAATAATTTCGGCCGTTTTGCTATCTATGTTGCCGCCATCAATCTAGCCATGAATATCTCTGGGCCGTTCTTTGCTATTTATATGTGGCGCGATCTCGCCCTCAACCCAATCTGGTATACCATCATTAGCATCTCTGGTAGTTTATTTACTCTCCTGTTTATGCCGATGTGGGGTAAGTTTGCCGATCGCTACGGTAATCGCGAATTATTAAAAATTGGCAGTCTCATCATCATCCCAGCCTCAGTTCTCTGGCTATTTTCTGCCAACCCCTTTTACTTAATTTTTGTTCCACAATTAGTCACCGGTGTTGGGTGGGCCGCTTTCTCTCTGGCTGCCAGCAATTTTATCTACGATTCGGTCACCCCAGAACGCCGAGCTATCTGTGTTGCCTACCAAAATGTTCTCAGTGGTCTCGGGGTTTTTCTTGGGGCTGGACTGGGAGGATTGATCGTAAAATATATTGATTTTAAAAGCTTCAATATCCTTTTTTTGGCTTTTATTTTATCGGCGATAGTTAGATCGGTTTTTGTTTCTTTAATCCTCCCATCAATCAAAGAGGTTCTCTCCGATAAATATCCTACCAAAGAAAACCCCCTTCTCTATTTTAAAGAATTAGCTATTGGCGAAACAATTAGCTCTCATCTCTACCCCCTAGGAGAAATATTGGGTCTAAAAAAGGGCAAGGAAGAACAGAATAAATTTTAAAAAAACACCGTCCAAAAAGCGCCCCTCTTCAGGGCGCTTTTTTGGTGAAAGGAACATACCCCCCATGCCTTATGTGGCCCCCACACCACCAGAAGCGACTGATCTTTGTTGCCCCTGGGCAAGATAGATACCCATCTATCCATATTACTTTTGCTACATATAGTAAGCCAAAGTCTGCGCAAAGCTATTTAGTTGTAGTGGAGCGCCATCACTCCTGACAACCTCTATAACGAACAAGAAAAACAAAGGTGTCATAACTGTTCAAAAAATAAATTTTCTCTTTGTCGGGCTTAGTTTTTTATTACCAAAATGAGGTAGATTCTCTAAATCGTGCAAAACTTTTAATTTTTTTCTGGCTCGAGAAAGGGCTAACTTTATAGCATTTTCTGATCGACCCTTAATTTTAGCAATCTCAGATATCTTAAGATTCTTTCGATAATGCAAAAGCAGAACATCTCTATCGTGTAGTGGCAAGTTCTGAACATCTCGCCACAGACTTTTAGCCTTTTCTTTCTGTTCATCTTCCAGGTGTAAAATCACCTCCTCTGGAACATCTTCTGGTATATCAACCTCCAAACTCTCTAGAGAAACATTTTTGGGTTTTTTATAATAGTCTACTAAAAGATTATGAGAAATTTTTAATAAATAAGTTAGATAAGAATAACTCTCTTCCTTAAAAGCATGTAGGCTATTAAAGGCACGCAAAAAAACATCTTGCATTAAATCTTGAGCTACCTCGGTGTCGTGATTAAGACGATACCAAAAATAATTAAAAATTTTCTCTGAATATTTTTGGTAAAGCAAAGCAAAGGCTTTGCGGTCAGCCTTGGCTTTTTCGACTAGATTTTTGTCTGTGTCGAACTCCATAGGCCTCGAGGTCATTAATTACTAACGATGGTACTCTCTTTTATTAGGTCAACAAGCTGTCAAAAAGCAAAAGGGTGCATAAGAAGTGCATAAATTAATTTGGGGGCTAAACCACAAACTGATATAATCATAGCAATGCCGGCTAATCCTAAAAAACAAATATTTCTCCGTTGGCAAGCGCCCGAATATAACCAGACGAAACGTCACCCAGACTGGTCTTGGATGGTAGGCATTTTGGCTTTTATTGTAATAATTCTGGCTATTATTTTTAAAAATTTTCTTTTTGCACTGATTGTTTTACTTGGAGCCTATTCAATTATTACTCTAGAAAAACGCGAACCCAATTGGCCAGAAATAGAAATTTCTGATAAAGGAATTTTAGTAGGTAATAATTTTTATTCTTACGAATCAGTTAAATCTTTTTGGGTAGAAGACAATAAAGATATTGATGTTTTAATTCTCCATTCCGGCCGGCTGATTTTTCCATATATTCATATTTATTTTTATGAAATTGACCCAGCGGAAGTCCAAAGAACTTTGGCTAAATTTCTACCAGAATTAAAACCAAAGGAAACAGCTATAGATAAGGTCAGCGAATATTTTGGTTTTTAGAAATAATGTGTTAGGGTACAGAGCGTAATTGCTCCCGTAGTTTAATGGATAGAACGCTAGCTTGCGGAGCTTGTAATGTAGGTTCGATTCCTACCGGGAGCACAAAAAAAAGACGGCTTTGGCCGTTTTTTTTGTTCCCGGAGTAAGTAAATAATTTTACTTACACTAGGAATCGAAAAGCGGAGCGTTATTAGGCCAGCAGGCCGAATCGCGAGCTGCGGACACGACCAAAACAAGCGACGGCGAGTTTTGAGTCGCGGAAGATTCCTGCAAGGAGCACCAAAAAAAACCGCCCAAGGGCGGTTTTTTTGTTTTTGTTTTTAAGAGGCTTTCTTAATCATTTTAACTAATCGAGATTTCTTGCGGTTGGCGGCATTTTTCTTGATCACTCCCCGCTTGGCAGCCTTGTCGATGGCTTGGTAAGCATCACTGAGCTTCTTTTGGGCTTCGGCTGGAGTCTTGGCCAAAACTAATTTTTTAATATCTTTGACAGCTTCGCGCATAGCCTTACGGCGACGATCATTGAAGACGCGCTTTTTAGTAGAGCTGCGGAGGGCTTTTTTAGCTGATTTGATTATAGGCATGACGATAAGATAACCCAGATTAATCAAAAAAGCAAGGGTTGGGTGACGTTTTTACAGAAGACATTTATAAGGTATGATTAGGTTATGATTGGACAATTGCGAGGAAAATTGAGTGATTCGGGAGAAAAATTCATCATTTTTGATGTCGGCGGTGTTGGCTATAAGGTTTTTACCACTCCTGAGACCAAACATAATTTGATCAAAAACCAAGAAGCGGTCATGCAAACACACCTCGTCGTCCGTGAAGATGCTTTGGACTTATATGGTTTTGCCACCAAAGAAGAGCTGGGCTTCTTTGAGCTTTTATTGGGTGTCTCGGGGGTCGGACCAAAAAGCGCCCTATCTGTTCTCACCCTGGCCACCCCAAACACTTTGATCCAAGCGATTAGCGGGAACAACACTGACTATCTAATTAAAGTTTCTGGTATTGGTCGCAAACTCGCCGAAAAAATTGTCCTTGAGCTAAAAGATAAAGTTGAACATCTGGAAAGTCACACCGAGATTAGCGATATTCGCCAGGATACTGATACCATCCTCGCCCTCCAAGCTATGGGCTATGTCGAACGTGATATTCGTGACACTCTCAAGAAAATTCCAGCCGAAATCACTGATACGGGAGAAAAAATAAAATTTGCTCTTAAAAATTTAAATCATTAATCATGGAAAAAATCCTTCGCTCAATTGAAAAACTAATTCCTAAAAAACTTTACCGCGCCGGCCAGCCCATCTATCACTATCTACTCGCCCTCGCCGGAGCGATTCTTTACCGCTTCCCTTCTAGGAGAATCAAAGTTATCGCCATCACTGGCACCAAGGGTAAAACTAGCACCACTGAAATATTGGCCAAGATTCTAGAAACTGCCGGCTACAAAGTGGCCACTACTTCCACCCTCCAATTTAAAATTGGCGACAAGATCAGACGCAATCTCTACAAGATGAGTATGCCGGGGAGGATGTTCATGCAAAAGTTTTTACGGGAAGCAGTAGCGGCTGGTTGTGACTTTGCTATTCTCGAAACCACTTCCGAAGGAGCCAAAACTTTTCGCCATAAGTTCATTGATTTTAATGGTTTAATTTTTACCAACATCTCCCCTGAACATATCGAAGCACACGGTTCCTTTGAAAAATATCTCGAGGCCAAATTGGAATATGCAATCGCGCTAGAAAAATCCTCCAAGAAAAATAAAACTCTGGTCGCCAATGCCGACGATGTTGAAGCGGGTAAATTTTTCCAACGCGCTCCGTCAGCCAAGCAAATTTCTTTTACTCTCCACGATGCCGAACCCTTTGAAATCTCTGAGAACGAATCACGCTTAACGATTGATGGCGAAAAAATAAACACCAAATTACCGGGGAAATTTAATCTCTACAACATCCTCGGCGCCGCCAAAATGGCTCGAGTTTTTGGTGTATCCGCTCTCGATATTAAAAAAGCCATTGAAAGTCTAGACCAGATTCGGGGCCGGATGGAAAAAGTTTCGATAAACCTGCCTGCGCAGGCAGGCAATCCGCATCAAAATTTCGAAGTCATTGTTGACTACGCCCACACCGCCGATTCCCTCGCCCAAGCCTATGAAGCCCTGGGCGTTAAACATAAAATTTGTATCCTCGGTTCCTGTGGCGGTGGCCGAGATCAATGGAAGCGACCGCAAATGGGCCAAGTAGCTGACAAATACTGCGACGTAATCATCCTCACCAACGAAGACCCTTACGACGAAGACCCTCATCATATTATCTGTGATGTCGCCAAGGGTATAACCAAAGACCATTTAGAAATTTTCGATCGACGCGAAGCTATTGCCAAGGCCCTCAGTCTCGCTACCCCAGGCTCGGCGGTAATTATCACCGGCAAAGGCACTGACCCTTATATCATGGGGCCAAATGGCAGCCGACAGGAGTGGGACGATGCGACAGTGGTGAGGGAAGAGCTTAGGAAGCTTTTAGCTGGTAGCTTTTAGCTTTTCGAGTGTTGCTTTTTTTCTGAAAGCTGATAGCTATAACCTAAAAGCTAATTATGCCCGAATTACCCGAAGTCGAGACAATTAGACAAGACTTAAACAAAGTTATCGTTGGTAAAAAAAATACCAAAGCCACTATTCTATGGGCTAAAACTGTGGCTCCCCTTTCCCCTACTGATTTCCAGAAAAAAATTAGCGATACAAAAATTACCGACATTGAACGTCGCGCCAAAATGATTCGAATAAAATTGACTGGTCCGCTCGACCTACTCGTTCATCTCAAAATGACGGGGCAACTGATTTTTCAACCAAAAACTGGAAAAATAATTTCTGGTGGACATCCTCAACCTGGCGGACTAGATAATTTACCCAACAAATTCACCCGCCTGATTTTTGATTTCTCTGATGGCTCCAAACTTTTCTTTAATGACATGCGCAAATTCGGCTGGGTTAAATTACTCGATGATGCCACTGTAGCCAAACTTTTTGCCGAACATGGGCCCGAACCACTGACTAAAGATTTTTCTTTAAAATATTTTCAATCACTTCTCTCCACATATCCACGTCGCCCAATCAAACAAATTCTCCTCGACCAAAAACTCATCGCCGGTATTGGCAATATCTACGCTGACGAAAGTTGTTTTATTGCCAAGATTTTACCTACCCGACTCGCTGGCAAAATAACCGGCCCTGAATCTAAAAAATTACACCAAGCGATTATCGCCGTCCTCAAACATTCCATCAGTAAACACGGCACCTCTAGTCGCAACTACGTCAGAAGCGATGGCAGTCAGGGTGGCTTCGTCCCCCATCTCCAGGTCTATGGCCGAGCTGGCCAACCCTGCAAAGTCTGCAAACGACCAATTCAAAAAATCAGACTTCTCGGTAGGGGTACCCAATACTGCGCAAATTGTCAAAAGTAATATGCCAAAGTTGAGGAATTTACCCTTTCAGTTTTATGAAATAAAAACTGTTAGGGCTCATTTCTGTAGCCATTGCCAAAAATAATCTATCTTGATACATTGTCGTCACAGGCCATCGCAAGTCTGCCCATAGACGAGAAAGGTCACAACCCAGTAGTGGCGAGCGAAAAAGGCGATTCTCTCTGCGATGGCCTTTTTCATTGCCAAAAACAATCAAATCTGCTAGAAATGTCAGTGGAATTGAAAGAGGACTGGAAAAGCGCCGGCAGTCGGAATCGTAAAGACTGCATGGTTATGCTGGTTAATCATGGTACGCCACTTCATCCAGTAGATATTAACTGAGTTGATCGCTCAGTATGGAAGGGCGCGTAAAGGACGCTAGGTAGAAAGCCAAATTGCTTGAAACAATCATCCGGCCAGATGATTGCGGAGGGTGATAAGGTCTCTTGCTAGCCACCTACCCAAAGGCTCTACGAGCGGGGTCCCTTTTCCATTCTCTTTCGTCTAACGCCATCACCTCCAGTGATGGCGTTCCTTTTTTACAATAAAACCCCTGATTTGTGCGAAGTCCGACTTCGCACAAATCAGGGGTTTTTGCTTACTACTCTACTACTTTTACTACTTCTCTATCACCTCTACAGAGGTCACCTTAACTGGATTAATGGGAGAGGAATTCTCACCACCAGCCTTAACGGGAGCGGTCGCAATTTTATCCACCGTTTCCATCCCGGATATCACCTTACCAAAAATCACATAAGCCTTTGGTAGTGGGACATCCGCGTGCATGATAAAGAATTGGGAACCGTTGGTATTGGGACCAGCGTTGGCCATGGCCACTGTCCCGCGAGTATATTCACCAGCAAACGGTTCATCGTTAAATTTATAACCAGGACCACCCATACCCGTACCTGTCGGATCACCACCCTGGATCATAAAGCCCTTGATCACCCGATGGAAAATCGTGCCGTTATAAAAATCTTTTTTAGCTAAAGTCACAAAATTATTAACAGTAACTGGGGTCGCCTGAGCCGCAAGCTCGATAGCAATATCACCTTCAGTGGTATGAAGCACAACGCTGTAATTTTTATTTTTATCAATAGTTATTTCTGGCATAGTTGTTTGTTGATTAGTAGAACTAGCTTGATTATTAATTGCCCCAACCATGGCCAGTGAACTAGTGGCCATATCGCTCCCCTCACCTTTTTTCAAATAAATACTTCCCCCAATCAAAGAGCCAACAATCAAAATGGTGATGATCGACAGGAGCGTAATTTTAGTCAAACCAGTTTCTTCCATAGTTTTATAAATAAATTAGTAAACAGTTTTTCTAAACATTTTTTACATTTCTTCTCCAAGCTATTTTTTAGGGTACGGATTTTTCCTGCCCCATGGAATAAATTTGTTCAAAAACTTTCTTAATTTCAAAACCCAGACCCAAGCCCAGCCATTTTGAAATTAAGTAAGTTTTTTTGACAAATTTCGCTTTGCTATTCCATAGGGTGAACTTAGAAAATCCTTTCCCCCTAAAAAACACTTGGCTCATCAAATTTTTAAAAAATATTCAGAAAAACCTTATCTAAATTACTTCAAAATTTCATAAACTGCAATACCGGTGGCCACCGAAACGTTGAGTGATTCTTTTTGCCCTCGCATCGGGATTTCAATAATCTGATCACTTTTTTTTAGTAGCGCTTTATTAACCCCCTCCACCTCCTCGCCCAACAAGAGGGCGGCCGGCCATTTGATTTTAGCCCGCCGGAAATCTACCGAATCAGGCGCTTGTTCTAAGGCGATAATTTCTGTACCTGATTTCTTAAGTTTATTGATCAAAGTTGAGGCGGAAGCCAGATATTGCCAGGCTATAGTCTTCTCGGCACCGAGAGCAGTCTTCGCCAGAGCTTTATCTGGTCGGCCAAATTGGTCAATCGGTTTCGGGGTATAACCAGTCAGGTAAATTTTACTCACCCCTGCCCCATCAGCCGTACGAAAAATCGCCCCCACATTGTGAGAACTGCGGATATTATGGAGAATTAGCGATAGGTCTTTTTTAGCCATAAAAACATCCTAACTTAGAATTCAATTAGGCACAAAATAAAAACCGCTCACAGGTCGGTTATTTTATTTTGTGCCCCGTGTAGGAATCGAACCTACGACCGTTTGCTTAAAAGGCAACTGCTCTACCAGCTGAGCTAACGGGGCAACAACTTCTCTAAATATCTAAAAAAGCAAGCAAATAATACCAATTTGAGCAAAAAAGTAAAGAAAAATCACCTAGAGACCATTTCATCGACTTTCACCTCCACCTTCTCCACCGGGACAGTGGCCACCCAAACATCATTCAGCCACTCAAAATTACCATTCATTCCACCAGTAATAACGATCTTATCTTTGAAAACATTAACTTCGTGATCCTCCCGACCCGACCAACCGCCATCTATTTCTGTCTTCTGCCAATCAACCCCATTTTTTGTAAACCAAGTATCGCCTATCCCCTCGCTAGTCTTGGCATCAATACCACCAATCAACCACATCAGATCCTTGAAAACTACTAGGGCTTGGCCCTGACGTTTTTTCCATGGCGCCAGCTCTGTCACCCGAGTCCATTTTTTTCCATCTTCTGACCTCCACTCATCGCCATAGCCCACGCCATTAAAATTCATTCCGCCCACCAACCAAATCTGGTCATTAAAAACCGCCACATCATGATCCCAGCGAGAATGCCATGGAGCATTGGCCACTTCTTTTCTCCAGGCCACCCCATCAGACGAAGACCAGACATCATTAAAAGTTTTTTTAGTAAAATAATTTACCCCTCCGATCAGCCATAGCTTGTCATTAAAAATTATTACCTTCTGCCCCTCACGTTCATCGAAAGATGTGTTAGCGATCCTAGACCAAACGATACCATCAGTCGATTTCCAAATCCCATTTTTATAACCGACAGTCGGCCCCCAACCACCAAACATATATAGAGCACCCTTGAAATTAACAACGGACATCGAACGGAGAGGTGGAAAATCAGCTTTGGCTTTAACTAAAGTCCAATTTTCACCGTCATCTGAGGACCAAATATCATTATAATATTTAGCTTTCTCATAAACTGGATTATTGGCAGGGCCAGTCCCGGTTGCATCCAAACCGCCAGTCAAAAATAACTTGCCGTTAAATTCATAGGTAGCATGAGAATCACGACCAGGAAATTTAATTAGACTGGGTTCAACCTGCTTCCAAGACGTTTCGACTGGATTAGCTACTTCGATGATTTTAATTGAAGTTGTCGCTTCGACTAAAGATTGACTAGCGGCAGCTGTCTGGTTTTTTATGGGCCAGGAAAAATTAAGAGGTGAACCAAAAGAGACCATCAAAATAATCGCCACTACTGCCAAAACAATAGCCACCACCTGAACCATAAAGCCAGATTGGGAATTCATTGTTTTCATTTTAACATGAAGATTAGATCTCCAAAATTATTTTTTCTAAACCAAAAGCAAAGTCTTCGCTGCCGGGAAAATTTTGATGATAGAAGCGAACCATTTTCCCGGCCAAACTTTTTAATTCTTCTTCGGTATAGTTTCCGGCACCACGCATGGCTTTATTAAAAACAAAAGGCTTGATGGTCTTAGGAGTTTTCTGCTTGGTCATTTTAGCTACCAACAACATCTTCAACTGCCACCACAATTGCCAAAAAATCATATCTGCTTCTCGCCCATCGTTTATGGCCTTGATATATTCTAACCATAATTTTTTCTTATCCCGACGACACAGGGCATCGGCCACCGCAAAATCATTGTAAGTCTCCCCCACCTCGGCCTCCTTCTTATCAAAAAACAAAACCTTGTCAGCATTTTTCTCAATTTTTTCAAAGATTTTCAAATCTAACTTTTCTTCAATTAAAATAAAAATATGTGGCGACTTAGCCAGCTCTTCAATATTCTCTGCCACAATCGGTCCAAATTCTTTATTAGCCAAAAGACGATTACCACCGACAACATATTTTTGATAAAACAAACTCTGTCCTACTAAAAGTTCTTGCCACTGCGCTTCTCTAAAATTTTCTTCGTTCAATAAAAAAACTGCACTGTCCGGCTGACGCTCACGCAGAGAGATAATGAGATCGTTGTACTTATTTTGACTTTTGATCGTGTCACGACCGTGGATGAGATAGAGCATTTATCCTCCAAACTTTTTAGTTGTTAAAAAAGTTAAACAATAACTTCTTGATATTGGTTCGACCCCAACCGGTTTTAAAAAATCTTTCTCTGGCAAAAACATCATCTTTACTAATGAAAGCTTCATAATATATCAACTTTAACCTACCACGTTTCTCAGTAGATGGCACTTTTTTTGAATTATGCAATTCGACACGCTTCTTTAAATCTTTAGTGCACCCAATATATAGTTCATCATCTTCGTCACTTTTTAAAATATAAACATATTGCATAATTCGCAACTAAAAAGTTAGGAGGACAAGTCAATTTCTAATCCCACCGGTGCATGGTCAGAACCAAACACTTCACCTAAAATCCAAGCTTTTTTTATTTTTGGCACCAATTTTTGACTAACCCAAAAGCTATCAATCCGCCAGCCGACATCCCGATCCCGAGCCATCATTCGATAGCTCCACCAAGAGTACTCTTGTTTAGTGGGATGTAAATGACGAAAAGTATCAACGAAACCGGCCCGCTCGAGCTCGTCGGCCCAGGCCCGCTCCTCCACTGTAAAACCAGCATTGCCTTCGTTTTCTTTCGGTCGAGCCAGGTCGATCTCCCGATGGGCCACATTAAAATCCCCACAAACTACTACTGGTTTTTTAGTCTCTAACTTTTTCAGATATTTTAAAAGGGCCTGATTGAATTTAATTTTAAAATCTAAGCGCGATAGCTCATGATTGGCATTGGGAAAATAAACATTGACCAGATAAAAATCTTTTAGCTCAACCGTCTGCACTCGTCCCTCAGTATCTAGTTCTTTGATGCTTAAACCATTTTTCACCACCACTTTATTTTTAGCTAAAATCGCTGTCCCACTATACCCTGGTCGCTCAGCTGGGTACCAAAATTCCTCATAATTTTGAAAGTCAAAAGTCTCTTTGAGGCGCGCTTCGTCACTAATTTTTATTTCCTGCAAGCCCAACAAATCCGGTTTTTCCTTAACCAAAAAGCTCACAAAGCCGTTTTTGACACAGGCCCTAATACCGTTCACATTCCAGGAGATTAGCTTCATGGCCCTATTCTACTTAAACCTAGCTAGAACTGCAAAATCTTTTTTCAAGGTATCTTTCAGGTGTTGATTATAAATAGCCGCTGCCGGATGATAGAGCGGGACGATCGTCACTGGCCCATATTTTTCCTCGGTCTCGATTACTCGTCCGTGCATCTCAGTAATAGTGCTGGCGGGCAAAAAATATTTCGTCAACAAATAGCTCATTGAAAACCGACCGAGAGTGGCAATGACGCGTGGCTGAAGAATTTCAATCTGTTGATCTAGTAGTGGGGCGTAGTAAGCGATTTCTTCCGGCAGTGGATCACGATTTTCTGGCGGACGATCTTTGACAATATTAGTAATATAAATATCTTCGCGTTTAAGACCGATCCCCGCCAAGAGCTCATCGAGAATTTTTCCCGCCGCTCCACAAAAAGGCCGACCAGTCTTGGCTTCATTTTTTCCGGGAGCTTCGCCGACAAACATGATCTTGGCTTCATGACTCCCCTCGCCGATCACCGGCCAATAATTATTATCTTTTCGATATTTAAAAAGCGGCGCTTCCTCGGCGTCGAGGAGCGCCTGCTTGATTTTCAACAGAGCGACAGTTTTAGGATTATTTAGATCCGGTGGGTTCATAGGTGTCGTCAATATCATTCTTCAAGAGAGGCTTTTCCAAAAACCAGGAAACCAAAACTAGCAGGCCGAGCATAGTAGAAATAATCGCCAAACTAATCAGGCCGTAGCCGCAAGCCAAACCAACACCAGCCGCCAGCCACAAACCGGCCGCCGTTGTCAGACCCGTCAGCTTGGAATCTTTGACCATCACCAAACCGGCCCCAATAAAGCCAATGCCCACCAGCACCTGAGAAGCCACCCGCAAAGGATCGGCATTGCCATTAAAAACCGACAAGGCTGTCACCTGCTGAGCAATAATGACAAACAGGGCTGAGCCCATCGACACTAAAGCATAGGTTCGCAAACCAGCCATCTTTCCAGCCATCGTTCTTTCAACACCAAGCAACCCACCTAACAATAAAGCGGCAACCAAGCGAATTGCCATAGCAAAAGTAGAAAGAGTGATCATATAACCATAAGTATAAACTAATCTTATAAACCAGCAAAACAAAAGACCCTGCTAGCAGAGTCTTTTGTTTTGCTTCTTTAACATCAGAGATATTATTGAGCAGTAGTAGTCGTTGCATCAACAGCAGTGGTATCAATAGTACCTTCAACGGCTGGAGCGGTTGTGGTGGCCATATTGTCAACAGGAGCCACGGTACCTTTGTTGGAGTACCAGACGACGCCGGC
Organism: Minisyncoccota bacterium; assembly: GCA_041664425.1. Lineage (GTDB taxonomy): Bacteria > Patescibacteriota > Minisyncoccia > Phycocordibacterales > XYD1-FULL-46-19 > XYB1-FULL-42-16. The sequence continues at coordinate 5,902 of JBAYKU010000003.1, read as the reverse complement.
GATGATCAAAATGATCACAATGGCAACGATGATATAATTCTTCATTTGTTTTTTTACCTATAGGTTTTTTGAGATCGACCTTTCCAACGAAAGTTGTGGCTTAATATTATCGTTTTTAGGGCTAAAATGCAAGTTTTTTCCAAATGTGGACAACTTTAGGCTTAAAAAGCCGTCATTTTCCCCCAACTCTCCCCCTTTTTACCCTCCACTAAAAATCTCATAGGGAGGCCATCTATCTCTTCCATAGCAGAAATCAAAACACTAGAAACTTCCTTTGTTTTACCCTCTTTGACTTCAAATAATAACTCATCGTGGATCTGAAGAAGGAGATAGAGCTCTGACTCTAGGTACTTTTTCTTTAGGCTATCTACCACCTCAACCATAGCCCGTTTGATAATATCAGCAGCCGTCCCCTGAAGAGGAGCGTTCATCGCCATGCGCTCGGCTTGAGCCCGAACAAAAGGCAACTTAGAGTGAAGGCCGGGGAAATAACGCCGACGACCAAACCAAGTCTCGGTATAGCCAGTCTGGCCTGCCTTGCTGACCACTCCATCAAAATAAGCTTTAATGGTCGGAAAGGTAATAAAATATTGATCATAAAAATGCTGAGCCTCCTCACGAGTGCCACCGAGATTAGTGCGCAGAGCGTTGACCCCCATGCCATAAATAATGCCGAAGTTGATCACCTTGGCTTTTCGTCTCATATCTTTGGTCACTTCAGACATCGGCACGCCAAAAACCCGCGAGGCCACACTAGCATGAATATCCTGACCATTGGCGAAAATATTTTGCAAATCAGTATCGCCAGACAGTAGGGCTAGAACCCGCATTTCAATCTGCGAATAATCAAAACTCAAAAATTCATAGCCCGGGCTAGCCACGAAAGCTTTGCGAATCTCTGGACCGAGTTCTCCTTTGGCGGGGATATTTTGCAAATTAGGATTATTGGACGACATCCGACCAGTAGTCGTCCCCGCTTGATTGAGAGTGGTATGTAAACGATCTTCGCCATCGAGCATGGTCGGCAGATTATCGATATAGGTGGAAAGTAATTTTTGCAATTCGCGATAATCGAGAATGAGCGGAATGACCGGATGAGCTTCAGCGATTTTTTGTAATTCCGACTCGCGAGTTGATAAAGCTCCCCCCGCCGTTTTTTTCATTCCCTTGAGTGAAATTTTTAATTCCGTAAATAAAACCTCGCCGAGTTGTTTAGGAGAATTGAGATTAAATTCATGTCCCACCAAAGCAAAAATTTTCTGACTAATTTTATCCTGCTCTTTGTGATAACGAACAGACAAGTCAGCTAAAAAATTTTTATCTACCAAGATGCCTCGGGTTTGCATCGCTTCGATAATCGGTAGAAGTGGCAACTCGATCTGTTCATAGACTTTTTCTAAACCCTGATCGTGAAGCCGAGCAAAAATTTTTTCTTGAGCCACGGCAAAATCTCTCGTTTCAGCAAAAGCATAAATCTCATCGAGACTGGCGTTGGTCAAATCAGAATCTAGCAACCACAAAGCTAAACCAGTTTTTTTAACATCCAACGAATCAATCACTGGTTCATCTACTGACGACGAAGTCGTCTCGACTTCATTACTAGTCGCCTGATTATTTAAAAGACCTTTCAGGCGAGCCAACAATGATTTAAATTCCAAATCCATAAAAATCTTTTCTGCCTTGGTCTGATCGATGGTCTCTAGCCAAACCTGATCAGGTAAAATAAATTTGACGGGCACATCGCGCTTGATGGTCGCTAAAGTTTTAGAGAAAATCGCTTCCTCCTCCCCTTCTTTTAGTAGACCGACAATGCGCGCCTTGATCCCCGCATCGAGAAAAGACTGCTCACTCTTTTTTAATTTTTTATAAATTTGTTCAATCGAACCAAAACCCACAATCAAATCAGTGGCCGTCTTTTCCCCAATCCCCGCAATACCAATAATATTATCCGAGGGGTCACCACGCAGACCCTTGAAATCAGGTAAAAGTTCTGGCCCGAAACCAAAACGCTCCTTAACCATCTTCTCGTTATAAACCACGGTATCATTGATGCCTTTTTTTAGAGTGTAAGCCAAGACTTGTTCGCCATCCACCAACTGCAAAGTATCCATATCGCCAGAAGCCACGATGATTTGTAAATCACTAATCTTTTTTGCTTGCTCCACCACTGTGCCGATCAGGTCATCGCCCTCAAAACCTGGCAATTCAAAAATCGGAATATTGAGAGCGGTAAAAATATCTTTTGATCTTTCAATTTGAGCGACCAACCCATCATCAGCTTTTGGTCGTTTGGCTTTATAGGCATCGTAGGCTTGCTTACGAAAAGTCGGCTCAGGGCGATCATAGCAAGCCACCAAATAATCTGGTTTTAATTCACCAATAATCCGAATCAGCATCGCCGTCAGACCATAGAGCCCACCCGTCGGCTCCCCCTTACTGGAAGTAAATTCAGGCAAAGCATGATAACCCCGATGCAAAATCGCATGGGCATCAAAAACGACTAGTTTGTGTTTGAAATCTTTTTTAGCCATGTGGCTTCAATTTTTCGTTCATCTAATTCCAGATGAGTAAAGTTTATCTGTTTAGTTTTTTTAGCCAATTTCCCACCCACCTGCTCTGGCCATTCTACCACGATTAGGTTCCGCGGTTCAGTCAGTAAATCAGACCAACCTAACACCCCGAGATCATGGATGTCGCGCAAGCGGTAAAAATCAAAATGGACTAGCTGTTTGAAGCCAGTTTGGACTGCTTTAGCTGGCGCAATTTTATATTTCTTAGATAAAACAAAAGTGGGACTAGTCAAACCGCTTTTAATCCCCAGTGCGGTGGCCAGCCCCTGAGTGAAAGCCGTCTTGCCGGCCCCCAGATCGCCTGAGAGAGCGAGAACAGTGGCCTGCTTGGTATCGGGCTTGATTTGAGTTAGGACTTCTCTGGCGAAGGCTTTGGTGGCGTCAGCGGATGTAGATATAAAAATCATGGCGTTATTGTAGCAAAAAGTAAGCAAAGGAAAAGGCGCCGAGAGATATGATGTTATGAACATATAAATCTTCGACGCCTTGGATGAAACTTCTACTACCGGCAGCTACCTTTGTCGCCGTGGCGACGTCGGCCGTGATGGCCGATGGTCAGATTGGCGACCCTGATCGTGCCTGGGTGGCGGAGAAGTTCGATAAGACGGCCTCCTATCCTGACGACAATCCTTGATGACCCCCTGGATCTGTCTTCCAGCGTTGTTCAACGCCTGGACCTTGATCCGAGTCATACTCTCTTCGTGCCTATTTTCTTCCCGCCTCGACTGATTTCCCAGTCGGACGAGGTCGTCCACACCATAACCGCTGTTGTGGCGGTACCCATCCCTCTGATAGTAACCCGAGGTGGGAGCGTAAACGATCTGCTGTTGTTGTTGGGGCTCGGCCACAACAACTGTCGTGGGGACAACCGCTCTCGCTGGAACAAACACGACCCTCTGACCCTGGGTGGCACACCCACCCAATACCAAGGCCATTGCCGCCAAAACCATTAGCTTATTCATGACGCTACTCCTTTTTTCACCCCAAAATGGGCTAAAAGCTTCAATATATCACCCGGGAACACCCCAGATGAGCTAACGTTCGATTTTCAATTTCTACCCTATATTATACACCCATTTGGCTATTTTGTCAATAGGTAAAATTTAAGCCAAATTTGTCAAAAAACTTTCTTAATTTCAAAAGGTTCCCCTTGCCGAGTAAGAAGTTTTGGAATTAAAGTCGCAACAATCTTCGCTTTGGCCCGCCAAAATTTTTGTCTTTGTAAATTTTTAAAATTTACGACACATCAGAAGACAAAAACTTAGGAGGACAAGTTATACACAGTTTTTTGTTGTATCTTCCCCCACTCGTGCTAGGAATATAGTCAGAGATTACGAGAACATGTTCAAAAAATTTTCTGCTCAACTTTAATGTTTGGTAATGACACTAAAAAGCGTTAAAATAAATTAACTTCAATGAACGATCAACTCGACGAAAAACGAGATAGAAAGATCGACGAACTCTATAAAAAAGAGGCGGAGGAACTGGCCCAGGTACTCGCCGTTAGACACCAGTTGCCCTATATTGATTTATCAAAAATAGCTATCAATACCGATGCCTTGCGCATGGTTCCCCTCTTAGAAGCGAGAGAGGCGGGCTTGGCTGTTTTTCGAGTCACCGGCCGGATTGTTCATGTGGTCATCATGTCGACCACCAACGAAAAATACCAGGAGATCATTGAAGATTTAAAGAGAAAAAATTTAACTGTTAATCTCTACCTCGCTTCGGAAAATAGTTTAAACCGAGCTTGGGATATGTATGCGGAGATTTCTGCTTCGGCCGCTAGTGACGCTGGCTTGATTCAAATTTCCGATGCTCAAATCAGTAGCCTGATTGAAAAATTAAAAACCCTAGATGATATTCGCACCAATCTGGGTTCAGAAAATACTAATGCCATTCGCGGTAGCGGTATTTCTATTATTTTAGAAATGATTTTAGCGGGAGCCCTAGTGACTGATTCTTCCGACATCCACTTCGAACCAGAATTTGGTCAGGTTCGATTACGTTATCGTCTCGACGGTGTTTTGCTTGATATTGTTGATATGGATGAGAAAGTTTACCGTCAGATATTATCTCGCATTAAATTGGTTTCTGGTTTGAAATTAAACGTCAAAAAAGATGCTCAGGATGGACGCTTTAGCATCAAAGTCCAAGACACTGAAATCGAGATTCGTACTTCCACTATTCCTAGTGCCTATGGTGAATCGATTGTTATGCGCGTTCTCAATCCTAAAAACATTTTGACCACTTTTGAAAAATTGGGGGTGGAGTCAAAATTGTATTCTATTTTCGAACGCGAGATCAACAAACCAAACGGCCTAGTACTCCTCACTGGTCCGACAGGCTCTGGTAAAACTACCACCCTCTACGCTTTCTTGCGCAAGGTCAATTCCTCGGAAAATAAAATCATCACCATTGAAGACCCAATCGAATACCACCTCGAAGGTATTAGCCAGACTCAGGTCAACGAAGAGAAGGGTTACACTTTCGCGGCTGGTTTGCGAAGCGCTCTACGCCAAGATCCAGACGTCATTATGGTCGGTGAAATCCGAGATGGCGACACCGCTGAAACGGCAATCAATTCTGCCCTGACTGGTCACTTGGTTTTTTCCACTCTCCACACCAACAACGCCGCCGGCGCTATCCCCCGCCTCATAGAGCTGAAAGTTAACCCAAAAATTTTAAGCTCAGCCCTCACTCTCTCCATTGCTCAACGTCTGATTAGAAAACTCTGTGAGAATTGCAAGAAAAAAGTTACTCCTGATGAAAAGCAATTAAAATTACTCAATGATGTGGCCGAATCAATTCGCCTCAAACGTCCCGATATCCAATTACCAACTATTACCGAGATTTATGAACCGGGCGCTTGCCCTCTCTGCAACCAGACTGGTTACAAAGGACGATTGGGTGTTTTCGAAGCTGTTTTAATGGATCAAGCGGTCGCCGCTATTGCCGATAAAAATCCCGATGAGAGAGAAATTCGCATCGCCGCAAAACCTCAAGGAATTCTGGATATGCGCCAAGACGGAATAGTCAGGGTAATCAATGGCATAACCTCACTGGCTGAATTGGGTCGGGTAGTAGATTTGGGAGCAGAGATTATTTAGGAGTTTCTCCCGGAGGAATTTTTTGAAAAGTGACCTTTCAAAAAATTCCTCCGGGAGAAACCGGACAACCCTAAAGCTTGGCTGAACCTTGTTTTATCAAACTTGTCGAAGGCTCACCTTTTTAAGGGGGTCGTGAGGCTGTCGAGCCGAACGCTTCAGGATTTTCTAAGCTTCAGAAAATCCGTACCCTTAAAAAGGTGTGCCGAGTAAAAAGTTTGATAAATT
>JBAYKU010000002.1:0-82475 GCA_041664425.1 Minisyncoccota bacterium | reverse complement strand
TTTTGAATATCCTTTGTCGAGCAAAATCTTAATCTCCAACCGTTCGGCCGAAGACAAATCCTTGGCTTTTTTCATGTGGTTACTCTATTACAGAGTGTCCTAATTGAGAACGGAATTTAGGGAGCCGATTAACAACCGGATAAAAACTCAAGGTTAGAGAACAAATCAGGGTGGCACCGCGGAGACACCTAACCGCCCCTGAAAATTCGTTGAATAAACGAATTTTCAGGGGCGGTTTTTAATTAAAAAACAAATATGAAATTAGAATATATTTATTCAAAGGTATATTTTCGAAACCTAAATAAGCACAGCTCAACAAATCGAACATGGGAAGAAGTAAAAAATATAGGTAAAAATTTCGAGAAAAAATATACGGAGGAGATTAACCGGATAATTAAAATTATTCCAAAAATTACTGGTAAGCCGTGGCGTGAAAAACAAACTAAAGTTTACTTTATCGACTGGCTTGGACCTAGTTTTTCTCACCCTTTGACATTAAAAGTTCGAGACGATTTATTGCTTATGCTTGTGATACTCACTCATGAATTACTGCATGACTTTTATTTACAAGACAAAGATATTGAAAAGGTTGAAATTAAAATAAATAAGCAAGTTGAAAAGGTGTTTGAGGAATTAAAAATCGATGCAGGAGATCAAATAAACACATTACAAAATTATCACAATAAACGATTTAAGAAATAAACATATGACAAAAAGAATTAAAATTGCCGAGCTTGGCAAACATATCGGCGGAGAAATCTCTATTTGTGGCTGGGTAAATATCAGACGCGATCAGGGAAAAATGATTTTTCTCGATTTTCGAGATGTAACAGGTTTAGTCCAGGGAGTCATACTGCCGGAAAGCGCAGCCATGGAAACTGGTAAAATTTTGCGGCCGGAATGGGTGGTTGAAGTTAAAGGAAAAGTTAACGAACGACCAGAAAAAAACAGAAAAAACGATATATTAAACGGTAATATAGAATTGGAAATACTGGAAATTAAAGTTTTAAACAAATCAGAAACTCCACCTTTTCCAATCGATAGTGATACCAGAGAAATTGATGAAAACGCCAGATTAAAATATCGATATCTGGATTTGCGCAGCGCCAGAATGCAGAAAAATATTCGCAATCGGGCCAAAGTCCAAAAATTTATTAGAGATTATTTAGATAAAGAAAGTTTTATTGAGATAGAAACCCCACTCATGTCTGCACCGACGCCAGAAGGCTCGAGATCTTTTGTAGTACCCAGCAGAATTTGGAAAGGTTCTTTCTATTCATTACCTCAGTCGCCCCAACAATATAAACAGCTACTAATGGTAGGCGGTTTTGAAAAGTATTTTCAATTTGCCAAATGTATGCGCGATGAAGATACTAGAGGAGACAGACAACCGGAATTTACCCAATTGGATATGGAGATGTCTTTTGTTGGAGAAGAAGATGTAATGGACGTCAACGAGAAATTACTGATTGATTTGGTACAAAAAAATTATCCTGAAAAAAGAATTCAGCAAATACCGTTTCCACGCATGACTTATCGAGAAGCGATGGAAAAATATGGCAACGATCGACCCGATATCAGAGAAGACAAAAATGATCCGAATTTGTTGGCCTTTTTGTGGATAGTTGACTTCCCAATGTTTGAAAAAACCGGAGATGATAACGTCGATGGTACTGGGGAATGGACCTTTACGCATAATCCATTTTCCAAACCTAAAGATATCTCTTGGGATGATTTCCGTTCGAAGAAAAATATTGGCGAAATTTTAACCACCCAATACGATATTACCTTAAATGGTCTGGAAATCGGCGGGGGAAGTATCAGAAATCATGAGGGAGAAGCCTTGAAAAAGACTTTTGAGATAATGGGTTATAACGAAGATCGAATCGAAACAAATTTCGGTCACATGATTAAAGCTCTAGACTTCGGAGCGCCACCACATGGTGGTATTGCCTGGGGTTTTGATCGACTATTAATGATTCTAGAGAACGAACCAAATATCCGCGAAGTGATTCCTTTTGCCAAAACAGGTGAAGGAAAAGACCTAATGATGGAAGCTCCGGCTCAAATAACAGAAAAACAACTCAAAGAATTGGGGATTAAATTTTAAAAAGCCAAAACCCCCGCGCCGTCAGGCGCGGGGGTTTTGTTTTGATGGTAAAAAAGGTAGAATTAGCAGATATGGACCCAGAAATTCAACCTTTGGCCAATAAGGTCAACAAAATTGAGCAAAAACTCGAGGAGCAAGAACAACGCATTGATTTACTCGAACACGAGGAGGCGGCCATGGAACAAAAACTAGCCATGGAAGAAATCATTAATCCCTCAGAAACAATCTTAACCGATGCGGGCGATAGTGAACCGCTGGAAAAAGTCTCGGCCAAAGAAACCGAACCCTTGGCGATTATTGAACACAGTCCGGAAACATTTTGGAGCCGTTGGTCCACCAAAGAAAGCTTGAGTAAAATCGGAGCAGTTATTTCGGCCGTTATTTTCCTTTTACCTTTTGCCTTTGGCTTAAATGGTGGATCACTTTTTACGCCCACTCTTATTCTCCTGATTGATCTGGCGATTGTCGCCCTGACTATTTTCACCGGCTGGACCAAATTGCCAATCATCGGCATTGTCGGTACGGTTATCGTCTATCTAAGCTGGTTTTTCTCAACTGGCGCGGGAGTCGTTAATCCAGATCTCCTAACTTCGTTTTGGTTTGTAGCGGGTTATTTTATTGTCCTAACTTCAGCTCTGGCCATCAGAATCGGTTGGCAAAAGAAAAAGTTAGAGTCCCACGACCTCTGGCTAGTGGCAGTCAATTCTTTTCTGCTTTTTACCGCTATCTTTTTCCTTTTCCGCGACACCTTCGTCGGCGCGTTGAGCTTTTTCGCTATTATCCTACTACTTGGTAATGGCGCTTTGATTGGCTATTATTTTTACAACAAAAAACTGCCATTAAAAGTTTCGCCCGAAGCCGACGACGAGACGCTGGCATAAAAACTATGGACGATTTCAAAATAAAAGTCGGGGATTTCGAAGGACCACTGGAAATGCTTTTGGCTCTGATCGAGAAACACAAGCTTCATATCAGTAAAGTCTCGCTCTCGCAAGTCGCTGATGAATATGTCGCTTATCTCCAGCGTGACCCCAATCGTCCGATCGGCGAAATGGCCAATTTTATCCTCGTGGCTTCGACTTTAATGTTGATCAAATCTCTATCACTCCTACCCGGTTTGACCCTGACCCCAGAAGAAACCGCCAGCGTCGACGAGCTGGAACGTCAGCTCAAACACTATCAACGAATCAAAGAATTGGTCCCAGATCTCAAAAACCGTTTCGGTGAAAAAATAATTTTCGAACGCGAACCTAGCCGACAACGGGAGATTGTTTTTACTCCTAGCACTGAAATCAAATCAGCTAGTCTCCTCGAAGCAGTGCGCGGGGTGATCGCCAATCTACCAAAAATTGAAAAATTGCCAGCCGCTATCATCCGCAAAGTAATCAGTCTAGAAGAGGTAATGACTGACTTAGCTAGTCGTATCGGTCGGTCACTCAAACTCAGCTTCAAAGACTATGTCAAAGAAAACAAACATGAAAAAATCAATGTCATTGTTAGCTTTCTCGGGATGTTAGAATTGGTCAAACAGGGGACTGTCGATGTTCGCCAGGAAGCCCATTTTGAAGACATTGATATTGAAACTAAAATGGCAGGGGTACCCCGCTATTAATCAACAATATGGATATTTTTCAAAAAGTTAAAGAGTTAAATTTACCAATCGGATCCTATGTGGTTTTTGGTGGTGGACCAATGTCGGCCCGCGGAATAAAAGAAGCTCATGATATTGATATTTTAACTACCCCAGAAATTTACGAAAAATTTAAAAAAGAAGGCTGGGAAGAAAAAACGGCTAGTTCGGGTAGCAATTTTTTAATTAAAGATGATTATGAACTTTTTAGAGATTGGAATTTTAGTTTTGCCAATTACAACCCTGATCCACAAAAAGTAATAGCCGAAGCTGATATTATTGATGGGGTGGCTTTTGCCTCACTAGATGAAGTCAGACGCTGGAAATCAGCCTTTGCTAGAGAAAAAGATTTAGTCGATATTAAGCTGATAGATGATTTTTTGGCAAAACAGTTATAAAAGTTTAAAATAACCAGATGACACTCTCTGCAAAAATCGAATCAATACTATTTTTCAAAAGCGAACCGCTGTCGCGGGCCACTTTGGCTAAATTGACGAATACTAATACTGGTCTGATCGACGAGGCGATCGAGGAATTAAAAACCAAACTAACTGATCGGGGGCTAGTCATTCTAGAAAAAGGGGACGAGGTGATGCTCGGTACCGCTCCAGAATATACTGAACTAATCGAAGGTCTAATCAAAGAGGAGCTGTCTCGCGATCTCGGCAAAGCTGGTCTCGAAACACTAGCTATTGTCATTTACGAAGGACCCTTGTCTCGTGCGGAGATCGATTATGTCCGCGGAGTCAATTCTAGCTTTATTCTACGCCATATGTTGGTCAGGGGTCTGGTAGAACGCCTACCCAAACCCGGTGACGCTCGTACTTTTCTCTACGGACCAACCTTTGATCTGTTAAAATACCTAGGCGTGGCTAAAATCGAAGATCTACCCGAATACGACACCATTCGTCAAGAATTAAAAACTTTTAAAGAAGCCAAAAGCGAGTCAAACGAAGACAACCAAAATCATGAAATTCCTACCTCAACAACCGAATCAGATTCTCTTACCGGAGACAACCCCTAAAAAATCATGGTGGAGAATTTTTTTCACTCGCCAAATGCTAGGTCGGGGAGCTTTAGTCCTAGCGGTTTTTTTTATTGGTATTTTTGTTTCAGTCATTTATTACCAGATAAGTGAGAAGAAACTGACCGAATCACCTAAAAAATTTTTAGCTCAGATTTATAATTTAAATAAGCAAAAAGACGTTCTCTTTCCTGCCGTAGAAATCAAAGCCAAAGCAGGGGTAGTCTATGATTTGACGACAGAAAAAATTCTCTACAGCAAAAATAGTCAGCAAGCTCTCCCACTGGCCTCGATCACCAAGCTGATGACAGCTCTAATCGTCAAAAAAACCCTCAATCAAACTGATCTAGTTACCTTTATTGATGAAAACAACAAACAAGAGGCTTGGCGTCCAAAAGAATTGTCTGATTACACTCTCGTCGGCTCGTCCAATATTGGCGCCCGGGCTTTGGCTATGGCCTCGGCCAATAAAATAAATAGAAACTTTGTTGAACTAATGAATCAAGAAAAAGAAAAGCTGGGATTATCGACCTTGCGATTTCAAAATGAGACCGGTTTAGATCAGACAGGAACAATGGCTGGTGGTTATGGTTCAGCTCTAGATGTCGCCAAACTCCATGGCTATATCGTAAAAAATTATCCAGAACTAACCGAGGCGACCAATCAGACAGCCATCGGGCGAAATGATACCCAAGAAAATCGCTACGTCGCCATCAATACTAATTACGCTATTGACCAATTACCAGGTCTAATCAGCTCTAAAACTGGCACGACGCCACTAGCGGGAGCTAACCTCTCGATCATCTTTGACGTTGGCCTAAATCATCCAGTAGCGATAGTCATCCTCGGTTCGACCGAAGAAGAGCGTTTCAACGATACCCAAAAGCTAGCCGGAGCGACGGTGGCTTATTTTGCGGAAGGGGGAAAGTAACAGATTATTCTCACTACCCGCAGTAGCCCCTATGGCCAATTTGGTTATAGGGGCAATTTGGTTTATAATCTGGCTAAGAAATTAGCTTTTTTACTATGATCAATATTCTCAAAGTTCTCGGTCCAAGCGCGTTTGCTTTCTTTATTGGTATTCTGATTACACCAATAATCACGCATTATCTTTATAAAAATCGAATGTGGAAGAAAAAAGCCGGCAAAATCAGCCCCGACGGCTTGGCCACACCGATTTTTGATTCTCTCCACAAAGAAAAAGAGACGGGCACTCCACGCATGGGCGGGATAGTAATCTGGGGGAGCACCTTACTGACGGTGATGTTTTTTTGGCTATTGGCTCATCTTTTTCCCTCAGTGGAAGCTGATAAAATAAATTTCTTTAGTCGTAATCAGACTTGGTTGCCAATGTTCACTTTGATCGTCGGTTCGATCGTCGGCCTGATTGACGACCTGATGCAGGTCCGTGAAAATGTCGACTCTAAAACTGCGGGCTTACCTTTTTTCAATCGTCTTCTCGTGGTGATCGCTCTTGGTCTAGCAGGGGGCTGGTGGTTTTATTTTAAATTGGGAGTAACAGCGATCGCCATTCCTTTTGGTGGTTCACTGGCTCTAGGCTGGTTAATCATTCCTTTATTTGTTTTAGTAATGGTCGCCATCTTTTCTAGTGGTGTAATAGACGGAATCGACGGCTTGGCGGGGGGAGTAATGGCGATTATCTTTGCGGCTTATACCTGTATCGCTTTTTTCCAAAATCAAATTGACCTGGCGGCCTTTTGCGCTGTCATCACTGGTGGCACACTAGCTTTCTTGTGGTTTAATATTCCACCTGCCCGCTTCTACATGTCAGAAACCGGTATTTTAGGACTAACTACGGCTCTCACGGTCATCGCCTTCCTAACTGATACTGTTTTAATTTTACCCTTGATTGCCTTGCCACTTTTAGTTACCTCATTATCGGTCATCATTCAGCTCGGTTCAAAAAAATTACGCCAGGGAAAGAAAGTTTTTCTGGTGGCTCCACTTCATCACCATTTTGAAGCCATTGGTTGGCCTGCTTGCAAAGTCGTCATGCGTTATTGGGTGATTAGTATTATCGCCGCTATTATTGGCATAATTATTGCTCTGACAAAAATCTAAAACAAATGCGCCATAAAAAAGTCGACAGTTTCTTTCTCTTTCTAGTGGTAGTGATGGTCCTACTCGGCTTTTTTATTTTTTCTTCGGCGGCCATGGGTCAGCTGACCAAAGATGGCGCCGGTTTTCTAGCTGTCGTTTCTAAACAACTGGCCATCTTGGCAGGCGGGCTTTTGGCGATGATTGTTTTTTCTAGTATTGATTATAAAAAATACCGCAAGATCGCTTTACCGATGTTTGTGGTAGCAGCGGGTCTGTCTTGTGCCGTCTTGATCCCAGGCCTAGCCCTAGAAGCCGGTGGAGCCAAACGCTGGATAGATCTAGGAATACTGACTTTCCAACCAGCGGAATTTTTAAAGTTTGCCACGATTATTTATTTGGCTGGTTGGCTAGCTACGAGAAAAGACAAGATAAAAGATTTTTCGGCTGGTTTTATACCCTTCATTTGTTTGATTGCTATTTTGACCATCATTTTAGCTGTTATCCAGCGCGACAACGGCACCTTTTTAGTCGCTTGCATCACTTCCATGATCATGTTCTTTGCGGCTGGTGGAAAAATAAAACACCTGGCGCTACTTGGCTTAGCGGCAGTTATCGCTATTTCTTTTTTGGCCTACACTCGACCCTATATCCGCGAAAGAATTACCACCTATATAAATCCTTCGCACGATGTGCGTGGCGCCTCCTGGCAAATCAATCAATCATTGATTGCTATTGGTTCTGGCGGTATGGCTGGCCGAGGTTTCGGTCAGAGTCTCCAAAAATTTAACTTTTTACCTGAACCGATCGGGGACTCAATCTTTGCGGTCGCTAGCGAAGAATTTGGTTTTACTGGTTCGACTATTATTATCGCTTTCTTCCTAATTTTCGCTCTATGGGGTATCAAGATTACCACCAGAATTACCGACCCTTTTGGGCGTTTTCTGGCCTTAGGTTTGGTTTGTATGGTCTTTATTCAAGCCTCTATCAACATCGGAGCCATGATTGGTATTTTGCCGTTGACGGGGGTGCCACTGCTCTTTATCAGTCACGGCGGGACCGCCCTCTTGTTCGTCCTGATAGAAATGGGTATTATTCTTAATATATCTAAACAAAGAACATAAACAATAATGAAAATCTTATTTACCGGCGGGGGAACGGGGGGTCATTTTTACCCAATTATCGCTATCGCCGAAGAAATCAGGAAAATAGCTATTGAGGACAAACTGGTTGAACCGGAATTTTATTTTATGTCGGTTAATCCTTACAATGAAGAATTGCTTTTTGCCAATGGTATTCGTTTTGTTAAAATCACTGCTGGCAAATGGCGACGCTATTTTTCTTTTCAAAACTTTACTGATATCTTCAAAAATATCTACGGTATTTTTGAAGCCATCATTAAACTCTACACTATCTATCCGGATTTAGTTTTCTGCAAAGGTGGCTATAGTAGTTTTCCGCCAGTTTTAGCGGCGAGGCTTCTAAACATTCCGGTTTTTATTCACGAGTCAGATTCGCATCCAGGCCGAGTCAACGCTTGGGCTGGCAAGTTTGCCACCAGAATCGCTGTCTCTTATCAGCAAGCCGTATCATATTTTCCTACTGGCAAAGTGGCTGTGACTGGCAACCCTTTACGCCAAGAGATTCTCAACCCCAACAAAGCTGGCGCTTATGATTTTTTGGGCTTTAAAGAAAATCTACCAGTGATTATGATTGTGGGTGGCTCACAGGGCGCCATGAAAATAAACAATGTTATTATTGATATTCTGCCAGCCTTGCTGAAAAAATATCAGGTTATCCACCAAACTGGAGCGACCAACTTTGACGATGTCTCGGCCACCATCAAGGCCATGATTGATCCAGCCCTAGTCGAAAAAAACTATCGGCCTTTTCCGTATCTAAGTAGTAGCGCGATGAAAATGTCAGCAGCGGTTTCTAGCCTGATAATCTCCCGAGCCGGTTCTGCTATTTTTGAAATTGCTTATTGGGGCATACCGGCCATTATTATTCCCTTACCAGAAACAATCAGTCACGATCAGACTAGCAACGCTTTTGCTTATGCCGGTTCTGGAGCCGCCATCGTCGTGGAAGAAAACAACCTGACCCCATCGGTCTTGCAATCAGAGATCTATCGCATTATGGACAATCAGCGTACCCTCCTAGAGATGAGAGAGGCCTGTAAAACTTTTGCCAAACCAGAAGCTTCGCGCATGATCGCCCGGGAAGTAATCAACCTAACAAATCAACATGAGCAATAAATCCATCGTCACCAGAGTGGCCCCCAGCCCCACCGGACTTTTTCATATTGGCACCGCCCGAGTGGCTCTTTTTAATTACTTATTTACTCGTCAAAATGGCGGTAAAATGATTTTTCGAGTTGACGATACGGATACTGAACGCTCCAAACCGGAATATACAGAGGACTTGCTAAATTCCATGACCTGGCTCGGTCTCGACTACGACGAGATTTATTACCAATCAAAAAGAACTGATATTTATCGAGCTAAATTAGACGAGCTGATGACGGCTGATAAAATTTATTGGTCCCAAGAAAAGATTGAAAAAGAAGGGGATAGAGACAAGGTTATTCGTTTCCGTAATCCCAATACAAAAATAGTTTTTGAAGATTTGATTCATGGTCATATTGAATTTGATACGACCGAGCTGGGTGATTTTGTGATGGCTAAAGATCTCGATACTCCGCTCTACCATTTTGCCTCAGTGGTTGACGACCACTTACTGGGGGTCACTCATGTGATCCGTGGCGAAGATCATATTTCCAACACCCCCCGCCAAATTCTCATGTTAGAGGCTCTAGGAGGCGTGCGACCGACCTACGCCCACTTACCAATCATTCTGGCTCCTGATCGCACCAAACTCTCCAAACGCAAGCATGGTGCTATCGCCAGTGTCAGCGAATACCAGAGACTAGGATATCTGCCAGAAGCGGTGATCAACTTTGTCGCCATGCTCGGCTGGTCACCACAATCAAGTCAGGAAGATGCTGATAAAAATGAAGAGATTTTATCTATGGCCGATCTATTGAAAAAATTTGACCTACTGAAAACTCAAAAAAGTGGCGCCATTCTCAATATTGAAAAAATGGATTGGCTAAATCGAGAGTATCTCAAGAAATTATCTAGCGATGATTTTAAAAATAAAGTCCTAGAATTTCTACCCGCTAACTTCAAAAACAAGCCAGAATACCAAGAGGAGATTCTAAACAAAATTTTGCCACTCATCCTCGAGCGCATCAGTAGGCTAGGAGAGCTAACGGCCATGGCTGAGGAGGGGGAACTCGATTATTTTTTTATCGCTCCCAAACCTAGCAAAGAAATTTTAAAAACGCCAGAGTATTTAGTCGAAGTTAGTCAGCTTCTAGCCGATTTACCGGAAGCTGATTTTACGACTGAAAAAATTAAAGCCGCTATTTGGGACCACGCTACCACCAAAGGTAGGGGACAGGTCCTCTGGCCCATGCGCGTCGCTTTGTCTGGTCGCGAAAAATCGCCTGATCCTTTTACCCTCGCCGCGATCTTGGGCAAAGCGGAAACCTTAAACCGCCTCGCCTATGCCGAAAAACTCTAATCAAAAATATCTATTATTTTTTGTGACCAGTTTTTTATTGATGTGTTCTTTTTTATGGCCTCTATTATCCATTCAAGCTGAGACTGTCGATGAATTAAAAGGTAAGATCAGTGACTATCAGAGTCAACGTGACAAACTCGATGCTGAGATCAAGGCCATTAAAACCAAACTCTCTGGTACCCAAAAGCAATCAGCTAGTCTCAAAGCGGAATTGGCTCGCATCGAAGCGACGCGTTTAGCTTTAACCAAACAAATTGATTTGACCCAAGTCCAAATCAACCAAAGCACCACCGTCATTAAAAAGCTTTCGATTGAAATCGTTGATAAAAAAAATAAGATTGATACTTATCGCGAACTACTCGGAGCCTCCCTCCGTGACGTTAGAAATTCAGAAGAAGACTCTCTCGGCAATATTCTGTTATCAGCAGACACCCTCTCGAGTTTCGGCACCGAAATAGCTCATCTCGGCAATATTCAAAACAAACTCCAGATCGGCTTGATCAATTTTACTGGTGCTAAAAAGGACTTAGAGGTTAAAAAGGTAAATAAAGAAGCAGAGAAGAGGAGTCTTGTTTCTCTCGAGACCCAACTATCTGACCAAAAGAAAATCGCTGACGTCAACAAAAAATCCAAAGATGATTTACTGACTATTACTAAAAGCAAAGAGTCTAACTATCAAAAACTCCTAGCCGATCGCCTGGCTAAAATGCAAGCAATCCAAGACGAAATATCTAAAGCTGAGAGTTCGCTATCGATTGTCCTCAATACTAAACTCCTACCAACTAAAGGTCACGGGGTGTTAACTTATCCCTTAGATAAGGTCGTCATTACCCAAGGTTTCGGCTATACCACCTTCTCTCAAAGTAAAGCGGGAGCAGTATATGGTGGTAAGGGTCACAATGGGATTGATTTCGGCACTTCGGTCGGCTCAAAGATCAAAGCACCTCGACCCGGCAAGGTCATCGGCATCGGCAACACTGACGAAACCTGTCAGGGAGCTTCCTATGGTAAATGGATCCTGATCGAACATGACAACGGTCTCTCCACTCTCTACGGTCACTTGTCGCTGATTAAAGTGAGCGAAGGACAGTCTGTCTCGACTGGTGACGTTATCGCTTACAGTGGCAATACCGGCTACTCGACTGGTCCACATCTCCACTTTACCGTCTACGCGAGCCAGGGTGTTAAAATCGGTGCCCTAAAAAGTCAGGTGGCTGGTTGTGGCACTTATCGTCTGCCTTTAGCCTCACCGAATAGTTATCTGAACCCGATGAATTATTTGTAACCAAACGGTTATGCACAGCCAGTGACTTAGTTTTTTGATATAATTATTATATGAAGCAAAAAGGTATTATAAAACTTATTATCATTATCGTTATCGCGATTTTGATTTTGAGTTATCTAGGTGTCAGTATCAAAAATGTAGCTGAATCAGAAGTAGGTAAATCCAACTTCGGTTACATCGGCGGTCTGATTGCCAATCTCTGGGCCTGGTTAGTGGATATGTGGAACCAATTTGCCAGCCCTTATGTGGCCAAGGTCTCCAATTTCTTCTAAAAAATAGGGGTAAAACCGTCCTTAAGGGGCGGTTTTTGGTGTTTGAGGGCTAACCAAACGCATCAAAACACATCTCGGTGGTCCAAAATTTTAGAATTTTTATCGCCAGGCCAAAACCCCAGTGGAGTATGACACGTTTAGTGTCAAAAAATCTCGAAGATTTTTACTCCACGGGGTAAATCCGTCAAGAGGCGAGGGGACTACCCTATCGGGCCCCAAATTTTCAGCAAAAAGCCTAAAAAGGCCTATTTTTGTGGAAAATGGCTTTTGGGCAATATATGGCTTAAAATAAGGACAATTAGACCACAAATAGGCTGAAAACAGGCCTTTTTCGCTTGATTTTTTAACCCGACTATGCTAACCTATGGACATACCGATTAGCTGTTATGGATGTACTGTAGTGTCGAAATGTAGTAATTATTTGAACAACTAGCTAATAGCTAGTTTTTCTTTTGCGCTTATTTTGCAAACCCTCCAAATAGGTCTCGCCAGCCTCATAATTGCAACCCAGGTCAATCCGATTATTCCGATTGTTCCCACCGCGACCGACAAAGTCGCCGTAGTTGCACCAGTTGTCACTGAACACAAGCACGATACTGCTATCGAGCAACTGATCATTAGTACCAGCTCTAAATATGGCATCCATGCCGAGACGGCTTTGGAAATCGCCAGATGTGAGAGTGGACTAACCCAATACACCGACAGCGGTGAAGTTATTCGTGGTCGGGTCAATCCACTCGACGTGGGTATCTTTCAGATCAATGAAAAGTACCATCTCGAAACTGCCGAGAAGCTTGGTTACAACATCTATACCGCCAAGGGTAATATTGGATACGCTATGTGGCTGATGAAGCATGAAGGCAACCAACACTGGAACAGCAGCCGTCCTTGTTGGAAAACCGCCAACAATCCTGACAACAATAAAAGCCTAGCTAAAATCTAAAAAACTCAGCTTCCGAAAAGCTGGGTTTTTTAGTAGAAAGAAAAGGTTCCAAATCAAAACGAAGACGTAGGGTAGGTCAACTTATCCACCGTCGTATATGTCGCAAAAGGCGCACAGTGGCATAATACGACGTATGACTCTACGAGCTCAAAAATCAGGTAAACAAACACCGTGGACTATTGAAGAATTATCAGCTGGACTGACTAAATTTTTTGAAGAGCATGGACGCTATCCGACGGGACCAGAAGTTGATCGTTATCAATACCTACCATCAGCCCGATCCATTGAAAGACGGTTCGGTGGTATAGTCCAATTACGCCAAACCCTAAAGCTAGATAGCCAAGCTGATTTCCGTAGCGGTCAACACAGCGCTGATCGCGCGCGGATGATTGGCCAGCGGGCCCACAAGACAGAAAATGTTGTTAATGATTTTTTGGTCGAAAGATTTGGTAAGGAGTTTGTCCATCGCGAATACTTCTTTGTCGACGACAAGAGAACCCGAGCCGATTTCTTCGTCTACGATAAAACCGGCGGCTTTTGTGTGGATGTTTTTTATCCCGGTAGTAAGCGCAATCTCCAAGGTTGTCTCAACAGTAAGCTCGATAAATACACCTCTGAATATATGCGCCAATACCCGATTATTTTTCTCCAAATGAATGAGGAGATCACACAGGGGATGCTGGACGAATTAATTAAGAATAAAAAGAAACTTCTAAGCAAAGGGCAGTCATTGATGGACTGGGAGACCTTTGCCAAATTCTGCAGTAGTAGAAAACGGCTTATTGTCGGTAAATAAAACAAGCCCACGCACTCAATTGGGGGGGGGATATTCGGCGCGTGGAACCAGGGCTGTTTTTTTAGAATAGGAATCGGCCACCGCCGATAACAGGATTTTAGCGTAATACCCGCCAGTAAACTGACGGGATATTACACACTAATAACAGGCTTATGTCGTATAACCTACTCGCGCAAAATCTATGTTGTGCGACATGGTATCCCTCTCGTAAATCACTGAAAAAAGTCCTTCCCCGAGGATTTGACCAATAAAATAAAAAATTAATTTCCCTCTATATTTGCACTTAAAAATCTCCGCCCACTCTCCTCTCCCTTCTCCCCACTGGTATATAAATTTTTAATTTTTATTTTTTAATTTTATGCTATTTTAGCTCCCCTCTGGCTTTTCATTTTCCAACACGAATTATAGATGTATGTCAAGTCAATAACAATCTGGTTGTTTTTTAAAATAATAGTCCTATACTGTGGGCGGATTAGAAACCTAACCTTAAACTGGGAGGAGAGAGGCCGTGCTAATAAAAGTGCCTACCCGCATAGAAGTCTGGTGGTACCTTCACTCCGAAAAAAGATACGAACCCTACCAAACTCAGATCGTATATGACCCCTTCAAGTTCATTGGTTATTACCCTGACCAAAACAACAAGGACCATCTGGTTATCCTGGCTGGAATGGTCAGAGAAGGTGGAATGAAGAAGGAACACTCCACCTTACTAGCCTTGACCCTGGAAAATCCTAGCCCAGAAACAATCTCTTCCACCTACCGGCAGAGATTAGCAGTCGCCGGTATGGTCGTGTATGGGTTGGTAACAGATTGGGACAGTATTGGACTTCGTTTTAAAACCCCAACCGAACTCCAGCCAGCGATTATTAAAGCCCTCGGTTTTGAGTAACCTGAACAGTTCAGAATTCTCCAAAACCCGAGCCGCCGTTCGATGAAATATTCGAACGACGGCTTTTCTTTTTCTTTAATTAAGGCTGACAATTAGCAGCTAAAGTCAAACCCCGAGCCATCGCCTCGCCCTCACTGTCAAAGTAAATTTTATTGGTTTCTTTTATTCTCTTTACCCCAGAACAGTGTTCGTAATAATACCGAGTACCATTTTTAGAGGCGACTAGGCGGCCAGAGGAGACAGGGGCACTAAGACTGTCCTGACTCTTTAAATCCTCTGTAGGGGAGGCTAGGGTAGAGCTGACCCCTAATCCTCTACCCTGTTCCCCACCATACCTCTCGGCAAAATCTACCCCTGATTCGATAGTAATAGGCCTGAGATCGCCAGATAGACCCACCAGACGCCATAATCCAACCACCAGAAGACTACCAACGACAAACATAGTCAAACCCCAGATCGCCCCCTCATGAGGCGAGAGTCGGTCGCTAATCCCCTTGATTTTCTCTCGTAAGTCGGTTATAATCATCTTCGTTACTAAATTTTATATATTTTAGCAAATTAACCACTAAAAAACAGATATGGCACATCGTAAAGCTGGAGGTACAGCTAAAAACCTAAATGATTCCGCTCCAAAGTATCTTGGTACCAAGCTCTACGATGGTGAAGTCGCTAAAGCCGGTTCAATCATTGTTCGTCAGCGAGGCACTCGCATTGTCGCTGGACAAAATGTTCGCGTTGGTAATGACCACACGCTCTTTGCTGACAAACCAGGCGTCGTCAAGTTCTCCAATGTTCGTAAAACTTGTTTTGATGGCAAGACTAAAGTCATTAAGAAAGTGAGTGTCATCTAAAGATCTCAACAAACAAAAACCCGCCGACCGGCGGGTTTTTGTTTTGACTAGAGACACCCTTTGTGGTAATTTTTGTTTAGAAATAAACCGCATTTAACTCACGCAAACGGAGGGACACTGGGATGTTGACGATGCTGCTATGTGTGGCGGGGGTTGTGGTGGGGCTGTACTTGACCGTAGGACTGGTTCTTTTCTGTTGGTATTTGGTAGAATGCTGGAGTTGTTCGGACGGGAAGGAAGTTGCGTCTAACTTCTTTCTAATCGTTTTTCTCTGGGGTTGGCTTTTCCTCTTAGCAATCAAGGTCGGATTTGACTTGATGTTGGGAAAGGACGACTACGGTGAATTTCCCGAATGCCAAAGGTTATAAGACTCTGCCGGCCAGCCTTCGCGCCTCGGGTTATCGAAAAGATGACCCGAGGCGCAGTTTGTTTTTAAGTAACATTTTTGGGTTTGCCTTAGTCTCGGCTCTGTGCTAATTTTTTAGACAGAAATTAAACCTCAACCAAAGGAGGTACAGGAGTGATGGATACTGTTATATCTTTTATTACCAGAGGGTTAGTATCGGTAGTCGTATTTCTGGCCTATTTGGCGGAAGTATTTCATTTCCTTACCCTGAAAAAGTCATAGAGAAAGAGGATAAAACATAATGATCACTTTCAAGTCGACAAACACCACAGTCTCTTTTTGGGCTAGGGTGTTTTTGTTTTAAGCGACAACTACTAGTTTTATTTTTTCGGACTTCCCTCCCCTTTTCAATTCAATCTGATGTTCACCGACAGTTTTAATTGGTTCAGAAATAATAATCCAATCTTTCTTGAGATCAAAGCCTAAAGCTTTAGCAGAAGCCACAATTTCATCAGCTTTAATAGAAGCAAAAAGATGGCCACCCTTACCAGACTTGGCCATAATCGTCAAATCAACTTCACGTAGTTTTTTAATCAAATCCAGAAAGACCTGATCCTCATGAGCGATAGACTGTGCTTTCTGATCCTGATCTTGTTTATTTTTGGCAATCATTTCTGGTGTCGCCACCACCGCCTTTTTAGCAGGCAAGAGGACATTGCGGGCAAAACCATCAGCCACCTCTTTGACCTCGTGGCGCTTCCCCACTTTTGGGACATCAACTAATAGAATAATCTTCATCCCTACTTTTTAACATTTTTTTAATCAATCAGCAAACCCGCCTGATGGCGGGTTTGCAAAACGAGAAAAAAGTTTTTTAGTTTACTTTCCCAACAACATTTTCACCGCTTTATCTTTCTGAGGGTCTATCCCCTTTTTAACATCTTCGGCAGTGATTGCCACCAAGGTATCGGGCGTAATACCACTATGAGAAATAGAGTTGCCATTAGGGGTCAGCCAGCGAGCCACTGTCACTTTCAAAGAAGTATCACCGGTCACCGGAATCAATTCCTGGACCGAACCCTTGCCAAAAGTTTTCTGACCGACTAATTTAGCCACACCATTTTCTGACAAAGCTCCCGCCAGAATTTCGGCCGCCGAAGCGCTCCCCTGATCCACCAGCACAATCATCTGCACTTTGCGGTTGAGTTTTGTAAAAATATCATAACCCTTACTTCTATATATAGTTTCAACTTTATTTTTTCCCCGCTCTTCTTTGACGATTACCTTCCCTTCTGGCAAAAACCAACTGGCGATATCAACAGAAGCCTCCAGATAGCCTCCCGGGTTACCACGTAAATCTAAAATTAATTTGTCACTACCACTGCGCAGAAACTTCTCTAAGGCATCGCGGAAAAGATTAGGCGACTGGGCAGAAAAATTAAACAAGCTAATTTGATAAACACCGCCAGTTAATTCTTTGGTTTCAATCGTCGGTAAAATAATCGTATCGCGAACCACATCAATCTCTATTGGCTGACTGACTTTTTCTCGAAGTAGAGCCAGATGAACTTTAGTTCCCTTTGGACCGCGCATGTATTTGATTGCCTCATCTAAACTCATGCTAGCGGTCGAAGTCGCTCCCACCTTAGCAATAACATCACCAGACATAATCCCAGCTTTTTTAGCTGGTGAATCAGGTAATGGTGAAATAACCGTAATCATGCCATCACGCACACCGACTTCCATTCCCAGGCCACCAAAATTACCGGCAATATCTTCGTCAAAACGAGTCTTTTTTTCTGGTGGCATAAAAACAGTATAAGGATCACCTAGAGAATCCGTCAGACCAGACACTGCCCCCCAAACTCGATCCTGATTAGTGACAACTTTTTTTGACGACGTACTGTTATCAACAAAATTTTCATTGAGTAAAGCCCAGGCTTTCCAAAAAGGTGCAAAGTCTGCTTCACCAGCAATCTCTACCGGCTCCTTACTAGAAATACCCGTAAAACGCAGGATGTATGGTTGGTTATTGTAGCCAAAATAAAGTCCTAACCAAAAAACACCACCAATCACGATGATAAAAACAGCCGCCCCCACGGCATAAATTTTGTAGTCTTTCATAAGTTATCCCAATTATCGCAAACAAAATACTTGAGGTCAAACTTATTAATAGTGTATAATTATCCTAACAATGCTCCGTCAAATAAAATACAAAAATATTACTTGGGTAGATATCGAAACTCCATCACGAGATGAAATTGAGGAGATTTCTAAACAGTATGATATTCCAACTCTAGTAGCTCATGAATTAAGAGTTCCTAGTGCTAGACCAAAAGCTGACCTCTATGATGATTTTATTTATTTGGTTTTGCATTTTCCAGTTAGTAATTTTTTCGGCAACACCGCTGATCATCACCGCGAAATTTTTGAGGTTGATTTTATCCTCGGTAAGGACTTTCTCATCACTACCCACTACCAGCCGGTCCAACAGTTAAACGAATTTGCTGAAGTCTTTGAGTCCAATTCCGCCCTCAGTAAAAAGAAAGGTAGCGAAACTCACGCTGGCATGTTGTTCTATTATATGATCGATCAAATTTACGAGTCACTCGAACCTGGTCTCGAATACCTCAATGACAACCTGAAAAGAATTGAGGACAAAATTTTCTCCGGTTATGAATCAGAGACCGTTTCCGTTCTCGCCAAGCTCAATCGCGATTTTCTCGATTTTAAATGGGCCCTCAAAGCTCATCGCAGTATTTTGTCTTCCCTCGATCTGGCTGGAAGAGATTTTTATGGCGAAAAATACGGCTACTATACTCGTTCGATTATTGGCCAATATGAAAAAGTTTGGTCCATGCTCGAAAACCAACGCGAGACTTTCAATGAATTGCGTTCGACCAATGAGTCTCTCCTCTCGATCAAAACTAACGAAACCATGAAAGTTTTGACGGTGGTTTCTTTTATTTTTATGCCTCTGACTTTGATCGGCACAATATTCGGCATGAGCGGTTCTAGTGATAATATGCCCATCATCAAAACAGACAGTGGTTTCTTTATAATCTTAACAATCATGGCCGCCTGCTTGATTACGACCTTTTTATTTGTTAAGTATAAGAAATGGCTTTAAATCTATTAAATTCTCTAGGGAGGTCTAAACAGCCTTTTGAACCCCTAAACCCTCCAGTTGTTAGTCTCTATACTTGTGGCCCAACTGTTTATAACCGCGCCCATATTGGCAATCTCCGAGCTTACATCTTTGCCGATCTACTTTTTCGTACTTTAAAATACAAGGGGTTAAAGCCTAACTGGGTCATGAATATTACCGATGTGGATGATAAAACCATTAAAGGAACAGTTGATAAATTCGGGTCAGAAGCAAACAATGAACATTTAGAAGAATATACTAGAAAATTTGCAGTCTCTTTTGATGTTGATTTATGGTCTTTAAATATATCGACAAAAGAAATTAAATTTAAAAAAGTTACTGAGGCTATACCAGAAATTCAGAAATTTATAATTGAATTAATTGATAAAGGTTTTGCTTATCAAGCCGATGATGGTAGCACTTATTTTAGTATTGAAAAATACCAGCAAGCTTTTGGCGATTACGGATCACTGATGGGTAATAAATTTATCGAAGGTAAAAAAAATGGGGCCCGAGTGAAAGTTGATGAATACGATAAAGATAATCTCAGCGATTTTGTTCTCTGGAAAAATCATACGGTGGAAGATGGCAATATTGGCTGGGCCCATGAGCGGCTAGGCTTTGGTCGCCCCGGCTGGCACATCGAATGTTCGGCAATTAATCGTGTATTTTTTGGCGATGAAACAATAGACATTCATACCGGTGGTGTCGATCTCGCTTTTCCCCACCACACTAACGAGATGGCTCAGTCGAAAGCTCTGACCGGGCAGGACTTCGTCAAATATTGGCTTCATTCCGAACACGTCCTAGTTGATGGCAAAAAGATGTCTAAATCTCTAGGTAATGTTTATATTTATGAAGATTTTGCTTTAAAAGCAATCAACCCCATATCCTATCGCTATTTTGTACTACAGAGCAGTTACAACCAAACCATCAATTTCACTTGGGAAGCTTTAGCTGGATCCGAAACTGCTTGGCTAAAGCTGATCAGCCAAGCTCGTGATTGGAAAAATAATTCAAACAATCTTGCCGGTATAATTGATAAAAATTATCGCCAGAAATTCGACGAAGCCCTCGACCGCGATTTAAACTCACCCCAGGCCCTAGCGACTGTCTGGGAGCTAGCCAAAGATGAGGAAATTTCTCCCGCAGATAAGCTGGCCACCCTGCTCGATTTTGATCAAGTTTTAGGTTTAAAAATTGCCGAGCATTTAATTGTAGAAAAAATTCCAGAAGATATCGAGTTGTTGGCACAGGAGCGCGAGAAAGCTCGTCTAGCCAAAGACTGGTCTCTCGCCGATCAGATCCGAGACCAGATTGCTGATCTAGGCTACGAAGTCTTAGACACCGATAATGGTGTTGCTCTACGAAAAAAGGGCAGGATTTAGCCACATCCTGACCCGGCTATATTTTTGACAAAGGCTTAACTCTTGGTGTTATTTTTATATCCACCGCTTGTCCCCTGTTTTAGGTATTTTAGCCTTAGCGTGGTCATAAAGCTTCATGCTAAAATAGCTTTACCCAGTTAAGTAAAGCTTTATTTTGTAAAATAAAGCTTAGATTTGACTAAAAGGTACCAAAAAGCCAGTATTTAATAGCGATTCGTCGAAAATTTAAAGTTAATTTAATAAAAGTAAGGTCAAATCTTACTTAATAGGGTAAATGCCCCAACCCTTCAAATCCCAAAACCGACAGGCTTTGACTGTGCCCACCTCTACAGCTGTCGCCAGTCGCCTTAAAATGCCCCCACAAGACCTCTCAGCCGAGAAGGCGCTCTTAGGGGCTCTGTTGATTAAACCTTCTGGTCTGTATGACATCGTTGATGTCGTCAACCCTGATGACTTTTATGCCCTCAAACACAAACTTGTCTTTAAAACCATGTTTGCCTTGTCGGAAAAAGGTGAACCAATAGATATTGTTTCCGTTACATCCCTACTATCCCAAAATGGTCAGCTCGAGTCGGCTGGCGGTAGTAGCTACTTGGCTGAGTTGATTGAATTTGTTCCCTCCGCCGCCAACCTCAAATACTATGCCGAAATCGTCCAGAAAAAATCATCCCTTCGCACCCTGATTGATTCGGCCGATCTCATCTCCGAGCTAGGCTACAACGAACACGAGGATATAGATTCCGTTTTTGACCAAGCCCAGAAAATTATTTTTAACGCCAGTAATTTTACCAAAAAGCGTTTTGTGGCAATCAGAGACACTTTAAACGATGCCTGGGAACGTTTCGAACACCTCAGTAAACACAGCGATGAAATTCGCGGTATTCGTTCTGGCTTTCCCGATCTCGATGATAAGCTGGCCGGTTTCCAAAAATCAGATTTGATTATTCTAGCAGCCCGCCCATCCATGGGTAAAACTTCTCTCGCTCTGGATATTGCTCGCAACGCCGCTATTCGTCACAAACATCATGTCGCGATTTTTTCACTGGAAATGAGTGTTCACCAGCTGGTTGACCGTGTAATCTCAGCCGAAAGTTATGTTGATTCCTGGAAACTGCGCACTGGTAAAGTTAACAGCGAGGAAGAATTGGCGCGCATTCGTGATGCGATGGCCGCCCTCTCCTCTGCTCCGATTTATATTGATGATGAATCATCAAACAATATTGTCAAAATGAAAGCCGAAGCTCGTCGACTCAAAGGTGAATTCGGTCTCGATCTGATTATTGTCGACTACCTCCAGCTAATGGTGCCCCGGACCTCCAGCGAATCAATGGTCCAACAAGTGACCGAAATCTCTCGCTCACTCAAACAACTAGCTCGTGAACTCGAAGTGCCAGTCATTGCCCTATCCCAGCTCTCGCGTGCTGTCGAACAACGCGGTGGCAAACCTCGTCTTTCGGACCTTCGTGATTCTGGTTCTATTGAACAGGATGCTGACGTCGTTATGTTTATTCACCGCGAAGACAAACAAAATGAGATGTCTGACCAGAAAAATATTGCTGAAATTATGATAGAAAAACACCGCAACGGTCCCACTGGTAGCATTAAACTTTACTTTGACGAAGCCAGAACCAGTTTCGTTTCGATTGATAAAAATCAACAAGGTGGAGATTTCGGAGCATTTTGATTAAAATCCGAAATTATAAGCACTAAATCCGAAACAAATTCAAAATATTAAAAAATGAAATTATGTTTAAATATTATGATTTATGATTTGTTTCGTGCTTAGAATTTAGAAATTAGAATTTAAAAATGAGTAATCAAATTATTGCTGAGCTGGCCGAGATTTTTAAACGCTTCCCTGGCATTGGCCCGCGCCAAGCCAAGCGTTTTGTTTATTTTCTGCTCCAACAAGATACCACTCTCCATCACCGACTGACCAAACTTATCGCCGAATTACCACGCCTCGTCAGCTCTTGCCCTGATTGCCGACGCTTCTACCAAGACGGCCACGAAGCCGACGATAGTCGGTCTTGCCCTATTTGTCGTGACGAACATCGCCACAACGGTCAACTTTTAGTGATTGAAAAGGATGCGGACCTCGAAGCCATCGAAAAGGCTGGCTCCTATCTCGGCCAATATTTCGTCCTCGGCGGGCTAGTGCCAATTCTAGAAAAAGAGCCGGAGAAAAAAATTCGTATTGGTAGCCTAATCAAACAAATAGAAAAATTGGCTAGTACCAATAGACTGACTGAAGTAATTTTAGCTTTTGCCGTCACCACTGAAGCCGACCACACCATCGAATATTTGAAAGAACATTTGGCTGGTTTAGTGGAAAAATATCATTTTCAATTTACTCTACTCGGTCGAGGTCTATCGGGTGGTCTGGAAATCGAATATTCCGATGCCGAAACACTGAAAAACGCCTTGTCTAACCGCCATTAATAGCTTTTAGGTGAGAGCTTTTAGCTTTTAGAAAAACCAGCGTGAAGGCAAAGCCTTCACGCTGGTTTTGATTTGTATTTTACTATAACCTAACAGCTACAATCTATCGCCTACCTTAGTGTCTGAGCCAAAGCTTTGATGGCTTCCAGCGCGCTAGCCATTTGGTTGATAGCAGAAATATTGGCACCTTTAGGTGAAGCTAACAAAAATGAGCTATTTGATTCATCTGTAGCGATAAAAGAACCATTTTTATCTATTACTTTTACCACCACTCGATATTTTTTATCTGGAGTAGGCCAAGTGCTGATTCCCCAAGCATAACTCGATAGTGTGGGAGTTAGGCCACTGGTTATAGTAGTGGCAAGATCTTTACTCTTACCATCTTCGTAAATTTCTAAATCTATCTTTGAATCAGCTGGTAAGCCCTTGCTAGACCAAGTAATATTTTTAGTAGTACCGGTATACCAAGTTTCTCGGCCGTTAGGAGATAATAAGACGATAGCAGGCTTTACAGTGAGGCCAGCCACCACCACCTTAAAGACCCTAGAGATTGATTGTCCACCTGCACTTAGATCCATTCTAACGGTGTAAACACCAGCAGTATTATAAGTATGACTAGCAGAAAAAGTAGACTTAAAGTTAGAGGAGACACTATGATCACCGGCAGTTTTATTGGCCAAACCATCACCCCAGTCAACTGAGTAATTTAAAACAGAGGCATTGGAAGGGACAGTTGTCTCCACAACCCAAGTTTTATTTACCCCAGTAGCAATCAGGTTGCCAGAACCGGAAATAGAGTTGATAACCAGTTTACCAGTAGGAACACTGCCACTAATACTATCAGAGACGGAACCACTAGAAGCAGAACTTATTCTGGCACTCACCTGATTTGAGTAATCAGATCTTATAAAGTCTGGTCCAGAACCTCTGGCGGCCCATACTCGATAATCATATTTTTTACCAGGAATTACCGAACTAGAATCAACAAAATTAGTATCGGTAAGAATCGAGTAACCAATGTTGATGCGAACCCAATGGTTAGAAGGGTTAGTTGGATTATTTTCTATATACTTCTCTACAACATATTGTTCTGCTCCAACAACCGGATTCCAACTTAATTTAACTTTATTACCAGAAGCATCAGAAGAAACATCGGCCTTAAGATTGGTGGGAGCTGAAAGGGTAGAATTAGCGGAAACAATGGTGAAGTAGTCGTCGCTAATATCACACAGAGACTTCCCAGATAGACCAGCAGGAGACAAGGCGTGATCACAAACATTGACCTTGTAGGAACCAGGTGTCAAATTGTTCAACAAGGGAAACTGATATGAGGTATTAACTGCCGAAGTGGTAAATGAATGGCCAGGAACATCTGCAATAATTGGACTATAGAGATAAACATTCAACCGATCGGATGGTGGAAGATTTTTGCTTGCCCAATGAACCGAAATGGTATCCCCAATCTTAAATGTCTCTCCCCCATTTGGTGAAATAGTAGTAATCGAAGGTTGAATTACTGGCACATCACTAAAAACAATATTTAGACGATACCTCCTGTCGTATTGTCTCAGGTCAGACTGATTGTCTATGCTGAAAATAAAGTAGCCAAAGCCAGTTTTAGGATTTACATTAAAAGAAACTGGGGTAAATGGGCAATTAGTTTTGCCGTAATCACAACCAACAACTAGGTTTTTAGTTCCTAAAAGATTATTGGCACTATCATAAAGTTTAACATTCCCCCACTGTCCTTCAAATACGTTAGAGGCTGTACCCGTAAGTGTAAAAGCGGACGAGATAGTTTGATTTTCTCTTATGTTTACATAAACATCGCTTTCGCCAACCGAGTACAGGCCACCATGATCAACTTGCGGTGTAACAACCTCCGAAATAGTTGAGATAATGTTACCCACCGCCACTCTATTACTCTCACCGACTGGTGTAGCCACGTAAACAACCACTAGATCTTTCTGCCAATTTAACCAATCTTCTTTTTGGACATCGGCAATGATTTGCTTGCCATTTTTATTGATACGAACATAAGTAGAAAAATTACTACCAGTCGAGGAAATAGCGTAGCCACCAATATTAACCATGTTTACTTTACTGAGTCTTTCACCATTGATTACAACTTGTTTCTGGCTATTTATACTAACCGAAGAAATGTATGGTCCCTGTTCACCAACGATAGTTTTTCTACTAGTTTTCAAACTCAGAGAAACTTCAAAATCAGGTAGGCCGTTGACGTTAATGGTTTCATTAGTACGATAAAACATCTTATTTAAGACACCAGTATAGGCACCAGCCAAAAGATGATTGGTTTGGCAAGAAAGGCTGACATTAACATTGTAAGTTTTACCTGGTTCCAGAAGGCTGTAATTTACACCATTACCACCGGCTCGAGTGGAAATATTGTTAGCAGTGCTTAGGTCGGCGCTCTGAGTACAGCGATCAGAAACTCTTTTACCCGAACTCTCAGTAAAGAAAGTCTGCCAAAAAGCTTCTGGCCAAACATAAATAGGATTAGTGTTCTTGTTCGTCACCTGAACTTTAAAATTGGCTCTTAAGACTGTAGGGCAACCAACTTTTCCACAATCACCATCAGCTGGTTGAATGCTCACTGATTTAGAGATCAACTTTACTTCTGGTTTAGCGCCAGCAGAAGTGGAAATAGAATTCGTGGAACCACTACTAAGTGATGACACTTGTGATTGCAAAGAATTGATTTGAGCCGTCAAAGCTGCAATCTGGGCTAATAATTCATCGACTGTGGCTGCTTTGACTGTGACTACTGGCACAATGACTAAAGCCACCAATGCCAAAGCAATAAAATACTTTTTCATTTTTTTAATAAGGTTACTAATATATAAATAAAATAAATGCTTAGTTTATAAGCATTTATTCAAGTATACTACACAGCTCTACAATTAACTACTATAAATTAAAAAGGTTGTGGAAAAAAAGATCGGCACTTGCAAAGACTCGCAAGTGCCGAAGATGAAATTCGTCGCAGACATGGGTCAGTCTTGGCGACAAAAAAAACGGTAACGAAAGACCTGTAAAACCAGAGCGATGGAAAACATGGCTGAAACGACGGACCATGAAATCTTCATCTGCACCGCAATGTTCGCATCGTACAAGACACTCGAAAGTGTCCCGAGAAAGAACATACAGAGCAGGGAAAGGCATACCATACGCACCTTTCTGAAAGACTCCTCATCTCTCTTATCTGCCATTCGTTCCTCCTGTAGAAAGGCGTCCCTGACTTCAGGAGGAAGTTTGGCCAGGTTTTGGGCCAACTCCTCTAGCCCCGTCTGACTCATACTTTCCAACATAGCTTTCTCCTCCCAGCTTTGTTTAAACCTATCTACACGTTATTGTGCAGATCCTCTATAAATCATAACATAAATAAAAAAAAATATCAAGTGATGCCCAAAAAAAAATCGGCCTGAAGCCGATTTTTTCTTGGTTGCGTCAGTCTGCGTCCCGTCTGCATTAGTCCGCGTTGAGCTCCTAGCCGATTTTTTCGATTTTGATTTTGGTGAATGGTTGGCGGTGACCCTGAGTTTTCTTGTAGCGGATTTTGTTCTTGTATTTAATGACGGTGATTTTCTTGTCCCGGCCATCTTCCACTCGGCTAGCAGTCACAACCGCACCATCGAGATAAGGAGCGCCAATCATGGTGTCCTTGCCATTGTCAATCAAGAGGACTTTATCAAAAGAGATGGTCTCCGAAGAGCCCTTTGGGAGCTTCTCAACGTTTAAAACGTCGCCCTCGGCGACCTTGTACTGTTTTCCACCTGTTTCTATTACAGCGAATTTCATAGGGGTTATTCTATACTAAAAGGCTAAATTTGGCAACCCGGTAGTAGATTTTGGTCTCGCTTTGCAAGCGTCCGCTCTGAGCGGACAAGACCAAAATTCACTACCGGGCAACCCCAAAAACGCAGACGATTCCCCTTCCTAAAAGCTATAACCTAACAGCCCTGCCTGCGCAGGCAGGTAAAAGCTCATGGAATTATTCATCCTCACTCGGCTTTTCGAGAACCAGTGGCTCAATTCCGGCCCCTTCTCCGGAAATCCGGAGGACGTCCTTGTCGATCTTTTTGAGCTCTTTGTGGGCGGTATTAAAGTGCCCCACAGTCGTCCCGAGGGCCCCGCCTAGCTTCTGCATATACTGATCATAGGCCCCCAGGTGCTTGCCTAGCTCCTCGACCCGCTTACGGATCTCTTTGGCTGATTCTTCGATCTGGAGGGCTTTTAGGCCCTGTAGGACGGTCTGCAGATAGGCCAAAAAGGAGGTCGGCGAGACGATAATGACGTGCTTTTCCTTGAAGGCGTACTCGACCAAATCCCGAGTATTGACCTTGACCGCCCCCACCTGAGTGACCAGTAAATCGTAATAAACTGCCTCATGGGGAATAAACATAAAGGCAAAATCCATCGTCCCCTCGGACGGTTTGACATATTTGGCGGTCTCGTCAATGCGGAGTTTGAGATCGGCTTTAAAAGCCTTTTCGAGGCGTTCGCGCTCGGCCGGATTCTGCTCCTCGGCCAGACGATTATAATTTTCCAATGAAAACTTGGAATCAATTGGAATAATTTTTTCTTTTACAAACACCACGGCATCCACAATCGTGCCATCGGCAAAGGGATATTGCATTTGAAAAGAGCCTGGCGGTAGGACATTTTTCAATAAAGTTTCGAGATAATACTCGCCCAGAATCCCCCGCTGTTTCGGATTTTTCAGAATATCTTGGAGCGACTGGAGCTGATCGGCAAAACCCACCACTTGTCGGTTCGTCTCATCGAGTTTGGTCAGGCGTTCGGTCACATCACGAATAATTTTGGACGATTCGGAAAACTGATTTTGAATCGAGGTCTGCATATGGCGTGATGACTCCCCCAGTTTATCGTCCACCGTTTTGATCAAAGTATTGAGCTGATTTTGGAGCATCAGCATGGCGGAATTGTCGGTCGCTGGAGCCTCGGCCGTCCCCTTTTTGGCTAAAAACCAAGCTATCGCAAAACCGCTGACTAGAGCACCAATAATGGCAAAAATAATAGTAAGACTCATAGAGCTATAATAACAAAAAAGAGGGGTAAAGAAAAATTAGGCAAAATAAAACAGGATAACCTTTTGGAAAGGTTATCCTGTGAATACAAAACAGATATCATGGCTTAAGATCTATCGACCTTCACATTTGTCGTGGAAGCCCTTGTCTCTAGCATCCTCGATAGGATCGGGAGGACCGCCAACTATATCACCAACACCATGCGCGACTAGGTCAATGAAATCGGCTTTCTCAGCAGCTTCTCTTCCTTCACCATAAGCTCGTTCAATTTCTTCCTGCGATGGTTCTGACATAAAAAACTCCTTTATTTTTGGCCCAGTTTAGACTGACAACATTGTCAGACTTCCCTCGGCGATCTGACTAGATAGTACCACAGATTAGATAAAGATACAAAAAAGAGCTCTACAGTGGGCTCAAAATTTATGTGGTCACAAGTTACTAAGTATAATTTTTCGCTACGCTCAAATTCTACCTAAGTACTTGCCGACCCCAGCTCGCGGTTTTTCTCTGATGAGAACAGAGAAAAACATTGCCGTGCTTTCACAAAGCTAAAAACCTGCCGCAGGGCAGGCTTTTTTACGCTTTGTGACCTCACGGGGAATCGGACCCCGATTACCGCCTTGAGAAGGCGATGTCCTAACCGTTAGACGATGAGGCCAAATTGTTTATTATTTTTTCTTTCAAAATTCTCTGATCTTTTATTTGCCTTTCTCTCTTTCGAGCTTCGGTAATATTATCGAATTTTTCGGAATAAACAAGGATTAGAGGTCTTTTCGATTTTGTAGTTTTAACTTCTCCGCGATTATGTGTCGCGAGTCTCTGTTCCAAACTCTCAGTCGATCCAACATAATACCAGTTTGTCTTTGAACTTTTTATTATGTAGACAAATGACATAAAAAGTTAGAATCTGTCCTAACCGTTACCTGCCTGCGCAGGCAGGGACGATGAGGCCAAAATTTACCCAAAAATCATAACATTTAGGCCCTCTTTTGGCAAAGGCTGATACTTGACTTATTTCACCAATATGCTATAATAGAGGGTAGAAACGGCCCGAATGTAAGTACGGCCAAATTGTCAAAAGCTGGCTCGGGGTCATGCCTCGAATGCCTGGTCACGCCAGGGTCAAGTCAGTCACCGCACCTCATGGGTGCAAGGAGAACGGTCATGGGTTTGGTATACACAGGAAGTTTTGTAATACTCGTTGCGGTAATCATCTTTACTGGTGCGGCTCTAAACGAGTGGAGAAAACGCCGCAAAGAAAAAAAGGAAGATCAAGAAAAAGCCGACCGCGAGAAAATGTTGAGGATTCTGCCTCAGCTTGGCATCGGTTTTTTCAAGAATGTCGTGCTAGAACTTGGATGGGTCAAAAAATGTGGTCTGTTTGATAGTGATGGAGCAGTGCTCTATTGGACGATCAATCTACCCAAAGCTAGTTTTGGGCACATCGAACTAATTGGAGCGGCCTTCGGATCCATTGTAAAGAACTGGGAAGCTATTACCGGCAATCCCCTAGTTGACACCACCAATTTGGCTATGGAGTTAGCAGGTGCGTACTCGAAAGACGACCAAGCCAAGTTCATAGCGGGGATGAAAGGCAACAATCCATCGGCCGGAGATGAGGCGGAGTTGTTCCTAAAGGAAGTGAACCGCAAAAAATTGGTCCAACAGGACGAAGAGAGGCTTGAGGAAATTGTTAATGCTGGCCTCCTTGCCAGCGTTAAGTTTATCAACAAGTAGCTTCTCGGAGCTACCAACCAGGGCGTTGCGATTTATCGCAACGTCCTGTCTTCATCTCTGCTGTATTCGTATTTACCCACCTAAGTTTTTCTTCGAAAAATTTTGGTGGGTGAATCCGCATCAATCAGCGTTTCTGCCACTCCCCATCCTGTCTCACCAACAACTCCCCTTTTTTCTCTGGCTCAGCCATAATTTCCTCTACCGCTTTTTCCATCCGCATACCTTGCGAACCCTTGAGATAGACAATATCCCCCTCAGCCATTAAATCTTGAATAAATTTTCCCGCGGACACTGAATCATCAAAATGGTGAATATGTTTTTCAGAGAAACCGGCCTCGATGGCTCCCTCACCAATAAATTTTGCTCGCAAACCGACCAGAACTAAATCATCAACAATCCCTTTTACCTGCCGACCGATCGCCCGATGAGCTTCGATCGTGTGCTCGCCCAGTTCCAACATATCCGCTAAGGCGGCTATTTTTTTACCTGTAGTTTTTATTTCGGCTAAAGTCGTTAGTCCTGCCTCCATCGCCGCTGGTGAAGCATTGTAAGTGTCATCCAGTAAAATAGTATTTTTAATCCCAGTTAAAACTCGCAATCGGCCTGGCGGTAAAGGCATTCGAGATAAGGCGTCAGCGATATCTACTAGATTTATTCCCTGACTGACACCCACACCAAAAGCCGCTAGAGCTGAGTAGACTTGGTGTTGGCCGACGATACCATTGAGGCGGATAGGCAAGGTATCACCATTGTAATTTATTTTAAAAGATAGGCCGGCTAATTTTTCACCCTCATAATGCAAAGAAACATTGGAAGCTTGAATTTTATTATCGGTTCCAAAACCATAACCAATCACTTGCGTTTTGATATGATCAGACACTTCCTTTATGGCCGAATCATCAAAATTGAGCACCGCCCAATTAGTTTCTTTTAACGACCGAACCAGAGAAAGTTTTTCTTCTAAGTATTGATGCTTATTTTTAAAAAACTCAATATGCACAGGCACTTCGGGCAAACGAGTGACCACCCCAACATCAAATTTAACCCATTTAACAATTCTTTTAATATCGCCCGGGCGATCAGCCCCCACTTCCAAGACTAGCCATTCTGGATAATCTTGTTTCCAGGCGAGGAGCAAGAGTCCATGAAGCATAATCTCCAACCAGCCGATAGCATCATTCCAAGCATTGTCACAGCCCAGCACCGTCAAAGGTACACCAAAATCGGTATTATAACTTTTAGCGCTGGCTCGCACTTTAAATTTATTAGCCAGCACCGCAAAGACTGCATCTTTGGTCGAAGTCTTGCCCACACTACCAGTCACTCCGACGACTTTCGGCTGATATTTTTTTAATACTAGTCTGGCTTCAAAACGCAAAATAGCGATGACAATATTTTTTAAAAATTCTTTGATTATAGACATAATGATAAATTAAATTCCGCGTCTTAACGATCTGGTGGTACCTGATAATAATTGATTAAAAAACGATTAAGACTAATAAAAGGATCCGTTAGGGTTTGTGAAGAATAGGCCGCCCCCTTGGGATAAACTGACATCAAAAAGATCAGGAATTGCGGTTTAGAGGCTGGAAAATAGCCAAAGAAGGAGTGCAAGTTCCTGTCATCATAATAACCTCCGCCATCCGGTTTGTAAATTTGGGCCGTACCCGTCTTGGCGGCAATCTGATAGCGAGCCATTTTAACCTTGCCATCAGCCAACTTGGTATCGACGACGACCGTCAACATTCGACTGATCTCGGCGCTGGTTTCTGGCTTGATGATTTGTTTGCCTGGCTCAATGGGAATAACCTCGGTCAAAAGGTTTTTATGATTGATCTGGCGGACGAGATGGGGACGAATCAAACGACCACCGTTGCCTAAAATAGCTAGGGCCCTAGTCATTTCCATTGGAGTGATGGCAATACCCTGACCGAAAGACATGTTGGCCAAATCAAGTTCCCGCGGTTTGCCATCGAGACTAGAAGTCTGACCGGAAGCTTCATCTGGCAAATCAATGCCAGTTTTTTCGGCAAAACCATAAGCATGAAAATAATTACGGAAACGTTCAGTGCCGAGCTGTTGCATCACAAAAGTCGAACCAACATTGAGCGATTGATTTAAAATTTCTTGCACGGGAATCACCCCACGCGCCTTGCCGTCAAAATTACAAAATTTCGTTTTATTAAGCGTTAAACAACCTTTGTCGTTGTAAGTCGTGCTGGCAGTCACTACGCCGATATCGATTGCGGCCGCAATGGTCAAAGGCTTAAAAATGGAGCCCATTTCATAACTCTTTTCCACCATCTTGTTGTTGAGAGCCTCAATATCAGTCTGCTTTTCACCTGGATCAAAATTGGGCCGGCTAGCCATCGCGTAGATTTCACCATTTTGGGGATTGATGATAATGCCACCCACCATATCTGGCTGCCATTTTTCCACATAAGCGGTCAATTCTTTTTCTAAGGCATTCTGGACCAGAGGTTCAATCGTCAAAACAATATCCCCTTCGGCACCAGTAACATTATTTTTAGTTGAAGAGGCAAAATCAGAAAACAATTCCGCAAAAAAGTTTACGAATAATCCATCTCGATTGCGCGTCAACAAACCGTCATACTGTTTTTCTAAACCATAACGACCAGAGTAGAGGTCACCTTTATAGCCCATAAAACCGATGGCGTGGGCAGCTGATCGGCCCGCCGGAAAAAAACGCCACTTTTGTTTATAGATATCAACGCCGGTAATTTTATTAGCCTTGATTTTATCGGCGAGAGTTTGGTCCACACGAGTAGCGATTTCCACATAGGGGTCAGCGCGATCAGACAATTGTTGAATAGTTTTTTCTCGATCTAAATCAGGCAGGATACTAGCTAATTGCTCGTAGGTGGTGCTGGCATTGGTAATCTTTTGAGGATTAGCCGATACAATAAAACCAACTTTTAGCGAAGCGGCCGAGACTAAAGTGCCATCTTTGGTCGTAAAGAAAATTGAACCTCTTTCAAAAATATTATTGGCCGGTCGGAGATATTGACGGTCAGCCTGTTCGGCATAATCAGAACCGCTAATAACCTGCAAAAAAAATAATCGTGCCACAAATAGTAGCGCGATCGCGACAAAAAAGACGGAAACCCATCTAATACGAGAGGTGGTATCTTTCATTTCTACTAGTCTAACAAATTAACGTAGAAAAGACAGGGAGGTTTCACTGTCGGCAGGCTTGGAACGATAAGCAAAAGTGCTATCTTTCGGTGCTTCCACAAAACCACGAGCAGTAGCAAAAGCCATATCAATCGCCTCCTGAGAGCTAATGTAATTGGTTTCTAAAACAGCCAGTTCTGACTCGATCTGAGCACTTTTTTCTTCCGCTAGTCCGCGGGCATTGACCAAAAAGACGGAAGTGTTGATTAAATAAATATAAGAAATCCCTAAAACCAATAACGAAACCACTAAAGCCACAGACAATAAGTTGCTGTGAATTTCGCTGAAATTGATTTTAAAGATTTTATTATTCATTTATTTTAAAAATTAATTTTTTTAATCACCCGCAATTGAGCACTTCGTGAACGTGGATTGGCTAATTCTTCTTCGCGATCTGGTTTAACGGCTTTTTTGGTTAGAATCACGCCCTCGCCCTGAGCCTTTTTCTCTCTCATCCAATCTTTGACGATTCGCGCTTCGAGGCTATGGAAACTAATGATTGCTAGCCGACCGCCGGGATTTAATCTCTGCCAGATGGCCGGTAGGGCGGTTTTAATGGCACCTAGTTCGTCATTGACCGCGATCCGGAGAGCCTGAAAAGTTTTAGTTGCTGGATGAAGTTTGCGATGACGATACCAGCCCGGGACGGCTTCCTCGATAATTTTTACCAATTCGCCTGTAGTTTTAATCGGCTTGACCGCTCTGGCTTCAATGATCGCCTTGGCAATTCGGCGAGAGAATTGTTCTTCGCCAAAACCGTAGATAATATCAGCTAGACTTTCCTCGGCCCACTCGTTGACCGCTTCTTCGGCTGTCACGAGAGTTCCCAAAGTATCATCGTTGGACAAAGTCATCATCAACGGTTCGTCGCGCTGGAAAGAAAATCCGCGACCAGAATCATCGAGCTGATCAGAACTGAAACCTAGATCAAGCAAGACGGCATCAACTTTTTCTATACCCGCCTCATCAAGTAATTTATTAAAATGGCGGAAATTGCCTCTAATCAATTTGGTGGGACAAGGGCAAGTGTTGAGATTACTCTTGGCTCGCTCGATCGCCTCGCCGTCAGCATCAATGCCCACCAACAGACCAGTGGAACCTAGAAATTGGCAAAGCTCCTTAGCATGACCAGCAGCGTTGACTGTACCATCAACCAGAATCTCTCCTGGCTGAAGATTTAGCCACTCAATTGTCGGTTGTAAAAGAACAGGTACGTGCATACTAGAACATTCCTAACTCGCCCATTTTTTCGGCCAAAACATCAGCTTGGCCTTCAATCCGGCGAGTATTATCATCCCACTTCGTCTCATCCCAAATTTCTAGTCGACGACTAACACCAATCACGACGACTTTCGATTTGAGCTCGGCGAAACCTTTGAGAAAATCTGGGATAAGCACTCGGCCCATACCATCAATCTCGGTCTCGACAGCACCGGCAAAGACAAAACGGTTGAGGTCGCGGGAATCGATTCGACCAACTGACATCTTCTCGAGCTCCTCAGTGAAGCGTTGCCATTCTTTGATCGGATGAATAAATAAACACTTATCGAAACCACGACTAACAACAACCTTCTTACCCAACTCCTTGCGAAAATTGGCGGGTACAGAAACTCTCTTTTTGTCATCTAAATTGTGTCTGTATTCGCCAATTAACATAGGAGCTTTTTTTAACTAAATGGCCCCGTGCCACTTCTTGCCACTGCATATGTATTCTACTCCACTTTCCCCCACTGAACCAAATAAAACAGTGGATAACCCTGAGCGAAGCGATGGAGCAGCACCCTTTTTATGGGTATAACCCGTGAGCTTGCGAACGGAGCAGTGCCCTTTATGGGTATAACCTGCACACCAATTGAGGCGTTTTCCCGCAGGGCATTTTTGGTCAAATAACGACTAAAATTTTTATGAGCCATTTTGGACTGATTTTGTTGTAAATAAGGGCGGGAATATAAAAATGGACACCTCAATTGGTGTGCAGGGATAAGTCCTCACTCTGGTTTTGTGCGAAGTCCGACTTCGCACAAATAAGGGTTAAATTGGCATGTGCGACATCCAATTTAGAACACAACTTCGCACAAATTCGACTTTTTAGTCATAAATTATTTTATAAAAACAGAGCCCGCCTCACAGAGGTGGGCTCTGTTCGGCAGGCGGTTCGAGGTGGCTATTTTCTAACATCCCGACACTTCGCAGGATCCTTTTTGTAAGCCTTGCAACCCTTCCCGGAATTGCGTCCAACGTAACCGTTGGAGCTATGACCTGACATCCAAAATGGCAACTTGGGTCGAGATTTGCAGTAAGCTTCTGATTTACGGATGTCACCATCCCATTCTTTGCACGTTCCACAGCACTTGCACATTGGAACCTCCTTTTTGTGGTGTTTCTACCAAACGCTATTCCTAATTTAATTATAGATTAAACAATCAAACTTGTCAAATATTTGTGGTCTTGTGCGAGATTGGATTTCGCACAATTAGAGACAATCTAGACAAGCCGAAATCGCTTTCTTTTGCCTCGGCCAATCACTGCCCCAGCGATAAGGACATTCAACTTCAACATAAGAAACACTATTTTCTTCGCACCACTGTCGAGCCGTTCCGGTTTGAGCTAATTTTTGCCAATCTTCACGAGAGACAAAAGTGAAACCAGTTTGCTGACAATAAATTTTAGCCAGTTTAATCGCCAGATCATCACTACTCGGCATCACATCTCGGCCAACATTATGAAAAGAAAAAAGTAATTTGATATTTTCCTTTATTATCAAATCACTTAAACCAGCCACTTCTGGTTCTGAGCCAGCCGACGAACCGCAAAAAACCTCGTCTTTCTGGCTGTAATTTTGGCCCGACGACCAAATAGAACTACCTTGCCAGCTAGTAGTTTTAAAATTGCGATTGAGATCCACTTGCTGAGCATTAAAGCGCCCCGCTCGCCCACCCCGCCAATATTGGGGACAAGATCGAGCCAATTGAAAACCATCCGGATTTAAACAAGGGATAATATAAAAAGAAAAATTTTTAAAATCTTTTTCAGTCGTAGAGAGCCAATTGATAATTTTTCTCGCCAATTTGGTCGTTCCCACTTCATTACCATGAATCGCCGAAACTAGAGCAATTTTCGTTTGGCCTGTTCCCAACTGATAAGCAAATATTTCTCGGCCTTGCCTAGATGAACCGATTTTTATCTTTTTAACTAAGTCTGAGATCTCTTCTTCTGGTTCAGAAAAACCATGCCAAATTCCAAAGACAGCTGATTTGATTAAGGCCAGCTTGGTTTTTATTTTTTTTAACATCAGAAGCTATTTTACTAGGGGTAAATCGGCCGTAATTTTTTCTACTACCGAACGCTTACCAAAAATCAAGATACCGAGAAAATCTACCTCGGACCAATCGCGACCCTTGGCATAATCAATAATTTTTTTATCGTCTGAGGTTTCAATCATGGGCCGGATAAATTCAAAAACGGCCAAATCAGCTTTCTCAGCTTCGGTCAGCAACTCCACCATTTGTTTTCCACTTGAAGCTTCTTTGATCATGATAGCATTTTGGATGTTCAAATAAATTTCTTTGTTATCCTTAGTCTTTATCTTGTCTTGGTAGAGTAAAGACTTGCCAAAGCGCGCCGCAAAAGAAGCATTGAGGTGAGCAACTGTATTCATTTCCTGCCATGGCTCCAAGTGATTTTCTTTATTTAAAATAGCCACAGCAGTATAGCTAGCCAAATCTTTGGCTTTGATTTCTTTGGCTTCTTTCGGTCTCATCAATGGGAAAATTTGGGTCTCGCGGGCGGGTTTATCACACAGGAAAGCAAAGAGTCTCTCACTAACTCCAAAACCGAAAGTCGGAGGCATGCCATATTCGAGGGCCTCGACGAATTCTTGATCAAACATTTGGGCTTCTTCATCCCCAGCTTCGCGGAGTTTGGCCTGCTCAGAAAAACGTCCAGCCTGGTCGAGTGGGTCATTGAGCTCACTGAAACCTTTACCGTTCTCGGAGCCGGCGAGAATAACTTGAAAACGTTCCACCAGCTCTGGATTGTCAGCTTTGCGTTTGGCCAGCGGTTCCATACTAACAGGCACATTGATCAAAAAGCCCGGACCAGCAATCTGCTTGCGACAATATTTCCAAAGGTTATCTATTGCTCGAGTCTGGTTGAAGCCTTTTTTATCATAAGTGATTTCTAGCTCGTTCAGTTTGGCTTCCATCGCTCTCAAATCAGCCGAGAGAATATCGATTCCGGTCCGGTCTTTGATAATGCCGACAAAATCATAAGTCTCCCAATCTTTAGCTAAATCAATTTCAAAACCGCGAATGTTAAATTTTAGAGTGCCGAAAGTTTTCTCTGCCACATAGCGATAAAGTTCGCGAACAAAATCCATTCCCTCTTTGTAATCAGCAAAAGCCTGATAAAATTCCAAAGCGGTATAATCCTGCAAGTGATCAGCGTCCATACCCTCGTTACGGAAAACGCGACCGATTTCAAAGACTTTTGGTAGACCAGCCACCATCAACTTTTTCTGCCATAACTCACCGACTGAAATCCGTAAAAAAACATCCAAATCGAGAGCATTGTGATGAGTGAGAAAAGGTCGAGCTTCGGCTCCCCCAGCGGTATTTTCTAAAATTGGGGTATCCACTTCCAAAAAACCCTTGGCCAGCAGAAATTCTCGCATCGCTTGCCAGAACTGGCTACGCTTGATGACCATCTCACGAACATCTTCGTTCATTAAAATATCGAGATAGCGTTTGCGGAGTCTTTCTTCGGTGTCTTGTAAACCATCCCACTTGTCAGGCAGGGGGTGAAGACTCTTGGCTAAAATTTTCCAACTGTCGCCCTCGATCGTTTTTTCTCCTCGTTTGGTGATAAAAAACTTGCCCGTCACTTCCACAAAATCCCCCACATCAATCGTATCGGCAAACAAATCAAAAACTGGTCCTAATTCATCTTTTTTGAGCAGGGCCTGCAATTTAGCCGTGCCATCAAATAAATCAAAAAAAGCCAGAGCGCCCTGTAGTCGCAATGACATCACTCGCCCGCCAACAGTTTTTTTCTCG
The DNA here is from genome assembly GCA_041664425.1 of Minisyncoccota bacterium. Classification (GTDB taxonomy): domain Bacteria; phylum Patescibacteriota; class Minisyncoccia; order Phycocordibacterales; family XYD1-FULL-46-19; genus XYB1-FULL-42-16. The sequence goes on along the minus strand of JBAYKU010000002.1, from coordinate 44,647 downwards.
CCAGTGCTGACCAGCTCATCGAAATCAGACAAAACGCTATCGAGGGTCAAATCAAGATGGCTCTCAGCCGGAAAAGGCTCCATCCCAGCTTCTTTTAATAAAGCTAGTTTTTTAATTCTTTCTGCTCGCAATTCTTCGAGTGAAGCCATGTTTCAAATTTAAAATTAAAAAATCAAAATGTAAAATTTTTAAAAAACAAAATAAACTCCCACTGACAATCTTACTTCACCTCGATTACTTGGTATTTTACCACCCCCCGAGGGGTAACCACTTCCACTTTGTCGCCATTACCGGACCCCACCAAAGCTTCACCAATCGGCGAAAGATGAGAAACTTTACCAACCGCCATATCAGCCTCCTCAGAACCAACAACAGTATATTCAACCGGTTCTCCGCCTTCTTTTTTAACAACTACTGTTGAGCCAATCTGGACCCGACCACCTGAATGTTTAGTAGTAATGGTGGCTGTTTTAAGAATCTCTTCAATACTAGCAATTCGATCTTCAATATCAGCCTGCTTGTCGCGAGCTTCGTGATACTCGGCATTTTCCGACAAGTCACCGAGGGACTTGGCAAATTCTAGAGTTTCCGCTACTTCCTTGCGCTCCACCATTTTTAGACGCTGAAGCTCTTCTTTTAATTCCTCAAATTTCTCAGGACTTAGATATTGTTTTTTATCCATATGGGAAGATTTTACCTGATTTAGAGCTAAAAATCAATTATTTTAAGTATTCCGGTGTGTAAATCTGCATCCAGTCCAATAGCTGACGCATAACGAAAGTAGCACCAATAGTGTTATGACGAGAACCCTTTTCCATCACCACCACAAAAGCGTAGTGAGGTTTTTGATAAGGCCAAAAACCAGTCACCCACGAGTTGACTCGTTCGCGACTTTCTCCTAGTTCGGCTGTACCAGTTTTCGCCGCAATCTCCACCGCCGGAGTATTTAAACCCTTGGCCGTTCCTTCACGAGCTGACAAGCGCATACCCTCTCGCACTACGCGCAAATGTTCTGGATCAACTGAGAGGACAACCCCGTCAGCCGCTAAACCATCCGGACTTTTTAGAATATTAGGTGAAATCATTCGCCCACCGTTGGCAATCGTCGCAATTCCTCGCATGATCTGCAGTGGTGTCACCATGACTCCATACTGACCAATCACAGTGTGATAAGTATCGCCCACCCGCCACGGCTCGCCGTCAAAATTAGTGGCCTTCCATTCAGGGTTAGAAATGACACCAGTTTCTTCGCCAGGCAAATTGATGCCAGTCTTTAAACTTAGACCAAACATTTTGGCATATTTTTCAATATTTTTTATACCAATACCTTTTTGACTGCCAAAGCCACCACCAATTTCATAAAAATAGACATCAGAAGAAACCGCTAATGCCCAGCGCATATCTACCCAACCATGAGCCTTCCAATCTTTGAAAATTGTTGGTTTGCTGGGATCATAAATATTTGGCACCACCAACTGTCCAGTGCTCAAAATCTTAGTACCAGGATCAATTACCTTTTCTTCCAAAGCGCCGACAGCCATAAAAGGTTTAAAAACCGAACCAGGGGTATAAAGGCCGGCAATCGGCCGATTTAGTAGGGGGTGATATTTACTATTGAAATAACCAGTAATTTTTTCCACCTCCTTACCGGCCGTTAAAACATTGGGATCATATTCTGGATAGCTCACCAAGGCAATCAGCTCACCAGTCGTAACGTCCATAATCGCTCCGCTACCGCCAAAAAAATCATACTGACCAGCTACACTGCGGATCGCCTGAAAAAGTTTTTCTTGGACCCTCACATCAATCGATAAAATCAAATCTTGGCCACTTTTAGGAGTCTGGACCACATGATCAGAAATAACACTACCAATGGCATCAATTTCTTCAATCTTCAGGCCTTTTTCTCCACCCAAAACCTCATTGTAATAAAGTTCGACTCCATCCTTGCCAATTAATTGTTTGGGATCGAGTTTGTCATTGACTAACAAATCTTTTTCTTTGGGATAGCCGACGTAGCCAATAACATGAGCTAGACCATCGGTTTGGAGATAAATGCGATTGGGATTATTCCAAGCTAACATTTTCTTTTGGCGATCATAGATAATACCTCGCTCGGCATAGATAGCCGTATGACGCAAAGTATTATTGACCGAGCGCTCAGCATAATTCTGACCCTTAATAATTTGCAAATTAAAAATTTGACCAAAGAAAAACAAACTAAAAATCACCATAACCACACCCACCCCTGTTAAAGATCGTTTAGAAATTGGTTTTTCTAGACGACCTTCAAATTGCTGATCATCAAAATTAGGTAAATTACTGGCATCAAGAAAAATCTCGTCAGGATCAAGCTCGCGCGCCCCCTTTTTTCCTTTTTTGAAAAATTGACTACGACCAAACATTATTGATAAAAAATTAGAAGCTTCTTTATTTGTTCGACAGACCAAATAATGATCAAGACGGCAAAGGTCATGACAAACTGGGTGCCAAAGCGATCAGCCGAGGCTAAGCCAAAGACCACGTCATACCATAGAGCGGGCAAAAGTAACTCCAAATAATAAGAAAATTTAAAAGTTAAACCCAGGACTAAAATCAGCCACAGCCACCACGGGCAATATAAGAGAACAAACCATAAGATAACTAGGATGACCCAGCGTAAATATATTTTATTGGCCATAAACCTCTACCCATTTTAACTCATAGATATTTACTGGCAGACGAAACATTACTTTGAGATAGGGATTGGAATAAGCCGACTGAGCGGCCCCGACACTGCCAAGTAAAAAATCATGATAAGTACTAGCGGTCACTGGATCACCAACCACCACTTCGGTTCCTCGAGGAAGCGACAGGGAAAAATTACCACTACCCTGTCCGACAGCAATCCCCGGAATATGGTGGGGACCAACCGAGACAGCAATCTGCGAACCAAAAGTAGAATACATTTTAACCTTGGCGGTTTGACCAAAGAGCTCAGCGACTTCACCCAATAAAATAGAACCACCACCAGACCCCACTTTGTCGCCCACTTTAATTTTTTCTGCCCCTTCCAGACCCAGATCAATTAAAAGAATATCGTGAGGAGTGGTAATCGGTTTAACTAAAACTTCTACCAGAAGCGGAGCCCGTTGGGCCTTATTCAAACCAACCAATTTTTTTAACTCAACATTTTCTTGTTCTACTTTACGGTTGGCCAACCAAAGATTTTTTAAACGAGTGTTTTCTTCGGTTAATTTTTTGTTATCAGCAATCAAATTCTTTTTAAAACGGAAAAATTGCCCGATTCCATCAGCCGCTTGGCCAGTGGCTCCGGCCATAGATAAAATAGGCTGACTAACAGTCTGGAGGGGTGGAAAAAGCCATTTGTTCAACATTGGACCCAAAAAATAAAGCATCAACAAAACCACGGCCAGAATCAAAAAACTCCAGCCAAAATGACGAGGCGATTGGCGATTGTCAGCGCGGCGGTAATTCATCTTCGTTGTCAATTAGAATATCACGATAACGCTCAATATCCTCGAGGATAACTCCTGTCCCTCGGACGACTGCCGTTATAGGGTCCTCTACCATATGAATAGGCACTTCCAGCTCTTTCTCTAATAATTCCTTCATCCCATGAATACGAGCACCGCCACCGACGATCACCACTCCTCGCACCATAATATCGGAGATGACTTCTGGCGGGGTAGATTCGAGCACCTCCTTGACCGCATCAATAAAAATATCAATGGAGGGAGAAATTGCTTCCCGGATATCACTATCGGTAATAATCACTTCACGTGGCAGACCAGTCACTAAATCACGACCGCGAATCGTCGCTTCCATTGGTTCTAATAGTTTATAAACAGAACCAATGGAAATCTTTACATCCTCAGCGGTCTTTTCACCCAATAAAATTTTAAATTCATCACGAACATAGGAAATAATATCCTGATTGAGTTTCTCTCCAGCGATATGAAGATTTTTTGATTTTACGATACCACCGAGAGAAATAACGGCGATATCGGTCGTTCCGCCACCAATATCAATAATCATGCTACCCACCGGATCATAAACCGGCAAACGGATACCGAGCGAAGCGGCCATCGGCTCTTCGATAATATGCACCTCGCGCGCACCGGCATTTTTAGCCGCATCACGCACCGCCCGACGCTCGACATTAGTAATATCAGAAGGCACTCCAATCACCAATCGTGGTCGAAAAAATTTATTTTTGGAACGTTCTAGCGCTCGACGAATAAAATAAGCGAGCATTTCTTCGGCTACTTCAAAGTTTGAGACCACGCCATTGATCAGGGGTCGGACCGCGGTAATGTGAGCGGGAGTGCGACCAATCATTTGACTAGCATCGTTGCCTACTGCTACCACGCGACCAGTTTTTTGATTGACCGCCACGATTGAAGGCTCGACAGCGACTATTCCCTGCCCCTTGACATAAACGAGCGTCGTCGCGGTACCGAGATCAATCCCGATATCGTTGGAAAACATTTTGTACAGTTTTTCCATCATGGTCGCAGGATTTCATCTACCCAAGCCACAAATTCTGACGTCGGCATCATTTTTACCTCACCGGTCGCCCGATTTTTGATTTCATATTGGTTTTCCGCTAGACCCTTGGCGCTGACGATCACTCGATAGGGCATGCCCAGTAAATCTGCATCGGCAAATTTAGCGCCAGCGGAAGCCTCACGGTCGTCGAGTAGAACTTCGATACCTTTAGCTGTTAGAGTTTTATAGAGCTCGAGCGCTTTTTCATTTTCATTTAAAGAAATCAGATGTAGGGCAAAAGGCGCTACTGACAGTGGCCAGACCAGACCCTGATCATCAGCTAAAACTTCCGTCAGTAAACCCATGGCTCGGCTGGGGCCAAAACCATAACAACCCATCACCACCGGCTGGCGCTCCCCTTTTTCATCCAAATAAGTCAGACCGAGAGGTTCGGAAAAACGGGTACCGAGTTTGAAAATATTGCCGATTTCTACCGCTTTAGCTTCTTCTAATTTGCTCTTCTCTAAGTCGAGTTTGGCCAAAACCTCGTCGTTATAGACTTCCTGGTTGACTGCGATGCCTTTGGCTCGATCAACATAGATAGTATCTTCACCGACTTCACAAATAGTTTGGAATTCGTGACTAAATTCTGAAAAAGACCCACCCGTGGCAAAAGTTAGAAAAGTTTTATCACCAATCCCCAGACGAGTAAAAATATTTTTGTAGGCCTGAGTAGCTTTCTCGTAAAAAACTTCCAAATCAGCTTCGCTGGTATGAAAAGAGTATAGATCCTTCATTAAAAATTCCCGTCCGCGCATAATACCGCTTTTGGCCCGTGCTTCGTTTCTAAACTTGGTTTGAATTTGATAAGCCGAGAAAGGTAAGTCTTTGTAGGAATTAACATGATCACTGGCAATGGTCGTGATCGCTTCTTCGTGGGTAAAACCGAGACCCAGCTCGCCACCACCGTTTAGGGCGGTCTTAAACCATACATCCATTTTGTCTCCCGACCAACGATCAGTCTTTTGCCAAATCTCCGGATTTTGCAAAGCGGTCATTTGCAGTTCATTGGCACCGAGGGCGTTCATTTCCTCGCGCACAATCTGATTGATTTTATTGATCGTCCTTAAACCGAGCGGTAAAAGCGAATAAATTCCAGCGGCCTCCTTATGAATAAAACCCGCTCGGATTAGTAAGCGAGCATTTTTAGCGACCTCATCTTTGGGGTCCTCACGACGTGTTTTGGTAAAGAGTTTAGATTGAAGCATGTTGGGCTTATCTTAACGCAAAAGCGCCAATGGGTCAAAGCAAAAGGCTAGGCGTTTTTAGGCGCCTAGCCTGCAGATTCAATAGGGGTTCAATAGCTACAACAACCTCGCCACGTCGAAATAGGAGATCACTACCATCAGTCCGATTAAGAGAAAGAAACCAATAGCATTGGCCCAGCCGGCAAATTTGGGATTGAGCGGACGGCGGATGATGGCTTCGATAGCGATAAACAACAATCGTCCTCCATCAAGAGCGGGAAAAGGCACGAGATTGATAATCGCCAAGTTGATTGACAACAGGGCCACAAAAGACATGAGATAAACAATCCCGAGCTTGGAAGCGTCACCGATAATCCCAAAGAGCCCGACTGGACCAGCGACCGAACCAAAAGCCGAGCCACCAGAGGTAAAGATTTGTCCAAAGAAGTGGCCTAAACCTTTGGCAGTTTCAATAGTCAGGTAAGCAGACAGTTTTAAACCGTCCCATGGGGCCTGATACCAAACTGATCGCACTAGGCCGACGCTTTCCATCGTCACTCCCACCACCGCTTTTTTATCTTCAATTTTTGGTAAAACCGAAATTTTCCTTTCTTCTACTCCCCCGACTAATTTGCGTTTGATATTAAAAGAAACATCATGCCCAGCTTGGCCACGAATGAAAGTGGTCGCTTCTTCGGCGGTTAAGGGCTTGATAGTTTTTTCACCAGCCGAAATACCCATAATCTCGTCACCAGCCATAATGCCAGACTGACCAGCGGGATAATTTTTCAAAACAGAAGTGACAACTAGATGATTTTCATTGACTCGGCCAAAAAATTGCTGAGCCGAAGAACTTTCGACTGGTAGCCCCACCAAAAGTCCCAACGAGAGCAGAAGCCACGCCAAAAGGAAGTTACAAAAAACACCAGCAAATAAAACCCAGGCTTGGAGGATTTTTGGCTTGGCAGTCAGGGCTCTCTTTTTATCTTCTTCAGGTAATGGTTCATCAGGATTCTCGCCGAGAATTTTAACGAAACCACCAAAGGGAATCCAATTGAGCGAGTAGGTCGTCTCCCCGATTTTCTTGGACCACAATTTAGGCGGGAAGCCAAAGCCAAATTCGTCCACGCGAACCCCCGCCTTTTTAGCCGCTAAAAAATGTCCCAACTCATGGACCATAATCAGCAACCCGAGAACAAACAGAAAGATAATTAAAGTAAGCAATTTATTTAAAATTAAAAATACAATCTAAAAACTACCTAATAATAATTGATTCAAAAAACTGTTCTTGAAAATTTGTTTGCCGACGGATTTCATCGTCAGAAATACTATTCATTTCTTTAGGAATGACTACTAATTTATCATCTTCATCATTAGTCCTGTGGATAACAGCGACGCATTTACCTTCAAAATCACTCACTGGTTCTTCTATTCCTAAAACATAGGCGTCTAGTTCTTCACCATCCGGAGAAATAGTATTGGGAACGAAACCATAATTGGCATCATAACTAAAACCATGCTTGGGATGTTTGGTCCCCTTGGCTCTATCGATTTGGACCTTCACTATTTGTCCTAAAAAAGAAACGGCCTCTGTCGCTTCTTTTTCATTTTTTTCTTGGTTGCTTATCATTTTTTTACTTACTACTTATTTTACCCTTCTATCTCCTCCCGCTTTTTAGATGCTAGGCCGTCAAATTTGAGATTGCCTTCGTCAACAATTTTCTGCAATTCTTCTTTCAAACGGAACTTTACATCTTCACCAATACCACCGCTACGCTCCATCTCCTGAACTTCGTTCCAGGTTTTTTCTCGTTCCTTGCGCATGGAAATACGAGCTTCTTCTAGTTTTTCATTGGTTAGCTTGATCAGCATTTTACGTCGTTCCTCAGTCAAAGTGGGGAAAATGACTCGAATACCTTCCGAGTCTGGGGCAGTCGAGACGCCAATATTGGCCGCAGCGATAGCTGTCTCTATCCCCTTCACCTGAGACTTGTCCCAGGGGGTAATACGCAGGGTTAGGGCATCTTCGGTGCTAATAGCGGCCACGTGTTTAATCGGCAGTTTACTACCATAGGAATCAACCATGACTGAGTCGAGGAGGGCTGGTGAAGCCTTGCCGGTGCGGATACCGCCATATTCGCCAGAGAGCCAGACTTCGATTTCAGCTAAATGAGTTTTAAATTCGGAAAAGTTATAGGCCATAAAATAAGTAGTAAGTATTAAGTAATAAAGTAGTAAGTTAAATCTACTGGCTGAATTTTAGTACAAAAACCTTTAAAATCCAAGCTCTTAAGCTAAAAATTATTTAGTTTTTCTCATCACTGGTGTGACCAGGGCCAAATGTTCCAAAATCATTTTAGCCGAGGCTCGCGGGCCATTGAGCAGTTTTTTAGCTAAAAATATTTCTTTAAAAACCAAAGCCATGTTATCGGAAATCAGCTTAAGATCAACTCGCTCTCTAATAAAAACTTCCAATCGATTGATCCAATCAAGTAAGCCGGCGCGATCTTTAATCTGGCCATCACTCAAAAAGGTTTTTAGTAAATAATCTCCCCGCTCAGCCGGATCCAAACCTAAGAATTTTTCTAAATCGCCATTATCTTCTTCGCTTATTTCAGCTGTCGCATCTAAACGGTAGACACGAGACAAAATGGTTGGACGGAAAAAATCAGCCGACGGGACTACCAGAAAAAAATGACTATCAGTCGCCGGCTCCTCTAAAGTTTTCAACAACACTTCTTGGGGTTCATTATCCATCGCCGAGAAAGACACTACTAAGTAGCGACCTCGACCCGCAAAATCTTTACCCGTCTGAAAACTACGCAAAAAACGGGCGTCATCTTTAGCCAAGCGATCTTTGGTAAACCACAAAATATCAGGATTGGATTTTAAATCGAGTGACTCGGGGAAAATTGAACTTAAAAAATTATCTAGAGCCGGCAGAATTTGCGAAGAACCACCAACCAGCAAGTAAGCGTGGTGGAGTTTTCCAAGGGTTTGATGATTTTTTAATTCTAGATCTATCTGCATAAATTTGCGTTTACCCACCTAATTTTTGCTTCGTTTATCCACCAAAATTTTATTTCATAAAACTTAGGTGGACAAGAATTTAGGCAGGTGAATCTACATCAATCCACGCTCTTTAGCGTTTGGCGATAATACTTTTCTTATAGGTGTCTAGGTGGTTGAGAGCGATACCGGTCCCTTTGGCAACACAATACAAAGCCTCCTCAGCCAAATAAGCTCGCACCCCAGTCCGGCGATAAACCAATTCCGGTAAATTACGCAACATTGATGAACCACCCGTCATAATAATTCCTCGTTCAATAATATCAGCCGATAACTCTGGGGGTGTGTCTTGGAAAACAGCCTTGATAGCTTTGACCATTTCCCGTAGTTCCACATCAATCGCTTGGACAATCTCATTAGTTTTGACCTCTACCGAACGAGGTAGGCCAGTCAAAAAATCTCTCCCTTTAATCACATAGGTTAATTCATCTTCGACCGGCACAGCTGAACCGATAGACATCTTTACATCCTCAGCAGTCTTATCACCGATAGCTAAATTAAAAGTTTTCTTTATATAATCAGTAATCGCTTGATCAATTTTGTTACCAGCATGTTTGACCGAAGTCGAAGCCACAATACCACCGAGAGAAATAACCGCCACATCAGTCGTACCTCCACCAATATCTACTACCATATGCCCCTTGGCTTCATAAATTGGGATGCCAGCACCAATGGCCGCCAAGATTGGCTCTTTGACCACATAGGCATTTTTAGCACCAGCCCGCATGGTCGCTTCGATCACCGCCCGTCGCTCAGTCGAAGTGATGCCGGCAGGCACGGACACCATAATATCTGGCTTAATAATATTAAATTTTCCCAAAGCTTTACCAATATAGTAACGCAACATGGCCTCCGTAATCCGATAGTCAGCAATTACCCCATCTTTCATGGGCTTATAAGCCATAATAGTGTCAGGAGTCTTACCCACCATATCCTTGGCTTCCATCCCCACCGCTACCACCCTATTATCAGCTAGATTAACCGCCACTACCGATGGTTCGTTGAGAACTATCCCCTTACCAGGCACATAAACTAGGGTATTGGCCGTTCCCAGATCGATCCCCAATTTTCGGATAAAGAATGACATAGATACCGCTCATACTAAAGCAAATCTTGATTTTGTCCAAGCTCTAAAATTGATTACAAAACTTTTTACTCGGCACACCTTTTTAAGGGTACGGGTATTTTTTCCTGCCCTATAGAATAAATTTGTTCAAAAACTCTTTACTCGGCAAGCTCTTTTTAAGGGTACGCTTTTCTTGAAGCTTAAGAAAAGCTGAAACGTTCGTGTCGTCACACTCACGACCCCCTTGAAAAGACTTTCCTCATAATTGAAAGTTTTTGACAAATTTCGCTTTGCTATTCCATAGGGTTCACCCTGTCGAGTAGCAAAGCTAAATTTGCAAAGCAAATTTACTCTACAGGGTGAACTTGCCCCCTTAAAAAGGTGTGCCTTCGACAAGTTTTGCAATCAATTAAGAATTTGGTTAAATTCTGATTCTTTTTATATTCGCTCCTAGGGCATTCAGTCGGCCTTCGATATCTTCATAGCCCCGATCAATATAACCAACATTGTGAACATTGGTCTGACCCTTGGCGACTAAGCCAGAAATAATATAAGCCAAACCTGCTCGCAAGTCGGGACTGATTAATTCTCGGCCAGACAAATCACTCGGACCATCAATAATCGCGCGATGCGAATCGAGAATTTTAACTTTAGCCCCCATCCGCTCGAGTGATTCGAGATGATTGAGACGACCTTCAAAAATAGTTTCAAAAACAAAACTTTGACCTTTAGCCTGAGTCAGAAAGACCGTCATGGGGGCTTGTAAGTCAGTCGGGAAACCTGGGTACTCGTGGGTTTTTAAATCATTAGCGACAAAATTACCAGAATCGTTATCTCGCACTCGAATATAATTCTCGCCGATTTCCATTTTGACTCCACTGTGATGCAAAAATTCTATTACCGCATCGAGATGATCTGGTCGGCAATCAGCAATCGTCATATCTTTAGCCAAAAGCCCCGCCAAAACCAAGAAACTGCCAGCTTCAATCCGATCAGGCACAGTTTGATAAATCTGACCTTGACTGAGCAATAAATCACCGCCGACTATTTCAATAGTGGGAGTACCTAAACCAGAAATCTGCGCCCCACATTTTTTCAAAAATTCACCCAAGCTAACAATTTCTGGTTCTAGAGCACAGTTTTTTAACACAGTCTTACCTTCAGCGAGAATCGCTGCCATCAAAAAAGTCTCAGTGGCAGTAACACTAATATTTTTAAAGAAGATATTGGCACCATGCAACTTACTACCAGTACTAGCGATCTCATATAATTCATTTTTCAATTCCACTTTAGCACCCATCGCTTTGAAACCTTCCAAAAAAAGATCAATCGGCCTCTTACCGATCACACAACCTCCAGGATGAGGAAAACTGACCCGACCAAAACGAGCCAGAAGTGGACCAGTGAGCACAATCGAGGCTCGTAATTTTTTAGAAATTTCTGGTGCAATAACAGTCTTATCCAAAGATTGAGTGTCAATCAAATATGAGTGCTTCTCAGGCGCCGAAACTTGCCCCCCTAAATCGGCTAACAATTTCACTGTCTGACGGACATCTTCAATGTCTGGTACATTTGTTAGGTTCACCTCGTCGGCAAACAAGATAGTCGAAGCCAGGGCTTTAAGAATGGCATTCTTGGCTCCACCAACATGGATTGTGCCCGACAAGACACGCTGGCCAGCCAGACCTTCTATTTCTAGTCTTTCTTCGTTATTCATAGGGTGTTATTTTCTCACACTACGAAGTCCTTATCAAGGACACCTTTGGGCATATTAATATTTTCTGACTGGTAGATCTTTTTATAGGAACCATCAGGCAACTTTTCCTCTACTGTCAAATAATAAATTCCCGGACGGACCAGGGCGTAAAATCTGCCCAGAGCATCGGTGGTCGTAGATTTAATAGGCTGATCAATGCCGGGCAGGTACAAGCGAATCAAAGAAAATGGTAACGGTTCTCCTGACGAACGACGAACGGAAACAATTTTATGTTTAACAACCAAAATTCTCTGGTAGATAAAAATGGCGCTGTAGATTAATACCAGGAAGAAATCAAATGCTGAAGGAGAAACCAGCAAGTTGAGGGTTGAGATGGCAAAACCTAAATAAAAGACCCCGGCAAATATCCGACGACGTAAAGCCTCCTTTTTGGTATAAATTTTGAAGAAATTAATTTTTGATTTAGCAAATTCATTCCAGTCAAAACCGATTGGGTCCAAAGGAACATTGAGCTTAATGATTTGATTCCCGTCGTGGGCCAAGGGAGAACCAAAATACAAATTATCATAGAGTTCATCGGCGGTCTTATCTTTTAGATTTATAGAGGGAAAACGATAATTGGTTTTACCCACTTTAATGTAGTAAACATTTTTAGGTAAAAGGAAACCAAAACGCCCGTCAATATCAGTAATAGCGCTAGTCACTTCCTCGCCGGCCACATTGGAAACAGATACAAAGGCTGGGTCGATTGGTTGTTTAGTTACCGAATCGTAAACCGTCCCCCACTCCGGCTTCTTACGACGAATCCCAAGCCAAGCCAAAAATGAGTAGAATAAACGCAATAAAAGCAAAAAGATGTCATAGATCGAATTAGCCCCCGAACTAAAAATAGCAATTTGGGTTAACCCTACCCCCAAACCAATGGCGATGGCCATCGGTTCGCCATATTTTCTTATCTCCTTCAATAGAGACGAACTAGCCAAAAAAGATACCCCGGCCACCTGCAAATTACCCGAGACCTTTTTCATGGTCTGATCTTTGTAATTGATAATATAAAAAGTCACTGGAAAAACACCATTGCGCATAAAGGGCGATAAGGTGGCTGAGTATCGGCCACTGCCATTATCAGTCATAATAAAAGAAAAGGAGCGACTAGGTTTTTTAGGGTCGGAAATTACCACCCCAATAGTTTTTAGAACCGCCGGTAAAGCACTTTTTTCTATTTCAAAAATTAATTCCTTTTTACCCTTTACTGTTACTATTGAACCCTCACCAAAATATTTTGTTAACTCACCCTCTTGACGCAAAATAAAATCTCCAACGGTTAATTTTATCAATTCTGGGTCGGTCGCTGTCGCCATCGGCAAAAGAGCAAAGGGATCAACATAGGGTGTCGTAGTCGCAGGGGGAATAATCTCATCATCAGTACTGGTGGAGAAGGGCGGAGTGGTAGTAGAAACCGGTGGCTCTTCTTCATCATCGTGTAAACCGATAGTGCTAGTCACGGCACCAGAGGAATATAAATCGTCGGTACTTTGGACAAAAGCACTATAATAATAACGAATCTTGGTCTCCACCGCTGAGTCAATCGCCAACTCTCCCGTACCTTCATAAACGACAGCTCCCTCTTGAGGGCTAGCCGGAACACCCACTGTCGAACGAACAATTCTGACGGTTTTAAATTTGGCAAAAACAGGCCTTACCCAGGTCAGATAAACTTTGTCTTGGCCGATATCATAATAAGATTGGAAATTGGAAACGTTTGGCACCCCTTGCGGATACTGACAGGAACCATCATTGACATTAGCGGCACTATTATAATTTAGAGCCGTGACATCAGTACAACCAGGAACATCGGTCGGCCCACCATGACCATAAGTGCAAGGTAGGGCACCGCCAAAGTTGTTGGCAGTCGGGTCGTTACAAGTAGTACTTACTCCAGCCACCTGCAAACTAACATTAATAGAATCAGAGGCCGACCAAGCAAGGGTGGCCACTAAGAAAAAAACAAAAATACCGATGGTTAAAATAATAGAGAAAAAATTTTTGTGTCTTTTATTCATATTTAAAGAGTGGTAACTACGACATTAATTGCTGTTTGATAAGAACCGGCAGTCAAATTTCTTCCCACATCAGTCTGGGCTCTAAATTTTATGGTGGTGTCACTACCAGCTGGATGGTTACTAGAACTTTTAGTACCAATGGTTTGGGCAGTAGTTTTTAACCCTAGCCAACAACTATTCGAAGTATCCAAAGCCCCCACCCCACAAGCAGTACCATTATCCAAAAAAGTACTACTTAGATCCGAACCTTCAACGGTATAACCGAAGTTGGCCTGGTTAGTTAACGAAGTCCAGGTAAAATCTGGAGTGCCAGCTACCGCCACCGCCAAATCGGCAAAACTATCAGAAGTGGAACGCAAAGCCGGACTAGCATCCGCTGCTACTGTCATGGAATAACCAGCGGGATTATTGGTCGCAACGTTCCAAACAACTTGGCCATTAGCGGTGCCACCTACGGTTGGGTTTATCTCTGGACTCAAAGTCACGTCGCTCGGAGAAGTAATACTAATATAAACATCATCATTCATAGCTTGATAACCAGCATGAATATTCACGGCCTCAGATGAGGTACCAGTACCGATTTCTCCCAGAGTATCTTCCATTTTGTAATTAGCCGAAGAAGAAAGTTGCCCACCAAAATTGACACTATCGGCTTGTATCCGATAATTATCGCTACCGGCCACATAAGCCCCCACCGGCCAAGCGACCACCAGAATCAGTAGCGTAAAAAGAAATTGTTCAATCTTTATGTTACCCATGTCGTCTATTCCTTAGACCAACCCTTAATAACATTATTATAGCAAAAATTACGATTAGCCACTGCCAATAATTTGGGATAATTAAAAAATAAAAACTTTCTTGAATTACCTGATTATTAAAACCTAAATTAAGATTTAGCTCAGAACGATACAAACCAGGCCAATAACGAGCCGGCAAACCAACTTCCCGCAAACGAATTGATTGGGGTAAAACAAACCATGGATCTAAATTTTGGGTAGCGATCTTTTGTCCGAAAAAATTTTTGACCGTCACAAAACCATAGGGATTAAGGTAGACATTGCCATCATTTTTATAAGCCACTTGCAGTTTGATCGGCTGACCCACGCCAACTAGCTGGCTACCAATCAGGCCAAATTTTTCTAACTGGCCTTTTTCAATCGCTGGCCCACTAACTCTAACTAGCAATAAAATACCAGCGCTAGTTTTAATCTGGGCATTAGCTAGACCGGTTTTGACTGACACTGGACCGAGATTGACCAGGCCGGCCACCGAGCTTGGTGGCCAATCAGCCGGCACGCTGACAGTAATCGGTATTTCCGCTTCCTCACCATTGTTTAATAAAAACTCTTTTTTACTTAGGAAAACCACCTCCGACAAAGCATAACGAGCCGTCGAGGTAGCGATAATGTAGCCTTCCCGACCATAAGTTTGAGCACTCAAATTATTTAAATCGGCAGAAAAATTGGCTTGGTGGCCGAGATTATTTGCCACTCGGAGATAAAAGGTTTGGGATTGTCCCGCCGCAAGAGATAATTCTTTACGGGCTGGTGCCACCGCAAAGGTCCCCGGTTTATTGGGTAAAACTAAACCCGCTGAATAAACACTAAGGGCACTAAACAAAAAAAATCCAACCAATGTGCTTGCCAAGATATTTAATGGCTTATGAACCATGGTCATTTTTTAACTGGGGCTAGCAAAAAGATATAATTTTCGCTAGGGTCAAAAACGGGAGTAATCACCCCGGCCTTACGATTAGCATCTAAACTGACCGTCACACGATCAGAAAACATTTTTTGAATTTCAGCCTTCATTTTATCATCACCCTCCTTACTGCCAGTTGAAGAAACAACAATCAAACCACCACTGGTTTTATCAGACAGGTTATTAGCTGAGGTACTCCTGACGATATCAGCAATCTCTTGGCGTAAATCACCACGTAAATCATTTTTTATTTTTTCTTGTAACTCAGATAACAGTGTGCTATCTATTTGTGACTGAGTTGGGGTGACAACCGGCTTAATAGACAAGCCAAAAAAAGTTTTCCAATTATTAGCGGCGGTTTGCCATAAATTAGAGAAAAAGTTTACCAGCCAATGCCAAACAGCTTTGGTTCGATCCCACAACATCGCAAAGAATTCTCTAGTTGAATCAGCCAAGCCTAAAAATTTGACCGCGGCGACCTGACTATTGGTCTGACCAGAATAACTAGCGACATATTGGTATCCGCCCTTAGTGTTATTTACGAAATTAGAAACTGCCGTTGTTAAGTAGGAAAAAGATTGGTAACTTTTTTCAGATAATATTTCACTTCCAACCCCAGTCAAATTAACGACCGACAAAGTCCCATCGGTCAGATTGTTGGTTTTTTCCGCCAATGGCTGCCAAAAAAGTTCATTAACCCCAACCATCATCTCAGCCGGCAAATCTCTGGACTTCGAACTAACAAAAATCAGGCCAGTTTTCGTTTGTTGACCAAAGTTCAAAGCGGTTCTACCTAGTCCACTGACCAAATCTGATAGGTAGGAAGTGGTTTTTTGATCTAAATCATCTAAATTTTGGACCTGACTACCCATCACCAAGGCGGATTCTTTAATTTGGATAGAAGAAGATGCCACCCGAACAGAAACAGTATTTAAAGAACCACCGATATTGTCGCGTAGAGAAAGTTTGGCACCATTGACCACTTCTACCATTTTTTCTTGTGGTTTTACCGCTCCGTAAGCCAACCAATCAACAGTACCAGCCGTTTTATTGGCCAAAGTATCCCAAAGTTGTTTTCCAAATAAAGAAAACTTGCTGCCACCAACCGAAGCCGAAGCCACTAGCTCTCGCCAGCTTTGGTTGAGGCTTGGCTCGGGCATATAGATTGTCGGCTGACCTGAGTCAGTTAGCGAAACGGTAGTTTTTTTGGTGTCTTTTATGCTTTGAGACACTTTTTTACTGGCGACTTCAGTCAAAGCTAGACTTTTTTTCCCCACCACAGTGAGAGTTTGCCCGAGAGAGGGCGCTTCTGGCCAAAAAAGACCACCAATTTGATGACCAACAAAAAAAGTGCCAACAAGAACTATTGTTGTTATTACCATTGGCAAAAAACTCCGACGTGAAGAAGTTGTCGGCAGAGATATTTTTGTCACAGGAAAATCATCAGGCCGAGAGGACAATTTTTTTGATCCCGTCATCGAGGCATCCATACTGACTATAATAATACATCAGAAAACTCTTTTATTAAAGGCTTTTTTATGTGTGGATAAGTTTGATCAAATGAGCTAGGATAACCAATATGAAGATTGTGACGACTACTCTGCTTTCTAAGGGAATCTTTAAGGATAACCTAACTTATTTTAGTGCCAAAGAACTGGAAATCGGCTCGATTGTGGTGGTGCCAGTCCGAGGTAAGCCGACCGAGGCTTTAGTTGTTGATACCAGGGATGCTGGTGATCTAAAAACAGAACTTCGCCATAGCGATTTTGCCCTCAAAAAAATAACTGCGGTCAAAAGTCGCAACTTTTTTCAGCCAGAATTTATTACGGCCGCTACCAAAACAGCTGACTTTTTTTCTACTACCTTGGGCCAAGCCGTTAAAAGTTTTGCCCCTCTGGCAATTATCAGCCAGACTGCTAACCAAAATAATAAACAAAAAAATACCGAGGACAGAAAACCAGCAACTTCAAACGCTTCCCAAACCAAGATTGAAAAATTTGTTCTCCAAGAACCCGATGAGGACCGAATCGCTTTATACAAAAAAATAATTCGTGAAGCTTTTGCTCAAAAACAATCAGTTTTTATCTGTGCTCCGACCAATGCTGATGTTCGCCACCTTAAACAAATTCTAGGCAGGGGGATAGAAGACTATGTGGCTTCCCTCTGTAGTGACGAAACAAACAAAGAACAAATCCTTAACTGGAAAAAAGCCAACAATCACAAGCATCCGGTTTTGGTTATTGCTACCCCTCTTTTTATTTGTTTGCCCCGCTCGGACATCAAGACCTTTATTGTCGAAAGAGAAAATGCTACTGCCTACAAACAAATGGCCAGACCCTTTATTGATACTCGTTTTTTTATTGAACAACTGGCCGAGGCTAAGAGAGCTAAGCTTATTTTTGGCGATATTCTTTTGCGAAGCGAAACGATTGAGCGTAGTCGGCGAAATGAGCTAGCTCCCCTCTCACCTATCACCTACCGTTCTTTTACTAGCGCCCAAAAACAAATTTTAATTAATCAAAAAGAAAAAGACCCAACTAATTTCGGTCAAGCAATCAGCCCAGAACTAACAAAATGGCTAGAGGAAACAGCGGGAGAGCGTTGGTTTATTTTTTCTGGCCGCCGGGGGCTAAATCCTCTCACTGTCTGTGGTGATTGTGGACATGTTTTTTCTTGCCCGCGTTGTAAAACGCCGCTTATCCTTCACCAAGAAAAAAGTGGTAAAAACGCCGAAAATTATTTTCTCTGCCATAAATGTGGCCACACTGGTCAGCCTGAGGATAAATGCCAACACTGCGGAGGTTGGAAGATTGCCCTGTTGGGAGCAGGTACCGACAAGATCGAAGCTGAATTAAAAAAACTTCTTCCTCAAACCAAAATTTTACGCTTAGACAGTGATACCGTAAA
This sequence comes from Minisyncoccota bacterium, assembly GCA_041664425.1. Taxonomy (GTDB): domain Bacteria; phylum Patescibacteriota; class Minisyncoccia; order Phycocordibacterales; family XYD1-FULL-46-19; genus XYB1-FULL-42-16. The sequence goes on along the minus strand of JBAYKU010000002.1, from coordinate 26,386 downwards.
AACCCCTAAAAAAACTGAGGCTATTATTAGTGATTTTTATGCCTCTCCTGGTTCAATCCTGATTGGTACCGAAATGGCTCTTTTTCACTTAAGAGAAAAAATAGAAAATATTGCAGTCGTGGGGATAGATTCTTATTTTTCTGTTCCCGAATTTAGGATTGGTGAAAAAATTTTTAATATCCTCTTGCGATTACGACATCTCGCCGTTAAAAATTTTATTATTCAAACTCGCAATCCAGAAGAAGAAATTTTAAATTTAGCTCTCAAGGGCAACTCTACGGAATTTCATCGACGCGAATTAAGCGATCGCCAAAAGTTAAAATATCCACCCTTTTCGACTCTAATCAAAATTTCAGTCAAAAGCACAGACAAACAATTAGTAGAAGCTTTAGAAACCCTCAAAGAAGAACATTTATCGGCTTGGCAAACGATTATTTATGATAGTTTTAGCAATCTCCGTGGCGGTGAAGCTCAAACCAATCTGCTTCTACGCTTACCGACCGGCCACTGGCCTAAATCAGAAATAATCTTTCTCCTCAGACAACTATCACCAGCCTTTATTATCAACGTCGATCCAGAAAATATTTTCTAAACTACTTTTGATTTTATTTATGTTTGTGTTATAATTCACCCTATTCAAATGATAAAGATTGTCCAAAAAGATAATAAAACCTTGCGCGTCGTAGCGACCGATCTACCCCTAGAAGAAATCGGTAGCAAGAAAACTCAAACCCTGCTCAAAAATATGAAGGAGGCTTTAGACGTTTGCCCTGACGGAGCGGCTTTGGCGGCTCCCCAGATTGGAGTTTCTTTACGTATTTTTGTGGTTTCAAAAAAAATTTTTATGGACGAGGAAGGAGTTATCCCGGCTGAGGCTAAAGACTTGGTTTTTATTAACCCCCGACTAACCAAAATTTCCAAACGCCAAAAGAAATTAGACGAGGGTTGCCTCTCTGTTCGGGGTTATTTCGGCGAAATTGAGCGAGCTGAAAAAGCGACAGTTGAAGCCTATAATGAATTCGGTCAAAAGTTTTCCTACGCTGGCGCCGGCCTAATGGCCCAAATTTTTCAACATGAACTCGATCACCTCGAAGGAATTTTATTTATTGATAAGGCCAAAAATCTGGCCAAAGTAGACTAAGATGATTTGGGCTTTTTGGGGCACTGACGAATTTTCAGTCGTCGTTCTCGACACCCTCAAAGATCGAGGTCTTTTACCCACCCTGATTATTACCACTCCAGACAAACCCAAGGGCAGAAAATTGATCATCACTCCACCGCCAGTAAAGATCTGGGCTCAAGAAAATAAAATTGATTTTATCCAGCCTGACTCTCTAAAATTTGTTTCCGAAAAACTAAAAGCTAAAAACTATGACCTATTTTTAGTAGCCTCTTATGGTAAAATTATTTCCCAGACCATCCTCGACTTACCTGCCCATGGAACACTTAATATTCACCCCTCACTTTTACCTAGATACCGTGGCAGCACCCCTATCGAATCGGCTATTTTAAACGGCGACAAAGAAGCCGGAGTGACGATTATGCTTTTGGACAAAGAAATGGATCATGGACCTATCATTGCACAAGAAAAAATCGATTTAACTGGTGAGGAAACAGCGCCGATTTTGGCTAAAGTTTTAGCCCAAAAAGGCGCCAATCTTTTTGCTGATGTTTTAGCTGAGTGGTTAGCCCAAAAAATCACCCCTCTCGAACAAGATCACGACCTAGCCACCTATACTCAAAAAATAGAAAAAAAATATGGGGAAATTAATCTCAATGATCCAGCAATCTTAAACTTTCGTCGTTTTCGAGCCTACCAACCCTGGCCTGGTGTTTATACTGAGATTGATAATCACCAGAAAAAAATTCGCTTAACAATCAAAAAAGCCCGCCTCGACGGTGAGCTTTTTGTGATTGAAAGGGTTACTCCCGAAGGCAAAAAGGAAATGTCTTGGGAAGAATTCCAACGAGGGATAAGGTAGTCTTTAATTAGCCTCTACCTCTTCCAACCCCGAAAAATATTTTTGATGGCTCGCCCACCTCTTTTGAAAAGCGAGTTCTGTTTCTTTTCATATCTGATAACCTCTTGAACCATTTTATCCTTGGCGATGTCAATCGCGGTATACATGTCTTCGTTTTCCTCTTCTACCCTCAATTGTTTTCCCCGATAAAACAAATTCATCTCGGCACGAAAAATCTGCCCAGCTTTATGATGATGGCTATCCATCCCAATATCGACTTGAGCTTGAGTCGACTCGTTATGCTCCCCCAACTTTTTCCCTATGTTGGCCAGCTTCTCTCGGACAAAGCTGTCCAAGGCTGGTGTTAGTTCTAGGCCAGTGGCCTTGATGTTGATAATCATGGATTTCGTTTATTAAAAACTAGTAATCCCGACCCACACCTTATTGGTTTAATTATATCACTTATTTTTTACAAACAAAAAGCTAGTCTGGTAAAGACAAGATTTTACTCGGACTTTGATGTCCACTAACAATCCGAACCTGTTTGACGGTCAGCCCGAGTTTGACCGCTACCAACTCAATGATTTTTTGATTAGCCAGATTTCTCTCAGCTGGATCCTTAACCGACACCTTCCAAGTATCGGCCGACAAGACTTCAATCAAATCTTTTTTAGCATCGGGTACCGCCCGAATTTTTAGATACATATTTTAATTGTACCGCTTTTTTAAATCTTTTCAGCAAAAACCATGTTGGCGCCACTTTTACCACCCAAAGGTAATCCAGTGATGAGAATAACGGTCTCACCTTTTTTCACTAGTTTCTTTGCTAACAACATTTTTCTCGCCACCTCACCAAAATTTTGCAAAGATTCCGGCTCGGTCGTCAAAATCGGATAACAGGCAAAACCGAGAGCCATTTGATTATAAGTTTTTTGGTTGTCAGTCAAAATAAACAACGGAGTTTCTGGTCGATAACGAGACAAAAAGCGTGGGGTTCGGCCAGTGGTGGTATAAGCTACCAAAGCGGTCGCACAAGTCTCACGGGCAATATTAATGGCCGCATAAGCCAAAGAGTCTTGGAGATCTTTGGAACAGAGATGTTCGCGAGTGAGAAAATGACCAGCATCGCGGGTTTTTTCAGTATGAACCGCCACTCGATACATCACTTCAATTGCTTGCAATGGATAACGGCCAAGGGTGGTTTCTTCGGACAACATCACAGCATCAGTACCATCAAAAATCGCGTTAGCCACATCGGAGACTTCAGCCCGAGTTGGCACAGGTGAACTAATCATTGATTCCAACATCTGAGTGGCAGTAATCACCGGCTTGCCCACTTTGTTGGCTTTTTTAATCATCGACTTCTGCCAAAATGGCACTTGTTCCGCCGGGATCTCAATCGCCAAATCACCACGAGCCACCATTAGGCCATCAGAGACTTCTAAAATTTCATCAATATTATCAATCGCCTCCTGAGTTTCAATCTTGGAAATTATTTTAATATCACTGGCTTTATTTTTCTTTAAAATTTCCCGCAATTCTCGGACATCGTCTGGTCGACGGACAAAAGACAAAGCCATATAATCAACCCCTTGCTTGATACCAAATTGTAAATCTTTTTTATCCTTATCGGTTAGACAGCTGATGGAAAGATAAGCGCCTGGGACATTGACTCCTCGCCGACCCTTACATTCGCCACCCACTAAAATTTTACAATGAACTTTTTCGCCAGCCACTTTTTCTACTATCAGCTTTTTCTTGCCATCATCGAGAAAAATAATCTGACCAGCCTTGACTTCACTGGGTAATTTTTCGTAATTAACGTAGGCTTTCGTTTCATCCCCCACGATTTTCTCAGTCGTCAACATAAACTTTCCTCCCTCAGGCAAAATTACCCGCTCCTGATAAAATTCACCAATTCTGATTTTAGGGCCAGATAGGTCTTGTAAAATAGCCACGGGAATATCTAGTTTTTGACTGATAGCTCTGGTACGAGTGATGCGACCACCATGCTCTTCGAAATCCCCATGAGAAAAATTTAGGCGAACCACATTAACCCCTTGGTGAAATAATTTTTCTAACATTTCTACACTCTCTGTTGCCGGACCAATGGTCGCAACGATTTTAGTTTTTTTGATATACATAGAAAGGCAATTTTAGCTCAATTGTGGCTAAAAATCAAGTTTAAAGCCGTTTTTTGAACAAAAAACTCCCCCGCGCGCCCGAAAGCGCGCGGGGGAGTTTTTAAAATTTTACTTCAAAGCGTAACGAACATTGACGGTCACAGAGATATCCTGAGAGCCAGCTTCAATCGCAGGAGCCGTATCAACAGCTGAAACTTCACCACCCATACCTAAACTAGATTTCGTTGAGTAATACATTGGGCTGCCACTTTCATCAATCGAAAGAATCCGGCCCAGAGAAATACCACTCTCTTTGGCCAAGCGTTTGGCTTCGGCCTGAGCTTTTTTAATAGCCTCAGCTTTGGCTAAGGATCTGGCGACAGAAGGATCATCGAGCTCAAAACGCAATTGCGAAACTCTAGTAGCCCCATTTTTGACCACTCCAGCCAACAAACCCGTGACATCTTTCTTTTCAAAATCTCTCACAGTCACCTCAATAGTGTTGTTGAAAGTATAACCCACGACTTCAGACGGTGGACAAACTTGGGTACCAATATAGGGAGCTGACGCCATCATCGTATTGGTTTCAACCATTTGAGGCACCGGCACATTGCGACAACTAAAATTTTGATAACGAGGAGTCATCGAATAGTTAGTAGTTTTAATATCTTCTTTAGGCACACCGCTTTTCTTCAAAAAATCAACGATTTTATTACTACTATCATCATTGATCTTGCGTAGAGCGGCGATATCCTTTCCTCCCTCTGTTTGGATGGTTAAAGTAAACCGAGCCACATCAGGCTTAGCGACAACCTTACCAATTCCAGAAACATTGATCGAAGGCGACATATTGGCAATCGAATCTGCATAGGAACCAGCGTAGATAAAAGCGGCCACTGCTACTAAAATCATCGCCACCCCCTTTGCAATCCAGACACCAATTTTAATTTTTTCGTTATTAGTCATAATTTTCCTTGTCCACTTAGATTTTTTAAAATCTTGGTGGATTTATTAATTATTATCTATTATTAATTATTTTCGACATTTTTATGAATGGTAATTTTAACAGTCTCCGGAGAAATCTTTATCAATTTAAGATATGACGGATAGGAGATACTGTCTTTAGTAATTTGGTATTCTTGCCAACCAACCTGAGCCTCAGTCAAATCAATAGTGGCTTTTATTTGGCGAGAATCAAAATTGCGCAAATCTCGATCACTACCAGTCACTGTCACTTTAACATCTTGCGGATTGACTTGTTCTACCTGTAGATTGTTGGTCAATAAGCGAGTCTCTATTGGCACATCAATAGTTTGGGTCACGGTGCCACCAGAAAAAGCCAAAATAAACCAGAAAAATCCAGCTAAAACAATGGCTGTTAATTTTACCCAGGTATTACGAGCCAAGAAGTAGTGCCAGAAACCAGTCGTCAAATGAATGCTCTCCTTCAAGTGATCAGCAATAATGGGGTTTAATTCATCAATGGAGGATATTTTTCTCAATTTGCCATTTTCAGCCACCGAAATCTCTCCCCGCTCTTCCGACACAATCACCGACAGTGCATCAGAGCGTTCGGTGATACCAACTCCCGCCCGATGACGAGTCCCCGCCTGATGCCAACCTTGATAGTTTTCAGCCAAAGGTAAATGAACACCAAAACGACGCAGACGATTATTTTCAATAATAACCGCGCCATCATGACCAGGACTGTGATGATCAAAAATACTCAAAAGTAAGGTTGAACTAATGCGACCATCCAAACCCCAGCCACCTTCAATCAAAGAATCGAGCGGGTAATCACCAGGAAAAACAATCAGGGCCCCGATTTTATTTTTTGCCATAATACCAATCGCCTTGGTCACCGAGATTGAAACTTCATTGGTTAAAGCTTTTTTACGTTCCCAAACCAGTTTGCGACCAGAAATAAAAAACCAATCAAAAAACCGACGCAAATCACGCTGAAAAACAATCGCCAGGAGGAAAAAAGAAAAAGTTAGGATAGGCTGAAAAATCTGACGGGTCAAACCGAGGTCAAACCGAGTAGATAAAAAATAAATTCCCGCCAACAAAGCCAGGGCATAAAAAACTAGGTAGGTACGAGTCTGGCGGACAAAAATCATCACCACATAAATCAAACCCGCCACAATAGCCACATCCAAAAAGTCCTTTGGTTCAATCAAAGTGATAACGTGAAGAAAATAATTATAAAAATTGGTCATAGATTCAATTGGTTAAAACAACAAAAATGGGCATCGGGCCCACATTTTTTTACTACGTTGGCAGATAAGCCCTTCTTTCAAGGCTATTTTACCACTATTTAACAGTTTTGGCTATTACCGATGTCCACAATACCGATTTGGAAAAACATAAAAATTAGTTTAGTGTTATACTTTCCTTTAGTAATTTAAATAAAAAATATGTCTCAAATCACAAAAATTCATGCTCGCGAAATTTTAGATTCGCGCGGTAATCCCACGGTCGAAGTTGAGTTAGTTTTAGCCGATGGTTCTTTTGGTCGCGCCGCTGTCCCCTCTGGGGCTTCGACAGGCTCGCACGAAGCCGTGGAACTCCGCGATGGCGACAAGGCTCGCTATAGTGGCAAGGGCGTCCTCCAAGCCGTTAAAAATGTTAATGAGGAATTGGCCTCTGCTTTGATCGGTCAAGATTTCGATCAAAAATCTCTCGATGAGGCCATGATCAAACTCGATGGTACCCCAAACAAAGGCCGACTTGGTGCCAATGCTCTCCTCGGCATCTCCCTCGCCTTTTCAAGAGCGATGGCTATTTCCAGCAAACAACCACTCTACCGTTACTTTGCCCAAATTGCTGGCAACACCGAACTACGCCTACCAGTCCCCATGATGAATGTCCTCAACGGCGGTAGTCACGCTGACAATTCCACCGACCTACAGGAGTTTATGATTATGCCGATTGGTGCCCCTTCTTTCCACGAAGCCTTACGCTACGGTTCCGAAACTTTCCACGCTTTGAAAAAAATTCTTAAGGCTAAGGGCTTAAACACTTCCGTCGGAGATGAAGGTGGCTATGCCCCATCGCTCCCTTCCAATGCTGGAGCTATTGATGTCATCCTCGAAGCCATCACCGCCGCTGGTTACAAACCTGGTGAAGATATTGCTATTGCCATTGACGCGGCCGCTAGTGAGTTCTTCATCGACGGTAAATACCAATTAAAGACCGAGGGCAAGGCTCTGACCAGCGAAGAAATGATCGCTTTCTATACTGACTGGGTCAATAAATATCCGATCGTCTCCATCGAAGACGGTCTGGCCGAAGACGATTGGTCTGGCTACGAACTCCTGACGCAAACTATTGGCGCCAAAACTCAGTTGGTCGGTGATGATCTCTTTGTGACCAATGTTGAGCGTCTACAACAAGGTATTGATCAGAAAGTTTGCAATTCAATCCTCATCAAACTCAATCAAATTGGTACCGTCACCGAAACCATCAAAGCGATCAAACTCGCCAAATCGGCCGGCTATACCGCTGTCGTTTCTCATCGCTCTGGCGAAACCGAAGATTCCACTATCGCCGATCTGGTGGTCGGCCTCGGCACCGGACAAATTAAAACTGGTTCTCTCTGTCGCTCCGAAAGCATTTGTAAATACAACGAACTCCTTCGTATCGAAGAAGAACTTGGCGAACAAGCTACTTACCCTGGTCGTTCAGCCTTAAAAGTTTAGGTTCAAAAAAAATTAAAATGGTTACGGGCGAGGTTCCTGTCGGAAACTCGCCCGTTCTTTTTCTTTCACTCAGAAGGATTGTCTTTAAACACCCAGGCACAACCTTCGTCTGTGACCCGAAACATCCGGCCTTCCATTATTGGCTGGATGTAACCTTGCTCCACCAACCAGTCCAAGTGGCGCTGGGTGATGTTGGTGTCGCCTGGGACACCGAGGGCAAAATCCGGCCTGAAAGTCCGATGGTCATGAGCTGCCAGGATCACGGCTAACAAAAGACAACATCTCGATTCAAACGGGGCAACATCTTCAGGGGATGTCACCCGATCAAACAATCTCACGATGTTTCCGTTCTTCATGGACCTTCTCCTAATTGAAGTCATCGATTATCGACAACTCTTATCTTCCTCTATTATAACATATATGGGTAAATAAATCAAATACACAAAAGAGCTTAACCGCTTATAATTCACCCTATTGAATAAAAATTTGTTTACAAATTTTAATTTTAAATTACTGAAAATTATCAAAAAATTCTAAAAAACATACTTTTATAGTAGTATTACGATATTGACAGGAAGATTATTAATTTAAAATTTATTCAACAGGGTAAATGAAAAAACCACTTGTTTATATTATTTTAGATGGCTGGGGCTTAGCGCCAGCTGGACCAGGTAACGCCATTAGTCTCGCCCAAACACCCAACATGAACGCTCTTTGGGCCAATTATCCGCATACTGAAATAGGCGCTGGGGGCGAAGCTATCGGTCTACCAGACGGCCACCAGGGATCGAGTGAGATCGGTCACTTGATTATTGGTGCTGGTCGCAATGTTTATTTACCCCAGGGCCAAGTCGAACAGGCTATTTCTTCGGGTGAGATTTTTAGTAATCCGGCTTATCAAAGCGCCATTGATTTTGCTAAAAAGAATAATTCTACTCTTCATCTCGCTGGTTTAATGTCTGACAAAGGTGTTCATAATTATGACGAACTGACTTTTGCCCTGATTGAAATGGCCGCCAAAAATGGCCTAACCAAAGTCATAGTTCATTTTATTTCTGACGGGCGCGATACCAGACCAGACGAGGCCAAAACTTATCTCACTCGACTAGAAAATACTTTTGCTAAATTTGGCATTGGTCAAGTCGGCACCGTTATGGGTCGATACTTCATCATGGATCGCGATCATCGCTGGGACAGAGTGGAAAAAGGTTATAGCGCGCTAGTTGACGGAGTTGGTGATTTTACGGCCCCCTCCCCACTCGAAGCTATCGACCAGGCTTATACTCGCGGAGAAACTGATGAGTTTATTAAACCGACTGTCATTGTCGACGAGGCCGGCGCTCCAATTGGCCAAATAAAAAACGGCGACGCTTTGGTCTGGGTTAATTTCCGTACCGACCGCTCAATTGAAATTACTCAAGCTTTTATCGAACCAGATTTCCAAGATTTTGCTCGTGGCCCCAAACTTGATATTAAATTTGTCGGCACTTTCAAATATTACGATACCATGCCAGCCGATTCAGCTTTTACTAAAGATGTACCAAAAAATACAATGGGAGAAATAGTTAGCCAGGCTGGTCTGAAACAATTCCGCGTGGCCGAAACTGAAAAATGGATTTATGTCACCACGATCTTCTCCGGCATGAGAGAAGAACCTTTCCCAGGTGAAGACAGAAAACTTATTTCCTCAGACAAAATCGCTACTTATGATCTCGCGCCTAAAATGCACGCCCTAGATATCGCCCAAGCGGCCGTTGAGGCAATCAATTCCGACAAATATGAATTGATTATGATGAATTTCGCTAACCCTGATATCGTCGGCCACACCGGCAATATCGCCGCCGCCATCGAGGCGGTCGAAGAATGTGATCGAGCCGTCGGTCTAGTGGTCGAAGCCACCAAAGCTAAGAATGGTCTAGCAATTATTTCCGCTGATCATGGCAATGTTGAATCAATGCTCACCGCCGATGGTCAGATGGAAACTCAACACTCAGCCAACAAAGTGCCTTTGATTATAGTTTGCGATGATCCAGCTTATAAAAACATCGGATTAAAAGATGGCGGTGCTTTGCAAGATGTTACGCCAACGATTTTGGAAATTCTCGGAGTTGCCCAACCAACAGAGATGACGGGGCAGAGTTTGATAGCTGGCTAGATATCAACAACAAAACTTTGTTAGATTAAAATTCAATCAAAAAATAATCCCTCGATCGAGTGACATCGTGATGGCCACCAGCAGATTCTTCTGCCGACTAAACGGCCGCAAGTCCAAATTCATTTTCCTTCTCCTTTGGTCAAAGACCCTAGATAACCCTCTAATTACATTATAACATAAAGTATAGAAAAAGCAACCTTTTAAGCCCCTATCACCACAAACCGGAACCGTCCAAATTGATCGCGATGAAATTGACATTGTTTATAGCCATTTTCTCGCAAGAGTTTTTCGATTTTCGTTTTTTGCCCCACGCTAAATTCCAACCAAATCTCACCAGTGGGAGTGAGGTGATTTTTGGCATCAGTTAAAAAACGCCGGATAATATCGAGGCCGTCAGCGCCAGACCACAGGGCAGTGGCTGGTTCGTATTTAGAAGCTGAAGTTTGAACCCGGCTCCCCCGCCCGACAGTTGGAACATAAGGCGGATTGGCTAAAATAAAATCAAACTTATTTTTTATATTAGAAAATACATCTGATTTGATAATTTTTACCAAACTTGCCGCGTGGCGAAGCTTTACGCGGTTTTTTCTAATCTGGCGCAGACAACTTTCCTCACTGTCAGCAAAAGTGACTTCGACCTGCAGACAATGTTTGAGCACAGCCAGACCTACACAGCCAGAACCAGCAAAAATATCTAAAACCTTGGCCGGCTGTTGACCAATTTTTTTAATCACTAACTCCGTCCAAAACTCCGTCTCCGCGCGCGGAATCAATGGCCGCTCCGACAAATCTATCCGACAACCTAAAAAATCCCGCCAGCCAATGACATAATCAAGCGGCTCGCCCTGTTCTATTTTTTTAACATCAGCTAAAAAGGCTGGCGTTTCTAGGCCAGCATATTTATCTCGCAACAACCAAGCCCGATCCTGAGAATTAATTTTCATGACCTAATAGAAATGAAGCCACGACAGCCGCGGTCTCTGCCCTCAAAGTAAAATTACAAACTTTGACCAAATCAATCCCTCTGGCTTTGGCCTGATTGATTTCGGCTTCGGTCCAGCCACCCTCCGGTCCCACAAAAATCGCTCGCGATTTAGCCTGGTTCCAAATATCAGTCGAAAAATCTTGCCCAGTTTCTTCCAGGACAATCGTCTTGGTCCCCGTCGGTAGGTTGGCCAAAGCTAGCGAAAATTCTACTGGTTCAGACAGAGCTGGCACGACACCCCGACCAGATTGTTCACTGGCCTCTCGAGCGATTTTCTCCAAACGATCAAAACGTAAACCTAGTTTAACGGTCCGCTCGGTAATAATCGGCACAATCTTTTTTACCCCCAGCTCAGTCGCCTTCTGGACCACCACTTCAAAATTTTCTTTCTTCAAAACAGCACAAAAAAGGGTCGTCTCAGCCTCACTTTCAGTTTTAGCCGGTCGATATTCTTCGACCTTAGTATCAAAATAACCATGACCAAAATCAGCAATAGTGACCAAGGCCTCCTGTCCACCACCATCAGCCAAAACTATTTGGTCTCCTCGACCGAGGCGTAAAACATTTTTGACCTGAGATAAAACCTCCGTATCAACTACCCGGATAGTCATCTCCTCACCCAAAGCCCAATCACCAATAAAACGATGTAAACGCATAATGATTACCAATATAACGAAATTTCAACCTAAAAGCAAAAACGGGCCAGTGGCCCGTTTTTGCTAAACTATTTCTTTTTAGTGGTAGTAGTCGCAACCTTAGTCACTGTTGTTTTGGTAGTTTGAACCTGATCTGAGATCGCTGAACCAGTTTTCTGATCGTAGACAATCGGACCAACATTTACCAATTTACCAGTAGTCTCGCTGTAAATAAAAGCCTTACGAGCCTGAGAATAAACCAAGAGTTTGTCACCGTTCTGGGCTCCAGCAAAAAAGGGTTGCTGAGCAGACAAGGCGGCAGCATCTTTGATAGTGGCTAAGATTGGTTTTTCACCTGTTGGTAAAACAATCAGCTTACCAATCTTTTTTTCTAAAGCGGCAATTTGTTTATCCTCGCTTTGATTTTGGTTATTTTTACTGTAGTAATAATAACCGCCGAAACCCAAAGCCAGCAAGACAGCTAGAATAACAATGGCTGGAATGAAATTGAAGCCTTTTTGACGGTTGTTTTTCATTTTTTTATTTATTGTTAATTATTTGTAAATTATATACCAAACTATTGTTTTGAAGATATCTTGGACAGAGAAATATTTAATTCTTTCCCTAATTTTTGGAAGTGATCTCTAACAAATTTGTTTAATATACCATTAGCCGGCTTTAACTGGTTTTTCTTAGCATAATCACGCATAGCGCTTTCTGTCATTGGGCCATAATAGCCGGTGATACCATTTTTGGCTAAAGCCAGAGCCGATTTACCGACCTTCTGTTTAATCAACAAAAACTGCAAAAGTTTAACATCATCCCCTTTGGAACCAAGTCTCAATATTCGATTAAACTGATAAACCTTGGCGCCCAAGACTTTACCGCTAGTAGAGGCAACTTCTGACACCAAACCTTCTTTTGACAAAAGATTGACATCACTAGAACTAACCGAGCTGATACTGGAACCTCCACTTCCACCGCCAGCGCCTGCACCACCAGAAGAGGCTGATGAATCCCTAATTACCCAAATATGAACATAGGGAGTTGTTTGCAAAAAGTCTTCACCTGTATTTCTACCCCAAACCCGCAAAATATGTTCTCCCGACGATAGATCGAGTAGTGATATAGTGGAGGACGCTACAATACTTTGAGTTTCAGAGACATTTTCGTTGTCAATTTGGTATCGATAATACGAACCACCTCCGACCACCACATTGACATTTTTATCAGTAGTATTATTGACTGGTAAACCACTTAAATTATTGTGGACAAAAACCGTTCGTTGACCAATAGCCTGAGAACCAGCTGAATTAGAAACCACATAAGTGACTTCGTAGTTGCCTAATTTATTGGTATTAACGCCATTGGTAACAGTAATCGAACTTGTTAAATTACCATCAACAATATCAGAAGCAGAGGCACCAGCCTCGGTATAAACGCCCCCCAAAGGAATCTGGAGACTAGTTGCACCATTTAAAACTAGATTGGGAAGATCAGTATTAGTTTTGATGTTCTTGTTGTAGCTCAGAGAACCAACGGCACCCGGTGTTGGGAGAGTGAGAGAGAGATCTTCATCACTAACACTTTTTACACCGCCAATACTGTCTTCGACATAGAAAACACCCGTTTCTGGATTGTTGATGTTGAGATAGTCACGACGGAAAAATAACGAGTCAACGGCAGCGTAAGTTAAATCATCAGTTCTATCGCCCGCTTGGACTGTATATCTAAAGCTCAAAGTATTGCCGCCAGAACCACTAAGATAAGTGGAGTATCGGACAGTTCCGTTATCCATCCGGAGAGCGAGAGTTGGGTAGTCATTCTGGGCTACTGACCAGCGAGGACTTCTAGCTGGATCGTAGGAGCGCCAAACATAAGGGGTAACCACCACCTTCTGATTGAAGAAAACTTTTATGGTGACATTATCACCTGTCTTTAGGGTGCCATCAGCCCGAGTAGAAGAAACATTAAAAATAGTTGAGGTACTGGTCACCCCAATCATCAAGAGGCTACCGCTCAAAGAAGCACTAGTACCAGGAATTGGTAAGATCGAATTGACTGGATTATTATCAGTATCCCTCATGGTTACCTGTGATTGGTCAACACTATTGTGGACCAGAGAGGTAGTAGAAGCATAATCTAGAATCTCCGAAACATCACTAGCGCCAACAGTGTAGTTAAAAACCAAATTTGAAGATCCACTACTAGATGTGGCAAAAAGGGCGGTTGTTGTACCATTGTTTAGACTCAGGGTTAGTTTGGGATATTCTTCGGTGGCTTCGCAGCCAGTCGTACTGGCTACCCCGCAAGAATTCCAAATAAAAGGAGTCACGGTCACGGGAGAATTAAACCTCACTTCAATCGGTATGATTTGACCGGCCTGATAAACACCGCTAGACAATGTTGATCTCACAACAGAAGGAAGGGTCTGACTATAAGCGCCAACCAAAAGCGGAATAACCAGAAGACAAACCACGACTGAAAAAACATATTTTGTTTTAATCATCTTAAACATAATGAAATATTAATAATTTTTATTTATAATTTTAGACCAAAATAAGGATCAGCAACAGAATAATAAAACCAATAGCGGAAAAAATCATTCGCGGATACTGTCTCCTAACCTCGATAAAAGAATTTAAAGCCAAGGCCGCCAAGGCAATCAAGAGCAAGACTTTGTAATAAAGCGAACTAACTAGAAACAGGTTGCGGAGATCTACAGATTTATATTGTTTCATTAACGAATACTGTTTGAACAGAGAAGGTTTAATCACGGGCGGATTAGCCCAATCAATATCTGTCTCTATTTTATTGCCATTAACATCAGAGACTTCGATTGAAGGTAAAATTAATGGTTCAAAAACCTTAGACACATTTTCCTTAAAAATAACCATGTCTCCAGCCCAGCGTCCAGCTTCTGTCAAATCAGGCCTTAGTTGCATCGCATAACCACCAAAATGAACTTGAGCATCAACAACATCAGCACCTAAATAGGCCACCGCCTTGATCAACTTACCACCATCGCCGGCGATATTTTCTTCAACGTAAAGCTTAGTTCTTTCCTTATCCACCGTAATATCGGTAGCGAACTTTTTAACACCCAAAACTTTTTTATCTGAGCTATTGACAGCTAAGGGCTTGGCGGTAATTTCTTTACTAGCCGTCTTTGGTCGATTCTCGATATTCATTTTTTCTCCAGTGGGACGACCGAAGTATTGAGCGATTAAGGTCGTATCAGTTTTATCAAAAGAACCAACAACCATTCCCACCCCGATTTCACTAAAATCAGGATCAATCATGTTTTCGTAGTGAGTTTTACTACGAGTCCAACCATCAACCACCTCTTCTGGACTGGAAAAGCCCATCGCGAGATTTTCTCCAGCGACTAAATATTTATAACCAGCAGATTTTAGCCAATCTTCTACAGCTTTTTTGTCAGGACCTTGATGAGCAAAGTACTGCTTCATCAACATATCCTCGGCCTTTTGATCAGCGGCCAAATCTAAGTTTTTACTTTCCTTTAGTGGTGGCACTCCGACTCGAGCCCGAATTTCGTTGGTCAACTCCACTATCTTTTTGTTTTGGTCAGCAATAATGCTCGGCACTAACAAAGCGGAAAGTGGAAACATAAATACCACCAAAACAACAAAAATTTTAATCGCTACTGAAGTAATAGTATAAAAAAGAATCCGGTAAGGGTTAAGAGCTTGCGGTTTGTAGTCATTGCCCTCATAAGGAATAAACAGGTCTTTGAGCTGACCAGGCCCAAAGGGATTGCGTCCAGACTTGATTTCATCCCCATCTGACATGCCATCATCATCAGTATCACGTTTGACAGGATTAGTGCCAAAAACATTTATTTCCTGATAATCACCCACCCCATCACCATCGGTATCCATTTTTTCGGGATTAGTACCGCGGATTTCCTCAAGCGAATCGATTAGACCGTCAGAGTCAGAATCTTTTATATCTTTTTTTCTGGGCATATATATTTTACTTTAAAGCTACAGGCCATCAGCTCCACCAAGTGGGGATGGCTAATATTTGCATTATAACACTATTAATACCCAGTTTAAAAACTAAAAAGTGAATAACCCATACCCCATCGGGCCTTAACTTATGGCCTAATCAGCTGTATTTGTCGCGCCTCAAACATTTTGTTTTGTTCATCTATTGTATCACCAGCCGGAATCAAGGCCGTCCCGACAATCCTGACCAGAGAGCCAATTTTAGGAATTTGACCACCAATCCACTCAATATTATCCCCCACCACTAACCACTGAAGACCACGGGGGTCACGAATAATAAGATTATCACTGTCAGCCACCACCACGATCTCGCCCACCATCACCCCCCGTTCAGGTCGAAGCCAAAAATTAGCATTAGTAGAATTTAGATTACTATAATACGGAACATGGCGAGCCGAAGAATTTTCCAACCAATCCCCTCCGCCGAAGAAAAAGATGGTAGCACCCAGAAAAAGGCTGGCCGACAAACTCAAACCCAACACCTTCCAAACACCCAAACGATAACCACTGCGAGTAAGGTAGATCTGCTTCTTAGCCAACCAAGCAAAAATCAACAAACCGACCAACCAGAACAGGGGCACGCCAGAAAAAATATCTCCCATCTTCAAATCCATTATTTCTCGGTAAAGCTGCCAATCATTTTTAACCAGGGAAGAAATAGCCGCTGCCAAAACTAAGGCCCCTAAAACAATCGACAGGATAAAAGCACTCCAACGCAACCAATCAACCATCAAAAAATGCCAGCGAGTTAGTGGTTGAAAATCACCCCTTCTTATTTTTTTTAAAATTTCTAATTTTAATTCTTTGTCTTCCATATTTTTTATTCTTGTTCTATAGACACTGCTTCCTCGACCAAATTTTTCAATTTCTTCTTCGCTCTATTTATTAGGGTGGCAACCGTACCAATCGGTTTTTTCATAATGTCAGATATTTCTCGATAATCTTTATCTTCCAGATAGCGGAGGATCAAAATGGAGCGATAATCGCCATCTAATTTATCTATCAACTCTCTGATTTTCACCCCCAATTCTCGACGATGGGCATCAGCTTCCAAATCTAAATCGTCAGCGACAGTTAGCCAAAAAACATCATCGGGATCAATCGCTGTTGAGGGCCGAACCTGACTTTTACGCCAATTATCAATCACCTGATTGTGGGCCACGCGATAAATCCAAGAAGAAAATTTCAAGCTATGGTCAAAATCGTTTAAGTTTAGGTAAATTTTAATAAAAATATCTTGCAATATATCCTTGATTTCATCTTCATCCGATCGAGTCAAACGACGAATATAGCGTGATAATGGCTCGTTGTAGCGATCAATAATCAAACCAAAGGCTTCCGGATCAGCCAAGGCAGTCCGAACCAAATCTTCATCCGACGGCTTATTTTCATTTTTAATTTTTGATTCAAACATAACTACTTTAGGACCGCCCACAAGTTTGGATCACTCTCGCCATCTACTTTGAATAAAATTACCCCGGCTAGACCGGTCTTCCTGGCTAGGGCCACTTTATCAGCAATGGCCTGAGAATCAGACAGGGTGGCATATCTAGTCTTGCCATTTTTCTGGTAGGTAAAACTGAGCTCGCCAGCCAAACTACGAGAAACGGTGCTGCTAGTGCTAGTAGCCAAGGATGAAAAAGTAGCATAATTAAGCGCCCGCAATTTTTTATAAACATGATTAGACCCCTTATCTGTTATTTCATATTCATAACCATAATTAGCTACTCCCAAGACTAATTTTTTAGCAGGAATTTCTTTTTTAGCCATGGCAATAACTTTTGTCACCCAGTCGGGATCAGCGACTGGCGCATAATAACCATTTTTACCTTTAGTTTCATTGAGGCGTAAATCAATCACCCCCTGATCATAGGCCATGAGGCGGATTTCATCACAATATTTACCTAAAATGGCATAGTCGTTAGCCACTCGCAAATTATCTGGAATAATATTTAGTCTTGACTCATTAGGGGTACGTGGCTCAATAGTGCATACCAATAATTTTTTTTGAGCATGAAGCTTGGCGGATAATTCCATAATAAATTTCGAAAAATAAGTTTTTGTCTCCGCAAATTTATTTTCGTAATCAATATCAATACCAGCAAAATTATTCGCCTTGACCACTGCCATAATATTATTAATATGAGCCTGGCGTTTTTTTACCGAAAACAAATTTGTTTGGATAGCACTCCGATCTGTCCACAAAATCGATGGTATGATTTTCACCTTTTGATTGCGAGCTGAAGTTAAAAGATTGGGCCAAGGATCTTTGTTTAGTCTCATTGGTTCGATCAAAGTTCCATCAGTTTTAACCTCATACGAAAAAGGACTAATGGTTTTGATTTGGTTGAGATGAATAATCGTTTCTGGGACAGCGAGGGTCTTTTTCCAATACGGCACCCAAGCGGAAAAAACCAAGTCGGTAGTAACCGCCGAGGCTAAGGTTGGAACCATGAGGACTAGCAGTATGAGAACTAGACTTATTTTAGGCCAATTTTTATTATTCATAGAGAAATTATACCACAAGTAGGTCTAACCACTAATACGTTTTTGTGGCCCAAATTTTTCATTTTACCCTCAAGAGGGCTATTTTTTAGCCGCTCTCTTTTTAGGACCAGATTTGGCTATCCTGGCCCGACTTCTCTTTTTTGGTAAAGATTTGATTTGAGTTTGAAGGTATTTGTTTACTATTTCGACGGTTCGTTTTAAATCTAGCAAGATAGGCAAGCTAACCTCTCGTGGTAAATCTTTTGCTTCTAACATGGTGTCGAGGTGACAAAGGACATCTTGGCGCAAGCAATTAGCTGAAGCTGATAATTTTTTCTCATTTACTTCTTTTGAGTTTTGTTTATCTCTCTTCAAAAGGTGAAGCAAGAGAGAAATTAGGGCAATAAAAAGTAAGATGGAAAAAGTCAAACGTAAAATAAAACTTGATTGGGCTGACGTATACAAATCAGAAAACCATTGAGTAGAAAATATTTTTTCAGTTTTAAGTTTAATCAAATTTGATGGTCGACTACTCAAGCTACCATCAAATACTTCGGCCCAAATTTCTATCTCACCCTGATCTAAAAACTTACCGCTCCAATTAAACTGACCAGCCTGATCGGTGTCAACAAAAAAAGTTTTGTCTTCTTTATTGGACACCAAATGAATAACCACTTTCTTTGATGGATAAACGGTTTGACCTCCCAAGACAAAAGTTCTACCTCGATAGATAGTTAGGGGATAGAGATTGATATAGGGAGCCTGGAGATGAGGAACAAAAACGGAACTTGTCGCTTGCTCCATATAACCACCCTGATCAGCGACGGAAATGGTTAGGGCACGATCGCCAGAACTCAAATCGAGCCAAAAAGTAGTCGAAGAAGCTGGAGTTAGACGAACCGGACTATTATTATCAACCACCAAACTGATGGCTTCTAATTTTGTCTTTGATTTAGTAAAAATTTTTAAACCAACTTGATTTTTTTCTAAATCAAAACCAGCTGACACTCGCAGACCAATCGGATTTTTAGCATCTGGTAAAACTGGAAAATAGCTAGGAGTAGCAAAAGATAATACTGGCAATAAAAAAGAAGTCAGGATAAACAGACTTAGAATAAAAAAATATTTTTTCACCGATACTCTCTGAGAAAAGAACATATTACTTTTAATTATAAACTAACCTTCAACAAAAGAAAATAGTTTGTTGTGGGTTAAACATAAAAAAATAAGCCACATCTTTTGATGCGGCTTATTTTTTTATTATTTACTCGTTCAAACCTAAGGCCTGCAAAAAATTATTTAATTCTTTACCCGTCAACATCCAGACTTGCCCCGGCTTGAGCTTATCTCCCTTAATATTCATCACTCGGACTCGCACTAATTTTTCTACCGTCAAATGAGCTTCCGACAACATCCGCCGGATCTGATGATTTTTACCACTCGTTAAAATAATATCTAAAGTATGATGATCAATTATTTCTACTCGCTTAGCTTTCAGTTTTTCTCCGCTTTCTACCACCCCAGCTTCCAACATTCTTTTAATTACCGGCAAAACTCGCTCGCGAACATTAACCACATACTCTTTTTCATGTTCAAAGCGTGGATGAAGTAGACGCTCAGTCACTCGCCCGTCGTTGGTCAAAATCATTAAGCCTTCCGAATCTTTATCCAAGCGACCCACCGGAAAAACCCCGGGGTATTTTTCTTCCATATTAATCGCCTTTTCTCCCTCAGTCGAAGCGTGAGTGGCAATACCGCGGGGTTTATAGTAGGCCAAATAGACCAGATTTTTAGCTGGTCGGCTTTTATTCTCCATGACAGTCACTTCGTCCCCTACTTCGATTTTTTGCCCCACGACGGCTCGCTTGCCATTGACCTTGACCAAGCCAGCTTTAATTAAATCATCGGCCGCTCGACGAGTAGCCACCGCTTTGAGCTCTAGATAACGGTTAATTCTGATGGGATATTCAATATTTTCAGTCATATTAAGCATCTTAATACAAAAATCGCTAAACTAAAACCTCGCCCCCAAAAGACAAGGTTTTAGAAAAAACTTTTTAATCTCTAGGGTTTAGAGAAATAACCAAAGATCGCCGCCTCGGTTGCTAAATCAGTGATAGTATATTCCCCAAATTTAGTCAGATTTCGGCTATCGACATATTTTCGCACCAAAGGATAAGTCATGAGATCGGGACGAGTGGTACTGGCACGGAAAGGTGGGTAGGTATAATCAATTACTGGGGCATAGGAACCCTTGTAAGGTAGATCTCCCGCTGGGCCATAAATGACATAGCCGGGTACTGGTTCAATAATTCCATCATAATCTGATAGGTTGCTAATCGGTTTCATAGGCGAATCAGAACCAACACCAGTGACAAAAGATTTATTTAAGGGATTTACTCCCAACTGAAAATCTAGAGCATTTTTAGCTTTATCTAGATAGCCATGATCTCCACTCACTAAATAAGCCAGAACATAATTGTAGGAATAGACTGGAGTAGTTAGGGTACCAAAACCGATTCCGTCATGTAGTGGAGTAGAATAAATCCAACGATTTTGATTGGTATAAGTATTGGCCACCGTCATCAGGCCATTTTTGATGGCCGTCTTCCAAACAGGATCAGCTTTTGGTTCCAGATAATAGCTGTAAGCATTCATTGGGTTAACCGAACCAATATAATATTGATCGAGAATCCAAGCTCTCATCTTGGTGGTCGGCACCAGGGCTTTAAACGCATCGTTATATTTTTTCTCACCAGTTAAACGGAACATTTCAATATTAGCCTTAGCTCTAGAGTCTAACTCATTTTTATTTTGATAACCGACATCAAAATAACAACCGTTGGAATATAAATTAGGCGTACCGAGAGTTTTATCGCCAGCGGGCTTGCAATACTTTTCACCATCAGCCGATTTAATAACGGGGTAAGTAGTTGGGAAACGGTCCAGACAAGATTGAGCCAAGAGGGCTTTTTCTTTATATAGCTGAGCGGTATCGGGCAAATAAGGAGCCAATACACGTGAGGCTTGGGCTAAAGCCCCAACTGTTTGAGCCGTAGCAATAGTATTTTTAGTAATGGCCCACATCTTTCCAGCATCGTCCTTTGGCATCGTGCTCGGCCAATGGTCATAGGCTAAGACGATTGGGACACAGCCATTAGTAGACACCATCTTAGCTAACCAGTCGGTCTCCCATTTTACTTCATCCAAAAAGTCTGGTACCCCATTACCGCTCTCCGGCAGATTTAACTGATTATCTGTAAAATGATCTGGCGCTACTTCAAACATCGTTAACATAAAGTTGACGGCCCAAGCGGCGGTGCGAACATAGTGACTATAATCAGCGGCATCATACCAACCACCAGTCATATCTTTGTAAGAACCAATGGCTTCGCTCGGAGACCACATGGCGGAAGATAGGTCTTTGATTGAATTGTGGAAATAACCAACCAAAGGTTTATCATCAGCCCCAGTTTTAGGATTGGAATTTCTGGCCCACTTGCCAGCTACGGTCGTATTGAGATTGATATCACTTCGTTGATACATGAGACTGCGAGCCGTCTTGAAAAAGACACTATCGTAGACATCATTAGCAATCTTAAAGGTGTAGCTCCGACCAATACCAGGAACATAGACGTAATAATCACCCGGGGTCTGAAAAGTTTCAAAATTTAATTTCCAGACATCTTCACCCGACCAAGGGGTGTTAGCTTTGTACATTTCTATCCCTGTACCATGTTGCAAGGGAGCTTGATAAACAATCGCGTCAGTCGAAGCATTTTTGACATAGCCCACTAAGCCGGGAGCTAAAGTCATCGGACCACCATCACCCAAGTAATTACCAACATAAGCCATTTTAGGTGAATCTGGTAAGTAGCCAACTTGATTGACTTTAATAGTCGAGCTAACGTTCTTTTCAAAATCAATAATGAAAGAAATATTATTTTTTAGAGGTGCAGCACCCTCCTTAGCCACCACATTGGCTATTAGACTATAACTCTTACCGCTCAGTAAAGGTTCGGCTAAAGTTAAATAGATATAATGTTTAATTATTGGTGACAACGAACTGCTAGTACTAAAATCTTCTACAAATGATCGGAAACTAACCTGACTAACGGCTAATTTTTTCTGAACATCAGCTTGTATGACCTCATAAAGACTGGCATCTCGAGACTTATTCATATCTAAAGCCTTGTCTAAAGTCATCATAAGGTGACGACTGTCGAGTACTTCAACAATGCTCTCAAGAACAACACCCTTGGTAGTTTCCAGCGTAACAGCATCAATGAAAAATGCCGGCTTTGATTTACCATCTATGGCGTCAGTCTTGAGCATAAAATGTCGGAAACTGCCATTAAAATTGCCAGCGATAGCATTACGAGGAATTACCACTCTCTGCCAAGTCGCAGTCACGATACCACCAGTCAAATAAGGCTTGAGATCAATATTTTGAGATTTATCAGGATTGCCAGACCAGTCTAGAGATAAGTAGAGTGATTTGTCATAAGTCGCTGGACTACTCGTGGCTGTTCGGATAAAAAATGACAAAGTATCTGAGCCAGGAACAGAAAAGGAAACGGTCGGTCCACTAATAGCAGTACTCGGACTCCAAAAGCTAACTACCCCCATCTTTACTAATTTAGAACCACGCACAGCTAAAACAGGGTCAGTAACCATCTTAGAGCCATTACCAGTAATATCACTTTCGTCAAAAAAGATATTTTTGGCGATGTCAGTAATACCAGTTATTTCCTTTTTAACAACGATGGGATCGACAACAGTAGAGGTTAAATCTACATCATTGATATTTGTCGATTCTGTCCAAAAATTCAAATCATCCAAATAAAATGACCCGGGATTTTGATCTTCTGGCACGCTCAAATAAAAATGTCTGAACCGGCCAACAAAATGGCCAGCGATATCAGAACGAGGAATAGATACTCGCTGATAGGTTTCAGTCACTTTACCAGCCGCCAGATAAGATCTGATATCGATAGGCTGTGACTGATTAGTCAGGCCCGTATAATAGACCCTCATATATAGTGGGCCATTATAAGTACCCTCTTTTGTCCGAATATAAAAATCAATTGAACTGTTCTCCGCCATAACATAAGTAGGAAAATCCAATCGAATTCTATTCTGGCTACTACTTAACTCAAAAAAAGAAGCCTCAAAAAACCACGATCCAGTCCGAGCCAGGCTATTGTCGCCGATTATTTTCATACCATAACCAGCAAAATCGTCGAAGATCATCACCTTAGCAGTACCAGTAGTAGTGGTGGTGGCGGTCGTTGTTCCTGTGCTAGTACCAGTATTAATAATATTTACCAAATCCTGATCCACTAAATCTAGAAAAATTTTGTCAACATAAAAAGCTAGTGGAGTTTTATCATTGGGAACCTGAATTGATAATTGTCTAATTTTACCGATAAAGTTGCCCTGGAAAGCACTGCGTGGAATAGTAACCAATTGGTAATTTTCAGTAACCTGATTGCCCATTAAATAAGGCCTTAGATCTATTTGCTGAGATTGATCAGTTGCACCGGAATATTTAAGAGTCAGATAAACTTGGTCGCTATAAACACCGCCAACGGTCCGAATATAAAAATTTAGAGTGTCTTGTGGATCAGTGAGGGTGGCCAAAGTAAAACCTAAAACAGCAGTCGGATGCCATTTATCAGGAAAAGAAAATTTAACGGCACTATTACCTTGAAAAGCGAGATTGGAGTCATTAATTAAAGATACATTGGTGCCAGAGATAGTCGTAGTTGGTTCGTCAAAGACATTAACAACCGAGGCCACCAATCTCTGGGAAATATTAGAGAAAGCGGCAGTATTAAAACAAAAAGCCCAACATAAAAATACTAACAAGAAAATTATGACGGCTACCCACCAGTACTTCTTTTTATTAGACATGGTAATAAAACTTAATTACTTTTAAAAGAAAAACAAATCGCATTCGATATAATTATAACACTGTCAGAAAAATACCATAGACTCTAGGTCCCACGGTCTCGCTTTTTCCACTCCACCAACTTCCCCACTAACCGCTCCACCTTGTCGGCTGGCCGAATAAATCGAAGATTGCTGGGCGGAAAAATGGTCTGATGAGGAGAATCGTCTAGTTTTTGGACCAAATGATCCAAGTCCTCCTCATCAGTAATCCACCCTGTTCCTAATTTACGCAAATCAAACGGTCGTGAGAAACGACGCAAGGTTTTCTTACCGGTTTTGTCGTGGGTGTATTCATGAAAATAAGACAGGGCTAGTTCCCGCACAGTTTTATAGACAGGATCACGAAAACGCAGAACCGCGTGATTAGTTTTACTGATGGCACCCCAATAACCGTTCTTCTGATAAAGAGCAATAACATGATCCTCATCGCCCGGCGCTTTGAGATCGAGCAAAAGCGGCGCTTCACCATGGAGCCACAGCGCGGTCGCCGCTAATAAGGCCCCTTCGAAACAATGCATCTTTTTCTTTTTTAAGACCTGACGTGGTGACATATAGGTCTCACCGTTCTTTTCTAAATTACGCGGAAAAGTATCCAAAAAATTTTGAATCTTGATTGGGGTGGTCAATTTTTTTAAAATCGCCAGCTCCTGTTTAGTCAAACCAAGGTCTATTTTTTTCATCCCCTTCATTTTACCAAAAAAATAGGTTAGGATATATCCCGTGGCTTTAAAAAAATAATTATGTCTAAATCAAAATATCAACCAGGAGGTTTTAAATTAAAAGTGAAGCGAGCCGCTCCGGGCGCTGGCCTCGGCCTCTATGCCGACGAGGATATTCCTAAAGGCGCCTGTATTATCGAATACTTCGGTCGCACCATATCTTCCGCCGAAGAATATACCAGCAAGAGTAAGTACCTATTTGAAATCAATTCCAAAAAAACTATTGACGGGGCCATTCGCACCAACACTGCTCGCTATATCAACCACTCCTGTCGACCCAACGCCGAAGTAGAAATTATCAAAGGCAAAGTTTTTATTATGGCCAAGAGAAATATTAAAGCGGGTGAAGAAATCGCTTACGACTACGGCAAAAAATATTGGAACGAACATATCAAACCCCTCGGCTGTCGCTGTGTAAAGTGCAGTGAGAAAAATTAAAATGAGGAATGGCCGACGATGACCAAAACTAACAAAATTAGGCCCCACCATAAGCTAGCATGAACATAATAACTCCAATGCCTAATTTTCTCTGGTAAAAATTTCAATTCCATCCCCAAACCAGTCAAACCGTAACCAACCATTAGACCCAATACCGCCAACAAAAAAATATTGTTGACTGAGGTGTAATAACAATGAGCGATGATGGCTAAAATAGCCACCACTCCTAATAGCCGATGATTTTTATTGAGAGAGACTAGCGGTTTTAAAATACACGAGGTTTGCCCCCAGCCCAGCCAATTGTATTTTTTGGCCCGACACAAGAAAGACCGCAGAAAAATCAGGATCAGAGCAATAAGTCCAATGGTTCCAAACATAATCCCTATATTATATCAAACACCACCCCGCTGGCCAAAGGCCAGCGGGGTTGAGTTGTTTTACTTACTAGCCTATAAGCTTATTGCTTATTTACCCTATAGAGTAATTCTTAAATCTCGATTAAGATTTTGTCGAGATTTAAGAATTTAAAATAAAGAGTGCTCGGCTTTAAAAGCCGAGCACTCTTTATTTTATACTCGATAGGGCGAGCCTATTTTATGACAAATGCTTGGAAACCAATTTGGTCATTTCAAACATGTTGACTCTGGCCTTACCATCAAAAACTTTCTTTAAATTCTCATCAGCGAGAATATCGCGCTTGTTTTTAGGATCTTGCAAATCATTCTTCTTGATATAAACCCAGAGGGCCTTGACCACTTCGGAACGAGGCATAGGACCTTTGCCCACCACCGCAGCGAGATCGCTACTGATAGTCATCGGCTTCATAAATGCAGAATTTTCTTTTGCCATATTTTTTATTTATTTTTAAAATTTATCCCGCCAAATTTTTGTGACTGGGATGAGCTAAATAATTAATAACTCGTTTATTATAGCATGGGGAGAAAAAATACCCAAGTTTTTCCCTAGGGGATATCACAAAAAACAATAGCACCCATTTTTGGGGGGTTTATTTTGATTTTATTTTTTCTTTGACAAATATGATTTAATATATTATACTACGGAAGGATTAAAACTCCTAAATTCATCCCAGAATTAGGACACTCCCACTTTTAATCCTGTTAATATACCAGCCTTCTCCGCCACCTCCAAGGCGGAGCGATAACCTAAAATCTTTCTTGGTTTGTTGTTGATCAAGC
>JBAYKU010000001.1:0-98009 GCA_041664425.1 Minisyncoccota bacterium | reverse complement strand
TTGATCAACAACAAACCAAGAAAGATTTTAGGTTATCGCTCCGCCTTGGAGGTGGCGGAGAAGGCTGGTATATTAACAGGATTAAAAGTGGGAGTGTCCTAATTCTGGGATGAATTTAGGGTTTAATTCCACTTCATATACTACCACGAATTCTAGAATATTGCAAATGAAAAGGGGGCATGGATTTCTCCACTCCCCTTTGTTTCTCCTTTCTCTGGTTCTAGTTCCTTTTCCCGCCGAAGTAATAGGTCACTCCGGCCGAGACAATCCCCACATCAACCACGTTACGACCTGGTGCGAGCACTCCGCGTCCTGGTTCAGTCTCTCGACTGATTTGGCCATAGAGTAGAGCGACGTCGATGCCCAAGTTGCCTTGGTGGTTTTTCCAGCCAGCACCGACTGAACCGCAATAGCCCATACCGTCAGGAATGATCGGGACGGTCTTGGCTTTTGGTACAGATGGCCAGAGACCAGCCAGACCAAAGCGCAGTTTCCAGTTCTCGTTGATCGTTCGTTCCACTCCCAGATGAAGACTGGTGTTGTTGCCCCAGTTCATCGTTTGAGTAATAGCAATCCAATCAAAATCAAACTTGATCTTGTCTAGGCCTGAGTAGTCGTAGTAATCGAAGTCAAGAGCGACGAGCCACTTGTCGGCAGGTTTGATGGCGATACCAAGACCCAGACGACCAGGAAAACCGATTGAGGTCTTGCCGTGAAGTTCGCCAAGGTCTAAACCAAGAGCCGTGACGTCGCTTTGGCAATCCATTGCTACCTTACGCTTTGACGCATAACTGACGCCGAAAGCTAACCAGTCACAAGGTTCATAGCGAAGACCTAAGCGATACCCAAGACCCCAACCACTGGCTTTGTTCTTGAGAAAGACACCATCGATCGGCATGCCAAGCTGATCAAAGACGGCGTTCTCCACCAATTGACCATAGACGACATCGAGACCAACGCCAACAGATAGTTTGTCGCTAATCTGCCAAGCGATGGCTGGAGTGAAGTTGATCGAAGCGAGTAGGCTCTTTTGATACTTCAAGCCTTTGTACTCAACGCCGAGACCATCACTTGGATACAAGGACAGGCCCAATGCCAGTTTGTCGTTTAACTTGTGAGTTAACGCAAACATTGGCATGGGGAATATCCCTAACTCTGATTCGTGTTCGTCGTTGCTTCCAAACTCCTTAAAGTGAGCCTTGGTCACGATTGTGTCCAGGTCAAACTCCAAGAAATCGGGAACTTGGCTGATGTTGGCGACGTTGTGGTAAAAGGCCGCACCATCACCAGAGATGGCATTATGTGCACCGCCCATACCGAGAGCCCGAGGACTCAGACTGCCACCAGGACGGATGTTGCCACCCGCCATAGCGTTGTTAGGCATGACAATGACCGACAGGGCCACGATTATGGCCAGTATCCACCATCTTTTCATGGCCGTTCTCCCTCTACTCAGCTAATGTGAGTTTTGTTGACAAAGGTTAGTGTTCCGAGGTGATGATGCCACGAATTGGGGAAATAGTCCAGTTTTTGATTTAGTCTATGGCAAAAAATTTACCGCTCCTCTAGATGCCTTTTCGCTAGATGGGGCAATCTGTTCATGCCAACAAATTTTTATATCCCAACGGATTGGCCAGACAAAAATACATCTAGAGAAGAAAAAATAGATGATAGCTGGGACAAAAATTAATGTAAAAACAACTGCCACTAACAAATATTGGGATTGCTCCTTTTTGGTGAGTCCTTTGGGATAATGGAAGTATTTTTTACTTTTGTGGTACCTACTCATAATTTTTATTATTTAATCTACTCTGGGCTTATAAAATTGATAATATCTTGAACCTGTAGGTTGTCGTCGCAGACGATACCAACACTATGCCTAGCCCTAGTTATCGCGACATAAAATTTTGACCGGCTCGTTGGTGCCAGTTCTGAATCATTATTTTTTATCCACTCAATAAACTGAAGTGTTGGGTAAATGATAACTCTTTTAAATTCTAATCCTTTCGATGAACCAAAAGTTAAAACTTTATACCTCTCATCAACTTTTGTTCTGGAGTCCCAACGTAATTGAGTCGGTTCGTACTCAGAAAGGTAATTTTCAAGGTCATGTGTTTTTATTAAAAATACTCCATCATGTCCTGTAATCTCCACGTTTCCAGAAGTTGTCTTCTTCAAATCGGGATATAGCTTGTTTGATAAGTCGCATATGGAAGAACAGCTACGGTAATTTACCGTCAGGGAACTATCGTCCTTTTCAATAGTTAGTGAACTATCTTCAAAAAAGTTAACTATTTGTGCTTTCTTAAATTTTTTATTTTTGGATGAATTACTTGTTGAATATGTCCCTTGCCTCGGATCACCTACCAATAAAATATTCGTACTGCATTTAAAAAGAAGTTTCAGGAATTCTAAATCATATCCCGACAAATCCTGGACCTCATCAATGAATATGTCCGTATAGATTCTGGATAACCTATCTACAACAGAACCGTTACTTTGTTCGTTACACCTTACAACGAATTTTGAAAGTTTGTCAGAATATATTTTTTGATTTTCTGTAAAATAGTGCTTTCGTGTTTCATTCTCTGCCACGCCTTTTGCAGATATTCCACTAATGAGAACCAACCCTTTAATGTCTTCACTAAATTTACATCCTTGATATGGTCTGGCTCCATGCTGTAAAAGAAAAGAAAACCAGGTCTGAATGGTTATATTGTTTGGAATGCATTTATTTATTTTTATAAATTTTCTTCTTATTTCTTCCTCGTTTGCTTCAGTGAATGTAGTTATAAGTATCTCACCATCCTTTTTCTTTAACGCTTCGTTTACAAGAAAAGTAGTTTTCCCTGACCCAGCAGCCGCAATAATCAACTTATTATTACTACACATACTACTTAATGGCCGCTAAAATATATTGTGGGAAGTTAACTATTTCTTTTGTATCAAAAACTTTCAATGCGCAATCTGTTTTATTTGCGTTCATATATTTATTCAAATCGTCCACATTAGCATAAGTTGTTCCGAAAATTTTATTGAAAGATTCTAGACTGTTTGCTTTTAGCAATTTTGGTTCGAGGGTGTTGTAATTAAACTTTTTCCCGTCAACTTCAAGCCCCCCAGTATCAACAGTTTCATCAAAACAAATTTTTACAAAATCCTTGACGTTTTCTCCTAGATAATTATTATATTTACTTTTTACAGCTCCAGGGTTTCCGTCATTGTCGGTTACCACAACGACAGACTTCTTGATTTTTTGGGCAATCTCTAAAAACCTTAAAAAGGATGTCCCAACTGAAATAACATCGACACCACTTTCAATCGGCAATTTATCACTATTATTTACCCTAAATGCTTTTTGGATAATTAGTTCATCTGAATCGCCCTCAACTAAAATTGCTTTTTGACAGAGAATAAGGCGCAGTGTGTCATAGCCTGATAATTTTTCAAAAAAACTTTTAGTGTCTTCCTGCAAGTCATCAAGCTTTACTGTTTCGTTGTTGTTTAACAAAATTAAGTTCTTCAATCCCAGTTTATTTGCGACAAAACTGCTGTGCGTAGAAATAATTATCTGTTTGTCATTATCTCCGCTCTTAATCCCATGAATCAGTTGATTGAGTTTTGTGTGCGAAAGATGATTTTCTGGTTCTTCAAGAAGTAGGATGTTTGCCTCTTGAGATTTATTATGACTCAATGCTAAGTTTGTTTTTACAATACATTGCTCTCCTTTCCCAATGTGGTGAAAAGGAACATTATCAAAATATGTCGTTAGACTATTTTCCCAAGCATTTTTTGAAGAGAGATCAACAGACAATTTAACATCTTTATTTGATATTTTTGTTGCGGTCTTAATTTTAGAGTTTATATTCTGTATGGCTGTATCGTCCATAAAAACATCTCTCATTTTTCTATGAGCTTGTGAAATACT
Organism: Minisyncoccota bacterium; assembly: GCA_041664425.1. Classification (GTDB taxonomy): domain Bacteria; phylum Patescibacteriota; class Minisyncoccia; order Phycocordibacterales; family XYD1-FULL-46-19; genus XYB1-FULL-42-16. The sequence continues at coordinate 94,081 of JBAYKU010000001.1, read as the reverse complement.
AACGACATCTTCTTGGTCCAAAAAATCTTTAACGATTCTTGAGATATAAATATCGGAACCGTTTTGATAACGATTACTCGAAGAATCAATTAGAGCAGATTTGATTGGTATACTCCTTGCTGTAATATTCTCGCGAGCGCAAGAAGTCCAAAATACATCATAATATTCAATTGGAATTGTCTTGATATTTCCGCCTTTGATACATTCTTCATATTCTCCTTGATATTTATTATCAAAAGCAATTTTTAAGGATACCCCACATTCTTTTTTGCCCTCACTATTACTGTCACCTTCAAATTTTGCCAAATTATCTCCAATTATAAAAATCTCAATTAAAATATAAGGCAATGCGACAGATTCGCCCCTGCTTAACTTTTCGATATATTCAGCGACAATCTCATTATTAAATAGATATTGAGTAAGTTCATTTTTTAAGTACCGCCCATTAAACAAACCCGACAAAGCCAAATGTATCGCTTCAAGTATCGTAGATTTTCCCGCTTCGTTATCGCCAACCAAAATATTAAGACCCTCATTTAACTTCAAATTAAACTTGCCTTTGAAGCATTTAAAATTCTCTATATTTACTTCTTTAATATACATTTTTGTGGCCATATCCGTAGTTCCAAACTAACATTTTTAGACCAAACAATAAAGTGTTTTCGAGGCGTCAATTGTCAACTTCTAAGCCCTGGACTCCTTGGGAGGATTGCGTCATTCATTGGTTATATGACAAATTCAACAACCCAAGTGCCATTAGGGACGGTTACCCAAGTAGCAAGCCCTGTAAAGGTAAAATATTGCCTTTACGCGAGGAAAAGTACTGAATCTGAGGAAAGGCAGGTTTTGAGCATCGATAGCCAAATTAAGGAGATGCTCCAGCTGGCCGAGCGGGAAAATCTAGAGATTGTGACAATGAAGCGAGAGTCGCATTCGGCTAAGGAGACCGGGCAAAGGCCAGTTTTTAATGAGATTATCGAGGAGCTAAAACAAGGTAAATTTAATGGTATTCTGACCTGGGCCCCTGACCGCATATCAAGAAACGCTGGGGACTTAGGCAAAATCGTGGATTTGATGGATTCGGGCAAACTCCACGAAATCAGGACTTACGGTCAGCGATTTACCAACAACCCAAATGAGAAATTTTTGTTAATGATCCTTGGTAGCACGGCCAAGTTAGAAAACGACAACAAGAGCGTAAATGTGAAGCGTGGATTGCGAGCGAGGGTCGAGATGGGCCTGTGGCCAGGGGTGGCCCCACTGGGGTATCTCAATCAAAAGATGATGGACAAAAAATGTCAGATATTAATTGATCCAGCCCGAGCCCCAATTATCAAAAAGATGTTTGAGAAAGTAGCCTACGAGCATTACTCCGGCCGAAAGATATTTAACTGGCTAAAATTTGAATTGAATTTTTATACTAGAGGCAACAAGCCGTTAACCTTAAGTGGTATTTATAGGATTTTAGACAACCCTTTTTATTATGGGGTTTTTGAACATCCCAAAGAAAGTGGTAATTGGTATACCGGCAAACACGAGCCAATTATTGACCAAGACTTGTTTGAAAAAGCCAAGGCTCAATTAAAGCGTGATCAGATTGTCAGAGAAACCAAAGAATTTTCCTTCACCAAATTATTCACTTGCGGTTATTGTGGCTCAGGCATCTCGGCTGAAGAGAAATGGAAACAATTGGTCGGTGGCGGAGCCAATCGTTATATCTACTATTCATGCTCCCGAGCCAGAGATCGTAACTGCAAAAATAAATACATCCGAGAAGAGGAACTAATTACCGAATTGCTTAAAATCCTCGATAAGGTAAATATCAACGAGCTGGGCATGAGACAAAAACTGGAAGAAGAAATTGCCAGGTTTAATATATTCCAACGTTCGGTACTTGGGGCCAAAGGGAAAATCATAACCAATCCAGAAACCGACATCCGCAATTATGCCAAGTATATTCTCAAGGAAGGCACAACTACCGAGAAACGAGAGCTACTAGCGAACTTGAGATCGAGGATTGTCTATAAAGATAAAAACTTGACCCTGACAAATAATTGAATAATCTTCCCAAAGAGAGTTTAATGGTTTCGTCTATGGATGAAGATGAGAGATTTAATAAACTTAATGACTATCTCAACAGTTTGTCTCCAGAGCAACTGGCCAAAGAAAGCGAGAAAGAGCACCAGATAAATGAGAGGGATTTTCAAGAATTAAAAACTGCCTTATTAAAAGGAAGGTGCAATTATTGTGGTTATCCACTTACACATTTCTCTGAGAGAAAACCATGTTTCCATTGGCTACTTAAACCGAAAGGATTTAAAAAGAAACATTTCCCTCTGTTATTCAAAAACAAAGGTTTCCACCGATTAGAAGCTTATTTGCGCTGGGTTGCAAATTGCGAGAAACCATTTAAGAACATCAACGATTTGGTTGAAGAAAAATCTTCGTCAAAGGTAATTGAAGAAACAATAAAGTATAAACATCTTGAATGGTCATTCTCGTGCTCCCAAGGAGATTTGGCTGGCCATAAAGATCGCCAGGAAGGTAGGGTCCCGCACTTTCATTTTCAAATGAAAGTTAATGGCAATGTCATTATAAACTACAATGGATTTCACATCCCGTTTGATGACTATGATAAATTTTCTTTTGCCGTTAAAAATGACAAGTTTGATCGACTAAAAGCTAAACATATTCACGGTGCAGGAATGCAAACGGTTTTTGACCATATGACCCCAGAAGAATTGATTGATGGAATGAGATATACCGACGACGAAGAAAACGCTGATTTTAACGTAGGGATAATGATTAAGGCAGATAAGGGAACAACCATATCTGGAGACGATATTGCGAATATGATAGAGGAAAGAAAACGTACAGGTGTATCAATGGCAAAATTAGTACAAAGGCTCAAAAATGTGAAAGCCCAAACTATCATAACTCCTGGTCAAGGTGTGCCAGAAATTGCTGCAAGAAAAAAGAATCGTGGCAAATAACCAAAAAACACTAACGAAATTCCGTCGGTGTTTTTTTGATGTATCTGTAAACCATATCTTTTGGAGTATTATATGGGTCTAACCGATACTAAATTGTCCTGGCGGAGAGGGAGGGATTCGAACCCTCGAGGGGCTTTAAAACCCCTACCTCGTTAGCAGTGAGGCGCTTTCGGCCACTCAGCCACCTCTCCCCGTTCACCATATTCTATTCAATTTGCAGCAAAAAGTCTATTTTTATGGCTTCTTTTAAATTATACCCTTATTATTGGCCATATTTTATCATTTACTATTGACTTTTTGTCAATTTAGGTATATAATAAATGACGGAAGATAAGGCCATGTGGCCTTTTATTGTTTTGGAACCACCCCGAGGGTGGATTGACAACGGAGGAGAAGAGAAATGCTGAAAGAGAAGATCCCGATGTGGGTGCTTTTGATGGTAGTAGCAGTATTGATTGGGGTCTTTCTGGCTCTATCGACACTGCGTCAAAAGCCGGAAACGACAACCTTGTCGAAACCGGTGACTATCATCGCCCCAGACGGCAGTCACAAAGATGCCGTCGCTGTCCCCCAAAAGGACAGAAAGACCATCAAGGTAGTTCCTGGCCCATCGCCGGAAACAACCAATAAACTCAAGTCACTAGGTTTTTCGACCAAGACCCACCAGGTCTCGGTCATGTAGTAAGTATCACCAATGGTGGTGAGACTAAACGCAGAAAAAACGAAGGGGATTTCAAATGAAAAAGCATCTTGTTGTTCTTGTGGTTATGTTGTTTTTCTTCGGCTTTACGGCGGTGGTGTTTGCCGACGAGGCTCCAATCAATTCGGAGCTGGCGGCGGCGGCGCTGGTTACCAACCCAGCGGTGTCGTACACCGGCAGTTTCTGGTTTAACCGAGTCGGAGTGAACGGCTACGAAACCTACGTCTACGGCGACTTCGCAATGGACAAGAATGGTTTCATCCACGAATTGGTCATCAACAACCAGAGCGTGGATACTGGCCCGAACGGCCTGCCCGGCCTACCTCAGAACGCGGAAGGGATTTGCTCCAAGTTCTCCCTCTACTTGAGGGGTGTCAACGAACAAGGCGAAGGAACGGGATATGGTCGGTTCGATACCGACCTACTCAAAGACGGGCAATCCATCAAGGTTGTCATGTACCCGTACAGCAAGAGCAAGTTCATTACCTTCACCTGCCCGGACGGCATCAACTCAAACAATCTGGAAGTTCGGGTTGACGGTGAGGGTTTCGTCGGCGCGTACGACCAGAATAACGGCGGGTTCACGCTTTGGTACAACCCGAGCATGAATCAGGCATACCAGATCGTTGACCGAACCACTGGCCTCGCCATCGCTGTCGGGCATACTCAGGACCAAAACGTTTCTGGAACGGATTCTTCGGTCATCAGCGTCACCCATGCTGGCAATGTCGTTCCCCTGTTCGAGAACGACAAATGGCAAAACCTCGTCGGACAGCAGTTCGACGGGCAAATCGACAGAGGAGCAGCCAAAGTCTACATGGCTGACCTGAAGGGTCAGTCGGCATACTTTGCAGTTACCGACATCGGCAACCCGAACATCAAGGTCAACGCAGTTGAAGCCAACGGCTCACTGACGCAGATCTGCTGGTGGCAATGGTCGGGAGACTATTCTGTCAACGACCAGAACGGTTGCTGGCCCAACGTCTCTTTGCCTGCCGGGTACGACAAAGTGGTGATCACCATCACCGGCGATTACCTAAAGGGATCAAGTGGGTTCCGTTTCTACGGCAACCTCGGTTCCAGCAGCAAAGGCTGATCTCCCTCTCCCCTGGATCACACGACCGATTCTGCGCTTGCGCGGAATCGGTCGTTTTCTTTTGAATAAAAATTATATTTGCTAGGATTAGTCTATATGTCCCCTTTTGAGATTATTTTCCTACTTTGTTTTGGCGTCTCTTGGCCGTTCTCTATTTATAAATCATACACCTCGAGATCTGATGCTGGAAAAAGCGTAATTTTCTTGTGGCTAATTTTTGCCGGCTATATTGCTGGTACCCTACATAAAATTTTCTATAATTTTGATTTTGTCATCTATTTATATGTTTTGAATGGTTTGATGGTTTTAATCGATATCTTTCTTTACTACCGAAACAAAAAGTATGTCTCCTGATACTCCTATCGAAAAAATATCTCGCCTCAATCCTCTCCACAAAGAAGCGCTCGAACGCATTGGTTATAAAACGGCTCGGGATTTGCTTTTCCATCTTCCAAACCGCTACGCTTTCGCCGGTCAATTTAAAAAAATTGGAGATTTGGCTGTTGGCGAAGAAGCTGTCATCTCGGCCCGAGTCCTCAAAGCCGAAATCAAAAAAGCTCATTTCAAAAAAATCCCCATGGCCACCGCCACCGTCGAGGACGAGACGGGAAAAATAAAAATCGTTTGGTTCCATCAAGCCTTCCTGGCTAAAAAACTCCATGAGGGTAGCTACTATCAATTTTCCGGCAAAGTCACGGAGCGATCCGGTTCTCTCTATATGACCAACCCCACCATCGGCACCGGTGGCGGTTCGTGGTACGACAAAAAACAATCGGTCTTTGCCGACAATGGTAGTGGTTTTATCGACGGCTCCCTCATCCCCGTCTATCCCGAAACTAAAGGTTTAACTTCCGGCTGGTTCTATCATCAAATCTCGAAACTATTAACCGACAGTTTGCTCGACGAATTAGTCGATCCTCTGCCTGATTTTATTTTAAAACAATTCAATCTGCCCACTCTTAAAACCGCTCTCGTTTGGGTCCATACTCCCCACCGAGAAAGTGACGCCCTCGCGGCCCGCAAGCGTTTTGCCTTTGAAGAAGTTTTCTTTCTCCAACTAGAACGCCTGATCGGCCGACGAGAATATCAAGGTAATCCTAGTTTTAGTTTAGAAGTAAATAAGACTGGCTTAAAAAAGTTTTTTGCTCGCTTTCCTTTTGCCATGACTTCTGCGCAAACTAGAACCATTGAGGAAATCTTCGCTGACTTTACTAAAAACAAACCAATGACTCGCTTAATCGAGGGTGATGTTGGTTCTGGTAAAACCGCCGTGGCTGCGGCGGCCGCTTTTGCTGCTGTCTCGGCCGGCTACGAAGTCGCCTATATGGCCCCGACCGAAATTCTCGCTCGCCAACACTTCGAATCATTTATCAAATATTTCGAATATCTCGGCATCCAGGTCGGCCTGATGACCGGTTCAGAATGTCGAAAATTCCCGTCCAAAATTTCTCCCAAAGAACATACTCACATCTCTCGCCCCACTCTCTTAAAGTGGGTGGCCTCTGGTCAGATCCCCATTGTCGTCGGCACTCACTCGTTGATTCAAAAATCAGTGAAGTTCAAAAACTTGGCGTTGGTCATCATCGACGAACAACATCGCTTCGGAGTGATGCAACGCGCCAATCTCACTCGCAAAGATCATAAAGATAATAAAGTTCCCCATCTACTCTCCATGACAGCCACTCCTATTCCTCGCACCCTCGCCCTGACTATTTATGGTGACCTCGACCTCTCTCTCCTCGACGAAATGCCGGCCGGCCGCAAACCAATCATCACCGAAATTATTGCCCCCGATAAACGCGACCTTGCCTACGAACAAATCCGAGAGCAATTACAGGCCGGCCGGCAAGCCTACGTCATTTGCCCTCGTATCGATGAACCAGATCCCACCAAAGAAATGGCGATCATGGCCAAGTCGGCTAAAGCCGAAGCTATACGCCTGCAAGAAAAAATTTTTCCAGAATTTACCGTCGGTTTAGTCCACAGCAAATTAAAACCAAAAGACAAAGAAGAAGTGATGACTGATTTTACCGACCACAAAATCGATATTCTGGTCGCCACCTCGGTCATCGAAGTCGGCGTCAATGTGCCCAACGCCACTATCATCGTCATCGAAGGCGCCGAGCGTTTTGGCCTAGCCCAGCTCCATCAGCTCCGCGGTCGTGTTATCCGGAGCAACCACCAAGCTTATTGTTTTGTTTTTAGTGAAGCCAAAAGCGCCGTGTCGCTGGACCGACTGAAAGCTCTAGTCAAAGCCAAAAACGGTTTCGAACTAGCCGAGCTCGACTTATCGCTACGTGGCGCTGGTTCTCTATCCGGCGAAAAACAATGGGGACTGTCTGACCTCGGGATGGAAGCCCTGAAAAATATCAAGATGGTCGAACTAGCGCGGACCGAAGCTCAGAAAATCGTCGCCACCGATCCCGAACTAAAAAACTACCCTCTCCTCCGCCAGCGTCTCGCCGGAAAAAAGAAAGATACACATTTTGAGTAAAATTAGTGCGCCCGCCTGGATTCGAACCAGGGACCGCGGAGGTATAAGCTCCGTGCTCTAACCAGCTGAGCTACAGGCGCAATTTAATTTTCAAAATCTAAACATCTGAGTCCCGACGCTTCAGTCGGGATCCCGACCACTTCGTACGTCGGGGCTACAGGCGCATAGCACTTTTAACTTACAATTATTAAGCTATCGGTGCAAGAGTCAAACCTTCCGATTCTTCTACTCTCTTAGGCTTGATACCATTGAGAATCAAGAGTCGTTCAAATTCTTCGCGTTCCAGAGTTTCGGTACGAATCAATTCTTCGGCCATGTTGTCCATTACGGCCCGATGAGTGGTTAAAATTTCTTTGGCTCGCTCCATCGCTTCATTCATCAAACGCGAAACCTCCTCATCAACAATCGCTGAAGTTTTCTCCGACACCGCGGATTCATTTAAACCACCAGAGAAACTCAAATGGGATGAGGTTTCAATCGCTACTGGTCCGAGTTTGTCACTCATACCATACTTGGTCACCATCGCTCGAGCCAGATCAGTCGAGACAGAGATGTCGTTGCTAGCGCCAGTCGTTATATCACCAAAGACCATTTGTTCCGCTACATAACCGCCGAGCGAAACTGCTAGGTCGTCGAGAAACTCTTTACGCGACTGAAGTTTGCGATCTTCGAGTGGCAGTTTGAGTGTATAGCCAGCGGCTCGTCCACGAGAAATAATCGAGACTTTGTGAACTGGATCGGAATATTCAAGCACGGAGGCGGGCAGAGCGTGGCCAATTTCATGATAAGCAGTAATTCGCTTTTCTTTAGCTGAGAGAATATGACTGCGACGTTCCGGTCCGAGCATAACTTTTTCAATCGAACGCAAGAGATCGTATTGACTAACTTCAGTTCGCGCCTCACGAGCGGTTAGTATTGCCGCTTCGTTGACCGCATTAGCCAAATCAGCACCAGAAAAACCCGGGGTACGTTCGGCAATCACTTTCATATTAACATCCGGACCCATCGGCTTATGGCGAGAATGGATCAATAAAATTTCTTCACGATCTCTCTTATCCGGCGAATCCAGCATCACTCGGCGATCAAAACGACCAGGACGTAACAGGGCGGGGTCGAGGACATCTGGTCGGTTAGTAGCCGCCATGACAATCAATTTTTCATTAGGTTCAAAACCATCCATTTCCACCAAAATTTGGTTCAAGGTTTGTTCGCGCTCATCATTGCCACCACCCATACCAGAACCACGATGGCGACCGATGGCATCAATCTCGTCAATAAAAATAATAGCGGGAGCCGAATCTTTTGCTAGTTTAAATAAATCACGCACGCGTGAGGCACCCACTCCCACAAACATTTCCACAAATTCTGAACCCGAGAGATAGAGAAATGGCACCTTGGCCTCCCCCGCCACGGCTCGGGCCAACAAAGTCTTACCTGTACCTGGCGCACCCATGAGCAGTACACCCTTGGGAATGCGGGCGCCAATATCTAAAAACTTTTTTGGATTACGCAGAAAATCAACGATCTCCAATAACTCTTCTTTAGCCTCACGGACACCAGCCACATCTTTGAAAGTAACTTTCTCGCCGCCGTCATCAGGAAAAACAATCCGCGCTCGCGATTGACCAAAAGAGAAAGCTTGCATTGAAGCACCTTTGACCTGCCGAGACAAATACCAAAAAATCAAGATAATAAAAATAACCGGAATCAGTAATGGCAAAAAGGTTGTTAACCAGAAACTAGAGCTGGCATCACTCTGGATATCAATTTTTACTTTGTTGAGATTTTCTGGTTTAACACCATAATTGATCAAGGTTTGGGACAGAGATGATTCAGTTTCCTTCTTAGCGGTCCAAACTTTTTTATCCACCCCCGTAACAGTCAGGGTCCCACCTTTGACCTCAATCAGGCTCACCTGATCAGCAGAGATTTTTTGGGCCAATTCAGAAATAGAGATGGTAGGGATTTTTTTAACCTGATCATTGACCGCCGAAAAGACACTCACTACAAAAAGTAGGATCAGTAAGCCCCACAAGATTTGGCTGCCAAACTGCCCCAAAATCTGCAAATTTCCCTTATTTTTTGGCTTTTTTTCTTTAGACATGCCGCGATTATATAACACTTGGCTCATAAAGGCAAAAAAAACAGGCACCCTCTCCTAAAGCGGAGACGGTGCCGGTGTGAGCCCAAAAGGGCGGGGAAATTTCACGGCGCGCGACTGTCAGCGCGCCAAGCCGTTAAACATATCTCAGAGGATGGCTAACCTCCGCTACGTCGGCCGGGTATGCCGCGCGGTTCGAGGACGACGAGATCGCGAGGATACACTTCAGCGGGTAACTACCTTCTCTGGAAGTCTCCGCCAGCGTGCTCGCCTTGGCCCCATTTTCGACGCTACCACCAGCAACGACAATTTCGGTGGGAAGAAGGACCTCCCGACCTTCAAGTATTGCTTCGCCGCTTGGAGCCGAGCTCGTCATAGCTTCCTTCGCGAAGGCCACATGATCGAGGAATTGACTGCTACCTGAGGTGCCAATCGCCTCGGATACCACTGCCGTCCCAACGATACCCTCATTCGCGAGAGACATCGGGGACGCGACTGCCAACTGGTTGTCCATCATGCCCGGTGGTGCCTGCAGGCCAAACGCAAAAGCGATCAACATTACAGCGGTAAAAACTACTGCAATCAATGTCTTCCTCATGTTGCCGTTCCTCCCTAATGCTCAGTACGGGGACAATTCCCACGTCACAAAGAGCATCTCTATTTTTTAGTCTAGCAAAAGTATAAAAACACGCAAGAGAAAATGTGATTAACTTTATAAACTGCAAACTTGTCGAAGGCGCACCTGTTTTAGGGGGTCGTGAGGCTGTCGACCTGCCTGTACAGGCATGGCCGATCCGCCAGCTGGCGGACAGGATTTTCTAAGTTCACCCTATGGAATAGCGAAGCGAAATTTGTCAAAAAAACTTTCTTAATTTCAAAATGGTTGGGCTTGGGTCTGGGTTTTGAAATTAAGAAAGTTTTTGAACAAATTTATTCCATAGGGCCAGGGAAATCCGTACCCTAAAACAGGTGCGCCGAGTAAAAAGTTTTGCAGTTTAGATAAATTACCCCAAATCCCCAGTCAGAATCCGCTCCGCCAAATCAGCAATTTTCACTCGCTCCTGTTCCCCACTATTGCGATCGCGAACCGTCACCATCTCATCTTCGAGGGTTTGGAAATCAATCGTCACACAGTACGGCGTCCCGATTTCATCCTGTCGGCGATAGCGTTTGCCAATATTACCATTATCATCAAACATCACATTGCCCGAGATTTTTTTCTTCAGTTCGGCATAAATTTCGCGCGCCCTGGCTACCAGTTCTGGTTTATTTTTCAAAAGCGGAAAGACAGCCACCTTGACTGGCGCCACAGCGAAATTGAAATCCAGATAGACCCTAGTCTCGCCACCCAGCTCGTCTTCCCGATAGGCGGATAAGAGAGTCGCCAAAACAATTCTTTCTACTCCGAAAGATGGCTCGATAACATGAGGAACGGTTTTTTCTTTTGTTTCTTCATCATAATAGAAAAGCTCAGTGCCGGAATGTTCGGCATGCTTAGTTAAATCAAAGTTGGTCCGATAAGCCAAACCGCAAAGTTCCTTTCGGCCAAAAGGATAATCAAATTCAAAATCAATCGTCCGCTTGGAATAATGAGCGAGATCATCACCAGAGACTTCGAGCTCGCTCACCTTGCCTTTGGCAATCCCCACCGCTTCTATATATGAGTGAACTGATTGTTGCCAATCAGCAAAATGTTTTTCCCATTCGTCGGCTCGAATAAAATATTCAATTTCCATTTGTTCGAATTCGCGGACGCGGAAAATAAAATCGCGAGGCGTGATCTCATTGCGAAAAGCTTTACCAATCTGGCCAATACCAAACGGCAGTTTCGGATGAAAAGAATCGATGACGTTTTTAAAATTAGCAAAAATCCCCTGAGCAGTTTCTGGACGTAGATAAACCGTTGCCGAAGAATCTTCCATCGCTCCGATCTGAGTGCGAAACATCATATTAAACTGGCGAATCGCTCCCAATTCCCCACCACAATCTGGACATTTATTTTCCTCTAATTGATCAGCTCGAAAACGCTTGTGACATTTTTGACATTCGGTCAGTGGATCAGCAAAACCAGCCACGTGACCAGAAGCTTCCCAGACTTTAGCATTCATTAAAATATCCGCATCGAGTCCAAACATATCCTCGCGGTCGCGGACGAACATCTGCCACCAAATATTTTTTAAATTGTTTTTCAGCTCCACACCGAGGGGACCAAAATCCCATACTCCAGCCAGACCGCCATAAATCTCCGAGGAGGGATAAATAAAACCCCGTCTTTTACACAACGAGACCAATTTTTCCATCGCTTCTTGGTTTTTTTCCATAAATAGAAAATAGCATAAAAATTAAAGAAAAAGAAGAGGCCGAATGCGCTTGATGCGTTCGGCCCCGATATATAACTTCAAACTTGAACCAGTTCTGCCTTCCTCAGAAATGGCAAGCTGCTAGTCCACAAACTCGGTAATGACAGAATTGCCTAAGCCGATCTTTGACTACTCGGCGCTTGGCGCGATAACGTTTACGCTTTTCTTCTAGGCTCAGCCTTTTTTTTGTCTCAGAAGACAGGACCTCTACTTCTGTCCGTTTAGGCCTAAATTCCAGTGGCTCCGCCAATTTTCTGATCGCGATACGGTTCTCGATCACTCTGATCTCATAAATCAAAGCATCAAACCCCCACTGCTCTTGGAAGCACTGCTTGAAATCGATAATCCGATGGATTTCTCGATACCAAACCTTGCCACCTGGCTTAGCTGTTACTACCACCTTCTCCCAATTTTCCAAGAGCCAAAATAGCTCTTGGGTATCACGCTTATACCTCCTCTCTTTGGCTTTGTCCGGTTTTTCAACGACCTCGACAACTTCAAATCCGGCCAATTCGGTACTCATGGCACCTCCTGCGGTTACCTCCGCCTGACCTTGAAGATCTTACTCGACACCCGATCGAGCTTCTGTCTCTATTTAACCACTATCAGATTGAAATAACAACGGCAAAAAATATGTTAGAATTTACCCTATCTAAGTAAGACTTTTAATCTTTATTTTTATAAGATTTAAAGTCTAGATTTGACTAACTTCGCAATAGGTAGAAAATGTATCTATAATAAAGATTCAGTGTAAAAAAATTAATAACCGTCAAATCTTACTTAATAGGGTTAACATAATGAAAACATCTTTTAAAGTATTTTTGCTGTTATTTTTTGCCCTACCCGTCACTACCTCGGCGGCCGGCTTAGATTATGCTTCGATTTATAAATTAACTGGCGATAAGCTCGTCATCCAAAGCGGGGCCTTAGAAAATAAAAATTACTATCTCTGCCAAACTTCTAACTTGGTCTGTCAGAACTTAGGTAGCCAAACCCCCGATCTTAAAAGTCTAGATCTCATACCAGCCGAATCAACTGAACAAAATTCTCTTCTCATTGATCTAAAAAATACCTATAAAGAGATTCGGAATTCTTCCCGCCAGCAATTTTCACCCACTAATCGTTATTTTGTCTACTATATTTCCACCAAGGTCAACAACGATCAATACCGTCACCATGTAATTGTTGATCTAAAAAATCCGACTTCACCCAAACGGACTGAAATCAAAGGTCAAGCTAAAAATTGGGACCTCTTAACCGAAGAAAATCGGCTTTTCTCTTTCTCCCCAGATGAATCGTTTTTTATTTATGCTGATGACCGCGGCGGCTATCCTACTCTCTATAAAGCTGACCTACCTCAGGCCGGAAAGACTCTGGTTAGTAAAAAACTTTTTGCTCGCAATTATTCCGTAGGTGACTTTTTAATCTGGGATAAAAATACTCTCTACTTTTATGCCAACCGTGAGAGTGCCACTACTTGGACCCTATACCGATACCGTCTCGATAACGGTGAACTGAAAAAAATTGCCGACAATATTTCCTACGGTGAAAAAATTTATCGTTCTGGCGATTATTTACTTTTTACTCAACTCACTAAAAATAGAAAGACTGTCAATCGTTACGATCCGACCGACGGGACAATCCAAACTTTTAAAACCCTATCTATTGCTAGCCCCTTCCCCAATCTCGTTCGCAAAGAAACGACTCTAGCCGGTCGAGAAGCGACTATTGTCCGAACCAATAAAAATCCTGGTAAACCACTCATCATCTGGCTCCACGGTGGACCCTATCGCCAAATCGCTCCAGCTAGCACCTACCACTCATATCAAAGCTACGCCGTCTATGATTGGCTGCTAGATCAAATGGCCGAAGGTGGCGCGATCGTGGCCAAAGTCGACTATGTCGGTAGTTATGGCTATGGTCGTAAATTCGCCGATAGTATCGTCGGCCAAGTCGGCAAAAAAGATGTCACTGATATTTTAGCGGTCACTGCCGAATTAAAAACTCTCTATAAACCTAGCGCTATCTATCTGGTCGGCAACAGCTACGGTGGCTATCTCGCTCTACGAACTCTGGCCGAAAAACCCAGTAACTACGCCGGCATTGCTTCAATCAACGGCGTGACTGATTGGACCAAGCTACTCGAATATTATCAAAACTCTATTTTTAACACCTACTTCGAGGGTTTGCGGGCTGATGACAACGATCCCCTTTTTCTCCAAGCGAACATTGTGACCAAGCTCGATCGTGTCACCACCCAGAAAATTTTATTGGTTCAAAATTCTGCCGACAAAACTATTCCTCCGATTCAGGCCAAGTGGCTAGCTGGCATTTTAACCACTCGCCACAAACCTTTTGACTATGTGACTTACGAGGGTGAGGATCATGTTTTTGCTCAGTCAAAAAATCTCACTGATCTATGCCAAAAAATCGGCTCGCTTATTAAAATCAAAGCTAGCTGTCAGTGGTAAAATATGACCGCTTCTAAAATCAGTTTAGACCAAGCCAAAACCGACAAACTTTTCTACTTTGTCGCCAATGTTGTCGTCTATCGTGATAGCGATCAGAAATGTCTCATCCTCAAGCGCGACGAACGAGAAAAAGTTCATCCTGGCCGTTGGGCAGTGCCGGGCGGAAAATTAGAATGGCAGGATCTCAATATCTCTAAACCGACCAGAATCAATGGCGAGGTCTTGGATTTTGAACATGCCGTCGAAGATTTATTAAAACGTGAAGCGCATGAAGAAGCTGGCATTGAAATCGAAGGCAAGTTGCAATATATAAACAGCAACGCTTTTATTCGGCCCGATGGTATCCCCGTCGTCTTAGTCAAATTTGCAGCGAGGTATCGCAGTGGTGAAGTTGTGCCTGAACCAGGAGCTTTTACTGATTTTGCCTGGGTTGATGAAAGTGAAGTTAAAAACTATCCTTGTATTGATGGTATCGCCGAAGAAGTGACCGAAACTATTCGCCTATTTTCCTAAAACAGGTTGTGCGTCCTATACCCATGAAGGGTACCGCTCCGCTGACGCGGGTTGTCTCCACGGCAACCTGCCTGCGCAGGCAGGAGCCGGCGGGGTTTTTAAACAGAGCACTCCAATAAAAACAAATGAGCGAGTTCCCCCGTAGAGGACCTCGCTCGCAACCGACGACCTAGATCTTACGCCAAAGTGATACAGACGTAAACACACGTTGATTTGGAGCCAAGGCGTTGTTCCAAATCAACATCATGAAGGTGATCTCCGGGAGGCAAGTGGAGCTCCTTCCGTATGATCATGATAAGAAAATGGAACATCTTCTCCCTCCTATGAAAGGAGCCTCCTTCTTGATGAAGACATCCTGACACCACGGCCCGGATGACCTCTCGCAGAGTTACATTCTTTGGTACAAACATACGTATTTCCTTTCTCCGCCCATCGGATATTCAATTCCTATCGGTATTTATAACACAAAATAAAAAAGATGGAAACGATATAATTATCCAAAATAATATCCATCCCAATCAGCGATTTCTTCGCTAAAGCCATTGGCAATCGCCATTTGGCGAATCATGGCCAAAATTTCTTTTTGGATCTCGACATCACCTGTCTTGGCAATGGTTTCTATTTTTAACAAAAGATCTTTCGATTCCATCGGTAATTTTTCCAAAGGATAATTATCCAATTCCCAGGCTAAGAATTTATTAAAAGGTCTGACTCTCCCCTCCAGAGCAAAGATAAAATTTAAAATCCTAGGAATGGTTTCACTGGCATCTAAAAGACCGGCCAACACGTTACCGTCTCTAGTATTTTTTAAAGCTCGATGTAGAGAATTTTGATAACCACCGAGAGCGTCGTGGACGGCTTTTTTTATAAAATCAGGTTCTAGAGCACCCTTGTCGTCAACTAATTTTTGGATTTCGCCAGTTTTATCGAGGACAGCTTTGTTGTGAGTAAAAGTATATTTATCGTACTGGCTACGGGTACCAGATTTGGCATAGTCTCTAAACTCAGAAATGGCGTGGGGTAGTGAGTCTATAAAATCACTCTTGGGATAATCTTGCTTAACAGAATCAAACCCCTCGTCTGTCGTGATTAGAATAACGTCATAATCTGAGTTCTCTGATTGGGCATCCTTTCCCCTCCCGCCAGATAAAATAATCCCGATAATTCGGCCATCGTTCTCGGCTTTCTCAATAAAAGAATCATAAGCTTCTTTAGCTTTTTGTTGATCAATCATCGGCTAATCATAACAGATAATTTAAAACATAAACAAGCAAAGCAGTTTGCTCGCACCATCTCCACAAACAAAAATCGCCCGCTGTTGCGGGCTGAGTTTTTGTCTTTGTGGAGATGGGCGGAATCGAACCGCCGTGTAAAAAGGCACTCTAATAGAC
The DNA here is from genome assembly GCA_041664425.1 of Minisyncoccota bacterium. GTDB lineage: Bacteria > Patescibacteriota > Minisyncoccia > Phycocordibacterales > XYD1-FULL-46-19 > XYB1-FULL-42-16. The sequence goes on along the minus strand of JBAYKU010000001.1, from coordinate 77,962 downwards.
TCTATATGCGTAGATCGTCTAATTTGTTTAAATCAAAAAGCTATAAGACGAACAGAAAACTTTTTAATCGATCTCCAATTATTTTAGGTCACCAGAGCGGAGCACCTCTGGCGCACGATTCCGACTTGCGAAAATGTTTACTGCCAACCAGCCGGAAGAAACGTTGGAGTAAACACCGACAATGGGTCTAGCTAAGCTAGAGCGAAAGCCGGAGCGAAGTAAGGACTTACTACGCTTTTGCCAGTATTGTTGGCATTTGCATTTTTCTAACAGATTTTACGAGACAGTTAGAATCCTCGGCATACACTAGAAGAATGAGACTTCCTATCAAAGCCGATCATCCCCGTATTAAAAACACTATCTTTTCAAAGTGCGGCCTATTTCGCGCTCGACATCGCGCTTCTTGATATCTTGGCGTTTGTCGTATTTTTTCTTACCGCGCGCCACCGCGATTTTGAGCTTGATTAGGTTATGTTTATTATACACCGAAATAGGCACTATTGTCAATCCTCGCTGTTCACCTTGATCATAGAGCTCAACTATCTGCTTTCTAGTTAAAAGTAGGCGCCGAACCCGAGTCGGGTCATAGTCAGCGGGAGTGTTGTTGACCTGATAGGGCGGTACAGTCGCCCCCACCAAAAAAGCCTCTCCTCCCCGGACTAAAACCCTGGCCCCCTCGAGGACCATATGACCGGCCTTGATGGATTTTACTTCCAAGCCTAAAAGCTCAATACCCGTTTCGTATTCTTCTAGAGCCTCGTATTGGAGATAGAATTTCTTGTTTTCGGCTAAATTCATAACATCAATATAATAACATATATTGTCTTTTGTCTTGTCTTTTTGCCTATTTTTGTTAAGATAGTAGCAACTTGAGTAATCGCGTCCGCATCAATAAAGAAATTCGCGCCCAGGAGCTCCGGGTCATTGACGACCAGGAAGGCAACTTGGGTGTTTTGTCTTTGGCTGACGCCTTGGCTTTGGCCGAGGAGCGTGAAGCTGACTTGATTGAAATCTCCCCTGACGCGGTCCCACCTGTGGCCAAAATCATGGATTTCGGCAAATACCAATATATTCAGGATCGCAAAGCTCGAGAATCCCGAGCCAAAGTCCATACTACCGAAACCAAATCTCTCCAGGTCAAAATCGGTACCGGCGAGCACGACCTCGAAATGAAGGCTAAAAAGGCCTCGGAGTTCCTCCACGACGGCCACCGGGTCAAAATCAACCTTTTCCTCCCTGGCCGAGCCAAATACCTCGATCCTAAGTTCCTCCACGAGCGTCTAGAGCGTATGCTCAAGCTGATCAGCGAGGACTTCAAGATCTCCGATCCAGCCCAAAAGAGCCCCAAGGGTATCACTGTAGTCATTGAAAGAGACCGCAACGCCAAACCTGCACACCAATAGTGGCATCATTTTTGTGCCTAATTGGATTTATTTCTAAGTTTAACAATCTAGTTAAAAAGAGGCCCGAGCGTTCTCCTAATAAAAATAAGCACTATGCCATTATTGGTGTGCAGGCTGGACAAAGCTAATTTTTCCTGTATATTATATAGGTCTTATGAAAACTAATAAGTCATACAGTAAACGCCTAAGACTGACCAAAAATGGTAAGGTTTTAGCTCGTAAACCAGGTAAAAACCACTTCAACGCCAAGGCCTCCCGCAGTAGCCAGTTGGCCGGCAAAAAGATGGTTTCTTTCGCTATTAAAAACAAAGATAAAAGCAAGTTTCTGCAAACTAACTAAATACCATGACCCGAGTTAAACGAGGAACAATTTCCAATAAAACCCGTCGTAACACCCTGTCCAAGGTTAAAGGCTACCGCTTCGGCCGTAGCACCAAGGAGCGCGAAGCCAAGGTGGCTATCGTCAAGGCTGGTGTTCACGCCTTTGTCGCTCGTCGCGACAAAAAAGCTGACTTCCGAGGCTTGTGGCAGACCCGCATTGGCGCTAGCGCCGTCTCAGCCGGGACTTCCTATAGCAAATTGATGGGTGGCCTAAAGAAAAAAGGCATCAAGCTCAACCGCAAGGTTCTGTCCGAAATCGCCCAGTCTGCTCCAGATACCTTCGCTAAACTTATCGCCAACGCTCAATAAAACTTAAAAAACCCCGACATCGCGAGATGCCGGGGTTTTTTGTTACTTCATCTTCCTCTCTTCTACCATTTTGAGGATTTTTTCTACTAGACTTTTTGGGTCTGGATCAAAAACGATACTGTCGTTCGGACGATGAGCTCGTTCTAAAATCAATTGTAAGGTTTCATCCATATCCCAAGGTCCCTGGAGAATACCGAGTGGCTTACCGTCTTCAAAGGCCACGGCAAATTCGTGAATAGTTCCGATTCGGCCACAGCCCAGAATCACGGCATCTGAGGCTCTGGTCAGTAAAATATCGCGCCCGGGGTAACCTTGGCCAGTATAAATAATATCATCCATATATTCTAATGGTAGTTTATATCCCTCGACATGCTCTTTTTCGGTCTCGGCTGGCGATAAGCCAATCGATCTACCACCGGCTTCTTTGGCCCCACGTGCCGCCCAGAGGGGAAAACCGGTGGTAGCGCCAGTAGTAATCTCTGCTCCCTGGCGAGCAATTTCTCGCCCCAATTCCAAGGCCAATTCCAGTGCCCCCTCTCCACAATAAGCAGTTTCCGCCGCGCCAGAAACGCAGATTTTTACTCGCAAATGCTGATCACGTAATTCATTTTTTATTTCGGTCATTTTTTTATTTTAAATTAAATTTCTATCTCAATAGTCTGTCCTTCCTCAGGCACAACCGCATTAATACCGAGATAATCTTTGATCCTTTGAGCCAGGAAAAGGGAGGATTTTGGCTCCCCCATACAAACAAAAACTTTCTTTAAAGTAGCATCTGTTCCATCTACAAATTCAATTAGATGATCCATATCTTTATGAGCAGAATAACCATGGATACTTTCAACATGAGCATTTACCGACACATCCTCACCATGAATTCTGACCATTTTGGCACCATCTTGCAATTGGCGACCGAGACTACCCACCTGCTGATAGCCGGCCAAAAGCAAATTACTTTTAGGATCAGGCAAATAGTTTCTTTCATGATGCATAATCCGTCCGCCAGAAGACATACCGGAGCCAGCAATAATAATCTTGCGACCAGGCTCACGCATAATTGCCTTGGACTGTTCGGTAGTCGGAGTCATGTGCAACTGAGGAAAAGTAAAGATGCCGTCACCAGCCAAACGGATACTATTGGCCTCCTTATTAAAATAACTACTATATTTTTTATAAATACTCGTCACGGCAATAGCGAGAGGTGAATCGAGATACACTGGGACCAAGGGAATACGAGAACTTTCCATCATATTTTCAATCTCAAATAACAACTCCTGAGTTCTCTCAACGGAGAAAGCTGGGATCATCAAGGTGCCACCCCGACGCATGGTCTCTTCAATCACATCTTCTAGTTTAAGACGACGATCTTCGCGATTTTCATGATTGCGATCCCCGTAAACGCTCTCCATGACCATATACTCAGCATCAGTAATTGCTTCGGTGTCTTTTAGCAATGGCGCCGGAGAATTACCAAGGTCGCCAGTGAAGACGATCTTTTTGCCCTGGTACATAAACTCAATCATGGCGGAGCCTAAAATATGGCCCGAGTCGCGCAAAACAATCGTAAAATCGCCAATCTGAACCGGCTGATGATATTCCAAAGTCTTCCATTGTGACAAGGCTTTTTTGGCATCGTTTTCATCATAAAGTGGAGGTAGCTCAACCTCCTTGGCCTCATTTTGTAAAAGTTTTATACTGTCCGCCAGTGACACTTCAGCAATTTCCATCGTCGGAGCAGTCGAATAGATTGGTCCCTCGTAGCCCATTTTTACTAATTTAGGAATTCGGCCGATATGGTCAAGGTGGGCATGAGTAATAAAGAGAGCATCGATCTTTTTTACATCATAAGCAAAAGGATCATAATTTTCCCTTTCATCAGATTTGGTTCCCTGAATCAAACCACAATCAATCAAAAATTGCTTTCCCCCATCGCCAGGTTGTTCCAGTAAAAAATTGGCACCAGTGACTTTACCCACTCCGCCATAGAAATGAATATTTAATTTTTTGTTTTGTTCCATAATTTAAAAGATAAAGCACCTAGACCAGCTCCTAATAAATCGCTAATAAAATCCAAGGTAGAATCAATCCAGCCGTCAGTCATTCTCGTAAAAGGCTTAATCCAATAAAAGAATTCATGATGACGATAGCCTCGTTCGATGATTTCCCACACCCCACCAACGGCGAGAACGGCCAAGCCGATCCAGGCCAACAATTCTCCCACTTTCATGGGTCGTTGTTGTTTTTCTCGCCACCAGACCCAAACACCCGTCACAGTTATGCCAATAAACAGACCGGCTAAGACGTGCATTAGCTTGTCAAAACCATAATGGCTAAAGCGCCAGTACCAAAAATTTTGCCAAGCGAGATAGTTGAGTCCGAAAATTAAGGCCAACAAAGCCAGATCGGCCAACCAATACCAAACAGTAAAACGCATATAGCTAGTATAACCGATTGGACAGATAGTGAAAGTGGACAAAAAGCAAAAAATCACTCCCCATAGAGTGATTTTTTGATGGCAACCGGAAATATTACCCTAGAATAAATCCAGGTGGGTGCCCGCAGTCATTACCCCTAAGAATAAGACGATATAAGGCTCCCTAAAAATATGTTTTGATCTAAATAATATACCGGTCGCCGAGGTTATTATACACGGAAAAATTATGGAGCAAATTTTTTAGCCAATTAGACTGAATTTTAGTGATCAAAACAAGATTTTACCAAGGAATTTTGTCTAAAACTGACCAATCACTATTCATCAACCCCAAAACGCTTGTAATTACAAATAGCCGAATTATCACTAAACCAGTGTTTAATTTCGTGTTCAGCTTCTTCGGGCGTTTCTGAGGCATGAATCAAGTTCATAACAGCTCGCTTTTCTTTGTTGGCCAAAACAGGCGAATCAATAGAGAAATCTCCTCTAATTGTGCCCATATCAGCCGTGGCGGGAATGGTCGGGCCAGCAATTTTGCGTACCACATCAACAGCATGAATCCCCTGAATAACCATCTTCACCAGCGGGGCCGAGGTCATATAATCAATCAGCCAACCACGAACCTTTTTTCCAATTTCCATTTCATCGGCCGTGCCAATTTCTTCAATCGGATCAAAACCATACTTATTGTAGGTGTTCATCGTCTTGCTACCTAAGCGTTTGATCCAAGCTTCATCTTTAGGATAATGGTTATCAATTTGATCAACAGTCGGCTGAAACATTTCTAAAGCCACCACTTTGAGATCTCGCTGTTCGATTCTTTTAATAATTTCCCCGATTAAACCCTTGCGAACACCATCTGGTTTAATCATTAGATATGTGCGTTCTTCTTTAGGATTCATACGATTATTTTTTAACTTTTAATTTTATTTAGTTAAAATTTCTGCCCCCTTAGCCGTCACCACTACCGTATGCTCAAAATGACTACTCCGTAGGCCAGTCTTAGTGACAAAAGTCCAGTCATCAGAGAGAAGTTTAATAGCACCACTACCAGCCGTCACCATCGGTTCAATGGCTAGCACCATTCCCTCCTCGATAGTTTCGCCTGCTCCCGCCTTGCCATAATTAGGAATAAAGGGATCTTCATGAGGAGAATAGCCGACACCATGCCCAGCCAGACCGCGCACGACGTTCAGACCTTCTTTTTTGACATAAGATTCAATGGAATAACTAACATCGCCGATCTTAGCGCCGGGTTTTATGGCGTTGATACCAATAGCCAAAGCTTGTTTAGCGACATTGATCAATTTTTTATCTTCAGTACTAATTTTACCCACTGCTACCGTCACCGCCATATCAGTAAACAGACCTTTATATTCCAAACCCAAGTCGAGCCCAACGATATCACCATTTTTTAATCGGCGATCACTAGGTATGCCGTGGACAATCTCATCATTAATCGAAACACAAAGAGAGGCGGGGTAATCAGACGGAGAACCTTCAGGTTGATAATGCAAAAAAGCCGGCTTACCGCCCGCTTTGGTAATCATCTCATAAGCCAGAGTATCGAGTTCAAAAGTTTTAACACCAGCCACCGCTTTTTCAGCCACCACTGTCAGGACTTCAGCTAGAATCTTTCCCCCCTCTTTTAGAGCAGAGATCTCTTGTGGCGTTTTAATCGTGATCATACTTTCAGGCTAGCCAATAAATCTTTACTGACATCCTCGATAGGCTGTTCACCATTGATACGAATAAAATGATAGTCGGGATTTTGTTCATAATACTCAACCGCCGGCAGAACATCTTTATCAAACCAATCTAAACGTCGATCAATATCTTCTGATTGGTCATCAGCTCGGCCACGCGCCAAAAGCCTTTTTTTAGTTTCTTCGCGAGAAACATCGATATAAAAAACAATCGGTTTTGAACGTCGGTAAAATTTTAATAGTAAATCTAGAGCCTTGGCTTCAACCAGAGATCGAGGACAGCCGTCGCAAAAAATATGTTCATTGCCGGTAAATTTATCAAACAAAAAACCGGTCCAGGTCCAAATAGCAAAATTATCTGGCAGACGCTCACCGGCCTCCATACCAGCCTTCAACATTTTGGCAGTATAGCCACCAGTTTCGACAATTTTACGAAAATGGGCCCCAGTTTCAATCCGAAGCCAAGGATGTTCAACGGTTATTATCCCCTGTTCGGTTAAATGCTCAGCCAGTTTCTCCACCTGAGTCCCCTTACCACAACCAGAGCGACCAATAAAAATATAGGTATTTAAATCCATATATTCCTATGATGGCATAAGACTGCCATAAAAGCAAAACCACCCCGCCCTCTCTTCTTCTACTAAACTAAACTTTATTTTATTACCATATAGAGAGGGCGGGGTGGTTATTTTAAAGAATAGACTAGTTACCAATCGGCCCACCCTGGCCACCCATTGGAACGGGGGTATTGGGACGGATCTGAATCGTTGTAGCCGTCACGCTACCATCGGCGTTAGTTTTACCATTGGCAATAATAGATTTGCCAATGGCTAACTCAGACTGATCAGTCGGTGACATTTTTGACACTTCGGTTGAAGGAGAAACTAGAATAATTTGAGAGCCACCATTGCGAAGCTTAATAGTTACCCCATTAGTATCCCTAGACAAAATATCACCAGTGGCAAAACCGGCTGGCTTGCGACCTGTCATCCCCTGCCCCATCCTACTATTAGAGCCAAATTGGCCGCCTGTAACTCTTTTACTTTGGCCAATTTTATATCCACCATAGCCAGCCACTAAAAAGATAATGACGGCCCCTATTATGATTTGATTTCTTTTACTTAAATATTTATTCATAGAATTTTTTTAAAAAATTTATAATATTATAATTAATTCTTACTCATATCTAAGAGCATCAATAGGATTAAGCCCGGCGGCTCGTCGCGCTGGATAATAACCAAACACGATACCAATCGCAGCCGAAACACCGAAAGCCAAAACAATCGAAGAGGTGGAGACTACGGTTTCTAATAAACCAAAATAGGTCACTAAAAAAGCCGCTGACCAGCCCAAAACAATTCCAATAAACCCTCCCAGAAAAGTTAGAACTACGGCTTCAATCAAAAATTGCAGACTAATATCCCGCCTCTTGGCCCCGATCGCCTTACGTAAACCAATTTCGCGAGTACGCTCTGTCACTGTCGTTAACATCATATTCATAATACCGATACCACCAACAATCAAAGAAATTCCTGCCACTGAGCCGAGAAGAATAGTAAAGATTTGGGTCACACTAGAAGCCGCTGAGGCAATATCGGCCTGGTTCATGATACTGAAATCCAGAGATTGATTACTCCTTATTTTATGTAGAGTAGTTAAAAGCGTGGTGATATCTTCCTGAACAGTAGTAGAAACATCCTGGCTAATAGCCGAGACGCTGATAGTGCTAACGTATTCGTCACCAGAAAAATAACGCTGAGCCACACTAATGGGGATAAAGACGACATCGTCTTGATTGCCCATACCAGAACTTCCTTTTGATTTAGTAATGCCAATAACCTTAAAATCAATTCCCTTGATTCTAACAGTCTGACCGATGACATTGGCTCCCTCACCAAACAAGTCGTCTCTAGTGGTTGGGCCGAGAACCGCCACTTTACTACCAGCTTTGACATTTTGATCTGAGACAAAGACGCCTTCTTCGACTGTTACATTGCGTACCTCCTGATAAGCAGGGACTGTCCCTGTCACCGAAGTATTAGTGTTGTTACCCTTAGCTGATAATTGATAGCGACTAGTGACTTCTGGGGCGACAGCCTTAATCGAGGAAACACTCTTGCTAATAGCTTCAGCGTCAGATAATTTCAAAGATTTTGCTGAACCACGACCAGAGCTAACCATCATACCCGGACCACGCTGAGTACCTGGCATAACCAAAATCAGGTTTGAGCCAATAGACTGAATACTAGACTGGATAGAGCTCTGGGCCCCTTGGCCGATAGCCAACATGGCAATAACCGAACTAATACCAATTACAATGCCTAAAACGGTCAAACCGGAGCGGACCTTATTAGCAGACAAGGCGGAATATGTTTCTTCTAATATATCTAGGATGTTCATAAATTATTTTTCTTTTTTATGGATGATTCTTTTCTGATGCTGACGATGATCTTCGATCAGTTTACCATCACGGATAAAAATAATTCGATCGGCGTGTTCAGCCACTTCCCGTTCATGAGTAATTAAAATAATAGTTTTCCCTTGTTCTTCATTGAGTCTTTGAAAAGTACCGAGAACAATTTCTCCAGTCTTGGTATCGAGGTTGCCTGTCGGTTCATCAGCCAAAATAAGAGAGGGGTTATTGACCAAGGCTCGAGCGATTGCCACTCGTTGAATTTGACCACCTGAAAGCTGGTTAGAACGATGGACAAAATGATCTTCATCCATACCTGCCGATAACAAGGCCTCGCGAGCCCGTTTCTCCCTTTCTTGAGGGTCAACATTGGCATAAATCAAAGGCAACATAACATTGCGCATTACAGTAGTTCTGGGTAAAAGATTGAAAGACTGAAAAACGAAACCGATCTTATCACGTCTAATATCCGCCAAAGAATCCTCTGACATTTTTGATACATCCTTACCATCCAAAAAGTAACTACCACCAGTCGGAGTATCAAGCGCACCCAAAATATGCATCAGGGTTGATTTACCAGAGCCAGATGGACCCATAATCGCCACGAATTCACCATCCTCGATTTTAAAACTGACATCTTTGAGAGCGTCAAAACTGATATCACCAGTCTGGTAAGTTTTTGATAGGTTTTTTACTTCAATCATTTTTTTATATTCCTGGAACTCGCCCACTAGCACCCGATGTATTGGTTCTAGCCGCACCAGCATTGGAGCTACTAGTCCTATTAGTAGTACTACCACCCTTATTATTAACCCCAGCCGCACTAAAGATACTTGGCGCTGAAGTTTTAGTCGCGGAAGAAACAATCGTCTTAATAATTACCTTGTCCCCCTCCTTCAAACCAGTCAGGACTTCGGTATTGGTATCATCAGAAGAGCCAATGGTAATATTTTGAGTGGTTGTAGTCCCGACGATAGCGACACCAACATTACTATTTTCATCAGTCACCGCAGTGTCGCTTGGAGCCAAGGAGACAGTGTCGGCGCCATTAGCTGTTTTAATGGCACTATTGGGTACCACCAAAACATCTTGTTTGATATTAGTAGCAATACTAGCACTAACACTCATTCCTGGCAGGACACGGTTATCCTGAGTATCAAAACTAATTTTTACGCCATAAGAAACAACTCCGGAAGAAACCGTGCCCACAGTGTCAACTTCGGCTACTGTGCCAGTTAGACTAAAATCTTCAATCGCATCAAAAGTCAAAGTCGCTTTTTGTCCAACTTTAACCTGAGAAATATCTACTTCATTGAGAGTAATTTCGGCCATCTTTTGGTTAGAAACAAAAGTCCCAATACTACCACCAGAGCTAAGAGTGTCGGCCATCATCACATCTAATTTGCCGATAACCCCATCAAAAGGAGCCCGAACAAAATAATCAGCATAATCATTTTCCCTCTGAATAACTGTCAATTTTTGAGCCTCAATATCTATAGTGGCACTCTTGATCGTATTACGGCTACTACCCAAGGTAGATAAATCGGAGTCAACCGTCTGGGTCCAGCTTTCGAGATCGGAACGATCACTAATTAAACTAGTAGAGCGATCGACTGATTTGGTATTATCATAAACATAGGAAACAAAAGTGTTGGCCTGTTTAGTAGCTAGAGATAATTGTTTGAGCATGATATAGGTCTTGGACAAAAGACTAGCCACATTGGCATCAGAAAAATCGTTATTGATATTTCGATAATCAGCCAGGGTTTTTTCATAAGCCTGATTAGCCTGATAATAACCAGCCGATGCTATCGCCAAATAATTTCTAGCAGTATTATCTGGTAAATTATTTTTATAAGTAGAAACAGAATAATTGTTAAGAATAAGATTTAAATCACTAAAAACTATTGGAATATCAATAAAGGTCTTGTTGATGTTATTTAGGGCTTCTTCGTAGTTTTTAGAGGAACCACTACTATCACTAACGGCACCAGCCTTCATTTTTTCTAAACTCAACTGAGCGCTTTGGAGAGAAATCTGGGCGTCACGAGCATCCAGCTGGACAATAAGTTGACCGGCCGAAACGTGATCACCCGCTTTAGCCCCAATATAAATAACCTCACCAGAAGCTTTGGGTTTAATATCAATCTGACTTTTGGCGGAGACTTGGCCACTACCAGAAACCGCTGTGACAATCGTCCCCTTTTCAACTTGAGCTACTAAGTAAGTTGTCTGATTAGAAGCTCCAAAAAAATAGTTGTAACTGTAATAAACCCCAATAGCGACCACCAACAAAATAATGGTGCCAATTATTTTATGAGCAATAAAATAACTTTTAAACTGACGGTAGATTTTCATAAGCTTTGATTAAATAAACTAATTAATTTTATTAGAGTGCTTTGTCTGAATACCTCGACAGCTCTGCTGCGAGGATGTGAGCACAAAACCTGTTTTATATTTTAATCGCTAAAACCTAGTACGTATTAGTATAACTTAAATTTCAAAATAATGGCCTATTCTCAGGAATAGGCCATTATTTTTTAGGTTATTTAGAAAAAAATTCTAGTATTCTCTCATTGAGATCTGAGCATCAATCTGTTTGATGAAATCGAGAGCGACCGACACGACAATCAAAAGACTAGTACCGCCGACAGCCAACGAACTCATATTGGTAGCCGACTGCAAGATGATTGGCATCAAGGCCACCACCCCCAAGAATGTCGCTCCCACCAGAGTCAAACGAGTCAAAATTCTGGAAATATAGACAGCGGTCGAATGACCAGGACGCACCCCAGGGATAAAAGCACCGTTTTTCTGTAAGTTGGTCGAGATGGCTTCCGGATCAAAAGTGACAGCTGAATAAAAATAGGTAAAAGCCACCACTAAAATAAAGTAGAAGGAGCCATATAGCCAAGTTTGATTCAGAAAGGCGGTCATAAAACCAGCAATCGTTTTGAGAATAGGCTGAGTAGTGCCGGCCAAAAAGTTGGCGATCATCTGTGGAAACAGCAAAATCGACATGGCGAAGATGATTGGCATAACACCGGCATTGTTGACTCTAATTGGTAGATAAGTTGAAGCTCCACCATAGACCTTCATGCCCCGCACCCGCTTGGCATAAGTAACTGGAATAGGTCTCTCTGATTCGGTAATAAAAACTACCGCCGCCAAAGCAATCAAGGCCACCGCCCCAACACCGAGATAAAGTGGAATCTGAGTACTTTCAAAAGTGGTATAAAGTTGTGAAGTCACCGCTGGAACTCGTGAGACGATACCAGCAAAGATAATCAAAGAAACACCGTTACCAATACCGTACTCTGAGATTAATTCGCCCAACCACATCAAAAGTAAGGAGCCGGCAATGACCACAATCAAACTGATCAATTTATCCATGCCGCTCATCGGTAAAAGCACCCCCTTGCCATTAAGCAAAACCATCAAACCAATAGCCTGAAAAGCTGCTAGTGGTACGGCCATTAGACGGGAATACTGAGCCACCTTACGACGACCGGCTTCCCCATCCTCATGATACATTTGTTTGAGAGAAGGAAAGATCAAAGTCATCAACTGCATAATAATCGAAGCCGTAATAAACGGACCGACACCCAACATAAAAATAGATAGGTTAGACAGACCGCCACCAGAAAAAATATTCAAAAAGCCTAAAAATTGATCACCCGCAAAAGCTCGCTCTAATTGCAATTTATCAACACCTGGCATTGGGATAGCGGCTCCCAGACGAGTGATGGCCAAAATACCCACCACAAACAAAATCCGACGTCGAAGATTGGCGTCTTCTAGAGTTAGTTTTACTTTAGTTAAGAAAGCGTTCATAAGATAAATTATCAACGAGAGACCTAAAAATATCTAATTGTTAATCAACAGTCTTTAAATCACTTTACCACCCACTTGTTCAATCTTGGCCTTGGCGGCTTCAGACATCAACAAGCCGTTGAAAGTCAAACCCTTGGTCAAAGTACCAGTCGCCAAAATTTTGACTCGTGGCATCTTACCTTTGCGCGAACCAATCAAACCCTTTTCCAAAAGAGTCATGGCGGTCACTTCTTCACCAGCCACATACTTTTTATCAATGATAGCTAAGTTGACTGGCAAAGCTGTCTCAGCAAAAGAAGCAAAACGGTAACCGCGCAATTTTGGCAGCTTCTTGATGATATCGCGCAATTCTGGGCGGAGCTTGCGACCGGCGCGAGCCTTTTGACCCTTGGTACCGCGACCAGCAGTTGTACCACGTTTACCACCGCGACCGATTTGTCGGCGCTTCTTAAGTTTAGTCTTTGGTTTTAATTCGTGAATCTGCATATTTTTTATTTAGACTTAGGCAATTTAGACAAGGCCAGGATAGTAGTACGAGCCAAGTTCAATTTATTCTTGCTCTTGGACAAAACTTTGGCATTAACATCGTGGATACCAGCCAATTCCAAAACAATACGAGTAGCCGAGCCAGCCACGAGACCGTGAGCCGGAGCTGGTTTAATCATCACGCGAGATGAACCAAACTTGGCTTCTACTTCATGAGCAATAGAATTGGTTTTAGTGGTTGAGACGACAATCATGTTTTTGATGGCATTGTTCATCGCCTTGCTAATAGCCAAAGAGGTATCTCCGGCCTTACCGATGCCGACACCCACCTTCCCCTTTTTATTACCAGCCACCAAAACTACTGAGAAACTAAAACGGCGTCCACCAGAAACCACACGGGCCACACGGCGAATATCAATCACTTTGTGATCATACTCAGGCTTGACTCTCTCAGTAGGGCGACCACCACGACCGCCACGGCCATCACGACGAGGACCACCCTGACCAGGACGGCCACTGCGATTAGCACCAGGACCAGTAGTACGGTTGCCACGAGGAGTAGTTGAATTAGTTTTGTTGGTAGGAGTTTCCATATAATATTAAAAGATTAGACCACCTTCACGAGCCCCTTCAGCGACAGCTTTGACCCGACCAGTGAAACGATAACCACCACGATCAAAAACTACTTTGGAGATACCCAAACCTTTGGCCGCCACAGCGATCTGCTTGCCGACTTCTGTCGCCTTGGTAACTTTGACAAATTTATCGCTTTTTTTGTTAGCCACCTTGAGATCACTAACCGCCGCCAAAGTCTTGCCGGCGCGATCGTCAATCAACTGAGCATAAATAAAACGATTAGAACGATAGACCACCAAGCGTGGACGCTCAACAGTCCCAGAAACTTTACTCCGGACTCGGCGATGGCGACGTTCTTTTTGGATCAGTTTGTTATTCATAGATTTTAAGCGGCAGTTTTCTTACCCTGCTTGCGACGGACATGTTCCCCGACGTAACGGATACCTTTACCCTTATAAGGTTCAACCGGTTTGAGAGAGCGAATCTTGGAAGCAAAACTACCAACCACTTCTTTATCAAAACCAGAAATCTTCATATCAGCCTTAGTTATCTCAACCTTCAAACCAACCGGAATTTCAACTTCCACTGGATGAGAGAAGCCAATATTAAGCACCACTTTGTTGCCAGCCACCGCATAACGATAACCAACACCTTCCACTGTTAAGTCTTTGATATAACCCTTGGTCACACCCTCAATCATGTTAGCGAGATGAGAACCGTAAGTCCCCCACAAAGCTCGGTTAGCAACAGTCACTTCAGCCGGAGCCAAGCTAATAGTTTTAGCTTCTTGATCAATAGTGATCACAATCTGTGGTTTAAAAGCCCGAGTGATTTCACCGAGAGGACCTTTGACAGTCAAAAAGCCATCGTTGAGTTTGACTTCAACTTTTTCAGGAATAGTGATGATTTGTTTGCCGATACGTGACATATTTTTTACCAGATTTGGAACATTAATTCGCCTCCGACTTTTTGTTTGTAAGCATCCTTGCCAGTCATTAAACCTTTAGGAGTAGAAATGACGGCGATACCGAAACCGTTACGGACAGGGGCAATTTCATCAGCCTTGCGGTAGACTCGGCGGGAAGGTTTGGAGATGCGCTTCAAATCGGTCAATTTGGCAGTCTTGCCATCAGTACCGTAAACGATATCGCAAGCAATAAACTTCTTAACCTTCTTGCCACGCTTGTTGACGTTTTTGATATAACCTTCACGTTCGAGCAAGGTAGCAATTTCGTATTTAATTTTAGAACAAGGAAAAACGACGGTTTCTTTACCGACTTTGGCACCATTTTTAATGGTGATCAGCATGTTGGAAATAGGATCGCTTACCATGAAGATTTTCGAATACCCGGAACTTTGCCATCATTGGCCAATTCACGGAAACAGATACGGCAAAGATTAAAATCTCTCATATAGCCATGCTTACGTCCGCAGCGGAAACAGCGACGAACAACCCGCGAAGCAAACTTCGGGGTCTTTTGAGCACGAGCGATGACTGATTTTTTTGCCATGTTTACCCACCAAAGTTTCCCTCGGTAGAATTGATATACCTGACTAATAAAATGATTTTGTCCTCCCTCTGTTTACCTCATTTACACGAGGGAAATTTAGGCGGGCAAGTAAATATTTTACCCCGTGGAATAAAATCGTTTGACCTAGCGATTTTATGGCGCCTAGAAGCGCCATATTCCACCGGGCGGGGCTCAAACGAGCTGGTGCTATCCTATCAAGAAGAGGCCTTAATGTCAACGATTTAGGCCTCTAAAGACACAAAAGTGTTACATGAAGATTGTTATCTATTGACTTTTTATACGATTAGGTGTATAATATTAGGTAGAAATGGATAGTCAACCGGCAGAGCTAAGGTTCTGCTTTTGAAAGGGAGAAGAATGTCGAAAACAGAAAAAGAAGACCCCTGGAAAGAAACAGCAGAGGAGCGACAGAAGAAAAAGGAGCTCTGGGAAAAAACAGAGGAGCTTCGAAAAAAAACTGGTCATCTAGAGATAGCGCTGGCGATCTCTGTCATAGTGATTATAGTTGCGTTTATGTTATCGATTGCAGCGGCAATTGATGATTTTAACGCAAAGAAGCTTGAAAGGGTCCCACCGACAAAACGGGAATCAATAGTAACTGACTCCATTACTATTTTCCAAGGATCACCCACGGAAAAGAAGTATGGAATCGAATTTATCAAACAAGAGTAGCCACCTCCTCCGACAGAAATCTGTCGCGAAGAGTTCACCCAGTAGTCAGCACAAGCTGTCCTACTGGGTTTTTGTTTGGAGAAAATTTGAGAGAACGAAAGCTTAAACATTTTAAAACCCTTGCCTGCCTGCGCAGGCAGGCGTAGTGGTATCGCCTAGCATTTCAACCAAAGCGAGGATTAAAGAAATTTTCAGCATCGCGAGAAGCCGACCAAAATTAAGGAGTCGAGCAGAAAAATGAAACTGTTTGACGAGCAAACGCCTGCTGATTGGCAGGCGTTTGTGAGGAGTTTTTCATTTTTCGTCGTGAGACGACTATAATTTTGGTCGGATGAAGCGTCAGCTGAAAATTTCTTTAATCCGAGCGACTTACTTTTTACCCACAACCGCCTTCTTAAACGGAAAACCAATAGCTTCAAAGAAGAGCTTGGCTGATTTCTTATCTTTGGCAGTAGTCACAATAGTGATAGCCATACCAAAAACATCTTTGATATCTTCATCGGCGGTTTCTGGGAAGACTGAGTGTTCCTTGATGCCGACGGTTAGGTTGCCGAGTTCATCAATGCATTTAGAGTCAAAACCTTTGAAGTCGCGGATACGAGGAAAAACAACATTAAGCAAGCGATCGAGAAAATCATTCATTCGCTTTCCACGCAAAGTGGCGGCATAACCAATCACTTCACCCTCGCGCAGTTTAAAACTAGCGATGGATTTTTTGGAACCGCGAGCGGAGGGCTTTTGACCAACAATCTTGGCCAAGCGATCAGACACTAGTTCGTTGCGTTTTTTATCACGAGCCTTACCAGTACCAGAATTGATTACCACTTTAGTAATCTTGGGCAAAGCCATGACATTCTTAACACCCAACTCCTCTTTCAGAGTCTTTTGGGCTTTTTCTATTTTCTTTTGAATTGAAACGAAGGACATGTTTTTAATTTAATTTTAGAGTTCTTTGCTACACTTGGCGCAAACGCGGGTCTTTTTGTCTTTGGTTATTTTAACTTTAGAGCGAACACCCTTACCACAAGCGCTACAAAAGAGAGCGGCATTGGAAACATGGACTGGATGAGGCATAGCGATCGTCTGACCTTTCTCGCCCTGCTTGCGAGGCTTTTGGCGTTTGTTTTTGACATTAATACCTTCCACCAAGATTTTCTCTTCACTAGGGATAGCACGTAAAACCTTCCCCTTTTTACCTTTATCGGAGCCAGTCAACATTATTACATTGTCACCTTTTTTGATATTCATAGTATTAGACAATTTCTGGTGCTAAAGAGGCAATCTTCTGATAGCCCTTTTCCGCGATTTCTCGAGGAATCGGCCCAAAGATGCGACCACCCTTTGGATCCTTCTTACCCTTTTCGATAATAACGACAGCGTTCTCGTCGAAGCGGATATAGGAACCATCCTTGCGACGGAAAGGAGCGCGTTGACGGACAACAACCGCTTGGACAACATCTTTCTTTTTAGTGGCCTTGCGAGGCTCAGCGGTCTGGACTGAAAGCACTACCAATTCGCCGATGCGAGCATAGCGTTTCTTAGAACCACCGAGTACTTTGAAAATACGTCCGATCTTGGCACCGGTGTTATCAGCAATTTTTACGATTGAGCGGTCTTGGATCATGATTTTATTTCTCGATAACTACCTCAAAAGATTTATCCTTCGACATAGGACGGCATTCACGAATAGTGACAGTCTCACCCACCTTGACTTGATTTTTCTCATCGTGAGCTTTGAATTTTTTGTCACGCTTCAAATACTTACCATACTTAGGGTGCTTGATGTAGCTAGCCACAGACACCACGACGGTCTTGTCCATCTTGTCGGAGACTACTACTCCTTTGAAGGTTTTTGGATTATTAGCTGAAGTCGTCATCCCAGTTGCAAAGCCACCATCGCTATTGGCGTGGTTGTCTTTAATTATTTTGTTGGTATCAGTCTTTTTCATATTTTTATATTATTTAGGGTTTCCAACGGGACAAGTAATATTATTTCTTTGTAGTATTTAAAACTGTCAAAATACGAGCAATTTCTTTGCGCAAATCATGACCAGCTTTGACGTTCTTGGTGCGACTGCCAGAGATACCAAAGCGAAAAGTTCTAACCGCTTCGCGTTTTTCCGCCAAGAGTTTCTGTAATTCACCAGTATTTTTGTTTTTGAAATCAATCTTTTTCATAGCAGTATTTTAGCGGCTAACAATTCTAGTTTTAATTGGCAATTTGGCGCCGGCTTTACGCAAAGCTTCGCGAGCAATAACGTCAGTTAGACCATCGACTTCAAAAATCAAGCTACCTGGTCGAACTTGAGCCTCGTAACCCTGAGGATCACCTTTACCCTTACCCATACCCACTTCGGCACCCTTAGCAGTAAAAGGACGGTCTGGAAAAATTCGAATCCACAACTTACCAGTCTTGGCCATTTGACGAGAGATGGTTTTACGAGCGGCTTCAATCTGATTGGAACGAATACGGCCAGAGGTTTCAGCCTTGAGACCAAAGTTACCAAAGGACAAAGTTGCACCACGAGTAGCCACCCGAGCTTTGTTCGGATTGGATCGGCCGGTCTGCCATTTTCTGAATTTTACTTTTTTAGGCAACAACATGATATTTATTCTTTAGTGGTCTTGGGAGTCTTATCATTAAAAATTTCACCACGGTAGATCCAAACTTTAATACCAATAACACCGTAGGTCATATAGGCTTTCTCACGAGCAAAATCAATATCGGCGCGCAAAGTCTGTAGAGGCACTTGGCCTAAGCGCAAACTTTCTACCCGACCCATTTCGGCTCCACCAAGGCGACCAGACAAAGTTACCTTGATACCGAGAACACCACGAGACTGCATTACCTTCTCCATCATCTGCTTCATAACACGGCGGAAAGGCAAACGCTTTTCCAAACCTTCAGCCAACATATAAGCCACAATAGCGGCATGACTTTCTGGATCTTTGACCTCCTCAACATCAATTCTAAATTCACGAGGCAAAGGTAATTTGGCTTTGTTAAGTTTGGCCAAGATTTCACTCTTGAGTTTGGTAGAGCCCTCACCGTTGCGACCAATAACAAAACCCGGACGAGCAGTTTTAATAATCAAACGATAGACATTTTGATTGCGTTCCATTTCAATAGAATCAACATACATACCACGCAAACGCTTTTCGAGAAATTCACGCAAGAGAACATCAGCCTTGAGAAAATCCTGGTACTGACCATTGAGCGCACCAAACCAGCGCGACTTCCAATCACGAATGATTCCTAAACGATGAGCATATGGATGAACTCGATGTGTCATATTAGTTCTTTACTTTTTTAGCCACTTTCTTAGCTACTTTTTTAGCTTTAGCTGGAGCGGGCTCTTTAATTCCTAAAACAATTTTAACATGGCTGTTCTTGCGATTGATCGGATAAGCTTTGCCATGAGCGCCAGGGAAGAAACGTTTTAAAACCATCCCCTTGTCAACGGTAATTTCTTTAATAAAAAGTTTGGACTTGTCAGCTTTATCGTTGTTGACAGCATTGGCGACCGCTGAAGCTAAAAGCTTCATCAGAATCGGGGAAGCTTTTTTAGACAAAGCGTTCAATTCCATTTCCGCAGCCGTTACCATTTTACCGCGCAATAAATCAGCCGCGAGGCGGACTTTGCGAGGAGCTTGGCGATAATTGGTTAGAGCAGCTTTCATAGTTTATTTCTTTTTGGTATCGGTGGTAGCTTTAGCAGATTTGGCAGCTGAAATTTCGGCCTCCTTCTTCTTCATCTCGAGTTCCTTCTGCATTTTACCGCCATGGCGAACGAATTTTTTGGTTGGAGAGAATTCACCCAAACGATGACCAACCATTTCTTCGGTCACAAAGACTTCGAGATGGCTTTTACCGTTATGAACACCAAAAGTAAAGCCAACCATTTCTGGGCTAATCTGACTACGGCGGGCCCAAGTTTTAATCACGCCAGCATCACCGGGTTTTTTACCGGCGATCTTTTTCATCAGTTTTTCGTCCAAATAAGGACCTTTTTTGAGTGAGCGGGACATAAAATCAAAAATTTACCCAGTGGAATAAAAATCTCTGGGATTTTTCGACACTTTAGTGTCGTATTCCGTCAGGGTTTAGCCCAATATGAGCCTGGTTAATATCCTAGCAAATTAGGGCTCATTGTCAACTTTTAAGCCTCTTGCTTACCAAACTTTTTACTCGGCACACCTTTTAAAGGTTGGCCCTCGACCAGTTCGTTTAAAACAAAAACCCCTTTTTAGGGGTTTTTGTGTTTTTTAGCGTTTTTTGCCTACTTTACGACGGGAAACGACCAAGACATTTGAATACTTCTTTGGTCGGCGAGTCTTGCGGCCACCAGTGACCTTACCCCAAGCCGTCTTTGGACGACGAGTACCACGACCCTGAGCGCCTTCACCACCACCATATGGGTGATCAACAGGGTTCATAGCGCTACCGCGAACAGTCGGGCGAATACCCATCCAACGACTACGGCCAGCCTTACCATAATTAGCCAAGCGATATTCCTCGTTAGAGACAGCACCGATTGAAGCCCAAGCTTTTTCGCTGATCTTACGGACTTCAGAAGAAGGCATTTTTAGGTTGGTATAACCGGCATCAGAAGCGAGAACTTCGGCATAGGCACCAGCTGAACGAGCCAATTTAGCACCACCCTTTGGTTTGACTTCCACATTGTAAACAAAAGTACCAACAGGGATTTTAGCTAGAGGTAAACGATTGCCAGCCTTGATGTCGGCGGTTTCAGAAGCAACAATCTGATCCCCCACTTTGACAGTAGCTGGAGCGAGAATATAGCGACGCTCACCATCAGCATAACAAACCAGGGCGATAAAACCGGAGCGGTTTGGATCGTATTCGAGAGATTCAATCTTGGCCGGAATATTTATTTTATTGAAAGTAAAATCAATCTCGCGATAAGCTCGCTTGTGGCCACCTCCTTTGTGGCGAACAGTGATACGGCCAGCATTATTACGGCCAACAGAACGCTTGCCACCCTTAGTCAGAGACTTGTGAGGGGTGTCAGTCGTCAAAACCCCGCGATAGGATACTACGCTCATGCCGCGACGTGATGGAGTTGTTGGTTGATACTTTTTCATGATAATTCGATTTATTTAAAATTTTAGGCCATCTCAATCTTATCGCCCACCTTTAAGAAAACCAGAGCTTTCTTAGTGGCAGTGGTCACCCCCACTTTGCCTCGGCGCATAACTTTTTTGGCTGGCAAATTAATGATGTTGATCTTAACTGGCACGACTTTATAGAGAGCAGTGATAGCTTTTTTGATTTCAGTCTTGTTGGCTGCTGGGTCAACTACAAAAGTATAGACAGGAAATTTATTAGTCTCGTTTAGCAAAGTCGCCTTTTCTGTAATGTGAGGGCGAGCGAGGAGAACTTGACCGTTATTTTTTTTGCCGATTTTAGACATGATATTTATTTCATTCGAGCGTTAAAAGAAGCCACGATTGGTTCAGCTCCAGCCAAAACAATGTACTTATAAGTCACCAAATCGGTCGGATTAACATTGCGAGCTTCGGTCACTTGTGCACTCTTGACGTTAGCAAAAGCTTTTTCTAATTCAGCATCCTTGGCGGGAGTGACGATCAAAGAACGCTTGCCTTTGAGATAATTAATTTTTTCAAAACCTTTGAGGGTAGAAAACTTCTTCATGGCATCAGTAGCGACTTTAGTCTTGCCAGCAACATCAAATTTATCAATAAAGAGCATTTCGCCATCATTGAACTTGCGAGAAAGCAGGACTGCCAAAGCCTTGGACTTCATTTTCTTGTTGATTTTTTTGGCAAAGTTGGCTTCTTTGTTTGGGCCATGAGTAGAACCACCACCAATCCAGATTGGAGAACGACTAGAACCGTGACGGGCCCGGCCAGTTCCCTTTTGGCGCCATGGCTTTTTGCCACCGCCAGAGACTTCACTGCGATCCTTGGCATGAGCGATTACGGGACGAGCATTCGAAAGCATGGAGAAGACTACCTGATGAACCAAGTCAGCATTCCATTTTTGGCCAAAGAGAGAAGCTTCGAGCTTCAGATCGCCGGCCTTTTCCGCTTTTTGGTTGTAGAGAGTCGTTTCCATATTTTCTATTTAGCAATAATTTGGATCAAAGAACCAGGACGGCCAGGCACAGCACCTTGGATTAAAATTTCATTGGCCTCTTTGTTGATTTTGATGATTTTGACATATTTAGTGGAGACACGATCACTACCCATGCGACCAGCCATGCGCATACCTTTGAAAACGCGCTGAACGCCACCCACACCAATAGAACCTGGCTCACGCTCTGAGTGCTTCTGACCATGACTACGTGGACCTCCATGGAAACCATGGCGTTTGACGACACCCTGGAAACCCTTACCCTTGCTGGTACCGATCACGGTTACTTCTTCACCTTCATTGAAAATAGAGGAATCAACAACGTCTCCGACTTTGTAGTCAGCGGTATTGTCAGTCGCGAATTCGCGCAAAAATTGGAAGCTAATATTTTCCTTTTCGGCAGCTTTGAGAGCAGGAGCAATATGGCCAATCATGGCTTTACCAGCATTTTTAGCTCGTTTTTCGCCATAACCGATCTGGACCGAGTTAGTATTGTCCTGACCAGCAGTTTTGATTTGAGTGACGATCGATGGGGCAACAGAAATTACCGTCCCAATCTGAGATCGGCCGTTATCATCAAAAACCTGAGTCATTCGTTGTTTTGTGCCTAAAATAAACTTCATACAGATATAGCTTCAATATTAAGAAAAAAACTCGGCCCCAGGCCGATCAGCCTTGGGCTGAAAAAGCCCCTACGAGCTTCGAAACATATTATCAGATAAGGGCAGAAAGTCAAATCTGAGCCACTCCTAAGGCTCTAGATAAACACGCAGACCCCTCGACTATGTAAGTGAGGGGTCCTTAGAGCTTCTTTTTTCCGACAGTAACTGTCAATTGGTAACAATCGCCACTGAAGCCTCTGGCTAATAGCTCACAAACGGTTATGTCCCCTTCTCTAGTAATACCATCCTTATTCTTACCGTTTTTGCAAAACCAGCCTTCATTTTGTTCACCATCTACGACGACGGCAGATCGAGACAAATACAGACATTGCCTTGTTCCATCTTTGCAATGACATCTAACAAAATCGGAACTCAATAGCCTTGAGATAGTCATTCTGCCTCCTCCACTATCAGTTAGACCAATTTTCTAATTAAAGTAATAACAGAAAGAAAAATAATCACAACTAGAGTTATGCACAAAACCAAAACCCCGCCAGCCTTTCGGCCGGCGGGGTTTTGGGTTTTCTTACATCATTTTGACATCAATATTGACGCCAGATGGCAAGTTGAGATTGGTCAGGCTCTCGATAATTTTCGGAGACGGACTCATGATATCCACGAGTCGCTTGTGAACACGCATTTCGAACTGTTCACGGGAATTTTTATCAATAAAGCTTGAGCGATTGACGGTGTATTTTTTGATCTCGGTCGGCAATGGAATCGGACCTAGGATCGTTGCATCATACCGCAACGCCGTATCAACAATCTGCTTAACACTAGCGTCAAGAATCTTGTTTTCATAGGCCGAAACCCGAATGCGAAGCTTGGAAGTCTCCTCGCTTCCGGTCGCTTTGACCTTTGCTTTGGTTTTTTTAGTGGTCGTTGCGGTCATAGATGTAATAATTAGGCAATAATTTTAGTAGTAACACCGGCACCGACGGTACGGCCACCTTCGCGGATAGCGAAGCGCTGTTTCTCTTCGAGGGCGATCGGGGCTACCAATTTGACGGTAAAGGTGACGGTATCACCAGGCATAACCATCTTGGTATTTTCATCCAAAGTTACTTCACCAGTGACGTCAGTCGTACGCATGTAGAACTGAGGCTTGTAGCCAGTAAAGAATGGAGTGTGGCGACCACCTTCTTCCTTCTTCAAAATATAAACTTCGGCGGTGAATTCAGTGTGAGGAGTAACAGAACCAGGTTTGGCCAAAACTTGACCACGAGTGATGTCATCCTTCTTGAGGCCGCGGAGCAAAAGACCGGCGTTGTCACCAGCGATACCTTCATCGAGTTGTTTGTTGAACATTTCGATACCAGTAACGGTAGTTTTAGCAGTGTCTTTCAAACCAACGATTTCGATTTCTTCACCGACTTTAACTGAACCACGTTCGATACGGCCAGTGACGACAGTTCCACGACCTTCGATCGAGAAAACGTCTTCGACCGGCATCAAGAATGGCTTATCAGTCTCACGAACTGGATCAGGGATAAAGTTGTCCATGGCGTCAGCCAAAGCCAAGATTGGCTTAGCCCATTCGTCATCAACAGACTTGGCGTCGAGAGCCTTCAAAGCGGAACCACGAATAACTGGAGCGTTAGCACCATCGTAGTTTTGCTTGGTCAAAAGCTCGCGGACTTCCTCTTCTACCAAATCAATCAATTCTGGATCATCCACCATATCTACCTTGTTGAGGAAGACGATGATTTTTGGCACACCAACCTGACGGGCCAAAAGGACGTGCTCACGAGTCTGAGGCATAAGACCGTCAGTCGCGGCGACCACAATGATAGCGCCGTCCATTTGAGCGGCACCAGTGATCATGTTTTTGATGTAGTCAGCGTGACCTGGAGCATCAATGTGCGCATAGTGACGCTTGGCTGTTTCGTACTCGTTGTGCGAAAGAGCAATAGTAATACCGCGCTCGCGTTCTTCGGGAGCGTTGTCAATTTCGTTCACACCGCGCATCTTCACCTTGTTGCCCGCTAAGTTGAGGACATGCAAGATGGCGGCGGTCAAGGTAGTCTTGCCGTGGTCAACGTGGCCGATAGTACCGACGTTAACGTGTGGCTTGGACCGATCAAATTTCTCTGCCATATGTTTTTACTTATTAATTATTAACTACTAACTTAATAAAAAGTGGTTTTTAACCCCTGTTTGTTGACTAGACCTTGCGGTCAACATCAAAAAAGCTACGCCGTTGCGTGGGATAATAATAGCAAATAAAGACATTAAGTCAACCTAGGGGGCTGCTTGGACCTTGTGTTTATTTTAGCTATGGGCAGAGTTTGAATGGAGTACTGCCGTTTGTATATGCTCCAGCAGTAAGACCAGCAGTAGCTATTGTAGTAATCTCCTTACCGGCATTATTACTATCCACACACCAATATTTGCCGGTGCCAGATTTAGCCACAAAAATAAAACCGGTGCCAGTTACGTTGGTATTAGCAGCGGCACATCCGTGGATCGAGTAGCCCCAATCTGATGATCCGATCCGACTCTTGGCTTGAGCCCAAATTTGATTAGCTCTACTAGTGCCGTTGGCGGCAATGGCAATATTGCAAGGTAAATTACTATTATTATTGTTGGTCTGCCACAAAGCCAAGTCAGTTCGCAGACTATTTAAATTTTGCTTCACCCCTGCTCCGGAGCCCTTACTTCTAGCATTAGATAGATAGTCAGTAGTAATCCCCAATAAAAGACCGATGATCGCCACCACGACTAAAAGCTCGATAAGAGTAAACCCGGTAGTAGAAGCTCTTCGAGACTTCACTACCGGGCGAGTCCCAAAGATATTAGATTTTTTCATTAATTTAATTATAGACCAACACACTATCAGAAACGAGGAAATCTGTGCACAACTAGAAAACTCTAGGCCCCAAAATTTTTAATTTCGTTTTTAAGTGAAGCTACTTTAGCTTCTTTGACTGTCTCGTCACTCTCTTTATCAATCTCTCGCAGGGTTTCCAGCCAGCCTTTCAAAGCCTCACTGTAACTTTGGTCAATAGTATTAGAAGCATCCATATAAGCCTTGGCCCAAGCGACATAAGCGGTCCCTTTTTCCTCATCACTTAAATCTTGATTGATATAGGCATCGATCAGCGCGGTGGCTTCATCTTTTTTACCAGCCGCTAATAAATCTCCCAACTGGCTTAAATCTGTTTGGATATCCATAAAATTTAAATTTTATTAGCTTGTATCTTTGCGACCACCCGACGAAGCAAGATCGCTTTAGCTTTGTCTGATTTTTCAGTAGACTTATTCAATTCGCCGATTTTTTCAAACATCTGTTCAACCACAAATCTTTGGGCCTCCTCCTTGTCCTTGGTACCTAATTTTTCCAAACCATCAAGATATTTTTTAAAACCTTTTTCAAAATTGGTTAGAGTATCAGTCTTGGCTGATTCCAAAGCTTTAGAGATGCCATCGGTCACTTGAAGTTCCATAAGATCATCTACTCTTTTTTGAAAATCACCACTATCAAAACCGGCAGATAGATCGAGATCTGAGTTGGCCATTTGATCAAAATATTCTTGGACCTTGGACAATTCCTTCAAACGGTCATCAGGCGAACCTTCTTTCAAAGCCGCCCCCGCCATTTTTTCTGATAATTTCTGTTGGAGCAATTCTCTGACTTGTCCTAGGGGTAAAACGTTCTCGGCCATCATTTTTCCTTTGGCTGATGTCAGCCCTTCCTGTAACTGATCCATCTTTCCCATTGCTCCCCGAGCTTGCTCAATATCAGCTTCTATCTTTTCAATCCTTTCTTTGATTTGTTCTGGCTTCAAACCGTATTTGTCGCGAATTTCATTAATAGTCTCTTTATTGAGAGCCGCCCGATGAACAAAAGCGGCCATCTTGTCATCTTTATTGGGAACAGTGCCTCTAACCGTATTATTGTCAGCAAAGAAAAGTTCCACGGCCCCAATCCAACCCATGACCTTACCCTTTTCAAACTTTGTTAGATTGGCGTATCCTTCTAGTTTAGCCTTCTCTACTACCAGGTCTCCATAATTATTAAAAGTTTCCATGTGCTTAGACAATTCAGCCGTTTGCGCTTTGATCTTGGCTGGGGTTTCGCGGTAGGTTTTAATTGTCTCTGTTAAACCCGCCATTTCTTCCGGATTGTTTATTGCCAGATTTTCAATATGTTCGCCAACAAACTTTAGCTCGTCTTCTGACAGTTCTAAACCTAAATCCTTGGCTTGGTCCTTAAAAAAACTATTCAACTCCTTATTGGTCTCCTTGACCTTACCAAAAGCTTCATGAAGATTGCCTACTCGATCTAAGTTTTCAGCCTCAGACAATTCTCCAGCCTCAGGATGTTTGGCTAAAAATTCAGCAAAGCCGGGAGTATCCATCAACTCATCTAGAGCCTGCTCGTTATTTTTTTCGGCCACTGGCGCTTCAGCCGTCACATCGAGGCTATCGCCAGTATTCATTTTTCTCGCCATATCAAAAGCATCACCTTTTTTCATATTAAAAAAATTAAAACTTATATAGTTATCCAAATTCTATCACGCTCCAAAAGACTAGCAAGGAAATTTTTTTCAAAAACAAATGCCTCGTGACCGCTTAGAGCGACACGAGGCACGATAACTGCGAGGAAACTTGCTACTTCTTCGCCGTCGTCTTGCGCGACGGGATGATGGGAGCGAATTTTTCCTGTTTTACAGCGGGGGTAGAAATCGGATCTACAACAGCATCCGAAGCTGGCGCTACCACTGGTTCAACCGGAGCCACGGGCTGAGTCACAGACTCGGCCACAGTACCCACGATCACCAGCTTACTACCCTTCCCAAACATGACCAGTTGGCCAGGCTTGGGCAGATCTCCCTCAAGCCTGACATCCATCATCTGCTTGGGTTTTAGATGACCACCAGCCATCTTTTGAAAAACTACGGTAGCATTATGGTCACCCGAAGAAGTCTCTGGCCAGGCAGTCATAACATAGAAAACCTGGCTTTGTTGTATAAACGGCCAATACCAATCGGGAGTTCCCCCTTGTTTCATGGCAAGGACCACCAACATGGCAGCTACTGCAATTATCGTTTTGATCAAAAACTGCCGGAAACCAACAGCTAGCCCTGGAAGGAGCTTAAACCAGAAAAAAACGACAACCGACAAAACTGCCAACACGACCGCGATTGAAACACTAATTGCTGTACTCATTTTTCTATCCTTCCGCTTGCCTCCTAAGAGGCTCCAATTGACAAAACTCTATCTTCAATATTAGCATAAATAGGTATAAAAGTCAATAGCAAACAGCCAAAAACGCCTAAAAATAAGGGTAAACTACTTAAAAATTTGGCAAAATTTTTAGACCTTATCCTGAGCGAACGGAAGCTTAAACATTTTTAAACCCTTGCGTAGTGGTAGGCTGCCGGTCTTCGCCCTTAAGTATTTTTGTTCCGAGCTGGGCGAGGAACGAGGGCGAAGAGCCTACACGAAGCAGAGAAAAAGCCCCGCTGGGGGCTTTTTCGTGGTTTTAAAATGTTTAAGCTGTAGTTTTACTTTCTCGTCTCAATAATCCCCAACGCCACATTGTTCGGGATAATCGCGTACTCCCCAAATTCCATGGTGAAGGTACCGCGACCTTCGGTCATTGAGCGGAGGTTGGTAACATAGCCGAACATTTCCGCTAGAGGCACCTTGGCTCGGATAGCCTTGAGACCAAAGCGATCTTCCATTGATTCGATCTGACCACGCTTACTAGACAATTGACCGGTGATGTCACCCATGAACTTCTCAGGCACGATAACCTCGACTTTCATAATAGGTTCCAACAAGACTGGTTTCGCGCGTTTGGCGCCCTCCTGGAAAGCCATAGAGCCTGCCATTTTGAAAGCCATTTCAGATGAGTCAACTTCGTGATAAGAACCATCATAAAGCTCAACTGACACATCGACGACCTGGAAGCCGGCTTGAATACCGCGATCCATCGCCTCTCTGACGCCTTTTTCAATCGCTGGAATATATTCGTTTGGTACGGCGCCACCTTTGATAGAGTTGATGAACTCAAAACCAGTTTCGCGTTTGACATTTTTAGCGATTTTTTGGTCCGGATCAATATTTTTTTCGAGTGGTTTGATTCGCAAACGGCAATGACCATACTGACCACGACCACCAGACTGTTTGACATACTTACCTTCGGCTTCGGCCGACATGGTAATAGTTTCGCGATAGGCCACCTGTGGTTTACCAACATTAGCTTCAACATTAAATTCGCGCTTCATTCTTTCCACCAAAATTTCCAAGTGCAATTCGCCCATACCAGCGATAATTGTCTCCATGGTTTCGGTATCGGTTTTAACTTTGAAGGTTGGATCCTCATCAGCCAAGCGACGCATAGCCAAGCCCATTTTTTCTTGGTCCGCCTTAGTTTTCGGTTCAATCCGCATTTCCACCACTGGTTCAGGGAAGATAATTTTGTGCAAAATAATTGGGTGATTTTCATCACAGAGAGTATCAGAAGTTTTGGTATCTTTGAGACCGACGATGGCCGCGATTTCACCAGCATAGACTTCCTTCACTTCTTCACGATGGTTAGCGTGGAGACGAACAATACGGCCGACGCGCTCTTTGACTCCCTTGGTTGAGTTGTAGACATAGGAACCAGCCGCCAAAGTACCGGAATAAACCCGGAAGAAAGTCAGCTGACCAATAAATGGATCGGATTGAAGTTTGAAAGCCAAAGCCGCAAATGGTTCGGAGTCGGAAGCCCGTCGTTCGATTTCTTCACCCGTATTAATATCTTCACCTTTAATTGATGGGATATCGAGTGGTGATGGTAAATAGTCCACCACACCGTCAAGCATTAGTTGCACGCCTTTATTTTTCAAAGCCGAACCACAAAAAACTGGGAAAAGCTCATTGGCAATAGTCGCCTTACGAATGACACGCTTTAAATCGGGAATAGCAATTTCCTTGCCCTCCAAATAATCGTTCATCATTTGTTCATCATTTTCAGCCACTTTTTCTACCAACTCGGCTCGGCATTTAGTCGCTTCATCTAAAAATTCAGCCGGAATATCAATTTCTTTAATTTCTTTTCCTTTATCCCCTTCAAACAAATAGGCCTTCATGTTCAAAAGGTCGATAACACCTTCGTGCTTATCGTCTTCGCCCATAGGAATCTGGACTCGAACGGCTTTTTTAGACAAGCGTTCCTGGATCGTTTTGAAAGAGTGACTAAAAGAAGCACCCATGCGATCAAGTTTATTAATGAAACAAATACGTGGCACGTGATATTTATCAGCTTGGCGCCAAACAGTCTCAGACTGCGGTTCCACACCAGCCACACCATCGAAAACAGTCACGCCACCGTCGAGCACTTTCAAACTACGTTCCACCTCGGCAGTAAAGTCGACGTGTCCGGGAGTATCAATAATGTTAACGCGATGTTTCTGAGCTAAATCACCTTTAGCATAGGTCGGAATCCAGAAAGCAGTCGTGGCCGCCGAAGTAATCGTGATACCACGCTCTTGCTCCTGCTCCATCCAGTCCATAACCGCTTCACCTTCGTGGACTTCACCGATTTTATGTGACACACCAGTATAAAAAAGCACCCGCTCGCTAGTAGTAGTTTTACCAGCGTCAATGTGGGCGATAATACCAATATTACGAACTTTCTCTAAAGGATAATCCCGAGACATATGATTAAATTAAAAGTTAAATCAAAAGCTTAATAATAAAATTATGACAAACACTTTTTTCGTTAAAAAACGAAAAAAATTAAACTGGTCTTAATCTGTTTAGAAACAGATTAAGATTATTTTCTACCCCCAGACCAAGCAAAGTGAGCAAAAGCGCGGTTGGCTTCGGCCATCTTGTGAACGTTGTCTTTTTTCTTGGCCGCTTCACCTTCGTTTTTGCTAGCCAAAAGTAATTCTTCGGCCAAACGTTGTCGCATTGGCATCCCCTTGCGTGAACGAGCCGCGTCAATAATCCAACGCAAAGCTAGAGCCAAGCGGCGTTCTGGACGAACTTCGTGAGGCACTTGATAGTTAGCACCACCGACACGCTTAGAACGAATTTCCACTGATGGACCGATAATGTTCAGAGCTTCCTCATAGACTTCCATCGGATCTTTCTTGGTCTTTTCGGCAATAATATCAAAAGCGCCATAAACGACATCGCGAGCAGCATTTTTCTTACCGCGTTCCATAATATAGTTGGTCAACTTAGAGACCTTGATCGAGTTATATTTTTGATCAGGCTTGATTCGAGTAGGTTTTTTGACGGGACGACGCATAGATTATTTATTTAAAATTGTGATTATTTTTTACCATCCTTCTTTGGACGCTTGGAACCGTAACGGGAACGACCCTGACGGCGCTTATCAACACCAGAGGCATCGAGGACACCACGAACAATATGATAACGAACACCTGGCAAGTCTTTAACCCGACCACCACGAATCACGACCACTGAGTGTTCCTGTAAATTGTGACCTTCACCTGGAATATAGGCGGTCACTTCCATACCATTGGTCAAACGGACACGAGCAATTTTACGGAGAGCAGAGTTTGGCTTCTTTGGAGTAGTCGTTTTAACCGACAAACAGACACCGCGCTTGAAAGGTGATGGGTAGAAAACTGGTTTGTTTTTAAGAGAGTTAAAACCGCGAGCTAAAGCAACCGCTTTCGATTTATTGATGAGCGGTTTACGAGGCTTGCGAACCAATTGATTGATTGTAGGCATCGGAGACACTCTAATACATCTCGACCGAAAATGCAAGAAAAAATGATAGCCAGAGGGCTAATATCTAGCGCCGAGCAGTCGGTCTCGGCTTTTTACCACAAAAGTAGATGAACGATGGCGCTAGTCACAGGACTCAAAATATAGCCCATCCCTAAAATCACCACCAAAATAACTATTAGCTGATTACTTTCCAAAAAAGTTTCCACCCCTCTCCAAGCTCGGGGTAAAAAGGCAAAAAGAATTTTTGAACCATCGAAAGGAGACACTGGGGTCAGGTTAAAGATAGCCAAGGCGACATTAGTCAAAACAATGGTTCCACTTAGAACGACCATAGTCGAACCACCCAAACTCATGGCCAAAGACGAACGAATCAGGAAGGCAAAAAAGACAGCAATGGCCAAATTCATAGCCGGCCCAGCCCCTGCCACCATCGCTGGTCCGTACTTCCCTCCTCGGAGCATATGTGGGTTATAGGGTACTGGTTTAGCCCAGCCAATAATAAACCCACCTGGAAAAAGAGATAGAATCAGGGGCACAATAACTGAACCCATCCAATCGAGATGTTTAAGAGGATTCAAAGTCAAACGACCAGCAATCTTGGCAGTCGGATCACCCAATAAATAGGCCGCGAAACCATGAGAGACTTCGTGGAGAACGACAGACATCACTAAGATAACAATTGAAAATATAACGGTGGTTTCCATGAGTTAATAGGGTTGCAATGATTAATATCCTATGTTAGCATACGAACTATCTTATGAAAAATTGTCCTATTTGCGAAAAAGGTAGTTTATTGGTCGGAGGTTACTCCAACCGTGTTCGTGCTACCAAATACAATCCGATTCCTGTTCAGAGAAAACAGCCGAATTTACAGTGGGCCAAGCTCGCTGACGGTTCCCGGGTAAAAATCTGTACCAAATGCCTCAAAAAGGGCAAAAACCTCGAAATCAAGATCGTCTAAGACAAAAATTGCCGCTTGGGAGCCCAAGCGGCAATTTTTTGTTGTCCTAATACGTACTACACAAAATGGCCTTATTCAGCCATATTTTTAGGGTAAAGTTTGACATATAAACCTAAAAGTATTAAGATGAGGTCAGACTTTGGGCGGTGGCGAATAGATGTCCCTCGGGACTGAAGTTCGTCAACACAAAGGAGGTATGCAATGGGAGTGATGGTAACGTTGGCCATATTGATTTCGTCTAATTCAATCAATAGTGGTCAAATCCGTCCTATGGATCAAGTGTTCCCGCCAGCCATGGTTAACACCAGCTGGTATGGACGCGAACTTCAAGGGCGCCGGATGGCCAATGGGGAAAGTTTTCGGGCCGAAGACCCGACAACGGCAGCCCACAAAGAGCTGCCCATTGGCACGAAGCTAAAACTCACTGACCTCGAGACCGGCTACCAGTTAGTAGTCGAAATCAAAGATCGAGGTCCATACATTAGTGGCCGCGACTTAGACATCTCGTCTAAAGCGGCCGACAAACTTGGTCTGAAGAAAAACGGGACGAAAGTCCTGTTGGCCAACATAGTCGAATAAGGAAGTTGCACTTTAGGAGCGATGTACGCTCTGGAAGCCAACCGCCCAACCTTTGGGCCCTACCTAACAGTGGGGCCCTTAATTATTGCCAAAAATAAATTTTATGCTAACTTGAAATTAGATTTCACTAAGTGTCTCCTCGGCAAGTGACTCCGCAGTCCGAGAAGATATAGAAAGGGACTGAGCACTCCACATGGTTAAAATAAAACTGCCCCCGTATCACCAGATCCAAGGGCAGCCGGTGAAATCTAAAGGGGGACAACTACGGTTGACCCCCTTATTTTTTGATAATTTTTTGGCCATCGCTCTCAAACACAATCGTCCCCTGTTCATCGGTCCGTAAAATTTCTGCCCCAATTTTTTTCAAACGCTCTAATGTTTCGGCAGTAGGATGTCCATAACGATTATCCGCCCCGACCGAAATCACGGCATACGGTGGTCGTACTCGCACTAAAAAATTACCACTAGTCGAAGTCCGTGAACCATGGTGAGACACTTTCAGAACATCGGCTTGCAAATAATCCCCCAATTTATTTATTTCATCAGTTTCTTCTTTAGAGACAGAATCACCGGTCAATAAAAAAGTCGTTGAACCGTAGCTCAATCTAGCCACCAGCGAATCAACATTATCTTTTTTATTAGTGGTTCCCCCTTCGATAACATCGAGAAAAATATTTGGCTCCAATTCTATCCTTGTCCCCGCTTCAGCTGATAGAAAATCATTTTTACCAATAACTTTTTTATTACCAATCGCCCAATTACCAGCCAGAAAATAATCCAAAGAATAGTGAGACAAGACATCAGACAGGCCGCCAGAGTGATCACTATCGCCATGGCTAAGTAAAATCAAATCCAGAGAGTGATCAAAAAATGGCATCGCCTGACCTAGAGATGGCAGGACGGCTGACCCTGGGCCAGTATCCAATAAAACCTGCCGATGGTGCGGAGTATCAATCAAGATTGCGTCACCCTGGCCAACATCGAGAAAAGCTACAGACATTTTCGGAGATGGCGCCAATTGCCAAATAGCCACCCAAACAAAAATAGTAATCAAGGTTAATAAACCGAGACCGAGCCATTTGATTTTTTGCCAATTCAAATTCATTAGGTCAATTATATCTCAAGTCGATTTTTTTTGACTGAGTTTTTTGTCATGGAGAACAGCTCCCAAAATAATTAAATAAAAAAATATCACAAACACCAAAGAAACATTTTTAATAACAATCGAAGCTCCCGGCAAATGAGCAAAGAAACTAGTAATAAAAAGATTCCATTTTAATAACAGACTGGAGATAAAGGCCAAGGGCCAAGCGAAGGGTATTTGTAACCAACCAAAGACCACAGTCAAAAAACCAAACAACATTGTCATTTCTACAGTTGGCACCACTAAAATATTAGCCGGCAAGGCCACCAGAGATAGTTGGCCAAAAGAATAAGCCAACCAGGGCGAAGTAAATAAAATTGCTCCAGCCGAAATGCTGGTGATTTCTCGCAAACCCCAAGTGGCGGGTAAAAATTTTAATAATCGAGCCATCATGGGTGTACCATAAAAAAGTCCGAGCGTGGCGAGAAAAGATAACTGAAAACCGAGATCAAAAACTAGCAGTCGAGGATTAAACCAAACCATTAGAGCGCCGGCCGTTACCAAAGCCAGACCGCCAGCATAAGGTCGACCGACGGCTCGAGCCAACACCACTAGGAGACCCATGACAGCCGCCCGGACCACTGACGCTCCAGCCCCGGCCATGAGAGTAAAGAGAACCAAGCCAGTCACAACAATCACAAAAGAAATCAATGGCCCAGCCCAGCCAAAGATAATCATCAAGGCACTGGCAATAATAGAAATATTTTGTCCCGACAAAACTAAAATGTGAGTCAGGCCCGCTCGACGATAATCATCGGACACTGTTTGTG
The DNA here is from genome assembly GCA_041664425.1 of Minisyncoccota bacterium. Lineage (GTDB taxonomy): Bacteria > Patescibacteriota > Minisyncoccia > Phycocordibacterales > XYD1-FULL-46-19 > XYB1-FULL-42-16. The sequence continues at coordinate 43,282 of JBAYKU010000001.1, read as the reverse complement.
GTAAAGACGACTGCACCCCCAATAAAATTCCTGACAATAATGAGGACTGCGGAGCGGGCAAGTAACGATTGATAGTATTTAAAAATTCTTTTTTAACAGTAAACAAAACTCGTTTCGTATTTGAACCGTGACCGCCAGACAGCCAGGTCACTTGCCCACCTCGTCCTAGACATAAAATATTATCTTTCAATAAATAATTTTTGTAGGCAAACTCTTGGCCGGTGTCAGTTTGAAAATTTTTTGGCTCTTGGAGACTACCTTGAAAATTGATTTCATCACCATAACGCCAATCGCCATCACGTTTAGCAAAAAGTAAAACATTAAAATTTTTTCCAGCCGGTCGAACAACCAGACGTTGATTAAATTCTCCAGCTACCGGCTCAGCCACCACTAGACCAGAGAAATTATGCCCCAGATCAGAACAAATATTGGCGCCCCAATTTTCTCTAGGCATAGCTCGCCATTGTCCCAAGACCAGACCCAAACAAAAAACACTAAATATTAGCAACCAAAAACGAGAAACTTGGTAGCGCCAAGCTAAAAATAATCCGACCACTCCCCAACCAGCAAAGAGGTAAATCAACCAGCCAAAAACAAATTGATTTATCGAAACAACTACTCCAACAAAAAATCCCAGGATGAGAAAAAAGAGAAGTTGACGTAAAAAACTAAGCGGCAGCCCCTCTTTTCTCGGCCAATTCAGCATCTCTTAATAGTTGACTAATCAATCTCTCTGCCCTCGTCACTTGCCAGCTCTCTGCCCCACCTGTTAATTCTTTAAAATTTGCTGGCTGAGAAAATAATCTAGCCGCCGCATAAAGCTCTGGCAGTTGTTCGGTAGGAATATCTAAAATATTATCCACTTTCTTATTAGCAATAACTCTCCACAGTAAATCGTGCTGACGATTTTTTTCTCGACTATCAGAATAAGTCTCAGTAAATTCGCGTTCTGCTTGACGAGCATTCTCAGGAATTTCTCCTTCTCTGCCCAAAGTATCAAAATTAAAACCTTCAGTTGCCATATATTTATTTACCCTATTGAATAAATTTTAAATTATTTTTTAACGACCCTATACATTAATTACTAATTGGCTTTGTGATGATGTAAGAATAAAATTACTGTCTTAATTTAAAATTAAAATTGTAAACAATTTTTATTCTATAGGGTGAAAATTAAAACCGGTTTTTGAGGCCGGTCACTAAAAATCTAATAATTTGTTTTGGTTGTCACCGACACCATCCATTGCCTCGTTAGCCAAACCATCAGCCAGACTATTTTGTGCGCGTGGAATATAGGTAAATTTTATTTTGGGAAAATCTTTTACTTGATAATTCCAAATCTTAATAAAAAACGGAAAAAGCCTTTCCTCTCGCAATTGGTAGGTGCCAGCCAGTTGACTAGCCACTAATTGACTATCCATTTTAACCTCCACCTCCGCTTGTCTCAGCTTTTCACCGCTAATTATTTTTTTAAGAGTTTCTAATCCGAGAATAACGGCCTGGTATTCGGCTTCGTTATTTGTAGCTGTTCCTAGAGCCTTAGAAGCCTTCTTAAGCACCTGGTTTGAAGCATCCGCCACCACGGCTCCACAGCCCGCTACACCAGGGTTACCCCTCGAACCACCGTCAGTATAGATTATAAATTTAGCCATAACTCTTGAATAATACTATTTAGGATGACGAACATCAACAATCCTCAATCTAATCTCTTCCCGTCCCCTAAAATAGCTTTTTTCGATCGAGGCTAGTAGGTCAACTCGCCGGCCGACGGCCAAATCAACTTCGGAAAACTTATGGCCATTTTTACTATCAAACTTTTCAGCAAAAAAGGTTGGCTTACACATAAAGAAGCCTATGGCCGTGACTAAAGAACCATCGTTTTTGGTAAATTTTAATTCCAAATGCAGCCCCCCATTGCCAAAACTTTTTACTTCAGTTAACGATAAATCTCTCAAGAGAAAAATCGGCTTAGGATTTCCTACCCCAAAAGGAGCTAGGGACAAGACTTCGTCGGCCGTCTGACGATTTATATCATCAATAGTCAGCTCGGCTTCAGCAATGATTATAGCTTCAACTTCCGTCTGGGGAATTTTTTCCAAAGCACCGTTTAGACGGACAGCCAATTCAGCTTCTCGCTCCGGTAATAGAGAAAAGCCCCCAGCCATAGCATGTCCACCTAAATCAATAAAGAAATCAGGCCCTACTGCCCGCATGAGTTCCACCACGTTAATAGAACCATCAGAACGACAAGAACCCTTGATCTCACCATTGCCATTTTTACTCCACAAAAAAACTGGCTTGGCATATTTTTCTACCAAACGTGATGAAGCCAGACCCAAAACACCCAGACCCCACTCTGGCGATCCCATAACAATTATTTTTGAAGAATCATTATCGCTATCATACAAACGGGCAACATCTTGAATTATTTTTTCCACGATTTCACGGCGACCCTTATTTTGTTTTTCGAGCTGATCGGCTATGGCTCGGGCTTCAGCCTGGTCTTTGGTCATAATCAAAGAAAAGGCATCATCGGCATGAGACATACGACTGGCTGAATTAAGTCTGGGTCCGATCATAAAACCAACATCGTCCTCAGTAATATGAACGCCGTCAATTTTAGCTACCGCTAGCAAATTGACCAAACCCAAGCGCTTGGTCTGACGCAGAACCTTCAAACCAAAAAAAGCTAGGGTCCGATTCTCATCCTCCAAAGTCACCATATCAGTAATAGTGGAAATAGCCACCAGGTCCAACAACCACTTCTCCCAGCCAGGAACTAAATTGAAATCCTTTAGTTTAGAAATGGCTAATACTAGTTTAAAAGCCACCGCGGCCCCAGAAAGCATCTTGAATGGATACTGGTCATCGTTTTGTTTGGCGTCTACGACAGCATAAGCGGGTGGAATTTTCTCTGGAGCGAGATGGTGGTCAGTAATAATCACCTCGATACCCAACTTATCTGCAAAGACCACTTCTTCAAAATTGGTAATACCACAATCAACCGTAATAATCAGCTTGGCACCACTGTTGGCAAATTTTTCGATAGCTTTGGAATTTAAACCGTAGGCTTCATTGTGACGATCAGGAATATAGGCTTCGTAATTGGTAAAGCCAATTTGATTAAAAAAAGTGGCCATGATGGCTGTCCCCGGCACTCCATCAGCATCATAATCGCCAAAAATAATGATTCTCTCGTCATATTCAATCGCTGTCAGCACCCTCTTAGCGGCCCGGTCCATGTCTTTCATTAAAAATGGATCATGGAGATCGGTCTCATAATTAGGATTGAGGAACTTTTCAGCGACTGTTTTATTTTTAACACCACGATAAAAAAGTAATCGAGAAACCAGGTCCGAGTATCCAGACAAACTTTTAACTGCCGAGGGGGCTGGTTTTTTAGCTAATTGCCATTCTTTTGCCATATTTTTGTTTTTTTGGTCAGTCCAATATACTATAGATTACATCAATTATCCTAACTCTTAAATTATGACTAACCAAATAAGCTGTATTTTTTGCAAAATTATTACTGGAGAAGTTCCCTGTTATAAAATCTGGGAAAATGACCATTTTTTAGCTTTTCTTGATGCCAACCCCATCAATCCCGGCCACACCCTAATCATACCTAAAGATCATGCCAATGATTTATTTGATTTGTCTCCCACAATTCTTCGAGAACTGGGTGAAACCGTCCAAAAAGTAGCCCATATGGTTAAAATAGGCACCCAAGCCGATGGCATCAATCTTGGAATGAACAATGGCCGAGCAGCTGGCCAACTGATTTTTCATACCCACATTCATATTATCCCCCGCTTTGAAGGCGACGGCTTCAAACATTGGCGAGCCGAGAGTATCCCTAACAAAGAAGAATTTATTCAGATGCAAGCTAAAGTTATCAACTACCCAGGCGAGGATAGGGGTATATAATTGAAGATAGAAAATCAGGTCAACCCCAACTGGAGAAGTAGCTATGATGCTCATCTTCTGCCCTAGACAGCAAAAGTATTTTAGTTCTACCGACCATTACGAATGGGGAAAAGAGCATTGTTCGTCCTGTCCCAACAACAAACTGTGTAATCGGCGCCATGTTGCCTATTATCATCACAGAAACTCGTGCGCACCCGGACAATTCTCTCAGGAAATGATAGAAAATCTCCTTTCTTCCTCACCACAATAGCCCTGCTCGCCACTAGCGAACAGGGCTATTTTCTTTTTAGCCAATTATTTCAGAGCAGAAATTCCGGGCAACTTGCCAGTAGCCAAATATTGAAGCATCGCTCCGCCACCAGTGGAAACAAAAGATAATTTTTTGAGCAATCTAGCTTGACGTAAAGCTTCAACTGAATCCCCTCCACCCAAAACAGAAAAACAACCCTTGGGGATATTGCGAGCGAGAAAAATTGTCGCATGAACAAAGCCATCTTCGATTAGACCGAGTGGACCATTCCAAAGCAAAGTTTTAGCACCAGCAATTTTCTCAGCGAACAGTTTTGAGGTGGAAGGACCAGGATCAACAATTTTATCCGTCGTTGTTAATTCTCCCACCTTTTTTACAAAGAAATCCCCTTTTTTCTTTCCGGTCACCACAAAATCAACGGGTAGAATAATTTTTTTACTCTTAGCCATTTTTTTTATTTCTGGCGTTATGTCATCCACCAAAGACACCCCCACTTCATAACCTCGAGCCTTAATTAAAGTGTTGCCCAAAGCACCTCCCACACAAACTATTTGAGCTTTGGGACAAAACTTTTTTAATAAAGGAAATTTGGTTTTAAATTTGGCACCACCCACAACCATCACCAGAGGCAAGTCTGGTTTAAAAACTTTTTTCAAATAATCCAATTCCTCCACTAAATGCAGACCAGCATAACTCGGCAACAATTTTGGCACCCCTACCACCGAAGCATGCTCGCGGTGACTAACCGAAAAAGCCTCATTAACATAAAGATCGGCCAACATCGCCAATTGTTTAGCTAAAACAGGATCATTTTTCTTTTCGCCCTCAAACCGACGGATATTTTCCATTAAGATTATAGACTCCTTAGCTTTAGCAACCGAAGCAAAATCAGAAACGAATTTTACAGATAACTTTTTAGTCAACAGGTATTTGGCTACTGGTCGCAAACTCGTTGAACCATCATCACCAATATGACTAATTAAAATAACTTGGGCACCATTTTTTAGTAAAAATTTAATTGTGAGCAAGGTTTCATCAATGCGCATAGCTTCAGTCACTTTACCATTGCGCACAGGCACATTAAAATCAGCCCGCACCAAAACCCGCTTTCCTTTTAAACCAGCCTTTTGTAAATTTTTTAATAATTTCATTTTTTTAACTACTTTATTTGATTGGCAATTTTAATGATTTCAACGAAACTGCTGGCGGTCAAAGAATCCCGGCCAACCAATAGACCATCAGCCCGACCTTCACGCAGGAAACTATCGGCATTTTTAGAAGAGACAGAACCACCATAAAGAATAGGGATTTTGAGAGCTTCTTTCTGACCAAAAATATAGCTGAGAGTTTTACGAATAAAAATCATATTATGATTGAAACCTTCTGGTGTCTCTACCCCCTTAGCCTCCTTACCAATAGCCCAAACCGGTTCATAAGCAATCACTAATTTTTCAGCCGCTTTTTTAGGTAATCCCTCCAGGCCATCTTCAATCTGACGCTTAATTACCGCCAAATAATGACCACTTTCATCTCGTTCTTTTTCGCCCACACAGAGGACAGAGGTCATTTTATATTCTTGGATAGCTTTAATTTTTAGTTTGACCTGTTCATCAGTCTCCCCGGTCGCCCGTCGCTCAGAATGACCCACTAAAACATAGCTAGTTTTTAGGTCTTTAAGCATTAAAGGTGAAATATTACCCGTACTAGCCCCGGATTCTTGCCAGTGAGTGTCTTGGGCGCCCAACATCAAGCTAGTTTTACCTTTAGAAGTAGCAGAAAAGACACCGAGATAGACGGTGGGTGGGCAAATAGCCACACTGACATTGCGCAAACCACTAACTTTTGTTTTGACCCCGGTATAAATCTTCTTGGCCTCGGCGAGGCTGGTGGGGTTCATCTTCCAATTGCCGATAATTAGTTTTTTCATGGGCCTATTCTAACAAAAAATCACCAGCACGCGAAGCGTGCTGGTGATTATCTTAAAAACTAATGGTTACCTAACCTCTCGCCATGAAATCACAACGTAGTTTTCTGCTGTCAGAGGAAATGACGGCGGAGGGCCATACAACAAATTACCATCATAGATCAAATTGCGTGTGTCGTAACCAGTGCCATTGGTATAGGCAAAACCGTAGCGGTTATTGGTCGCAATCATGCCATACAAGGTCAAAGAATTACGTGAATTATAATCACAGCTAGTACTATAGTAGTATCTACCCGCGCGACCATTTTTTGCCACCAAGGCAGCATCTATACGCAAATCATTATCACTGACTTGTCCCACATTTATATCTTTCTGAGCGATCAGGGAAATAACATCTCGACCATCATAGTTGGTATAGAGAACGTCTTTATTAATAGTAATACTCTTAGAGGTATTGGTTGTTTCAGGAAAAGTCGCAGCGACAATTGTTACTCGAGAATTGTTAATTTGCCCTTCCACCCAAACATTATCCTCAGCAAAAATCAGTCCATTGGCCGGGATTGGGTAATTGCCAACCGCACTAGTATTTCCAATAGACCAAGTCCCCCACCCCGTCGTACCATCAGTAGAGCAATTACTGTCTGGTGAAACTAGTGACGTTACTTTTTTGACATCAAAAGTATTATCAGTTTTTAAAATAATATTGTAACCAAGGCTACCAGACGAACCAAAATATTTACCAGTAAACTGAGCATCCGTCTTGATTTGAGCCAGATCGGCCGTGAAGCCAGAGAAGTCAACCGCAGGCAGAGGAAATAGCCGACCGGATTGAAAAACATCTACTCGGCTAGGCATACTGGCAGGTGGAGAAGGATCATCGGAACCGGAGTGGGTATGAACACCAAAAGCTAGCTCGTATGGACTGTCAGGGTCGGTATATTTATCTTTGGCGCTAGTCACTAAATTTTGAGCTACCCCATCAAAGCGGATACCGCCATTGGAGTGAATTGGGCCCACAGTCACGGTTCCCTCACCAAAGCGCATCACGTTATTGGCCACCACTGCGTATTTTGCCAGAGAAGGTACCGCCATTTTAACCTCAATCGCTCTTGTCGCCGTGCTACCGACTACTCGGCCACGAGATAAAATAGTGACAATTGTTGAGCCAGTCAAAGGTGGAGTAATAATCAACTCAAAACTACCAATTAAATTGTTGTCCCGGTCTCTAAACTCATGAACATAGGGACCAGCAACCGTCGTACCATCCTTAAAATCCAACGGACTGTGCGCTAAGTGCCAACGATAATATTCAATTCCAGCTTCAGCAATCTGGAAAGACCTCTCTCTTTCAGAAACTTGAATCGTTGCTCGCCAATTAGTGCCCAGCCAAGTAGTTAAGACTCCAATAATCATGGCGCCGATAGACCCAAAAACCAAGACAGAAATCAGGAGGTAGCCACTTTTCTTTTTAAATAACAATCTTTCCATTTTTAAAAATTATCTTTTAGATTCCTAATCATTACTTGCGAAGATACCCACATCGCTTGCAAGGGGCGACCAGGATTAGGATCAATCCCGACATTTATTTTAATCAAACGCACTTTGGCGATATCAATTGGCAGACTGAGGGCAGAACTAGAACCATTATAGTTGGTATCGTAATAAGAAAAAATGGAAGTAGTGGCATTAATGACATTGGGCGAAACGGTTCTAATTTGCTCATTGGCAATATTGTAGATATATGGCTGACCAGTTGGTTTAACGATACCTTTTTTAAAATCAGTGCCAGAGAGAAAATATCTAACCCGTTCGCGCAGACCATCACTATCAATATCACTATAAAAAGTAATGGTATTAGTAGCGACGGCCGATAGAAGATAAGCCCCAGTTTGAGCGGGAGAAGCGCTGCGCAACTCACCAATAACTTGACGCAAAGTATTTCTAACGCCATCTTCTGCTATCGCTCCAGATTGAATCATGCTGTTATGGACAATAACATCACGCTGAAAAGTAGCGACAGAACCACCAATCAAAACAACGATTCCCATCACGACTAAAATCTCTATAAGAGAAAAGCCTAGTTTTTTGTTGTTAATGTTTTTTATCATTGTGGTGAAAGTTGAATTTCCTTGCTTTGCCAATTACTATTTAAATCAAAAGTTTGGGTGTCCGTTTGGTAGCCGGTGCGTCCAACAGATAAATTATAAGTTCCAGACGGCAAACCATCAAAATAAACCTGACCAAAAGGTAAACACTCTGAACTATAAGTTAAACGCATATCAGAAATCACCGGAGTAACAGCCAGATCTAAAGTCTGTAGAAAAATTTTATAACGAATATACTGGTAATTATTGAGGGTTGAACTGATAGCAGTGGTAGTGGCAGTATAAAAAGTATCAGCCGTACCATCAGGGCCAGTAAAATTCCACGTAGTAGTAGCTGGATCATTGTTGACCGCCAACTGCAATCTAACATCACCATAGCCGGCTGATGCTGGCTGATTCAACGGCAACCAACCAATTTGATAGTAAGAGGTATTTTCTGAGCCCGTATTAAAAACGGATGACTCTAACCAGCCTGAGGGAGCATAATCTGAACCAGTTTTAACCAACTTCAAATCGCCAACCGGATTAATGATGTCAATATCACTACTAGAGGCATACTGACTAATATCTGACCATAAAATCTGACCCTCTCCTCCTGACCAATCTGTCTGAGACCAAAAACCACGATTAGTCGTCATAGTGTCATCAAAACTTCCGCCAGACAAATGAACATCACTATTAGCCAGAGGTAGACCAGTCGCAGCATCTTTGACTGAGACCAAGAGACCCCGAGGAATAGCTGGCACTAAAATCATTGAAACGTCATTGCTCGATCCAGGAGCCACTGCTAAAGATTGTAGAGGCAATGAACCAGCCAAGGCATAACCAGACATGTTGGGAATAAGAGTATAGGTATCCCATTCAGCGTCAACAATATTTTTCAGACCAGAACTGTCTGTGTAAATAGTGCTATCTATTTTAAAAACATCAGGATCAGTTCCTAAAATTTTTGTTCCTCGCCAAACTATTGGCACACTACCAATAGCCTGACAGACAGGGTTCATTGTTTTAATGTTAACTTTAGCCAAACGATCTATAGCCAAAGTTACTTGGGTTACCTGCCCAGCCACCACCGTAGCATTAGGTTGAACCGGGTTAACAATACCAGCCTCACCAATGGCGTAGGTCCTGGCACTAGAATAACCAGTTTTAGAAACCGATATTTTGTATGCTAAATCAGCGGGATAAGTATTTACCAATTGAAAAACTCCAACACTGTTTGTTGTTTCTGAAATATCAACTGTTTTAGTGGTGCTAGCTAAAACAATATGGACGTTAGTTTCTGGTATTGGCAAACCGTCAGCATCAATCACTTTAACAAAGAGGGCTCCATTGCCAGTATTGTTCTCTAAATTTTTAGGGGCGATAAAAGTAGAAGCGATAAAGGGTTGAAAATTTTTACAAGTTAAGCAGGAGATTTCCACCTCAACTCGTTTGTAGTCATTAGGGGCTAAATCATTAGGGGTGCCACCAATCTGACCATCAAAAAGATCATCAATATCTTGGATTGATAGACGAACAGAAAAAGGTACTCCGTCGCGAGTCGAGGTGGCAAAACGAGGTAAAATACCCGCTGGCATACCATCAACCAACCCAATAGAATCATATGGCAAATTATGGGCAATTTCGAGCTGTTCGTTAGCTAAAGCAATGGCCGCCGTTTTTAAACGAGTACTGGTTATCATTCTAAGCAAACTGACATAACCATCGTAGACCGCCGTGGCTATCACCAAAAAAACCGCAACGGAAACGATAACCTCTACGAGGGTATACCCAGCAGTATTTTTTTTATTTTTTATAAACATTTTTAAACTACTTGATGGCACTAGAAAGAGAATACATTGGCCCCAACATTGAAACAGCAAAGAATCCCACCGCAATACCAATCAAAATCATTAAAACTGGTTCAATAATCGTTGATAAGTTTTTAGTGGCTTGATCAACATCTTCCTCATAGAAAACTGCTCCTCGCAAAAGCATTTCTGGTAATTTACCGGTTTCCTCCCCCACCATTGTCATTTCTCCAACAAAAACCGGAAACAAATCTTCTCGTTCATTAAAAATTGATGACAAGCTAACACCTTTTTGAATTTTTTCTGTCGCTAAAGCCAAAAATTCTTGATAAAAAACATTACCCGCCACTTTTTTAGTGATAGCCAGAGATTCAACTAAACTAACCCCCGCACTAACCAAAGAAGAAATAGTCCTCATAATCGTCGCTGAATTATATTTTTTATCCAATTCACCCACCATCGGCAATTTCATCGTTACTTTATCAATCATCCGTGAACCGATTTTTGTTCTAGCAAAACTCAAACCACCGGCGACCAAAAACAGCAGGGAAATAATAAAAACCAAATAATGATTGGCTAACAAATTACTTACCCCAATAACAATTCTGGTAGAAATCGGTAATTCCACATTCATTTCAGTAAAAGTGGCAGCCAAGGTTGGAATCAAAAAAATCAACATCAACACTCCGACAATAATAATAGCGGTCACTATTACTGCCGGATAAATCATGGCCCCTTTAATTTTGCGTTTCAAATCATAAGTTTTTGATAATTGATCGCCGAGAGTTTTCAAGGTCTCGGGTAATTTGCCAGATTCTTCGGCCATACTAATCATGGCGGTAAAAATTTCTGGAAAAGTTTCTGGGAACTGGCCCAAAGCTTTACTTAGGCTGTCACCCTGACCGATTCGAGCTCCAACCGATTCGAGCATGGTTTTGAGGCTTTTTTTCTTGGTCTGTCGAGAAATAGCAGCCAAAGCTCGTGAGAGAGGTAGACCAGCCCCCACCATCGCTCCGAGATTGTTTACAAATTGAATTTTATCTTTTAGATTAATTCTTCCAACAAAAACCGAGCCAAAAGAAATTTTATCTTTCCAAGTTTTTTTGACCTTACTAATATCTTCAGCCACCAATAACACCCAACCTTCATTTCGTAATTCACGAGCCAAAGTAAAACGATCCGCCGCTTCTCGCTCAGCAGACAATTCTTCGCCCCCCATGTTTTTAGCTTTAAAAGAAAATTTCATTTTATTCGGCCGTAGCCCTATAAACCTCTTCGATAGTGGTGACGCCCATCGCGGCTTTAAAAATGCCGTCCTCCATCATGGTAATCATCCCCTCTTTTTTAGCCTGATCTTCTATCTCATCAGCGGTAGCATTTTTCATAATCATATCTTTGATCGCCCGAGAGACTTCTAGCACTTCATGGATACCTATCCGGCCACTATAAATCTCGTCTTCTCCCGCCAAAGGTCGATAAAATGGCACCTTTTTCCAAGTAGTCTTTTCAGGCACAATCTTTTCATCCACCAAAGCTTCAAGCACGCGATCCATATCAATTTTTTCATCTAATTCTTTTATTTCAGCCTCAGACAAGAAATATTTTTCTGTTTTCTCTACTATTAATTTCCGCACCAGGCGTTGGGCAATGACGATGTTGAGAGTAGAAACCAATAGGAATGGCTCGGCTCCCATATCTAGGAAACGAGGAATTGACCCGGAGGCTGAGTTAGTATGGAGAGTAGAGAGGACCAAGTGACCAGTCAAAGCGGCGTTAATCGCCAAGTTGGCAGTTTCTTTATCGCGGATTTCCCCCACCATAATAATATCTGGATCCTGACGAACGAGGGCTCGCAGGCCAGACCCAAAAGTTAAGCCGATCTCCGGCTTGACTTGAGTTTGATTGACGCGAGGTAATTGATACTCGATAGGATCTTCAACTGTTGAAATATTAACGTCTGGTTGGTTTAAAATATCAAGCACTGTATATAGAGTGGTGGTTTTACCACTACCAGTTGGGCCAGTCACCAGGATCATACCCACCGAAGACTTGGTAGCCCTCTGGATTCGCTCTAGCCACTGACCATGGAAACCCAAACCTTCGAGGGTAAAACCACTAACCGAGTCAGGTAAAAGGCGCATGACAATCTTTTCGCCAAAATAAGTCGGTAAAATAGAAACACGAAAAGCTACACGCTGATTATCATTTTCAATCTTAAAACGTCCATCTTGGGGTAAGCGCTTCTCATCTAAACGGAGATTGGACAGAACTTTGATTCTAGCGATTACTCCTGCTGAAGCTCCTTTTGGTAAAATCATGGCATCGTGCAAAAGGCCATCAATACGATAACGAATAATCAATTCTTTTTCGTAGGGTTCAATATGAATATCAGAAGCTTTTTGCAAAATGGCGTGGGAGAGAAGTGAATCAACAATTTTAACTACTGGCAAATCTTCGGCGAGTTTTTTTAAACCCTCAGCATCTTCAACTTCCCCTTCCCGACCAATCATTTTTGCTTCCCGACTAATAATATCGCCAAATTCCGCTTTGAGACTTTTTTGATACTGAACCAGGAGATTGCTCATAGATTCACCATCAGTCAGACGAGGTAAAACTTTCAAGCTCAAACTTTTTTTAAGAAAATCAATAGCCTCGAGATCGAGCGGATCGAGCATGGCCACTTCCAAACCAATATCACTGCGACGATAAGCAATAATATTATGTTTGCGAGCAATCGGTTCGGGAATCAACGATAAAATTTCTTTGGCGACTTTTTCTTTTTTCAAATCAACAAAAGGAATACCGAGCATGTGGGCTTTGACTCGTCGGAGGTCATCCTCAGTCACCAAACCTTTACCGACAATAATATCCTGGAGTTTACTACCCCTATCAATAGCCTCACTTTCAGCCACCTCTAAATCCGCCTTGGAAATTAAACGTGAATCAAGTAAAAAACTTTTAAGTTGTGCATCGGAACCATCCATTTACCCTATTGAATAAATTTTAAACCAACCTAATAATTTCATAATGTAAAAACATTGTGGTAATAAAAATTTCACCCGATAACTAAGACACCTCGTCCTAATTTAAAATTAAAATTTGTAAACAAATTTTTATTCACATAGGGTGAACCCCGGTGGAATAGCAAAGCTAATTTGCAAAGCAAATTTATTCCACTGGGTAAATTATACACCGTTAGCTGATTAAGTACCAAAAATTTTGGGTAAAACAAAACCCCGCGCGTCTGACGACGCGCGGGGTTAGAAAATTTTAATTATTATCTAGCACAAATAGCATAAGCCGTGCCACCGCTCAAATTAGAAGCAGGTGAAGCACCAGCGCACCTCCAACTTGAACCAGAAGGGTAAGATGAATAAATAGCAAAAGCCCCAAACTGTCCAGCCGCATTAGGCCCACCAAGAGCACAGCCACCAGAAATGATTTTATAACCGGTGCTACAAGTAGCACTGCCGCTACAACTGGCAAACCCAGCAGAAATGGTGGTGGTTTGACAAGAAATACTTCCGGTTTTTGTTTCTGTTTGCAAACTAGCATTCACCGTCACATTCCCCGTGCCAGTTGTCGGACTGATCGTCACATTAGTACCAGCGGTGATTTGAGAGACCCCAGAAGTTCCACCGCCACCTGTCACAATTTCAGTCACAGTTTTACAAACACCAGCACTATCACAAATAGAATCAAAGATGGTCACTTTACGAGTCTTGGCCGCAGCTGATCCTCCACCATAGATATTTAGGTTGGAAGCCACGGCTCCAATTTGAGATTCAGGAGTAGAGCGGCCAGTGCCGACAGAGTTAAAATCAACTACCTTATTAAGAATGAGGCCAAAATTACCTCCCAAGCCGAAGCCGCCATTTTTTGTTTGATTATTACTGCTAACATTAATTGGTGGGTTACAGCCAGGAGTAGTAGCAGGACAAGCTGGCGCGGCGGCATAGGTAGAGCCGGCGATGACGAGGAAGCCGACGAGGAGGGAAGAAAAAATTGTTTTTAGATTGGACATATTTTATCTTATTATTTTAAAGCTTTTAACATTTGTTCTCGTTCTTGATCAGTAAGAGGTGTACTAGTTCCCAAAGCGGAAACCATTTGTTTCCTCTCCACCGCCGTTAATGGAGTGCTAGTACCCAAAGCTCTGATCATCTGTTCTCGCTCAGCATCAGTGAGGCCTTTATTACCAGTGCGCTGAATATACCAACCAATACCCGCTAAAACCAAAGCGACAACAAAAATTAAAGCAATGATTATTGTTAAAGTTTTTTTGAAAATCGACTTAGTTGATGCCTCGGTCGAAGCCGAAGCTTGATTGAAGTTTTGTTCCATGGTTTTATTTTAGCACTTTTTATACAAACAATGGCGTTGAGCTGTTGATAACAAAACCGCGCGCCTTTCGGCGCGCAGGGTTTTGAAATTTAGGAATTAGTTTTTACGACAATTATATTGTTTCCAACAATTATTTGCCCCCACCACACAAGTATCTGTGTATTTATGAAGGGTAAAACCACTAGCACAGGTCGAATTAGATGGGGGGGTTGATCGATTACAACCTCCAGGATAAACAGGAAAAGGTACATAAGTATAACAAGAGGTAAGAGAAACCCAGGAACACCCAGAAACCCTTGTGCAAGAAGCAGCATCAATGCCAGAACAAGAACCCCCAACAGAGACACCGGAACAATGATAATTTATATTTTCTTTTGTATCTCCATAGTATTGCCCTGGAGTATATTTTGTCGCACAAACCAAACTCCCGTCAGCGGCAATCCCCGTCAAAGCTTGGCCAGAAGGGCAAGCTTGGGAAAATAGTTTGCGCCATTCGGCATTACCACGAGCGTCAATCGAAGTCATCACTTTACCCACTGCTGGGCTACCGCCAGACATGGCAAAATTATCAGTTTTTAAATTTTCCAAAAAAATGACAACTTTATTGGTACCAACCCCAATAATATCCAAGGCGTCACTACTACTAATAGCCTTGGATCCGATCAAACCACTAGCAGTTCCAATGACGTTAAAATCAATATATTTAGTCTGGTTTAATTTCAAAGATCCGGCCGACAAACCAAAACCACCAGCTTTGGTCTGAGTCAGTGAACCAACATTGATCGGTGGGTAACAACCAATATTAGAAAGTGGACAATCAGGGGGAGTTCCAGTTGGGGTAGCGGCAAAGGCTACTGGCATGCCAACACAAAGAAATGTTAACCAAATCACCACTGTTAGTAATCTATTAGACTTGATCATAAAATTAATTACAGATTAATGTACCATCCGCATTAAAACCGGTTACAAATTTACCAGCTGGACAGTTTTGACCAAACAAAACCCGCCAAGTAGCATTACCATTGGCATCAGTGGCTGTCAGGACTTTATTGACCGCTGGAGCTCCACCAGACATAGCAAAGCCCGTAGTCATTAATTTGTCTGAAATCTTTACTATTCTTGAGCCAGCAGCCCCCGTGCCTACAATGTTTAGCATACTGCCATCGGAACCAATAATAGAGTCTGATTCGGAAGGAGAATTAAACATAATATATTTACCAACCACCAGGCCAAAATTACTACCTAAAGATAGATTTCCAGTCTTTATTTGAGCGCTACTTCCCACATTAACCGGAACATTACAGCCAGGATAGACAGCGGGATCACAATTTGGAGGATTAGTTGGAGAAGAAGCTGAGACAATAGAGCCAACAACTAAAACCAAACTTACAACTAGGGGAAAAATATTTTTATAATTAATCATTTTTTTATAAATTTTATTTTTTATCTTTAATGATAGTTGTTGTTTTTAAACCCAATCTCTCGGTCGCTGATTTAGACATATTAGATTCAATTATTTTTCTTTCTTCGACTGTGGGAGGGGTGCTTGTTCCCAAAGCTCTCGCCATCCGTTCTCTCTCTATGTCAGTCAGACCACTATTATGGCCTCTCTTTATGTACCAACCAATCCCTGCCAAAATCAGCACCAAGACAAAAAGCAGGATGGTAATCGTAATGATTATCTTTTTAGAGATGGAACCAGCAGAAGCTTCATTTGAAACTAGTGGAGCCGGAGCTTGATTGAAGTTTTGTTCCATGGTTTTATTTTAGCACTTTTTAGATAAACAAGGATAACAAACTGTTGATAACCCGGTAGTGAATTTTGGTCTTGCGCCCAAAGGCGCGTGCTTGCACGAGACCAAAATCTACTACCGGGTTGCCGTCATGCGACGACTGCTCCGCTTCGCGGGTTGCATTTTTAGTTGATTGGTAGTATAATTATCACCAGTAATGTCCGCCTTGACGCCGGACATTTTTTAGTAAGACAGGTTTACAAAAAGGCTAAAAGCCAAAATTATCAACAAATTAATTAGTAAAATAAGGGTTCGGTAGTGAGAAATTGTTACTACTTATTACTTTACTACTTTTACTACTCATTATCATGATCGACTTAAAACAACTCAAAGCCAGCCTCGAACAACTCGAGGAAGAGCGCAATATCCCCAAAGATAAAATCCTCGGAGCCATCGAGGACGCTTTGACCGCTGCTTACAAAAAAGATTTTGGCAAGCGGGGTCAAATTATCCGAGCCAAACTTGATTTTGACTCTGGAAAAACTGATTTTTATCAGGTTAAAATTGTTGTCGATGATACGACGGTCCGTTTTGCCCCTGAAAATGAAGAGGAGAATGAAGCCCCTAGCGAAAACAAAGAGGAGGAATTACCTCGCTTCAATGAAGAACATCATATTCTCCTCGAAGACGCTCAAAAGATGAAAAAGGACGTCAAACTTGGTGACGAATTGATTTTCCCCTTGGAAACTCAGGATGATTTCGGTCGCATTGCCGCCCAAACAGCCAAACAAGTGATCATCCAGCGTATCCGCGAAGCCGAAAAGGGAGCCGTTTTGGAAGAATATTCTGGCCGAGAAGGAGAAATTGTCAGCGGTAAGGTCCAAAAGATCGAGCGTGGCAATGTTTTCGTCGAATTGGGTCGCACCATCGGCTTGCTCGGCTACGAGGATCAGATTCCAGGTGAATTCTATCGCCAGGGTGAACGTATTCGCGCCTATCTCTATGCGGTCGAAGAAACCCCACGCGGTATTTCTCTCCGCCTGTCTCGTTCCCATCCTAAATTTGTCGAGGAACTTTTCCGTCTCGAAGCCCCTGAAATCTCCAGCGGAGCCGTCGAAATTAAAACTATCGCTCGCGAGGCCGGTTCTCGCACCAAGATCGCCGTCTTTTCTAACGATCCCAGTATCGACCCAGTCGGCTCTTGTGTTGGTCAAAAAGGCTCCCGTGTCTCAACTGTTATTGGTGAGCTTGGTGGAGAAAAGATTGATATCATTGAATGGTCAGAGAAAGCTGAGACCATGATCAGTAATGCCCTCTCTCCGGCTAAAATTCACTCGGTGGTTCTCGATGAGAGTAACCGTGAAGCCAAGGTAGAAGTTGATCCAGAGCAGTTTTCACTCGCCGTCGGCAAGGGTGGGCAAAACGCTCGTCTAGCCGCCAAACTCACTGGCTGGAAAATAGATATCAGCTCCCCCGAAGTAGCTGTCAAAGAAGAAACAGCTCCAGAAGAAACTGATGAACTAGACGAGGGTCTAGTAGATGATGGTAGTGATGATGCCCCAGTAGAAGTGACAGAAGAAGCGACAGAAGCAGAGTAATTTTTCAGAAAACCCCGCCCTGTGCCATTCGGAACAGGGCGGGGTTTTTCTTTTTTCTTCTTTTGAGACTATAATGATTTGAAAGGACTTATTCGTCCGAGGCGTATAATTAAGAGGAGGGATTATAGACCTCCCAATTTATCATTTAATTAATAATTTTTATGAAAAAAACAACTATTTCACTAGTCGCTATAGCTCTGGTACTACCAGTGTTAGTCGGTGCCCAAACTGCCACCGTTACCCCCAAAAGGGTAGACCGTGAAGATTGGAAAAAACCAATGGTGGAGTTGCGAGACAGAATTAGAGTCGAGCGCCAAAACCTAAAGGCGAGCACCACAATGATGAAAGGAAAAGAAAATAAGGAAGAAAGAAAGGATCTTAGACAAGAAGTAAAGGGGAAAATTAATCAATTACGCTCCCAACGTGTCGGTATTTTTGCCGAAAATTTACTCCAGCGCATTGGTCAGCAAATCAGTAATTTAACCAATTTGCTCACTCGCACCAACGATCGGGCCAAAGAAATGGCTACCGCTGGCAAGGACACCACGGCCATCACAGCTAAAATTACCGCTGCCCAAGCTTCTCTCGATGCCGCCAAGGCAGAATTTACCCTCTTACCTGCTAAGTTTGACCCACTGTTGACTTCAACCGACACCAAACTTATTGCTGAAGCTAAAAGCAGTGCTTCATCTACTATTGCAAAAATTCGCGAGACTCATGCTAGAATAGTAGAAGCTATCAATTTAATTAAAAGTGCTAATTAAAAAAGTTATATGGATGGGCAAAACAACGAAGGACAAGGACCAATGATCGGCGTAGTGCTGATTATGGCAATTTTGATTGTCGGTGGAGTGTATATGCTTTTTACTCGTCTCAATCAAAATCCTCAGTCAGCCCCAACCTCTGGACCAAACGCCACTACTGGCGAGGTTAACATAGAGGGTACCTCGACTGACGTCAATTCAATCGAGGCCGACGCGGCTAAAGTTAACACCAATTCGCTAGACAGTGACTTGGCCAACTTTGACCAAACTGTTGGGCAGTAGAGATCAAGATCCAAGGAAAAGGCCAGCTCAAGCTGGCCTTTTTTGGTGGGCAAACCGGCCAAATTTCTTATAGAAGCTAAACTTCTATAAGAAATTTGGCCGGTTTGCATTTCGCACTTTTTTTGCTATGCTGTCAAAATGTTAAATTCAAATATTACCGTGAAAATCACGAAACTTCCTCAATCGGAAGTCGAAATCGAAGGCGAAATCAGCACCGAGGCTTTTATTAGTTACCGCTCCCAGGCCCTCAAATCTCTCAACGAGACTCTGAAAATTGATGGCTTCCGCCCGGGCCATATTCCCGAAAAAGTTATTATCGAAAAAGTTGGCGACGAACAAGTTCTATTAGAAATGGCAGAGATGGCGATCAAGGAGTACTACCCAAAGATAGTCGAGGAAAACAATCTCGATATTATTGGCCGGCCCAACATTCAAATTACTAAAATTGCTCTGGATAATCCTCTTTGTTTTAAAATTAAAACCGCCATCGTACCAGAAGTCACTTTGCCTGATTACAAAAAGATCGCCAGTAAACAAAATACAGAGAAAGCCGAGGCGATTGAGATTGGTGACGAAGAAGTCACTAAAGCCCTGGAGGAAATCCGTCAGCGCTCTTCTCACCACCATCACGAGCACAAAGAAGGTGAAACTTGCGATCACGACCATGAAGCTGAGGTGGTTTTACCAGAAATCAATGACGATTGGGCTAAATCGATTGGCAAGTTTGACGGACTAGAAGATCTCAAAGCCAAGCTTCGCGCTAGTATTAAAATGGAGAAAGAAATGCGGGCCAAAGAAAAGCATCGCCTGAAAATTGTCGATGAAATCCAAAAAGCTGCCAAGTTTGAACTCTCCCCGGTTTTAATTGAAAGTGAATTGCAAAAAATGTTTGGGGAATTGGAGGGACAGATTGGACAAATGGGTCTAAAATTTGATGACTATCTCACTCACCTGAAAAAGACTCGCGAGGATTTAAAGAAAGACTGGCAAAAAGATGCCGAGAAAAGAGTTGGTTTTGGTTTAATCCTCGATGCTCTGACTAAAGCCGAAAAAATCCAGGTACCAGCCGAAGAGCTCGACAAAGAAGTCGATTATCTCTCGACCCACTATGCCGATGCTGATCCAGAGAGACTACGAGCCTATGCCGAGACGGTCATCGCTCACGAAAAAACTTTCGAATTTCTAGAAAATTGCAAATAAAAAATTGGTCGACTTACAAACTTAAAATCTTATAAATTATATGTTAATTCCAACAGTTATTGAGAAATCGCAATTTGGTGAACGCGCTTATGACATCTACTCTCGCCTCTTGCGCGAGCGGATTATTTTCCTCGGCGGACCGATTGATGACAATATGGCCAATATTATTATTGCCCAGCTTCTCTTCCTCGATGCCGAAGACCCTAAAAAAGATATCACTCTGTATGTCAATTCTCCTGGTGGCTCGGTCACTTCCACTCTCGCCATCATCGACACCATGAATACCGTCAAAGCTGATGTTTCTACTGTCTGTGTCGGTATGGCCGCTTCGGGCGGTGCTTGGGTCCTCTCTTCTGGTAAAAAAGGCAAGCGCTATGCTCTACCAAATGCCGAAGTGATGATCCACCAGCCTCTCGGTGGTGCCGATGGCCAAGCTTCTGATATTGCTATCACCGCCAAACACATTTTGAAGACCAAAGACAATTTGATCAAAATGATGGCTCAAAACACCGGCAAGCCGGTTTCCCAAGTCGAAAAAGATGTTGATCGCGACTTCTACATGTCATCTGAAGAGGCAAAGAAGTACGGAGTGATTGACGATATCATTAAGGTGAAGAAATAAGTGAAAAAACAACCCCCCGACCCTTTACGAAGGGTCGGGGGTTGTTTTGTAAAACTCGCTATCCACTTTTAAATTAGCCTTAATACCCCGATTGGGCTATAAAATTAGAGGACTACGGTTCTTATCACAGTATGTAATAATTTATCGACAGCCAGAAGGAGGCTACGAGATGTCTACCATGGTAGCAAGAAACGTTGAGGATGAAATGGCAAAAGCCATTAGGGATGGAGACCTGAAAACAGTCTTATCCCTGAGACCAGAACTTGGAAGGGAAATCCGAGTCCCCGACGAATGGAAGTTATTGGCGGCCATTGCTTTCCTGAGAAGGGATAAGGAGACCCAGAAATGGATTGAGGATTATCAGGATATCATTCTGAACCAAGAAGAGGCTAAGGCGATCGTGGAAAGATTTTCGGTTGAATTAGTCCATGCTTAGGACTAATCGACTATCTGAAACACAGGGAGGGGCGCAAACGACCCACTCCCTGTTTTGCCCTATTTTTTTACGCGACGGCTGCTCAGCCAGCACAAATTAGACAAGTCTACCTGACCCTGATATAATATAAATGTTCATTTATTATAATTTTTAGTCTGAAACTGCTTAAAACTTTTCAATCTATGCCTTCCAACTTCTTAGAAAAAGAAATTCGACTCAGTCTAGCTCTGAAACAGAGACCGACTATCCTTAATTGGGCATAGTTTCTAAGGCAATAAGCGGGAGAAAACGCTTATGAATTTAACTAAAGAAGCCATTCTGATCATTGCTGGCGCCGGTGTCGGTGGAGCAATCATTGGTTATGTTTTCCGTTGGCTCCTTTTGCTTAGTCAAAAGGGTTCAGTGGAACTGATGGTCAAGCAGACCCTGCTTGATGCCAAAGGCGAAGCCCAAAAGATCATCGAAACAGCCCAAACTGAGGCCGAGAAGATTGTCTCCGGAGCTGAAACCAAGGAGCGAGAAAAACTTGCTCCACTCAAAAAGTTAGAAGATCGTCTGATCCAAAAGGACGAATTACTCGACAAACGCCAAACCGATATTGACCGCGAAGCCGAATCCCTCAAGAAAAAGGTTGAGGATATAAAGGTAATCAAAGAAAAAATCGATTTAGCGGCAGTTGAAAAATTACAAGAGCTAGAAAGAGTTTCTGGTTTGTCTGCTGATTCAGCTAAAGAGGAATTGATCAGAACAATTGAAAAAGACCAAGAAGAAGATATTTTGGTCCGACTCCATAAAATGGAGCAATTTGGAGCTGAAAAACTAGAACAAAAGGCCAAGGAAATGATTTCGACCATTATTCAACGCCTTTCTACTAGCACCGTGCCGGAAGTCATGTCCACCACTGTTGATATCCCCTCTGACGATATCAAAGGTAAGATTATCGGCAAGGAAGGCCGAAACATTCGCTCTTTCGAAAAAGCCACTGGAGTCGAAGTTATCATTGACGATACCCCAGGCTCAATCGTCCTCTCCTCTTTTGATCCCGTTCGTCGCCAGATTGCTCGGGTAGCTCTCGAAAATCTCATCGCCGATGGCCGTATCCAGCCAGCCAAAATTGAAGAATTAGTCGAAAAAGCCAAGGAAGAAATCTCCAAGATCATCAAGGAAAAAGGTGAGCAAGCCGCTTATGAGGCTGGAGTTTTCAATCTCGATCCTCGTATTTTGATTATTCTCGGTCGCCTACATTTTCGCACTAGCTATGGCCAAAATGTCCTCCAACACTCGATCGAAATGTCCCATCTAGCCGGTATGCTCGCTGAGGAACTCGGAGCTGATATCCAAGTCTCTCGAGCTGGCGCCCTCCTTCACGACATTGGTAAAGCGGTTGATCATGAAATTCCTGGCACTCACGTTGAGATTGGCAAAAGAATTCTTGAAAAATTCAACGCCAGCGAAGCGATCATCAAAGCCATGCAATCCCATCACGAGGAGTATGCTTATGAAACCCTAGAGTCTGTAATTGTGAAAGTAGCCGACGCTATTTCCGGTTCTCGACCAGGCGCTCGTCGTGATAGTGTCGAAAATTATCTGAAACGCCTGAAGGATCTCGAAGATATTGCTAATTCCTTCTCCGGTATTGATAAGTCATATGCCATTGCCGCTGGTAGAGAAATTCGAGTCTTCGTCCGTCCAGAAAATGTTAATGACCTCGAAGCTCGTCAGTTAGGCCGTGAAATCGCTACTCGCATTGAGCAAGATCTCAAATACCCAGGCGAAATCAAGATTACTATCATTCGGGAGACGAGGGTGATCGATTACGCTCGCTAACAAAACGCAGATTTCGGACGCAGATTCACCCGCCAAAATTTCTTGTCCACTTAAGTTTCTTGCCTGCCTAAGTTTTTCTCAGAAAAATTTTGGTAGGTGAAACTTTGGCGGATAAAAAACAGAAACTTAGGCGGGTAAACGCAGATTTACGCAGAAAAATTATTTTACGAAAAATGTTAGCCGCTCTGGCTAACATTTTTAGTTTGTGACACGAGCAAGGCCAGGACGTCAATATCTGGGCCCTGGCCTTGCCTAAAAAATGGCTTAATACTATACTTGCCTTAGGGGAATCAAGGTCGTCTCATTAGTAATTATAAAAAAGTGAGCGTCATGAACAAGCAAGCTATCATCGATGCCATCCACGAATC
Organism: Minisyncoccota bacterium; assembly: GCA_041664425.1. Taxonomy (GTDB): domain Bacteria; phylum Patescibacteriota; class Minisyncoccia; order Phycocordibacterales; family XYD1-FULL-46-19; genus XYB1-FULL-42-16. The sequence continues at coordinate 20,109 of JBAYKU010000001.1, read as the reverse complement.
GATCGGCGGAACCAAAGCTGGAGCCGAGAAAGCCGTTGATGTAGTCATCGAATCAATCACCAAAACTCTCAAGAAAGGTGATGAAGTTTCCATTGCTGGTCTCGGCATTTTTTCAGCCAAGACTCGCGCCGCCCGCACCGCTCGTAATCCACGAACTGGTGAATCGGTCAATGTTCCGGCCATGAGGGTGCCAAAGTTTCGCCCGGCCAAAGCATTGAAGGATACAGTTAAGTAAGATAGGTCGCCAAAGGCGACACCATGGCTATCTTTTTGGAATATGAGTGGCCCACCGGCCACCCAGAACACAACGCGCCGTTTCCATCCCCAAAGGATTCCAACGCCGCTCTCCAATAAGATTGTCACTGCACGAAAAAATCCCCCTTGAGGGGATTTTTTCGTGACCAGTCTAATTTCGCAACAAAACTTGTCGAAGGCTCACCTTTTAAAGGGGGTTTTGAGCGCGACGGCGCGAAAACTTCAGGATTTTCTAAGTTCACCCTATAGAATAGCGAAGCGAAATTTGTCAAAAAAACTTACTTAATTTCAAAAGGTTCCGCTTGGGTCTGGGTTTTGAAATTAAGAAAGTTTTTGAACAAATTTATTCCATAGGGCAAGAAAAAAGCGTACCCTTTTAAAGAGCTTGCCGAGTAAAAAGTTTTGTGACATGAGAAATTAAGGGTGAATCTAGCCAAAACCCCAAAATATGGTAGGATATAAACACTTTAAAAGTCTTTACAAGCTTAGTTATTAATTAGTTTATATGGATCCATATATTGCATTTGCCCTGTTTGCTTCGATCGTAGCGATCGTCTATGGGCTGTTTTTGGTTGGTTTAATTATGAAAAAACCAGCCGGCAATGAGCGTATGCAAGAAATCGCCAAGGCTATCCAAGAGGGAGCCAAAGCTTACTTGAACCGCCAGTACCGCACTATCGGTATTATTGCCGCTATTTTATTCGTCGTTTTGTGGCTGACTTTGGGGGTCACCATGGCTATTGGTTTCTTGGTCGGGGCAGTTCTCTCGGCCCTAGCTGGCTTCATTGGGATGAACGTCTCGGTTCGCACCAACGTCCGCACCACCGAAGCCGCGCGCAAAGGCATTAACGAAGCTCTGACTCTCGCCTTCCGTGGCGGTTCTGTCACTGGTCTGATGGTTGTCGGCTTGGCCCTGCTCGGTGTCACTGGTTTCTACGCTATCACCAAAGATGTCACTTCTTTGATTGGTCTCGGTTTCGGCGCGAGCTTAATTTCCATCTTTGCTCGTCTCGGTGGTGGTATCTTTACCAAAGCCGCTGACGTCGGTACTGACCTAGTCGGTAAAGTCGAAGCCGGTATTCCTGAGGATGATCCTCGCAATCCTGGCGTTATTGCTGACAACGTTGGCGACAACGTCGGCGACTGTGCTGGTATGGCCGCTGACTTGTTTGAAACTTATGCCGTCACTACCATCGCCACTATGATTATCGGTGCTCCGCTGTTCAAAATGAGCGGTGACGCTATCATCTATCCACTCGTTCTCGGTGGCGCGGCCATCATTTCCTCCATTATCGGTACCTGGTTCGTCCGTATGGGCAAGAGCCAAAACATTATGGGTGCTCTCTACAAAGGCCTAGCGGTCGCTGGTATTATCTCGGCTGCTACTTTCTACCCCATTACCAAAATGTTGATGGGTAACAATGGTATTTATTCTGTCTCCCAGCTTTTCGGTGCCGCTTTAGTTGGTCTCGGAGTGACTGCTTTCTTGGTTATGATTACTGAGTACTACACTTCGACTGATTTCAAACCAGTTCGTTCGATTGCTGATGCTTCGGTTTCCGGTCATGGTACCAACATCATCCAAGGTTTGGCCATGTCGATGAAGTCGACCGCTATGCCTCTCCTGACTATTGTCGCCGGTATTTTGGTGGCTTATCATCTCGCCGGTCTCTATGGTATTGCGATTGCCGCTATGAGTATGCTCTCGATGGCTGGTATTATCGTCGCTATCGACGCTTATGGTCCAATCACTGACAACGCTGGTGGTATTGCGGAAATGTCCGAGCTACCAAAAGAAGTCCGTGATGTCACCGACCCGCTCGATGCCGTCGGCAATACCACCAAAGCCGTCACCAAGGGTTATGCTATTGGTTCCGCTGGTCTAGCCGCTCTCGTCCTCTTTGCTTCCTATACTCAGGAGGCTGGCAATTTGGTTTTCTCTCTCAGTGATCCAAAAGTAATCGTCGGTTTGTTTATTGGTGGTTTACTTCCCTACTACTTCGCCGCTCTTTCTATGGAAGCTGTCGGTAAAGCCGCTGGTGAAGTCGTCAATGAAGTCCGTCGCCAATTCCGTGAAATCCCTGGCATTATGGCTGGCACCGCCAAGCCTGACTATGCTCGCTGTGTCGACATCGTCACCTCGGCCGCTCTCAAGCAAATGATTATTCCCGCTTTGATTCCAGTCTTGGCTCCAGTCTTGGTTGGTTTTACTCTCGGCCCAGTCGCTCTCGGCGGCTTGCTCGTCGGTAGTATCGTCACTGGTCTCTTCGTGGCCATCTCTATGACTTCTGGTGGTGGCGCTTGGGACAATGCCAAAAAGTATATTGAACTCGGCAATCATGGTGGTAAAGGTAGCGACGCCCACAAGGCGGCCGTCACTGGTGACACCGTCGGTGATCCTTACAAGGACACCGCTGGTCCAGCCATCAATCCGATGATCAAAATCTTGAACATTGTGGCTCTCTTGATTATTGCGTTCTTGATCTAAGCTAAAAATTTACATAGGTGAGTCCTATATAAAACCAAAAAACCACCCAAGCGGGTGGTTTTTTGGTTTTATTTTATTTTATTTTTCAGATAGTAATTCAAGTCAAAAGTTTTATTGCCATCCAATAGATCAAAGAGCGTTTTAAACATATCATTTATAATTTTTGTAATTCCATGATCTTTTATTATTAGGGCATGGCCTGATTGGGGGTTTGATAATAATAAAAATTTATCAGTAGACATTATTTCCCCATTACTAATAAATTCATCCCCCGAAAACATTTTTATACCCTGAGGTCGACCAATATGAGAATCCACTAAATCCTTGCCCAATTGATCAAAATGACTAAGGGTCTTCTCATTAAGAATCCCTTTCATAATAATTTCTTTCTTCTTGAGTATTCGATGTGCCTCCTTAATAAAAAGAGGTGGTAAATTATCTAATTCACTTTTAGCTGCCCCGCTTCCCTGGATAACAAAAACTATAGTCTGACGTGGCAAGTTTAATAATTGCCTATAGGCCTGAACGATTTTTCTTCCCTCATAAACCCTGTATAGATTTTTATTATGCGTATTTTTATAAATAGGACTCCAAATTGATTTTCTACCGTCAATTATTTTTTTTGCCAAACCAGCCCCGGCTAATTTACTCAGACGATAATGGATTGTTGTTCTCAAAACTCCCAATTTTCTTGAAATTTTTGAGGGGTACGATGGCTTTTTTCCAAGCTCTGCTAAAATTTTATTATCCAATTCGTCTAAACTAATCATATTATTAGATAGTATCTATTGACAAAATATTTGTCAATAGATTTACAGAATATGATTATAGGTAAGCTTATTTTTCATCACACCATTTTTCATCCGTTTTTTGACGACAATATGGTTAAATTGAGGACATATGAATAATATGGTTATTTTTTATTTGGCTCTATATTTGGGGTCGCTCGCATTTATAACTTGGTTTTCTTCTCGCCGAGAAACAGAGCGAGAATATATTAATAGCAATAAAAATCTCTCCGCCACAGAATCCACCTGGACAACCTTTGCCTCACTACTGACGGGCTATAACTTTGTTTTGGGAGTTACTTTTTCTTATCTATATGGTTTTTGGTATTTAATGGCCTTTGTTGGGGCTGGAATGGCTTTTGTTGTCTTGTACTTTTTTTACAAAAAACAGCTTGTTCCATTACAAAAAGAACACAACCTTCTCTCTGTGGGAGACTATTTCGGCTTAAAATACGGTCAATCTAGTAAAATCTTTGTTAATTTGATCTTGTGTGGTTGCTTATTGCTTTTTCTTGTTCTTCAAATTTTTGTAAACACTGGCCTCTTCTCTACCCTGCTTCATGTTGGAAAAATTACAGCTCTCTTGATTACCACCGGGGTAGTCTGTTTTTATCTCTGGTTCGGAGGTTTCAAAGCTTCGGTCAAAACAGACATCTTCCAAGGCATATTAATGCTACCAATTATTCTCACCATCTTTGTTTTTCCGACCAACTTTACTCTGGAAAAAATACCAACAGCTTTCGATCCGTCACAATTCTGGTTTGCCATCGGTTTGGCCCTGTTGCAATTTTTTAGCCTCCTTGGCCAGGCAGAAAGTTTTCAGAGAGTTTTTGCCAGCAGAGACGCTAGATCTCTTAAAAAAGGACTTATTGCATCTTTTTTTCTAATCGCTGCAGTAGCGGGTGCCATCACCTACCTCGGGATTAACTTTAAGTTTGCTGGAGTTATCGCAGATCCATCAAATTTGTTCACAGCAGGAGTTTTAGGTGCACTGCCAGAATGGCTTGGATCATTACTTATTGTTTCTCTCATCGCTGCTTTTATGGGGACAATTGATTCAAGCGCTTTTGCCATAGGGGTTCTCGTCGCAAAAATGAGAAAAATAACCGAAGAAAAAATCGTTCAATCAACTAGATTGTTCACGCTTTTAGGGATAGTGGTCTCTGCTGTTGCGTCTTTATACTTATTCTCCTTTCTGTCTTCTGTATTCGCCCTCATATCACTAATATCAGTAATTGGATCAGCACTACTCATTTCTTTGATATTAAAACCAAACACCCTTGAGATTAACACTTTTCTCATTGCTGGCACAGCAACCTTTATTGTTGGGTTGACATTAAAATTTATAACCGACAATCCCCTGACCTCATTGATCCCAAGCGGTGTAGCTTTGGTGGCTATGCTAATCATTAGAACTTACCATAAATTTACATAGGGTAGTCCTATGCAAAAACTAAAAAAACCACCCAAGCGGGTGGTTTTTTGTTGGGTGCGGGATGAGAGTCGGTCACGAGTTACTAAGTCTTTTTTAAAAAAAGATATGAGTAGGGATGTCTCACTTCTTGGAAACCGACGGTTTTCCAACGCTCCGCTGCCTTCCTGCACGGGAGACCAGATGTTCTCCCGACCCCACTCGGTTCGACTCCCTCATCCCGCAATACAAAAGCCAATCTCGAGATTGGCTTTTGTATTTTTGTGCGGGATGAGGGAGTCGAACCCTCCACCACAGTTTGGAAAACTGTTATTTTACCGATAAACTAATCCCGCAAAACTAACAATACAAATCCTAGCAAAAATAGGCCGTTACGGCAATTTGCCACAACTCCCCTTTTGCGGTAACTTTTAAAACATGAAGCAACCTTTTCTCCGCACCTGGATAGAAATCGACACTAAAGCCCTGCTTAATAATTATCGAGTTTTCCGCCGATTAGCCGGCCAGAAAAAACTACTGGCCGTCGTCAAATCCAATGCCTATGGTCACAACCTAATCGAAGCTTCGCAAGTCTTTGCCAAGGCTGGCGCTGACTATCTCGGCGTTGATTCCATGACCGAGGCCCTCGCCCTGCGCCGAGCCAGTATCAAAAAACCCATCCTCGTCCTCGGCTACACCCTGCCAGAATATTTAGCCGAAGCCAGTCAGAAAAAAATCATCATCTCTCTATCCTCTTTTGATCAAATCAAAAACTTAAAAAAGTTTGCTCTAGCTAATCCCAGAAAAAACTTGGGTGTTCACTTAAAAATCGACACGGGGATGCACCGCCAAGGTTTCCAACTCCGAGAGTTTCCGACCCTCATCAAAGAACTAAAAACTCTGCCAGCCAATCTAAAAATCGAGGGTGTTTATAGCCACCTCGCTGCTCCAGCTGAGAAAAAATTCCAAGCCAAAACCAAAAAACAAATCGAGATTTTTACTGTCGCCAAAAACCTCTTGGCCGAAGCTGGTTTCGCCAAACTTCTCAGCCACCTCGGCGCCACTGGTGGCTCACTCGCCTATGCTGATTTACCAGTCGAGATGGTCCGCATTGGCATCGGCCTCTATGGTTACTATCCCAGCGCCGAACTAGCCGAAAAAAATAAGTCACGAAAAAATCTCAAACTCAAACCAGCTCTGACCTGGAAAACTATCGTTAGCGAAATAAAAACGGTTAGCAAAAGTGAAGCTGTCAGCTATTCTTTTACCGAAAAATTAAAGCGTGATTCCAAGATGGCGATTTTACCCATCGGCTATTGGCACGGCTACCCTCGCGCTCTATCTAGCATTGGCAAAGTAGCCATCGGTGGCCATCGCGCCAAAGTTATCGGCCGAGTTTGTATGGATATGATTATCATTGATATTACTCACCTTCCATGGACCAAAGTGGGTGACGAAGTAATCCTGCTCGGTGGAGAAATCAGTGCCGAAGAATTCGCCGGTTGGAACAAGACTTCTCACTATGAAGTCATCACTCGAATTAATCCGCTGATTAAAAAGATTTACAAATAGAAACAAAAACAACCGGCCGTTCGCTTCGCGAACGGCCGGTTGTTTTGAATTCTACCTCCCTACTTTCCACAAAATATACAGAGGAACAATCAAGTTAATAGCTGACGCCACTGGCAACAAACCTAAATGACGGAAAGAAAATGAATCGAGAAAAATAATCAAAGCTCCGAGAGCATATAAACGCAAAAACCAAGGATTAATCACGAGGTGGTTGCGATAAAAACGCGTCGCCAGAAAAATCCAACTAATGGCAATAATGAGTATTCCGTAAATCATTTATCCGCTTAACTTTTTAGTTTTTTAAAATTTTCGACAAAAAATCCTTGCTATCTATTTTAACACAAATCACTTTTTCATCCACAAAAAAAGTTTGGCGGGTAAAACAGATTAACCACAGTGGAGTAAAGATATTCACAGACAAATTTTACAAAAAATAATTTGGGTATAAAATCAAAGTCAGATTGGTCTCAACTAGACCAGAGTAGAGAGGAGGTCCATTTTGTATATCATTAGTAACGCCGAAGACCTGCGTATGAAGATGACGGTCCAGATCGCTACGATGGTTGGGCCGGACAATCGCTGGTTTACGGGGGAAGAGGTAGATCACGACCCAACTGACACCGAAGCAACCCTTCGCTTTATCACTAAGGGGGAAGCGACAAGGTTTGCTGATTGGTGGCAAAAAAGAACTTGGTGCCAGAAGATTCAAATATGCGAAAAAGCCAAGCAATTTCTTGACCAGAAGGGCGCGAGATATCCTGAGGCTGTCATAGCCTAACGGAGCCGACAATCACATGCCGGCTCCAGTTCTTCTCTAAAAAAAACCAAAAACCCCGCGTCGTAAGACGCGGGGTTTTTGGTTTCGGCTGGAAATTACCAGTTGTTGTTATTGCTGTTGTTACCACCACGATAACCTCCGTTGCTATTGCCACGGAAATTGTCACGGCGAGGACGTTCTTCGAGTGGGCGGGCCTCATTTACGGTGAGACGACGACCATCAAAGTCTTTGCCATTCCAGAGCTCGATCGCCTTCTGAGCTTCCTCATCGGAAGACATTTCGACGAAACCAAAACCCTTCGAACGGTTGGTAGCACGATCCATAATGATCGTAGCTGATTCAACCGTACCGGCTTGTTCAAACGCCTGGCGGAGATCGGCGTCAGTGGAGCTGTAAGGCAAACCACCAACGTAAAGCTTCTTAGCCATTGTGTTTTTATCTTAACCCTATCGAATAAATTTGCTAAACAAATTAGCTTCGCTATTCTATAGGGTAAACTTGCGTGTAAGGCGACCTCCTCACTTAGACCCTTCCCTACGCCTTACACCTTGCGGTTGACCTTGCGATCAAGCATAAGAAACTTTAACTCTAAAGAGAAAACTTACAACTAGCCCAAAGTATAGCACGGATAAAAAACAAACACAAATAAAAAAATAATCTGGAATTTTAAAGGAAAAATGGTATAGTGTCGAAATATCGGGCTGTAGTGTAACGGTAACATTCACGACCTGCCCTAACAAACTTTTGACCGGGATGTGGTGTAACGGTAACATTTACGATTCGGGTTCGTGAGACTCCGGGTTCGAATCCCGGCATCCCGACCGGCAAAAAGTTTGAAAGGGTGAAGGTTCGTGAGACTCAGGGTTCGAATCCCTGCAGCCCGACAAAAAACAAAAATCTTAGTTTTTGTTTTTTGACTGCAGGGATTCGAACCTCAGAGGTGGGGTCGGGAGGACTGGGTGCCCTCCCGTGAAGGAAATTATTCAAAACCGTGGGTTTTGAAAGCGCAGCAAGTTAATCGAGCGAGCAGTGACATTCCCTGCAGCCCGACAAAACCCGAAACAAAAAAAAACGGGCTGTAGTATACCGGTAGTACGTGCCCACTTGCCCTAACATCTTTTGCCCCTAGCGGGGTGTAGTACAATGGTAGTATGTACGCATGGGGTGCGTATGACCCGAGTTCGATTCTCGGCATCCCGACCAACTTTCGCAAAAGATGAGAGGGTGAAGGTGGGTATAGACCGAGTTCAATTCTCGGCAGCCCGAACGCAAGATACCAAATATTTTTTGGTTTCCTCTCGTAGTTTAACTTGCCCGCCCATCTTTGTGTCCCATGTCCCTGTAGTTCAACGGATAGAACGTGGGATTCCGAATCCCAAAATCGAGGTTCGATTCCTCGTGGGGGCACAAAGATGGGTGGGTGAAGATAGAATGCAGGCCTCCGAAGCTTGCGATGCAGGTTCGATTCCTGCCGAGAGGACAACAGTTTTAATTTACAAACAACAAACCCGCCTTATGACGAGCCTGTTGTACAACAGAATGTCTTAGGCGGGTTTTTGCTACGAACATGGCAGCGTTGTCATGTTGTTCGTGGCCCTGATGTACTCGGCCAGCTGAACATTTCTGATCATGCCGGTCATTTCAATGCACTCCTCCTCGGAGATTTTTCCGGCTTTTTCCCACTCGATCAGTCTGTTTATCGCCCCCACCCATTGAGGAGTGTTCGGGCCTTCCGGGGAATCAACCAACGGATCGTTCCCACTTTTTCCATTTTCCTCACGCATATATCTTCTCCTTGTTGGGAATTCTCTTCCTCCGATAAAATACCAGTTCTGAACCATTTTGTAAAATACAGCAAAAAGAAGCGCCCGGTTAAGAACACAGTGGGATAATTTACTTTATCTATTCTTTCTTCGTTCGGGCTGCAGGGAGTCGAACCCTGACTTCATGCTCCCAAAGCATGTATACTACCGCTATACTACAGCCCGCAATCTTCCTAATCTAACATATAATATTCTTATTTTAAAGCCTCAATACCCCAAATTGCCACTCTTGCTCTAAATTCCAAAACTTGTCGAAGGCGCACCTATTTGAGGGGGTTGTGAGACTGTCGAGTCGAACACTTCAGGTTTTTTCAAGCTTCGAAAAAACCGTACCCTCAAATAGGTGTGCCGAGTAAAAAGTTTTGGAATTTAGAGAATCAAAAGACTACTCTATACCATGGCACTCCACGAATTTTTTTCCGCTATTGCAGGGGCAGGGTTCTAGATTATAAATATTTTTGTCGATAACTCCGTAAATAGCCTGCTTTTTGCCTTCAATCCCCGCGGAGCGGTGATCACCACAGGACCAATGCCAAAATTCATTATGGCAGCCGGTAAAGCCGGCCTTTTTCATTGCTTCAAAAAAGATCAGTCTATTTTTCTTCAGATAAGCCGGCAATTTATCACATAAAGGTAAAGCATTTTCTTGATAAGTCAGCTCTTTGGCCCGCATGGGCACCCGTCTCCCCTTTTTATCTACCAGTCGCAAATCAACCGCTCCGCCCGTCATATGTCCCGAAGCTTTATCCCCCCGCCAATCCGCCACATATTTATCAACCTCCTCGAGTACGCGCCCTTCGCTCCAATTAGGATTTTTAGCTTTGAACATTTTGATAAAATAGTAAAAAGTATAGACCTGAACATAGCGCGGACGCCAAGCATCACGAATAACAAAATTCCAGCCCCTCGGTAGGTGCTTTTGGGCCTGGGCTAGCATCTTGGCGACAGTCTCCCGCACGAAAGCCGTCTTTTCCAGTCTCATTCGCCGATCATCGAGATTTATTTTTACCCCCGGGCAATATTTCTTAATATCCACCAGTTTCTCCCCGTTGTCTTTGATTTTGATTGTTTTGGTTATTTTTTTCTTCATCTGTATCTACATCATATATTTAAAAGAGCAAAAACAACAACACCCAGTAGCGAGACGAAGTCTCACTACTGGGCTGAAAAAACGTCCAACAACAACGCTATTCCCGATGGCGAGAATCCGTCTCAACCTCAAAAACCTTGTTTTTGTCTGTGTGGTAATCCACACCAGACCGGTTGGCCTTCTTGCGCAACTGCGCATTGGCAAGGTTCGGCGTTGTCCGACCAAGGTCACCCACCTTGATTCCCGCCTGCCTCAAGTGAAACCACTTGTTGGTAGGCGACGTGGCGACGACCCCAGGTTTCACTTCCGGGACATGGCCCGGCTTAAAGATAGGATCTCCATCTCTTCCAACCATATAGACTCCCCTTCCTATTAGCCATCGTTCTCCGACCAAATTCGAAAAAACGTGGCCAATTTCCTTTTTAATTAGAGCAAATCCAAGGTAAAAGTCAAACGACAAAAAGTATTTAAAATATATCCTCCAACCTTTCTACCCGCAACAGTCTCCCCTCTTGGTCCAGATAAATAGCCAAGCTATCTAGTTGCCAATCGACTTCTTCATCAATATCTTTGTCCGATAGATAGATCTCAATAGTTCTGGCCAGTCTTTTTAGCTTCCAGGGATGAATATTGTCTTCTGGTTCATAATAATCACCTACTACACTTTCACGTGTAACATTATTCGTTAAGCCACTTATGTTGCCACGCTTGTCCACAATCGCCTTGGCGACGGTGGATGTAACAGTTTTAACCTCAAAAAAGACGATTTGGCCTGATTTTTGGCCAATGATATCAATCTCACCAAACTTGGTCAGGTAATTTCGCTCCAAGATCCTGAAACCTTGTTTCTTTAACCAGTCACAAGCCAAACTCTCCCCCAAGTCCCCTATTCGTCTTTTTTCTGTTCGGTTATCCATCTACAATATTATAAGTTAAAAAAGCTTTCACGGGAAACATTCTAGGGCGCTTTTTTTCCTTTCTCCCTAGCAAGTGTTTCATATGAAACACTTGCTAAATAAAAGACTGCCTTCAGAGACAATTTAAAGGAAAAGGTCAAAACGCCTTTATTTAAGGCCATATTATTGCAGTTGAGCCAAAATATAGCTCTCAAGGAAACGCGTCCGTTATACACATTACCCCCAATGTTATCCACATTTTTGTCCAATGAGAGGTTTTGAGCTTTGTTTTTCAACCAATACAAAAGACACTCATTTCTGAGTGTCTTTTGTATTGGTGCGGGTAGGGAGAATCGAACTCCCGTCTTAACATTGGCAATGTCATGTTCTACCACTAAACCATACCCGCATTATTATATTTTATCTTCAAACCGCAGACCTAGCAACTTAATCCAAACTAACATTTTTTTCTTTAACTCAGCACTAGAAAAACCCAAACTACAAACACCATAACTCAATCTATTTATCTGATGCCGCCCTTGAATTACAATGGTTTTATAGAAATTTGACTCTTCGAGATCCAGGCTTTCTCGCCAATATCTCTTGCAAATATTATCATCTAAATCTGGATATAGCAACAGGCCAATTTTGATTTTGGCCTTGTTTATTTTAAGAATTTGTTGAGAAAAAAGAACAAAAATTCTAACTAATTCTGGTTCCACGTTGGAAATCCTTATATTATATTTACTTTTTTTGTCTCCTTCGCCCCAGTATAGAGCTAGGGCAACGAGAAACAGGGGATTGTCTTTATGTTCCTCAAACTCCAAAACAGCCTCGTTTTCAGCTTTTTTGTATTTATCCGCCAGATTGTTGTGGCGAACATGATTAAGGATTTTCATCCTAACCAAGCTTTCTTTCCTTGATTTTTCCTTATTATCTTCCAAAACCCGGGAAAATCTTTGTTCACCACTAAACCAACCCGACAAGGTGCTTTTAGAAATACCAAGAGAAGAGCTTATTTCATTATAGGATAAGCCTTTTTCTCTCAAATCATAAGCTGTTTGTTTATCTTTTCTCATGTGAACCAATGTTTCTGACTATACACAAGTATAACATTGGTTCATAAAAACAGCTAGTATTAGGTGGGCACGGGGAGACTAGGTCACGAGTTACTAAGTCTTTTATTGTTTTCACATAAAAGTCTAAGTACTCTCGACCCCGACTCGCGTGCTTCGCTAGCTCAGCATCGCTCCGTCTTTCAAGATCTCCCTCATAAGCCAAGCAGTTGGCTTACTCGTGCCCACTAAAAATAACCCTTTCAGGGCATCATTTTTAGTGGGCACGGGGAGACTTGAACTCCCATGGATTGCTCCATACGCTTCTGAGACGTACGCGTATACCAATTCCGCCACGTGCCCAATAATATAAGTTTTCACGAGAAACATTTATTCTGGTGCCCCCGGAGGGACTCTTCCGCGACTAAAAACTCGCCGTCGCTCGTTTTTGTCGTGTCCGCAGCTCGCGATTCGGCCTGCTGGCCTCATAACGCTCCGCTTTTCTCGTCCCTTACATAAACCAAAAATGGTTTATTCTGGTGCCCCCGGAGGGACTCGAACCCCCAACGACAGTTCCGAAGACTGTTGTGATATCCATTTCACCACGAGGGCACTTCTTATTTTCTAACTCACTACGTTCCTAAGAAACTAATGTCGCACCACAAGAGTACTTCTTGTTTCCTAACTCGCCTTGCTCCTAAGGAAACAATGTCGCACCACGAGGGCACTTCTTATTTTCTAACTCATTCTATCTCCTTAAAGTTACACTAAAATTAGTAAAATATCAAAAAAAGGTTTAAAATTATGGTTATGAAAGTAGAATTAACTGTGCCACAACAGATCGTCAACATTGCTAAAACCTTACAAGATAAGGGTTTTTCAGCGTATTTGGTCGGTGGCTGTGTCCGCGATCTGCTGATGAATAGGGAACCGCACGACTGGGATCTGACCACCAATGCCAAGCCAGAAGAAATAGTCGCCCTGTTTCCCAAAACAGTTTATGAAAATTCTTTTGGCACTGTAACCGTTATCAATGAAACAGAAGAAAATCTAGCTTTTCGTAATGTTGAAATTACTCCCTTTCGTAAAGAAGGCGGTTATAGCGATTTCCGCCATCCAGATGAGGTCACCTTCTCTGACCGTCTAGAAGACGATTTAAAGCGTCGTGACTTCACAATCAACTCTTTGGCCTACGATCCACTTAAAAACGCTCTAACGGACATTTTTGAAGGTTTAAAGGACATAAAAGATGGGGTGGTGAGAGCGGTGGGTGAACCTGATGAACGTTTTACCGAAGATGCCCTGCGAATTATCCGCGCGGTGCGTTTTTCCGCCCAGCTTGGTTTCACCATTGAACCAGCCACTCTCTCTAGTGCCAAGAAAAATGTGAATTTATTAAAAAATGTTTCCCGTGAAAGGATTCGAGATGAGTTTACTAAGCTCCTAATGTCCGCCAACCCAGCCGACGGGCTTGTTTCATGTGAAAAAATTGGCCTGTTACCCTTTATTATCCCCGAATTAGCTGAATCAATCGGGATTGAACAAAATCGTAGCCATATCTATACCGTTTGGGAACACCTGATTCGCTCAGTGCAACACGCCGCCGATCGCGACTGGCCGTTACACGTGAGACTATCTGCCCTGCTTCATGATATTGGCAAACCAAAATCTCGTCGTTTTAGCCCAGAAATAAAAGACAACACCTTCTATGGCCACGAAGTCATAGGGGAGAGGATGACCAAAAAAATCTTGGCTGATCTCAAATATCCCAATCAAACTATTGAAACCGTGGTCAAACTGGTTCGCAACCATATGTTTTTCAGTGATCCCGATCAGATTTCCATGTCAGCTGTTCGTCGCATTATTGCGAATGTCGGCGAGGATTTAGTCTGGGACCTAATGAAACTCCGCGCTTGCGACCGGATCGGTATGGGCCGACCGAAAGAGGACCCTTATCGTTTGCGCCAATACGAAGCCATGATCGAGGAAGCCATGCGCGCACCTACCTCAGTTAAAATGCTAAAAATTAATGGCAATGACTTGATGAAACAACTCAGTGAAGCTCCAGGACCTAAAATTGGCTTTATTTTAAACGCTTTATTAGAAGAAGTCTTGGAAAATCCAGAGTTAAACACTGCTGAATATTTAACCAAACGCTCTCGCGAGCTGATTGTTTTACCTCTGGAAGAAATTAAAGCCTTAGCCGACAAGGGGAAAGAGAAGAAAGACGAAGTGGAAGCAGAAGAACTTAAGAAAATACGAAAAAAACATAAAGTTAATTAAACCTGCCCCGTGGCCAATGCAATATGGCTTTACGGGGAAAGATTCACGAGAAACATCGGGTCAAGTAATGGAAAAACCCACCAAAATTTCTAGCCCCACAAGTTTTTTAAAAAACTTGTCAAAACGAGGGCTAGAAACTTAGGTGGGTACAACAAGAGCCCGGCCAACGATAAGGTAGGGGGGACCTCTTCGTTAAACGGGCTCTGGAAAACGAGGATAGCTTAATAATGATGGCTATCCAAAAAACGAACAAGCGCTCTAGATCGGTTAGGGGAAACCAATCAAATCAAACTCTTAAAAAGTAAACTGACGCACTTATAGAAACCTGTCAGTCCACCAATCAAAAACTTGATTGAAAGCGTATATCTTGTGGTTTAGCACTTGGCTATTTTTATTGGCAATAGTCTTAAAAGACATGCCTAGATACCACTTCGCTCAGAGACCTGATCAACTCTGTCCGATAGTATACACCTGTCCGATAATAAAGGACAATAGCCTGCAAAAGACAAAACTGTGGATAAACTCCGCTCAACCTTCATAATTACTGGCAAAATGCTCACGTGACCAAAAATTATAGTCGTCTCATTTAACGAAAAATGAAAAACTCCTCGCAAGTTCGTCAAACAGTTTCATTTTTCTATTCGACTCGTTAATTTTTGATCACTTACCGCAATGCCAGATAATTACGAAGGTTTCGCTATTTATAAAAATTTTTTGAAAAAGAAATCGCGCCACCTGACAAGCAAGTGGCGCGATGGCCTTTGACCCTGGACGGGCCAAAGGAAGAACAAGCGGACAAGTTACGAAGCTCGAGTTTCCAAGTCTTCGGCACTGCAGGAAAAACGGGCACCCAGGAGGTCGTGCGAGTTCCTCGGGTCGTTGTTGTTGACGTTCACACCGTCAGCATCGGCATTGCCCACGTTCACGAGGTTACCGTCAGACGAGCGCTCTGTTTTTCTATACAATTCCGCCATAGCAAACGCACTTCGTCCCAAATCAAGGAGGTCGTGCGCGTAATAATTTGTGGACACTCCGTAAATCAATTTCACCTGTCCAAAGAATCGTATAAGCAGTGTATGTGGCGAAGACTATTCGTAAACAGCCTTTCATTAGCCAAGTTTATTATATTGAAAAAAGTAAAATCGCGCCACCTGACAAGCAAGTGGCGCGACGGCCTTTGACCCTAGACGGGCCAAAGGAAGAACAAGAATACAGTCGGACAAGAAATCACGATTCCAAGTCCAAGGCACTGCGGGAAAAACGGACACCCAGGCAGTCGTCCGAGTTCCTCGGGTCGTAGAAGTAGACGCGCACACCGTCAGCATCGGCATAGCCCACGTGGACGAGGTAACCGCCAGACGAGCGCTGATTGGTCCAGGTGTACATACTGGGGAGAAGGTATTCGTGGTTGATCTTCTTGAACAAGGCCACACTCCACAGCACCTGCGCCGGCGTTTCCCGAAACCGCTGATTCAGCTTGAGAGTGACCAATTGCTCGGCAGCCTTTTTCCAGTCGCTCTTCATGAGCTCAGTGAGCTCATCTTCGCACCAATCAAGCTCGGCGATGGCTTCGGCATACCGCGAGGGTAATTCCTGCCCCACGTACACCTTGTCCACGAGGTACTTCGCGATCGTGCGAGTCTGCTGGAGATAGTTCTGACCAGCCGAACCCGGGATCACTTCGCGGGTTACGAGACGCCAATGCCAGTCGGCCTTCTCCTGCAGGTAGAAATTCTCGCCCTGGTACCAGTCCGTATCGTACAGCAATTTGCCGTAGCAGAGCTTGTTGTCGAGCACCTTGTTCATCTCGGCCATACTGACCGGCCCGCACAGTATGAGAAACTGGCCAAGCTCGCGAGCCCGCATCAATTCCTCTTCCGTGAACGGGATGGGTGGGATATCTTCGGGAGCTGGGGCCACACTAACCCCAAAGGTCTTTGCGATTTCATCGGAGCCAAGACACTCGGTTCCCCGGACGAACAGACTGCGGGCAAAGTCAAGGTCTGCCAAACCTTTTTGTATTGCGGTTGCCGTTGTCATGAGGTATTTTTCCTTCCGTTTTTCCTATTTGATGTCAAACTTATTCGAACACCCTAACCAACTTAGGTTAAGGTGATAATTCTAATCTGGCTACTATTATACACCCGTTTCGTCTTCTTGTCAATAGCACAAATTTACCCTTATTTTTCAATATAAATTTCTGTATAACCTATTTCTTATTATGAAATTTCTTGTGAATATCCCGCAAATGTTTATCCGTCACGTGAGTATAGATCTGAGTAGTAGAGACATTGGCGTGGCCGAGCATCATTTGGACCGAACGGATATCAGCGCCGTTTTGCAATAAGTCGGTAGCAAAAGAGTGACGAATGGTATGGGGAGTAACTTTCTTGGAAATACCAGCCTTGGTAGCATAGTGCTTCACAATCCGCTCCACACTACGCGGAGTCAGCCGGCCTTCACTTCTTGCCCCGTGAGAGCTTGGCGATTTTACGTGGTTCGGCCCCTTTGATTTTACAGGAGAAATACCGACAAACATCGCCTCGTCCATATCCTTGCGCTTGGCCAGATAAGTCTTGAGCACAGCTTTGGCACCATCAGAAATAAAAACCAGGCGGACTTTTTCACCCTTACCGCGGACACTAAACTCATCCCGAGCCATATTGATACTATCGCGATCGAGACGACACATTTCCGACACACGCAAACCAGTCGAGAAGAGGAGTTCCATCATGGCTTTATCCCGCAAATCTTTAACCTCGGCTCCACTCGGGGCGGCCAGTAGGCGAGAGAGCTCCACTTCGGTAATCAGATCGAGATCACGGGCTGGGGTCTTGGCCAGCTCAATCCTATCTGGCGGGAGGGATTTGACCCCACGCTTAGCTAGATATTTCAAAAATACTCGCAAAGCTATCAGGTAGTAGTTCTGAGTATTTTTCTTGAGATTATCGACGCCCTCCTTGGACCTAGCTCGGCCCTGACCCGAAGGCTGACGATTGAGCCACAAGCGAAAAGACCGGACGACATCATCATTGATATCCTCAGTATCTTTGATGTCGCTTTGTTTGATCAAACGAGTGAGATAGCGGTCATAGTTTTCAACCGTTTTGAGCGACCGCCCTCTCTCAATCTCCATATATTCGAGAAATTCCCGTTTGAGTTTTTGGATGTCTGCCATATAGGGTGAATTATATCACCATGTCGCACAATAAAGGCATATTTAGTAGTGGAAAAAAAGAGATTATCTAATTACTAGACTAGAAAATAATCTCTATTGCCGTCATACGACGACTGCTCCGTTCGCCAGCTCACAGGGGTTGCCTGCACACCAATATAATTCACCAAACCCAACCTAGTTGGGCTTTTTTTATTATCAAAAAGGTTTATCATTATCTAGTTAACAGGTAATGATTTATTTAAATATGACACTCGAAGAAATCACACCCAACAAAGAGGAGGGACTAAAAGAAACCACTAGAAGATACTCTGATTTCGTTGGAGAAGTCACAATGCAAGCCTATGCCGATATATTGGACGGGCGGATAGTAGATGGCCTTGACGATGGAGGAGTGGATGTTGAATTCAGAGATGGCAACAAACTTGTGAAGATTCAAATAAAATCTTCTTACGAGGGTTCTAAAGAATCCGTAAGGGAATCAATAAAAACGAGCCGAGTTTATACCTGTTTGTTTCGGTGAACCGGGTAGTAAAGAGGAAATAATAAGATCTATTAGGCAATATGGTGGTTGGGTAGAGAAAGAATACCAAGGATCACCCAATCGGCAAGAAATTCTGGAAGGATTTGCAAAAACTAGAGATTTGTGTTATGGTGGTAAAGGAGCAGTAAAAAAAGCTACAGAGGAACTCGAGCCCGAATTTGGGGGCTAGAAAGGGAAAAAATTGAAAGAAAAAGAGATCCTGGAGAAAATTTTCCAAACTATCGTCAAGCGCGATGGCAAAGGAAAATATGAGGAGATTAAAAGGGCGGTTACGCCCAAGATCTTCCGAGCCACCCACAGGGAGACGATCTTCCAAGTTATGGCCAAAGAACCACTCTGGAACAGAATCAGGTTCTTTCTACTGTACCCGGAGTTCATTTTTCCCTATTTTGCCCGTATTCGCGGGTAGAGGAGGTAAAAATGAACAATCTCACCAAGGCCCCGCCGTTCACGGTGTGGGCCTTGCATTTTTTAGCCCTACGTGCTAATATACAATCATCATGTTATCAACCAGCAAGAAACAAGTTTTGATCAAAAAGGCTCGCATCAATGACGAGGATACTGGTTCCTCTCTAGTGCAGGTCTCTCTTTTGACCGAACGGATTGCCGAATTGACTGAACATTTGAAAGTTCACAAAAAAGACAATCACTCTCGCCGTGGCCTGCTCAAGCTCGTCGCCAAGCGCCGTTCTCACCAGAAATACATTGACGGTCAGAACAAGAAAAACGAAGGTCCTGTCGCTTAATTTTTTATAAAAGCACTGCAGCAACCCACCCTCGCGGTGGGTTGATTGTTGCAAATTTGTTTTTTACTTCTTCTTAGCTGATAATATGAGCAGGAAAATCAATTCGATTTTCGGTCGATTTTTATCCTCCTAACTTTTTAGTTACGAATTATGCAATACGTTTATATACTAAAAAGCGATGAGGATGATGAATTATACATTGGTTGCACGAGCGACCTAAAAAAGAGAGTTGTATTGCATAATTCTCAAAAAGTGCCATCAACCAAGAAACGTGGTAAATTTAAGTTAATTTTTTATGAAGCCTTTCTTAATTCGCATGATGCCTATATGCGAGAAAGATTTTTAAAGACAGGTTGGGGTCGAAACAATATAAAAAAATTATTAGGCAACTATTTTATAAATAACTAAAAAGTTAGAGAGGATATATATGAGTATATTTAAACACAAAGGTCAGCGCGTGGGCGTCTTCATTGATACCCAAAACCTTTATCATAGCGCTAAAAATCTCTATCATGCTCGCGTCAATTTCAATGCGATTATGAAAGACGCCGTCGCTGGTCGCGATCTTATTCGCGCTCTCGCTTATCTCGTCACCACTGAAACAGGGGAGGAAAAAGCTTTCCTCGAAGCCCTCGGTAAAGCCGGCATCGAAACTAAAACCAAAGATCTCCAGATCTTTGCTGGTGGTTCTAAAAAAGCCGATTGGGATGTGGGTCTAGCTGTCGACACTATCAAACTAGCTCCAAAGCTGGATGCAGTGGTAATTGTGTCTGGTGATGGCGACTTTGTCCCGCTCGTTCAATATCTAAAGGAAAATATGGGTGTTCAAGTGGAGGTGATTGCTTTCGGTCGTAGTACTAGTAGCAAACTCCGCGAAGCCACTGACGACTTTATCGATCTCTGCGACAACCCGCGTAAATACCTGATTGGAGGCCAAACAGCCTCTCGTCGAGGTGGCCCTCGGGTAACAGGGGTAGACGAATAGTAAGAAGAAAAAGACCTAATATGGCTCAACGAGGCCGTATTAGGTCTTTTTACTTGCTTTTTTCTGCAGATGTGATATAATATACATCAGGTGGTCTTACCTAAATTCATCCCAGAATTAGGACACTCCCACTTTTAATCCTGTTAATATACCAGCCTTCTCCGCCACCTCCAAGGCGGAGCGATAACCTAAAATCTTTCTTGGTTTGTTGTTGATCAAG